>NZ_JBVJIR010000030.1:0-79263 GCF_055586185.1 Actinoplanes sp. NPDC051405
GACAGCGTCTGCACCGGCTTCTTCTTCGCCGCCATGATGCCCTTGAACGACGGGTAGCGCGGCTCGTTGATGGTGTCCCAGACACTGACCACGGCCGGCGTGGCCGCGGTCACGACCTCGTAACCCTCGTCGGTCTGCCGCTCAGCGGTCAGCCGACTGCCGTCGACGGTCAGCTTGCGGGCGCCGGTGAGCGCCGCGACGCCCAGCCGCTCGGCCAGCATGTGCGGCATGACCTGCACCCGGCCGTCGGTCGACTCAGCACCGCACAGCACCAGGTCAGCGTTCAGGGTGCCCAGGGCGGCGGCCAGAACCTTGGAGGTCGCCACGGCACACGAGCCGTGCAGGGCGTCGTCGGTGATGTGTACGGCCTTGTCGGGGCCCATCGACAAAGCCTTGCGGATGGACTCGGTAGCCCGCTCGGGACCCATCGTCAGCACGGTCACCTCGCCACCATGCGCCTCCTTGATCTTCAGCGCCTCCTCGATGGCGTACTCATCCATCTCATTGATGACGTTGTTCGCCGAGGACCGCTCGACGGTGTTGTCACCCGGGCTCAGGGTGCGCTCAGCACCGGAATCGGGCACCTGCTTGACCAGTACGACGATGTTCATCTGAAACTCCTTCGTGCGTCACAGCAGCTCGAAAATCGCGGCGTTGGCCATGCCGCCGCCCTCACACATCGTCTGCAGGCCGTACCGGATCTTGTTGCGCCGCATGTGATGCAGCATCGTCGTGGAGATCCGCGCGCCGGAGGCGCCGAGGGGGTGCCCGAGCGCGATGGCGCCGCCCAGCGGATTGGTCACCTCAGGGTCGGCGCCCGTCTCGGCATACCAGGCACCGAGCACGGAAGCGAACGCCTCGTTGACCTCGAAGACACCGATGTCGTTCAGCGCCAGACCGGCCCGCTGGAGGACTTTGGCCGTGGCCGGGATCGGCCCGGTGAGCATGAGAATCGGATCGACCCCGGCGGTGGCGAACGAGTGCAGTCGTACGAGCGGCGTAAGCCCGAGTGCCCGCGCCCGTTCCGAGGTGGTGACGAGCAGGGCGGCGGCGCCGTCGGAGATCTGCGAGGCATTGCCGGCGGTGACGACGCCGTCGTCCCGGAACGGCGGCTTGAGGGCGGCCAGCCGCTCGACAGTGGTGCCGCGCCGGATGCCCTGATCGTGCTCGACAAGACCGGCCGGTGACGGAACCGCCGTGATCTCCTCGGCGAACAGGCCGTGGTCCTGCGCGGCTGACGCGCGCTCATGCGAAGCGACCGCCAGCTCGTCGAGACGGGTACGCGACAGGCCCCATTTCTCGGCGATGAGCTCAGCGCTGATGCCTTGCGGCACGAGCCGCCCGTCGTAGCGCTCGTTCATCGATCCGAACGGGTCGGCCGTCCCGATGTTGGAAAACATCGGGACACGGGACATGACCTCGGCGCCACCGGCGATGACCACGTCGTAATGCCCCGCGACAACGCCGGCGGCGGCGAACTGCAACGATTGCATCGACGAGCCGCACTGCCGGTCGACGGTCGTGCCGACCACGGATTCCGGCAGGCCGGCCGCCAGCGCCGCGTTCCGCGCGAGGTTGCCGGCCTGCTCCCCCACCTGGGTCACACATCCCCAGACGACATCTTCGACCAGAGCCGGTTCCACCCCGGTACGGCGCATCAGCGCGTCGATCACATGGGCCGACAGATCGACCGGATGGATCGCGGCCAGCTCACCTTTCGCCGGTTTGCCGACTCCGACCGTCGTACGCACCGCACCCACCACCACTGCGTCCCGAGTCATCGCCCAAGTGTAAACCATTCATTTGGTAGGACCAAAGACTAAGCCGGGAGTACGCGGTCGAGCCATGCCATCATTCCGGCGACCACCTCGTCACGGTTGCTCTCGTTGAAAACCTCGTGGCGGGCGCCGGGCCACGTCACCAGGGTGACATCGGACAGGCCGGCCTCCTCGTACGCGGCGGACGAGCTCGTTCACCAGCGTGAGGCCGCCGTTGACCGGGTCGAGGTCCCCGACCACGATGTAGACCGGCAGGTTCTTGCGCATCTGCGCGACATGGGCCGGGTCGGCCAGCTGCCGGGCCCCGGCGAACATCGCCTGGCCGCCGGGGATGTCGAGCCCGAAGCCGCACCAGGCGTCGGCGATGTACTTGTCGACCTGCGCGTCGTCGCGGCTGAGCCAGTCGAAGTCGGTGCGTGGCGGGGCGAATGGCGCGTTGAAGGCGCTCAGATCCATCGGAGCATCGAGGTCCATCGCCGGCTCGAGCAGGTCGATCACCGCCGTGCCGGACAGCACGACCGCGGTCACGTCGTTGCTGTGGTTGAGCAGGTACTGCTGCGCCGCGAAGGAACCGAGGCTGTGCGCGATCAGCACCAACGGCAGGCCGGGATGTGCCGCCTTGGCGACGTCACCGGTGCGGCCGATGTCCGCCACCAATCGCTGCCAGCCGTCCGGACCGAGCTTGCCGAAATCGTCCTCGGACGCGGCGGTGTTGCCGTGCCCGCGATGATCGTGGCTGTAGACCACGTATCCGTCGGCGACGAGATCTTCGACCAGCGGCTGGTACCGCTGGGCGTACTCCCCCACCCCGTGCACGATCTGCGCGATCGCGCGCGGCTCACCCGACGGGTCCCAGCGGTATGCGGCAACGGTCACGCCGCCCTCGCTCTGGTAGTCGACTCGTGTCGGCTCATTGGCCATGACCGGCTCCTTGGTCTGACTGACACCTACGCATATGGTCGTATGGTAAGGCCTTTGTTTCGTGGTGGAGGAGAGCGCGTGCGAGCGGTCACGCTGACCGAGTTCGGAGGTCCGGACGTCCTGCGGTTGCGGAATGTCCCGGATCCTCAGCCCAGGCCAGGCTGGTCCGTCGTCCACGTGAAGGCTGCCGCGCTCAACTGGCACGACGTGCTGGTCCGGCGCGGCCGGTACCGGTCACCGATCCCCCATACGCCGGGCGCTGACGGCGCCGGCGTCACCGACGACGGTGATGAAGTCCTGATCCTGCCGTCACTGCGATGGGGCGACGATGAGCGGGCGCCAGGCCCCGACTGGGAGATTCTCGGCGATCACCGGCCCGGGACGTATGCCGAGCAGGTGGTGGTCCCGACCGAATGTCTGTACCCCAAGCCGGCCGGCCTGAGCTGGGCCGAGGCTGCGTCGCTGCCACTGGTCGGCCTGACCGCCTACCGGGCGCTCTTCAGCCGCGCGCAATTGCGGGCCGGTGAGTCGCTGCTGATCCTCGGCGCCGGTGGCGGAATGGCAACCATGGCCGTGGCACTGGCCACGGCGATCGGCGCCCGGACCACGGTCACCTCGTCGTCGCCGGTCAAGATCGAGCGAGCGCGCACGCTCGGAGCGACAGGCGGTGTCCTCTACACCGAGGCCGACTGGCCGGCTGCCGCCCGGACGCACAACGGCGGCGGGTTCGACGTCGTCCTCGACGCGGTCGGGGCCTGGTCCGAAGCCCTTGCCGCACTGTCGCCGGGTGGGCGCGCGGTGGTGCTCGGCGCGTCCGAGGCGGAACGGGTAGAGGTCGACGTCCGCCGATTCTACTTCGGCCAGTATTCGGTGCTCGGCACGACGATGGGTAGCCCGGCCGACTTCGCAGGCCTGCTCGCACTGCGCGAGAAGCACACAGTTCTCCCGCCGTCGATCGACCGGGAATACCCGATGGCCGACGCTGCGGCCGCACACAGCTATCTGGAGAGCGGCCAAGGTTTCGGGAAGATCGTCCTCAGGACGGACGGGCTCGATTGAGATCAGTGCTGCCCGGCACCACGACCACAGCCATGAGCACGGCATCGGCCTGACTTACGACCAGCCGCCCGCCGCGTACTCCGGTCGCGGTCCGTAGCGAGGTCTGGAGGTACTGGATCACGTCCCGGCAGAAACCGAGGGTGTCCGCGATCTGCCGCGGCTCGCCGAGCAGCACGTACGGGCAATCTGTCAGGGACCGGTCCGGCATGCCGGCCCACTTCTCGCAGAGCTTTTGCTCGGCCGCCGCCACCTGGGACTTGCCGCCGATCGCCGCGTACCAGATCTGGGTGGACGATCTGACACTGCCGGCCGGACGGCCCGGCCTCCGCCACCGCCGCTTCGACGAGCGCGTACCGTTCGGCGAGCTCACCGACCATGGTGAGTGCCCGGCGTCGTACGTCCGCATTCCTGACCTGCTCCATCGTCGCCCCGGGCCGAGTCAACGGGTCCATAAGCGGCGTGCTGGACCCGGGCAAACCCGATGAGCAACAAAAGGGCTTCCGCAAGCCTGTGACCTGTGGAAACCCTTATGCCGTCGGGCTGACAGGATTTGAACCTGCGACCCCTTGACCCCCAGGCCATTGGAGTGAGCGTTTCCGCACGTCAACCACGATGCCAGCCATCGACTGACGTGATCCGACGGGTGGTCAGTGCATCAGCGCGCATGACGTGTGGTCCCCACATGGTCCCCAGGCGGTACAGCACCCCAGCGTTGACGGCGCAACGTTCGACCTTCAAATCCGTAGAGATAGGCAACCATCGGTCAGCAGCTGCGGCGGGTAGGAGGTCTAGGCCTGCACGGATTGTGGCGTCGACAGCATGGCTGCGGTCTGCTTCTCGGGTTATGTCGAAGGCTGCGCGCCCACCTTCCTTCAGCCGCTGCGGAACCGCCTCCGCTGCTCGGTCTGGGCTCATGCCCCGTTCGCGTCGTCCGAGGATCCGCGGGTCACCACCGGGACCACCATCGGGACCCCTTCCGGCGGCGCCTCGAACGCCAGCTTGGGCCGGCGATCCGGGCCCTCCCGGACGATCAGCGCACCCGCGTCGGAAGCGGCCCCGAAGGCCGGGGCGACGAGCGCCGAGAACTGGAATCCCCCCGGTACGAGCCGAGCAGCAGCGGCGCCTCGGCGCGCACCGATCCGTCCTCAGGGCTGGTGAAGAGGTCCGTGCGCGGGCCGGCGGCGACGGTCAGCAACACCCTCTTGTAGGCCCAGCTCTCCGGTGCGGGTGACCAGCTCAGCGGGAACGGCAGTTCAGGCACGGGGATCTCCATGCCGACCGTTATACCGGCCCGGCGCTGCCCACCAGGGGCAGCAGGCCGGCCGGATCGTCCATCGTGTACTCACAGACCGCGTCATCGGGGTCGACCCGGTACCGCGCCGCCGCCGGGACCAGCGCGTTCGTGGCGAGCACTTCTCAGGGTGGACGGCGAGGCGCCGCGCCACCGGCGCGTGGAGCCGCGGATCGGGCTTGCGGCATCGCTCCTGCCAGGAGAAGACGAGCGGGATGAACGCGGTGGGGCTCCAGCACTCCGCCAGCTCGGCACCGCAGTCGCTCAGCAGGCCGATCCGGAGCCCCCGCCGCCGGAGTTCCGCCAGGACGCCGAGCGCGTGGTGCCGCGGCTTGCGGAGGCGGGCATGACCGCTCCGGTGATGCGCGAGCGCGACGGGGAGCTGGGCGGATGACGGGTTCGCTCCGCAGGAATGCGCCACCGCTCTCAGCGTGCTCTCCGTCCCGCCGTGGACCCCGATGGTGCGCTCGCCGAAGCTCCCGGCCGGCGCCTCCTCGAACCGTGGCCGGCAGACGCCGAGCAGCTCGCCGGTGCGGTGCGCGAGGGGCTCGCGATACTCCTCAGCGCCGGGGTCGGTCAGCGTGCCGAAGTAGCCGAAGATCACCGCGCGCATGACCCACACACCAACGCGCCGGAGACCCCCGTGGTGCGAGGGCCTCCGGCGAGGCGGTTCCGTGCGGTGGATCAGGATCCGCGAAGGATCAGGTTGCCGTTGTCCGCGGCTTTATCCCGCTGGCGTTTCGTTCAAGCCCAAACCACGCACGATGTTATCGCGGTTCGCGTTTCCGCGCAGCGCGGTCAACGAATTCAAGCGGCCCAGCAAAGTCGTGGAAGATGCGGGGCATTTCAAGTCCTGAATCGCCGACAAGGTTTTCTCAAAACGTTGGATGCGGCTTTCAAGGTCCGTTCCACTCGGAATGTTTCCATTCTTGAGCGCTACCTGCGCGTTCACCTGGGCTTGAGTGGGTGGGCAGCGACCGGGAACTTTTACCCCGGTGGGGCCCACGCGGTCGGCCGTCGCGTTCGGATCGCCCGGGCTGAAACCCAGCGCCGGCACCAAAGCGTTGATGTCACCGGAGCCGGCTCCGGCGTTCCCCGTCGCTCCACTCGCGGCCGCGTCACCGGATCCCGTGGCAGCGGCTTTATCCGCTGGCGTTTCGTTCAAACCCAAACCACGCAGGATGTTATCGCGGTTCGCGTTGCCGCGCAGCGCGGTCAACGAATTCAAGCGGCCCAGCAAAGTCGTGGAAGACGCGGGGCATTTCAAGTCTTGAATCGCCGACAAGGTCTTCTCAAAACGTTGGATGCGGCTTTCAAGGTCCGTTCCACTCGGAATGTTTCCATTCTTGAGCGCTACCTGCGCGTTCACCTGGGCTTGAGTGGGTGGGCAGCGACCGGGAACTTTTACCCCGGTGGGGCCCACGCGGTCGGCCGTCGCGTTCGGATCGCCCGGGCTGAAACCCAGCGCCGGCACCAAAGCGTTGATGTCACCGGAGCCGGCTCCGGCGTTGCCCTGTTCGGCGGCCTGGCTCATCCCCGTGCCGACCGCGAGCGCCGAGCCGAGCAGCACTGCGGCGGCACCTCCAATCACCAGCTTGCGCGTCCGGCTGCTGACTCCGCGTCGATACATGCACGGCTCCTCTTCGTCTCGGTAGTGCTTGTGCCGAGATGTACGAGCAATGATGTGGCAGCAGTTCATGAAGCTGAGCAAGCGTTCCTTAAAGTTTCTTTAACGGGACTCCCGGGCCGTGCAGCCGCCGGCATCGTCGCGCCCACGTCCGCGCGGGTGCTGGACCATTGAGGCGAGAGGGGGAGGCCGACCGAGTTGTCGCTCGTGCCTTCCGGGGTCCGCAGGACTGCCGCCGGCCGAAGTCCAGCTCTAGGAGCGAGGATGGAATGCCATGGTGCGGCCCGCCGCGCCGCGTCAGCGGCGCCTTGATACACAGAATGACCAAGTCGGCAGTAACACTTGCTTGCTGCGGGTTTCTGGACCAGCGGTCAAGGTGCGCTACGACCGGCGCCACTTGACTCTTGTGGTCCCCAGGAACGCGAAGAAGGCTGATCCAAGATCTAGACCAGCCTTCTGACCTGCGAAAACCTTCGGTCGGGCTGACAGGATTTGAACCTGCGACCCCTTGACCCCCAGTCAAGTGCGCTACCAAGCTGCGCTACAGCCCGATGCCACGCCCCGGAACCCCAGTGCGCGGCAACACCACAACCCTACCCCAGCCCCCCAACCGACTTAACACCGGCATGCCGAGGACAGAGCAACCTACCCGTGGGCCTTGCCCCGCCCACCAGGTCCGAGCTTCTTCCGCGGCTTCACCGACACCTCGATCGGCGACCCCTCGAACCCGAACTCCTCACGGAGCTTCCGCTCGATGAACCGCTGATACCCGGCATCCAACGGCCCCGTCGTGAACAGCACGAACCGGGGCGGCGCCACCCCGGCCTGCGTCGCGAACATGATCCGCGGCGCCCGTCCGCCTCGCACCGGGTGCGGGGTGGCCTGTGTCAGTGCCGTCAGCCACTGGTTCAGCGCCCCGGTCGGGATGCGCTTCTCCCAGCTGTCCAGCGCCTTGCGCAGCGCCGGTGCCAGCTTGTCGACCGCGCGACCGGTCTTCGCCGAGATGTTCACCTTGATCGCCCACGGGATGCGCTTCAGCTCGCGGTCGATCTCCTTGTCCAGGAAGATCCGGCGGTCGGCGTCGACGAGGTCCCACTTGTTGAAGGCGATCACCAGTGCGCGCCCGGCCTCGACCACCTGCGTCAGCACCCGCTGGTCCTGCTCACTGATGACCTCGGACGCGTCCAGCAGGACGACGCCGACCTCGGCGGCCTCGACAGCTCCGGCGGTACGCAACGACGCGTAGTACTCCGTACCGGATGCCTGGTTGACCCGCTTGCGGAGGCCGGCGGTGTCGACGAACTGCCAGACCTCACCGTCCATCTCCACCAGGCTGTCGACGGGGTCGACTGTCGTGCCCGCCACCGAGTCGACGACCGCTCGTTCTTCGCGGGCCAAGCGGTTCAGCAGCGACGATTTGCCGACGTTCGGGCGGCCGACCAGGGCCACGCGGCGCGGGCCTCGCGGGGCGTTCTCGATGATTGCCGGGGCCGGGGGCATCGCCGCCAGGATCTTGTCGAGCAGGTCGCCCGCGTTGCGGCCGTGCAGGGCGGACAGCGGGAACGGCTCCCCCAGTCCCAGACCCCACAGGGACACGGTGTCGTTCTCGATGTTCTGGTTGTCCGCCTTGTTCGCCACCAGGATGACCGGCTTGTGGCTGCGGCGCAGCATCCGGACGGCCTTCTCGTCGACGTCCGTGGCCCCGACCATCGCGTCGACCACGAAGATGACCACGTCGGCGGTCTGGACGGCGATCTCGGCCTGAGCGGCGATCGCGGCCGCGCGGTCGCGGGCGTCCGGTTCCCAGCCGCCGGTGTCGACCACGGTGAAGCGGCGGCCGCTCCACTGCGCGTCGTACGGGACGCGGTCGCGGGTCACGCCCGGCTTGTCCTCGACCACGGCCTGGCGGCGGCCGATGATCCGGTTGACCAGGGTCGACTTGCCGACGTTGGGCCGGCCGACGACGGCGACGACCGGTACGGGGCCTTCCTCTGCCATGGATTGGTGCAGTGCGGATTCCAAGGCCGAGACCTCGGAAGAAAAGTCACTCACGAACTCACCTTGCTGTTGAGCATGCTCAGGAGCGTTGCCACGACCTCGTCGATGCCCATGCCCGTGGTGTCGAGCGTGACGGCGTCGTCGGCCTGGCGCAGCGGGTCGACCGCGCGGCTCGAGTCGAGCTTGTCGCGGCGGTTCAGGTCGGCTTCGGTCGCCGCCACGTCGGTGGCGTCCTCGGCGCTGCGGCGCTGGGCGCGCGCGGCCGCTGAGGCGGTCAGGTACACCTTCAGCTCGGCGTCCGGTGCGACCACGGTGGCGATGTCACGGCCTTCGACGACGATGCGGGGCGCCGCGGCGATGAGCTCGCGTTGCAACTGCACCAGCTGACGGCGTACCGCGGGGACGGCCGCCACGGCCGAAACCGCGCCGGTGACCTCGGGTCCCCGGATGGCCGCGTCGACGTCCGTGCCGTTCGCCCGGAAGTGCGGCGACACCGGATCGGTGCCGACGGAGAGGGTGGTCTCCTGGGCGATCTTGGCGATCGCGTCCGGGTCCTGCGGGTCGACGCCGGCCTGGAGCACCGCCCAGGTGATCGCCCGGTACATCGCGCCGGTGTCCAGGTAGATGCCGTCGATCGCGGTGGCGAGCCGCCGGGAAACGGTGGATTTGCCCGATCCCGAGGGACCGTCGACGGCCACCACGCATCGTTCGGGCCGCACTGCTCGCTCCACCGCTACCTCCAAGACGTCTGATGAGACAACTACCTATTGTGCCGGGCGCGCCCGGCTCAGTCGCCGACGGCCTTGAAGAGAGCGCTCACCTCGGCGTTCGACAGCCGGCGGAAGCCGCCCGGGCGCATGTCGCCCAGCCGGATCGGGCCGACCGCCGTACGGATCAGGCGCGACACCGGGTGCCCGACCTCGTCCATCATCCGGCGCACGATGTGCTTGCGGCCCTCGTGCAGGGTGATCTCGATCTGCGCGGTCTTGCCGACCGCGTCGACCAGCTTGAACGAGTCGACCTTGGCCGGACCGTCCTCCAGCTCGACGCCGGACTGCAGCCGGCGGCCGACGTTGCGCGGCAGCGGGCCGGCGACCTCGGCGAGGTAGGTCTTGGCGACCCCGTACGACGGGTGCATCAGCTTGTGCGCGAGCCCGCCGTCGTTGGTGAGCAGCAGCAGGCCCTCGCTGTCGGCGTCGAGCCGGCCGACGTGGAAGATCCGCTGCTCGAACGTGCCGAGGAAGTCGGCGAGCTCGTTGCGGCCCTTCTCGTCGTCCATGCTCGAGACCACGCCGCGGGGCTTGTTCATGACCAGGTAGACCAGCTTGGTGTCCGTGACGATCCGCGCGCCGTCCACCCGGATCTCCACCTTGGCCGGGTCGACCTTGTCGCCGAGCTTGGCGACCTTGCCGTTCACGGTGACGCGGCCCCGGAAGATCAGATCTTCAGACGCGCGCCGGGATCCGACTCCCGCGGTGGCGAGAATCTTCTGCAGCCGCACGGAGCTGTCCGGATCAGCCTGAGGCATCGAGCACTTCTTCCACATCGTCGGGTAGGAACGGGGCCAGCGGCGGAAGCTGGTCGACCGAGTTGAGGCCGAGCTTCTCCAGGAACAGCGCCGTGGTGCGGTACAGGAATGCCCCGGTCTCGCCCTCAGTGCCGCATTCCTCGATGAGGCCGCGAGTGGTAAGCGTACGCATGACGCCATCACAGTTCACACCGCGGATGGCCGAGATGCGCGACCTGGTGACAGGCTGCTTGTAAGCGACTACAGCGAGCGTTTCCAGCGCGGCCTGGGTGAGCCGCACCGACTGGCCATCCAGTACGAACCGCTCAACGTAGGCCGCATATTCCGGCCGCGTGTAGAGACGCCAGCCACCCGCGGCCCGCCGCAGGTCGAACCCGTGCCCGGCGGCGGTGTACCGCGCCGAGATGTCCTCCAACATGCCCGCGACCCGCTCGGTCGGCTGCTCCACGATCTGCGCGAGCTGCATCTCGGCGACCGGTTCATCAACAACAAGCAGAATGGCTTCCAGCGCCGCCCGCAACTCGGCATCGTCCATCGGCGGGAGTGGTTCCGCTTCTTCTTCGGTACGGGCCGACGACGCCACAGAAGCAGCGGCGCCCCCCTTGCTGCCACGTCCCTGCGCGGGAATCCCGGAACTCGGCCGCGCCCGTGCCACAGGCTGACTCGTGACGGCCCCGGCGGTCGCCGCGGCGTCAACATCGGCGGCACTCTGAGCGGCCGCATCCGCGGCCACCAACCCACCCCCGGGCGCGACCGGCTCCGCGTCGGCCGTCAGCGCCTCGGTGGTCGGCGCGGATTCCTGAGACTGCTCGGCGGGGGTGGCGCCGGCGGGCGGCTCGTCGTCCTCTTCCGGCCCGGGCACCTCCTCCGTGAACGGCAGGTCGACCTCCGCGTCATCCCCGACATCGTCATCGCCGGCCACGTCGAAGACATCCCCGGCATCGTCACCGTCGAGCGGCGCGTCGACCAGCGGGGCGTTGCCGATCTCGTTCTCGGCGGCCTCCTCGATGGCACCCGGCAGCGGCAGCTCCGGGCCGCCACCGACGTCGGTCGGCTCGCGCTCCTCGTCACCGGGCATCTCCCGGGGAGCGTCCACGGTCGGCGGCCCACCGGCCTCCTCCGGGAACGGCGGCAGCTCGGCCGGCACCCCGTCACCGGGCGACGGCGCCCCCTCGAAGGCGGGATCGAAGTCGTCGTCGTCATCCGTGAGATTCGACTCGGTGAGCTCCTCGTCGTCGCTCTCCCCGGCCCGGACCTTGGCCTCGAAGTCCCGGTCGGGCGGTCGCGGCGCCCGCTCCCAGGGCGGCACCCAGGAGGCGGCCTGCGCGGCAAGGGACTCGGGACGCTCGTCGCTCATGACTGTTCCTCGTCGGTCGAAACACGGTCTGCGGTGCGGTCGGCCCCAGAAGTACCCGCCCCCGCCGACCCGAATTCATCCGGCCCGGGCAGCCCGGCGTCATCGTCGTCGGCGGAATCAGACGCGGAGCCGGGGTATTCGGTGATCTCGGGGATGTCGAAGTCGTCGAGATCAGCGTCGTCGTCCTCGCCCTCGTCCTCCGCCACCGAGGCCATCGCACCCGGCACGGAGTGGGCGTCCTCCTCGTCCAGCTCCGTCGCCGCGGTGTCCGGCTCCGGCGGGGTCCCCTCGTAGTCGTCGATGTCCAGGTCACCCTCGACCTGGTCGCCGCCGATCCAGCGGACCGTCATCTCCTCCAGCGACACCGGCTGCTCGAAGTCGATCAGCCCTTCGCGGTACAGCTCCAGCAACGCCAGGAAGCGGGCCACCACCTCGAGCGTGTTCTCGCAGTCGGCGATCAGCAGGCTGAACGTCGCGCTGCCCGCGCGGCGGAGGCGGTCGCGGATCAGGGTCGCGTGTTCGCGGACGCTGACCCGGACCTGGTGGATGTGCGCGATCGACACCTCGGGCGGCCCCGGTTTGGGCAGGAACTGCTTCAGAGCCATCTTCAGCAGGCGTTCCGGGCCGATGCCGAGGACCAGGTCCGGCAGCGCTTCGGCGTACCGGGGTTCGAGGGAGACCGCGCGCGGCCAGCGTTTGGTGCCGACGCCCTCCAGGTCCGCGATCACGGCCGCGGCTTCCTTGTACGCCTTGTACTGCAGGAGGCGGGCGAAGAGCAGGTCGCCGGCTTCCAGCAGCGCCAGGTCGTCCTCGTCCTCCACCTCGGCCGAGGGCAGCAGCCGGGCCGCCTTCAGGTCCAGCAGAGTCGCCGCGACCAGCAGGAACTCGCTGGTCTCGCCCAGGTCCCAGTCGTCGCCCATGGCCCGGATGTAGGCGATGAAGTCGTCGGTGACCTGGTGCAGCGCGATCTCGGTCACGTCGAGTTTGTGCTTGCCGATGAGCTGCAGCAGCAGGTCGAACGGTCCGGTGAAGTTGGTCAGCCGGACCGTGAACTTGCCGGAGTCGACCTCGGCCTCGACGGGAACGCCGAGTGCCGGCGCGGCGTCGGCCGACTCTGAGACGGGCTGTTCAGGCACGTGAAGACCGTAGACCACGGGCTCGACAAGCTGTTCCCCGCTCAACCCCGTACCCCCGCCGGCCCTGCGGAACACCGCTCCGCGATGGTTCAACGCCACCGGGTGCCGCCGGTCACGGGCCGGCCGGCCTTGACACCGTGGGAGTGACCGTTAACATCTCCTTCACATCGATGCCCGTGTATGGAAAGCGCTTACCGGAGGCATCGGGACACAGCCGTGAGGGCGCACGGCGGTCAGCTCGTCAGCCGAGATTTTGGAGCAGTCATGACCTCCCCAAGCCCGAAGACCCCGTCGCGCCGGCGCTGGCGGACCGGCCTGCTGGCCGCCACCACGCTGGTGCTCTCCGGTGCCGGCGTCGCCGTCGGCCTCTCCCAGGCCTCGGCCGCCGCCTGCGGCGCCCTGTCGTACCAAGCCGAGGCGACACTCAGCGGCAGCACCTGGACCGCCCGCCGCGGCAGCAGCACCGTCTACACCGGCACCGACATGCGCGCGGCGGTGCAGGCCGCGATCAGCAGCCTGCCCAGCCGTACGGCCAAGCAGAACGTGCTGGTCCGCGGCTCCGGCTCGATCAGCGCCAACTCGCGGATCTCCCTGCCCAGCTACACCCTGCTGGACGTGTGCGGCACGATCAACGTGACCGGTACGGGCTCCGGCGACCAGGCCCCGATCTACTCCCGCGGCACCCGCGACGTCGAGGTGGCCCATCTCAACGTCACCGGCGCCCCGCTGTACGGCATCTTCATGCGCAGCGTGAACAACCTGATCCTCGGGCAGATCGACATGCGACTGTCCAGCGGCCTCGGCGTCCGCATCGACAACTACGGTGACAAGAGCGTGCCCTCGCGCAACATCCGGATCGACAGCGCCTACGTCTCCGGGGCCAGCTCGCATGCCGTGGAGACCTACGGTGTCGACGGCATCACCATCGGCACCGTCACCGCCCGCAACGTCGGCGAGTCCGGGCTGCTGCTCAACCAGACGGTCAACGCCACCGTCGGCACCGTCGACGCGGAGAACGCCGGGGCCGGCACCGGCTACGCCGCGTTCCGGATGGCCAACCGCAACGGCCGGATCGGCAGCAGTTACAACACCAACATCCGGGTCGGGACCGTCAAGGCACGCGGCGGCGGCCGGGGCATCTTCTGCGTCTCGGAGAGCGGCGGCGCGGTCATCGACCGGGTCGACATCGCGAACACCGGCAACAACTCCGTGCTGATCGAGAACTGCTACAACGTGGTGCTGGCCGGCGCGTCGGGGACGATCAGCGGCGGTGGCGAGGTACGGATCTCCTCGCGCACCGACTTCCCGCCGTCGTCGGACATCCGCTTCCAGAACCTCACCGTCAGCAACACCAACATCCGGTGGAGCCCGTGCACCGGCACGAACAACACCATCAGCAACGTCACCCGGTCGAACTCCACCCTGACCTGGTGCTGAGGTGACGCCGGTCCCGGGCGGTCAGCGGGTCGCCCGGGCCGGCGTCAGCAGCGATGCTGCCAGGTAGCGCAGCAGCGGCCAGTAGATGCGGGCCGAGTCGCTCAGCGCGCTGAAGTGCGAGGACGCGTTGTCGTCGAGGTAGGTCGTGGTGATCACGACCTCCTCGATCCGGTGTCCCGCCCGGGCGGCCTCGAGCAGGACGTTCATCTCGTACTCGAAGCGCTCGCCGGGGACCGTGCCGAGCCAGTCGAGCAGAGCCGACGGGTACGCCCGCAGCCCGGTCTGGGTGTCCTGCACCCCACGGCCGGTGGCGGCCCGGAACAGTGCCTGCGTGACCGTGTTGCCGACCTTGCTGCGCAGCGGGACGTTCTCGGCGAAGCGGCGGACACCCAGCACGGTGTGACCGGTCGCCGCGACCCGGTCGGCGACCCGCACGATGTCCGTGACGCTGTGCTGGCCGTCGGCGTCCGCGCAGACGACGTCGAGGCCGGGATGCTGCTCTGCCGCGTACCGGAAACCGGTCTTGAGGGCGACGCCCTTGCCCTGGTTGCGCGGGTGGCGCAGGACCGTGCCGCCGAGGTTCTCCGCCTGGCGCAGCACTTCGGCGGCGGCCGGGCTGCTGCCGTCGTCGACGATGACGAAGCGGCACCCCGGTGCGGCCCGGCGCAGCTCGGTCATCAGGGTGGGCAGGTGGTGGCTCGGTTGATAGACCGGCAGGAGAACGACCATGGACCTGTTCTCGTCGTGCACGTGGTTCTCCTCGTGGTGTCGCCGGCCCGTCCGTGGTCCGGTGGCACCCCCTCCTTACCCAGCCGGGCCCCGCGCGTCGCGGGCCCGGCGTAATTCCTTCGGTGGGTTTCGTAACAGTCGCTCGGCGCGGCGCAGGGAGGCGACCATCCGGCGTTCGCGGCGCAGCAGGGCGGCCGGGTCGCGGGTGCCGAGGAAGCCGAGGCGGGCGATGACCCGGGCGGCCCGTTCGGAACGCCACGGCAGCGGCGTCTCTCCCCCGGTGGCGGGCACGTCCAGCAGGGCCCGCGCCGGCAGGGCGAGGACCTTGGCGGCGAGCAGGCGGATCCGCGGCAGGTGCTCGCGGTGCGAGACCAGACCGAGCGGGTGTACGGCGTCGAACGCGTACCCGTCGAGCAGCCCGTCCTCGACGGTGTGCACCAGGTTCTCCAGGGTGCTGCGGGAACGGGTCTCGGCGCGCAGGTCCGCGTACCGGTCGAGGCCCGCCGCCCGGGCCTCGCGCAGCATCAGGTCGCCCTCCCGCCAGCCCGCCGGGGGTTGCCCGGCGCCCTCGGTGGCCTCCGCCCAGCCGCCGGTGAAGACGATGCGGGAGACCCCGGGGTGCGCGACCGCGTAGTCGGCGGCGGCCTGGACGCGGGCGGCGCTGGCGGGCGTGAGCGTGTAGTGCTCGCCGGCGCCGACGACACCGCGCCCGAACACCAGCAGCACGGCGGCGGTCCTGCGGTCTTCCACCCGTCGATCCTGCCAGAGCACCCGGGCCGCCCACCGGCGGAGGGTTCGGCGGCCCGGGGCCGGGCCGCCTGTCGCCGGCCGGTCCGCCTGTCGCCGGCCGGTCCGCCGGGCCGCCGGCCCGACTACTTCTGGCCGGCCGCCTTGGTGATGTTCACCGTGCGGGTGACCGTGGTGACGTTGCCCGCCTTGTCGGTGACCGTCCAGGTCAGCGTCGGGGTGCCGGTGAGCCGGCCGGCCGGGAACGAGAAGAGCAACGTCGTGCGATCCCGTACCCCGGCCGTCCGCTTGCCGTTGACCAGCAGGTCGATGGCGGCCACGCCCTGCTCGTCGGTGGCGATCAGGTTGGTCGTCAGCGTGCCGGTGACGGAGGCCGCGGCGGCCGGGCTGACCGAGGTCACGACCGGGGCCTTGTTGTCGACGACGACCGTGCGGACGGCGGTGGAGACGTAGCCCTGCTTGTCGGTGGCCCGCAGGACCAGGGCGGTCCGGCCGGTCGCGCCGGCGGTGTTCCAGGCCAAGGAGTACGGCGCGGTGGTGTCGGTGGCCAGCACCGTGTCGCCGCGCAGCAGTTCGACCTGCGTCACGCCGGAGGCGTCGGTGGCCTTCGCCTCCACCTTGAGCGTCCCGCCGACGACGGCGTCGGCCGCCGGTGTCCGCCAGCTCAGCACCGGTCCGGCGTTGTCGGCGACGACGGCGCGGGTGACGGTGGTGATGTTGCCGGCGGCGTCCGTGACCCGCACGGTGAGGCTCACGCCGGCGTTGGTGCCGGCGCTGTCCCAGGTCAGCGTCCAGGGGGCGGTGGTGGCGGTGGCGACGACCGTGTTCTTGACCAGCAGCTCGGCCTTCACCACGTCCGTCGCGACAGTGCTGATGGTCACCGGGACGATCCTGGTGACCTTGGCGCCCGCGGCCGGGCTGGTGACTGTGGCGGCCGGCGCGGTGTTGTCCACGGTGACCTTGACCTGCGCGGTGGCGGTGCGGCCGGCGGTGTCGGTGACCGACAGCGTCAGGGTGGCCGGGCCGGTGAAGCCGGTCGTCTTCCAGGCGACCTGCCGGGTGCCGGTCAGGGGGAGGTTGGTGGTGACCTCCTTGGTGCCGGTCTGGGTGCGCAGCTGCACCTTTGCCAGGGCGGTGGCCGAGGTGATCGACGGCGAGAACGCCACGGTGCCACGGACCAGTTGCCCGGCGGTGAGACCGAGGCCGGTGATGACCGGGCCGGACGGGGTGGCCGGCGGGTTCGGCACCGGGTTCGGGGTGGCGGGCGTGCCGGTGAGCGCGGTCAGGGTGGCGCCGGCGTTGACCCGGCCCTTGGCGACCCAGGTGCCCACCGGGTCGGCGCCGCTCTCGATCGCCGCCCGGATCTGCGCCACCGAGGCGGCCGGGGCCGCGGCCCGGGCGAGCGCGGCGATTCCGGCGACGACCGGACCGGCCGAGCTGGTGCCGTCGTACCAGAAGAGGCCGCCGTTCATGCCCTGGGCGATGTTGCTGCCGGGAGCCGCGACATCCACCCAGGGGTCGGCGACGGTGCCGTAGTTGGACCAGCTGTACCGGCCGTCGGCGCTGGTCGAGCCGGCGACGGCGATGGCGTTCGGGTGCCCGGCCGGGTAGCTGCGGGCGCTGCCCCCGGAGTTGCCGGCCGAGGCGATGACGACGGCGCCCTTGGCGACCGCGTAGTTGACGGCGGTCTCGGTCAGCTGGCTGTAGTCGGGCCCGCCCAGGGACAGGTTGATGACCTGCGCGCCCCGGTCGGCGGCATAGGTGATGCCGGCGGCGACGTCGTCGCTGTAGCCGGAGCCGTTCCCGTCCAGGACGCGGACGGGCAGGATCTTGCAGTCCCAGCACACCCCCGCGAGACCGGTGGCGTTGTTGCCCTTGGCCGCGATGACGCTCGCGGCCTTGGTGCCGTGGCCGTTGACGTCGGTGGCGTCGCTGTCGTCGTTGACGAAGTCGTAGCCGGGCAGCAGCCGGCCCGCGAGCTCGGAGATCGGGCTGACCCCGGAGTCGACGACCGCGACGGTGATCCCGCTGCCGACCGAACGCGACCAGGCGGCCGGCTGGGCGGTCCGCGTGGCACCCCACTGGTCGGCGAAGGCCGGGTCGTCGGGGGTTACGTCGGTGATCCGTACCTGGTGGTTCAGTTCGGCGTAGGCCACGCTCGGGTTGCTGCGCAGCTGCTGCAGCGCGGCGCTCAGGTCGGCGGCCGGGACCGTGACGTCGGCCGCGGCCAGCCGGCCGATCGGGTCGGACTCCAGCACCTCGATACCCGGCCGGGCGTCGAGCTGGCCCACCACCGCGGTCGTGCTCGCCCCGGACCGGACCCCGACGATGATCGAGGACGTACCCGGGACGCCGGGCTCCGCCGCGGCGGCGGGCAGCGCGCCGAGGGCCGAGGACAGGACGGTCAGGGCGGCTGCCGCCGTGGCGGCAGCCTTGGTGCCGGGGCGCCGGGACCGATTCGACATGGACTGCTCCAGGGGAGGGGAACCCCGTGGCGGGCACGTCACAGGTGAGGTCACCATCGGCCCCCGCACCCCGTCCATGAGGAGAATCAGCCGTCGCGGCGGGTGAAGGTCATGACCCAGTTGACCGGGTCCCAGGTGCGGCCACCGTCGAACGAGAACTCCTGCTCCCAGCGCGCCGACCTGGGGGTCATCGCCGACCACAGGAAGCGGACCAGCGCCGGCCTGCCGCCGATCTCGTCCTCGCCGACAAAGACGCCCCGGCCGTCCCGGAAGCGGCCCTCGACCGGCGGGTCCAGCCGGCCCGGGTTGGTCGTCGACGACCACCAGATGCGCCACAGGTCGGCCCCGGGGTCGTACAGGCGCAGCGTCAGGCCCTCGAACGAGCGCCCGTCGGGCAGCGTCGCCGCGACGGTGTCGACGTTGCCGGTGCCGCCGAGGACCGGCCGGGCCTCCCCCAGGCCGTCGAAGTCGATCCAGTCGGTGCAGTCCCGATCGGTGACGTCGGCCAGCTTGTGGTGATGAACCGTCCAGCGGCCCAGCAGGAAGTCGAAGTCGGTGGTGCCGTCGTGTGTCATGCCGCGACCGTAAGACCGGGCTGTGTCAGTACCTGTCAGGGTTGAGCGGCATGATCAGCGCATGCCTGCCGGTCGCCTGCTGTCGATGCTGTTGCTGCTGCAGACCCGCGGACGGCTGTCCGCCGGCCAGCTCGCGGCGGAGCTGGAGATTTCCGTACGCACGGCGTACCGCGATCTGGCCCGGCTGCAGGCGGCGGGGGTGCCGCTGTACGCCGAGGCCGGCCAGCACGGCGGGTACCGGCTGGTCGAGGGCTACCGGACCCGGCTGACCGGGCTCAGCGGCGGCGAGGCGCGGGCGCTGTTCCTGGCCGGGTTGCCGGCACCGGCGGCTGACCTGGGGCTGGCCGAGGAGGTGGCGGCGGCCCGGCTGAAGCTGCTCGCGGCGTTGCCGGCCGAGCTGCGGGATCAGGCCGCCCGTACGGCCGCGGTGTTCCACCTGGACGCCCCCGGCTGGTATCACGAGGCGCAGGCCCAGCCGTTCCTGACGCTGCTCATGGACGCGGTCGTGGCGCAGCTCGCCGTCGACGTGGGCTACCGGCGGTGGCGGGCGCCGCAGGAGGTTCAGCGGCGGCTGCGGCCGTACGGGCTGGTCCTCAAGTCCGGCACCTGGTATCTCGTGGCAACCACCGGGGACGCCGGCCGGATCGCCACCTATCGGGTCGCCCAGTTGCGGGAGGTCAGCGTCACCACCGAGCGCTTCGAGCGGCCGGCCGGCTTCGACCTGGCGGCACACTGGGCGACCTACCTCGCCGAGTTCGAGGCCCGGCGGTTCACCGGCACCGCGACGATCCGGCTGTCCGCCGACGGCCTGGCCCGGCTGCCCGACCTGCTCGATCCGGCGGTGGTACGGGCGGTCGCCGAGTCCGCGGGCGAGCCGGACGCCGACGGCTGGGTGGCGGCGACGATCCCGACCGAGAACGTCCGGCACGCCTGCCAGGAACTGCTGCGTCTCGGCGCCGAGGTGGAAGTGACCGGGCCGCCGGAGCTGCGCCGGGCCATGGCCACGACCGGTCACCGCCCTCGCCCACCGCTACGGCGCGACTCTCTGACCGGATCGGGCAGCAGGTGGCGGCGGCCGGCCCACACCATCACGGCCAGGCCGACCCCGCACGCCGCCGCGGTACGGAAGCCCGCCTGGTAGCCGTACCGCTCGATCACGAACCCACCCAGCGCCTGCCCGCCCGCGTTGGCCGCGAAGATGGCCGTGGTGATCCAGCCGAAGGCCTCGGACAGCCGGCGCTGTGGCACCAGCCCGTCGAGCAGGGTGTTGTGCGCCGTGACCTGCGGCACGAGGGTCGCCCCGGCCAGAACGACGCCGACCGTCAGAGCCGGGGTGCCGCCGACGACAGCCGGCAGCACCAGGAACAGCCCGAAAGCGGCCATCAGCACCGGCAGGCGCACCGGGAGCGCCCGCGGCCAGGGTGAACGCTGGTAGACCACCCCGCTCAGCACGGACGTGATCGACCACAGGCCCAGCAGCAGCCCGGCCAGCTGCGGCACACCGTTGGCCCGGGTGCCGGCGGTGACCCCGACCACGACGAAGCCGATGGTCAGGCCGAAGGCGCACGTGGCGACGAGCAGGACCGCCAGACCCGCCGCACGCAAGCCCTCGGCGGACGGGGATGCCGCTGCCGAGGGCTCGGACGCGGTCGCTCCGCGGTGCGACCGGGCCGCCGCCGTCAGGGCGAAGCCGGCCGCGGGGACCGTGCTCAGCGTGACGGAGATCAGCAGAGCCGATCCGGGCCACAGCCAGGTGGCGAGCACGGCGGCCACCGCGGGACCGAGCAGCCAGCACACCTCGAAGCTGATCGCCTCGTAGCTGTAGGCGGCGTCGCGGACCGGACCGGCCGGGACCAGGTGGCTCCACATCGCTCGGGAGGCGACCTGCACGGTCGGCAGCACCGAGCACTGCACGGCGACCAGGACGGCCAGCGGCAGGGTGGACAGGCCCGCGTCGATCGCGACGAGCACGGCGGCGCTCAGCAACGCGTACGGGGCGGTGCAGGTCAGCAGGGTGCGGGTGGTTCCGTACCGGTCGAGCAGTCTGCTCTGCGCGATGATGCCCGCCGCCGTACCGATCAGGCCGGCCGCCGAGATCGTCCCCGCGACGGCGTAGGAGTCCGTCCGGGCCGCGACATAGAGCAGCACGCTCAGGTTGTTCATCGCGAACCCGAAGCGGCCCAGCAGCGACCAGGCGGCCGCCGGCAGCGCTCCCGGGACAGCGAGCGCGGTCCGGGCCGACGCCGTCACGGGATCACGCCACGGGCATGAGCGGCAGGCGGACCGCCGGAGGCAGGGGCCGCGGGCCCGGCTCGGCGGAGAAGCCCTGGATCAGCAGCGCGGCGAGGCGGCGGGACGCGGCGGCCGCGGCGGCCGGTGACGAGGCCCGGATGCCGCTGTTGGCCATGAGGATCAGCACCAGGTCGTCGACGACGAAGTCCGGGCGGAGCTTGCCGGCGGCCTTGGCCCGGCGGGCCAGCTCGGTGACGGAGCGCAGCGCCCGTTCGCGGGTCGCGGTGAAGTCGATCGCGTGCGGGAACGACGACATGAACGCCGCGGTGAAACCTCGGTCGCGGGCGTGCAGGGCACACACCGTCTCGATCAGGTGGCAGAAGCCGCGCCACGGGTCCGGGTCGGCCAGGCCCTCCTGCACGGCGACCGTGCAGGCGTTCATCTGCTCGGTGAAGGCCTCGGTGACCAGCGCTTCCTTGGTCGGGAACCGGCGGTAGAGGGTGGCCGGGCCGACCTCGGCGCGGCGGGCGATCTCGCGCATCGACACGTCCAGGCCCGCGCCGGCGAACATGCTGCGGGCGACCGAGAGGATCCGCTCGCGGTTGTCCCGGGCGTCGGAGCGCAGTGTGTGAGGCAACCGTTCCGGCATACGTCTCACTTTAACTAAGTGGACGGGGTGCTCCGCTAGCGTCCGGGCCATGAGAGCTCTGCAGTTCAGCGAGTACGGCCCGGCCGGCGTCCTGCGCGTCGCCGAGGCACCGGAGCCGCACGCCGGGCCGGGCCACGTCCGGATCGCGGTGAAGGCGTCGGGAGTCACGCCCGCCGACTGGTACCTGAGGTCCGGCCGGTTCCGCGACTGGATGCCCCTGACCCTTCCGCACGTGCTCGGCGCCGACGCCGCCGGAGTGGTCGACGAGGTCGGCGCGGGAGTGACCGGGGTCCGGCCGGGTGACGCGGTCTTCGGCGTCGTCGACGTGGCCCGGCTCGGCGGCGCGAACGCCGAGTACGCCGTCCTGACCGGCTGGGCGGCCAAGCCGGACGCGCTGAGCTGGGAGCAGGCCGGTGGCGCGGCGGCGAACGTCGAGACCGCCACCCGGGTCCTCGACCGGCTGGGCGCCGGCCCCGGCCTGACCCTGCTGGTCGAGGGGGCGGCCGGTGGCGTCGGCTCGGTCGCCGTGCAGCTCGCGGTGGCCCGCGGCGCGACGGTCATCGGTACGGCGAGCGCCCGCAACCACGACTTCATCGCCGGCCTCGGGGCGGCGCCGACCACGTACGGGCCGGGCCTGCGCGACCGCGCCGGCGTGGTGGACGCCGTGCTGGACTGCGCCGGCTCCGGCTCGTTACCCGACCTGATCGACCTGGCCGGGAGCCCGGACCGGGTGGTGACGGTGGCGGACCTGAACGCCGCGGCGTACGGGGTCCACCTGTCCAGCTCGGGCGGTCCCGGCGCGGATCCACAGGCGCTGCACGGGCTGGCGGCTGCGGCCGCGCTGGCGGAGCAGGGCCGGTTCACCGTGCCGCTCGCCGCGGTGTTCCCGCTCAAGGACGCCGTCGCCGCCCACGAGCTGAGCGAGACCGGCCATGCCCGCGGCAAGATCGTGCTGACGGTCTGACCCGGCCGGCTCAGCCGCGCACGGTGAACTCGTTGCCGTCGGGATCGGTCATCAGCACCCGGCCGTCGTCGCCCGGGCCGGACTCGACGCGCTTCGCGCCGAGGGAGATCAGCCGGTCGATCTCGGCCGGCACGTCACTGTGGACCGGTACCGCGAGATCGAGGCTCAGCCGGTCCTTGCCGGTCCTGGGCATCAGCGGCGGACCACCCCAGGTGATCTTCGTCCCGCCGCCGGGCGACTGGATCGCCGTCTCCTCGTCCTGGTCCCAGACCAGCGGCCAGTCCAGCGCCGCGCTCCAGAAGTAGCCGACGGTCCGCGAACCGTCGCCGGCCAGCGCGCCGACGAAGCCGCAGCCGGCCAGGAAGTTGTTGCCCGCCTCGATGACGCAGAACTCGTTGCCCTCGGGGTCGGCGAGCACCACGTGCCCCTCCTCGGGAAGCTGGCCGACGTCGGTGTGCCGGGCGCCGAGCTCCAGCGCCCGGGCCACCTTCTGCTGCTGGTCCTGCTCGGAGACGCTGGTCAGGTCGAAGTGGGCCCGGTTCTGGCCGCGCTTGGGCTCGTCGTGCGGGATGAACCGGATCCGGTAAGCGTTGTCCGCGCCGGGCAGCAGGGCGACCCCGTCGCGGGCATCGTCGACGAGCTCGAGACCCAGAAACTCCGACCAGAACCGCGCGAGACGCCGGGGTTCGCCGGCCAAGAAGCAGATCGCGTGCAGTTGGCTCGTCATCGCCGACCATCCCCCGTGCGCGGAACTGACTGCTGTCGATCGGAGCCTAGGTGTGGGCCGAGGTCGCCCGCAGCCGATTAACGGGCCGCGGTTCTCAGCGCGCCCACAGACACGACGTTGGACCATGCCGGGTATGACTACGGTGCTGGACCGTCCTGCCGCGCTGCTCGTCCTGGTCTCCCGGCCCTGGTTCTGGCCGGTCTCCTGGGTTCCGGCCTACCTGGGCACCGTGCTGGCCGGTCACGCCTGGTTGCCCGACCGCGCCGACGCGGCCCGGGCCCTGGTGGCTCTGCTCGTGCTCGGCCCGCTCGTCTGGGGCGCGGTGCTGGCCCAGAACGACCTGCACGACCTGCGCAGCGACCGCGCCAACCCGCGCAAGGCCACCGCTCCCCTGGTCACCGGCGCGGTATCGGCCGCTCGGCTGCGGCGGTGGTACTACGGCATCGCCGGTGCCGCGATCCTCAGCGCCCTGTTCGTGGGGCCACTGTTCGTGCTCGGCGTCGCCGGGGTGCTGGCGCTCGGCTGGGCGTACAGCGTGCCGCCGCTGCGGCTCAAGACGCGGCCCGGTTGGGATGTCGCGGTCAACGCGCTGGTCGTGGGGGTCGTCTCGCCGGCGGCGGGATGGTCGATCACCCGTACGCCGTGGGAGTTTCCGTGGCAGTTCGGGTTGATCGGCCTGCTCTTCGCCGCGGCGCTGTATCTGCCGACGACCGTGACGGATCTGGCCGCCGACGCGGGCGCCGGGGACACCACGTTCGCGGTCCGCTTCGGCGCGCGCTTCGCCCACCGGCTCGGGATCGCCCTGTGGGCCGCGGCGCTGGGCATCTCGATCCTCTGCGCGTGGCTGGACGTGCTGGTGCCGCGGTCCACCCTGACGGCGCAACTGGTGATGGCGCCGGTGCTGCTGGTCGCGTACGCGATCCTCACCCGCCGCCCGACCATCACCAAGCTCGCGCTGATCTCGGTGCTCTTCGGCGTCCCGACGATCGGCTTCGCCCTCGCCTACGTCGGTTCCTGACCGCCGAAGGCGACGATGACCTCGGCCTCCGCGTCGGCCCGGCCGGCCCACCGCTCGCCGCCCACGTCGACGCTCTTGCCCGGCTCGATCGCCTTGTAGATCTCGAAGAAGTGCTGGATCTCCAGCTGCAGGAACGGATCGAGGTCGGTGATCTCGCGCAGCTCCGCGAGGCGGACGTCCGCGGTCGGCACGCACAGGACTTTCGGCGTCGGCCCGTTCTCGTCACTCATCCGGAACATGCCGATCGGCCGGCACCGGATGAGGCAGCCCGGAAAGGTCGGCTCGCGAACCAGCACCAGCACATCGAGGGCATCCTTCTGCGCGGTCCACGTGCCGTCGATGAAGCCGTAGTCGGCCGGATACTGGGTGGCGGTGAACAGCGTCCGGTCGAGCCGGAGCCGGCCGGTGCGGTGATCGAACACGTACTTGTTGCGAGTTCCCTTGGGGATCTCGATGGTGACGTCGAACTCCATGACCACGCACCCCTTCAGGATCTGCACGCTACACCCAGTCGTTCCCATCGATGGCATGGAGTTCCTGCTCGCGCTGCCCGCGGCCTTCATCAACCAGCGCTTCGGCTACAAGACCGGCATCCTCACTGGGCTGAGCCTGGCCGCGATCGGCGCCTTCTCGTTCTGTCCGGCCAGCAAGATCATGACGTACGAGGCCTTCCTCGTCGCCCTGTTCGCGATGGCCGCCGGCTGCTCGATCCTGGAGACCTCGGCCAACCCGTACGTGCTCTCGCTCGGTCCCGAGCAGACGGCGACGCGGCGGCTCAACCTGGCCCAGGCGTTCAACCCGGTGGGCACCGACATCGCGACGCTGACCCCGGCCGAGGTGCCTACGATCGGGGCGGGTGAGCTGGGTGCGGTCATGGCACCGTACCTGGGCCTGGCCTTTGTCCTCGTGCTCATCGCCGTGGCGACCGCCAGCCAGAAGGCGCCGCCGATAGTCGAGGAGTTCCCCGACGCCGGCCCGCACGAGGGCGGGGTCGGGAGCCTGTCCGGGGTGCTGTGGCGCAACAAGCAGTACCGCTACGGCGTCGTCGCACACTTCTTCAACGTGGCGGCCCAGGTCTGCGCGTGGACCTACCTGATCCAGTACGTCCGGCAGGCGTCGGGCCAGGCCGGTGGGGTGTAGCCGGGGACGCGCTGGAAGTCGATGCGGCCGTTCGGGCCCCGCACGGTGGCCCACTGCGTGTCCCGGCACGTCACCGTGCCGCCGATCACGGCCGCGTAGAACTCGGCCAGAGCGCGGGGATCGGGGCAGTCGAGGGTGACGGTACTGAGCCGGATCTGATCAGACATACCGGTACGACGCAGGAGCACGCCTGGAATCGACCGCTTCGGTCGGCCTTTCGGCCGACCCGGGTGCCGGTGAATCCGGTCCGGAGCCCGATCTGCCGGACCGGGTGCGTGCCTAAGCTCCCGGAGGTGATCATCAACCGGTACGCCGCCGTGGCCGCGCCCGTCGGGGGTGTGCTGCTCGGGGCACTCGACTTCGTGTGGATCAAGTACGTGCCGTTCCCGTTCGGCGGGCTGGGCAATTCCCTGGCCGTGTGGGCGGTGGCCGGCTTCCTGTTCACGTACTGGGGGCGGTGGGACTGGGCCCGGGGCATCGCCGCGGCGGTCGTCATGCTGGTCGTCGCCGTGCCGAGCTACTACCTCGCGGCGGCCGTGATCCAGAACGACGACGTCTCGAACCTGTACAACACCGTGGCCATCGTGTGGATGGGCTTCGCCGTGATCGCCGGAGTGGTCTTCGGCGGGGCCGGGATCGCCGCGCGGCGCCCGGGACGGTGGCAGACCGGCGCCTCGGCCATGCCCGCGGCCGTCATGTTCGCCGAGGCAGCGGTGCTCGCGCGTCGAGGCGGGGACGAGCCGCTCTGGTCGGCCCTCATCGACGTGGCGCTCGGGGTGCTCCTCACGGTGCTGGTCGTGGACACGTGGCGGCGCCGCCTGGTCGCGCTGCTGGTCGCCGTACCCCTGGCGGTTGTGGGGTTTGCCCTGTTGTCCGTCGCCCGTTTCGAGTAGCGCTCACCGCACCCGGCACGAGGTCGTGCCCGTCGCGGCCGGGTTGCTCTCCGAGGTGACGGTGACCGCGACCCGAGTGCCCTTGGCGCCGGCCGGGCGCTTGACGTAGACGTCCACCGACGCGGTGCGGCCGTTCGCGACGTCGGTGACCGCGCGCGGCAGCCAGGACGTCCAGCCCGCACCGGCCGAGGCCGACACGCGGTAGACGTCCGAGCCGGTGTAGGCGCTCAGCGGACCGGCGGTCGTGGTGGCCCGGCCGGTGTTGCGCACCGGGATGCGGCAGCGCGCCCAGCCGGACGGCGCCACGGCGGCGACGGCCCGGCCGGCCGCCACCCCGCGGGCCTGTGGTCCGGCGCCGTCCAGAGATCGGACCGCGACCGTGTACGACAGCACGCCGGCCCGGTCCCGCCGCACGTCCAGCACGTAGAAGTGCAGCCGGTTGGCGGTGTCGACGTACTCGTACTCGCTGCCCGAGCCGGTGCCGGCGTGGAACAGCGCGTCGGAGAGCTGCCGGTAGTCGCCGACGGTCATCTTCTGCGGGGTCCCGTCCGGCAGCACGAAGTCGACCTTGTCGATGTCCTGCGGGTTCGCGTCGACGGTCCAGATGAACGGGGCCGAGTCGGCGTTCTTGGTCTTGGCCAGCAGCACACCGGAGTCGGGGGTGAACGAGTCGAAGCCCATCCGGTCGACCACCTCGACCGTGTAGTTGTCGTACCTCCCCCCGTCGCAGTACGGGTCGGCGGCGGTGTCGCAGGCCGGGCTGCTGTCGCCGCCGTCCAGCGTCACGTTGATCCCCGACAACCCCTTGCCGGGCTGGACCGCGCGGGCCTTCACCCGCGCCACGACGACGCCCGAGCCGGTCAGCGCTGCGCGGGAGAGCCGCAGCACCGCGGCGTCGTCGATGATGCCGAGCTTCATCTTGTTGCGCAGCATGTGCTGGGCGCCCATCGACGACCCGGCGGTGCCCGGGATGAGCCAGCGGCTGTGCGGGCCGCCGGGACCGTTGAACGTGCCCCGGCTGAGCATCTCCCACGGTCCGCTGTAGTCGCGCCGCGCGGGCACCGAGTACGGGTTGTTGTAGTTGTCCCCCACGCCCAGGATGTGGCTGAACTCGTGCGCGTAGGTGGACATGCCCGAGCTCTCCGCCTGCACCGAGCTGCCGTTGGTGGCGTTCGGCCAGACGGTGGCGGAGGCCTGCCAGGAGGTCCAGTCGACGTACCGGGTGGCGTTCCAGTTCGGCAGCGCCTCGTCGGGCGGCCCGAAGGCGTCCGAGACGCTGTCCTCGCCGGCGAACTTCATCTGGCCGAACTCCTGCCAGGTGGACGACTCGTCCTGCCCGGCGGCCAGGTAGAAGACGAAGTCGTACTGGGCGGCCACCGTCTCGCCGACGTCGGCGAGCCAGGCGGCGCGGGCGTCGGCGCGCAGGTCACGGCCGCACTTGTCGCCGGCCGGGCAGCCCAGGCCGCGCTGCATGGAGTTCTCGATGCCGTACTCGTGGCTCTTGGCCGGCAGCTGATAGACGCCGAACGAGCCCAGGCCGATGCCGTAGCGACCGCCGGAGTCCTCCATCCAGTACTCGTGGATGGTGTGGCCCCGGTTGAGCTCGCCCGGCTTGTTGAGGAAGTCCCGGTAGAAGGCCGGGACGTCGGCCCGCGGCAGGTCGTGCACGGTGGACGGATTGCCGAAGACCGTGGAGTTCGGCGGCTGGGTCACGACGAACGGCTGGTTGGGGAAGTCCACCAGCACCAGGGCGCCGCGGAAATTGCGCTGCGAGCCCGGCACGGCGGGATCCGACCAGTCGGTGCCCGGCACCGCGCGGTAGTCGTCCCAGGTCATGGTGTCCGGCAGCTCGTAGTTCTGCGGATCGACCGGCTGGGGAGCGTCCGCGCCGGCCCGGCGTGCGGCCGGCTGGTCGCGCTGCCACGGCTGGGTCTGCGGCCAATGCCGCATCCGCCAGGGATGATCCGGGTCGCCGTCCGGGTGCGCGGCCGCGGCGGGTGTCGCCGTCAGCGCTCCGGCCAGCACCAGCACCATCACAGAGATCGCCGGGACCACAGCCCGCCGCACGGTTGCCACCACGCCACCAGTCACCTACGTCATCCTCGCAGTCCGAGTGATACCTATCAATGCCTGGGGGGAAGGCCGCCGCCATGGCAGGATACTGCCCAGTAACCAGGAGACGGGTGAGCGACATGGCCGGTGAAGGCGCGCGTACGGCATTTCGGACCTGCCCGTTGTGCGAGGCGGCCTGCGGGCTGGAGCTGACCATCCGCGACGACCGGATCGTGGCCGCCCGCGGCGACCGCGAGCACGTGTTCAGCCACGGCTTCCTCTGCCCCAAGGGCGCCACCTTCGGCGAGCTGTCCGCCGATCCCGACCGGCTGCGCCGGCCGCTGGTCCGCCGCGGCGACCAGCACGTCGAGGTGAGCTGGGACGAGGCTTTCCAGGCCGTCGAGCAGGGCCTGCGCCCGATCATCGACCGGTACGGCCCGCACGCGGTGGCCCTGTACCTGGGCAACCCGAACGTGCACACGATGGCCGGCGGGCTCTACCTGACCCCGCTGCTGCGCACCGTCGGCACCCGCAACATCTTCTCCGCCAGCACCGTCGACCAGATGCCCAAGCACGTGTCCTGCGGTTACCTCTACGGCAACCCGCTGACCATCCCGGTGCCCGACCTCGACCGGACCGACCTGCTGCTGGTGCTGGGCGCGAACCCGTGGGAGTCCAACGGCAGCCTGGCCACCGCGGCCGACTTCCCCGGGCGGCTCAAGGCGATCCAGGCCCGCGGCGGCCGGTTCGTGGTGGTCGACCCGCGCCGCACCCGGACCGCCGAGCACGCCGACGAGCACCTGTTCATCCGGCCCGGCACCGACGCGTTCCTGCTGTTCGGCATCGTCCACACACTGTTCGCCGAGGGCCTGGTCGAGCTGGGCGGGCTGGCCGGGCACGTGACCGGCCTCGACGAGGTGCGGGAGCTGGCCAGTGCCTTCACACCCGAGCAGGTGAGCGCGGTCTGCGCCGTACCGGTGGAAAGAATCCGCGGCCTGGCGCGGGAGCTCGCGGCCGCGCCCACCGCCGCGGTCTACGGCCGGATCGGCACCTGCACGGTCGAGTTCGGCACGCTCACCAGCTGGCTCGTCGACGTCGTCAACGTGCTCACCGGCAACCTGGACCGGCCCGGCGGCGTGATGTTCCCGCTGGCCGCGCACCTGAGCCCGCGCCCCCGCGCCGGCGGCAAGGGCTTCCGGACCGGCCGGTGGCACAGCCGGGTCCGCGGACTGCCCGAGGTCAAGGGTGAGCTGCCCGTCGCCACTCTGGCCGACGAGATCGAGACGCCCGGCGACGAGCAGGTCCGCGCGTTCGTGACGGTGGCCGGCAACCCGGTGCTGTCCACGCCGAACAGCGACCGGCTGGACCGGGCGCTCGGCGGGCTCGACTTCATGGTCAGCGTCGACCCGTACCTCAACGAGACCACCCGGCACGCCGACGTGGTGCTGCCACCGACCGACCCCGCTCGTAAGGGTCACTACGACTTCTCGTTCCTGGCACTGGCGGTGCGCAACTTCGCTGCGTACTCCCCGCCGGTGCTGCCGGCCGAGCCGGCGAACATCGACGAGTGCGACATCCTGGCCCGGCTCACGCTCATCGCCGCCGGCCAGGGCGCGGGCACCGATCCGGCGGTGCTGCACGAGCAGCTGCTGGAGCAGGCACTGCAGCGAGCCGCCGCGGCGACCGGGCGCGACGCGACCGAGCTCCGGGCGCTGGTCGGTGGAGACCATCCGGCCGAGCGCCTGCTCGACGTCGCCCTGCGCACCGGGGCGTACGGCGACCGGTTCGGCGCGCACCCCGGCGGGCTCTCCCTGGACCAGTTGCTCGCGAACCCGCACGGCGTCGACCTCGGCCCGCTGCAGCCCCGGCTCCCCGAGGTGCTGCAGACCCCCAGCGGCAAGGTCGAGCTGTACGGCGAGCCGATCGCGGCCGACGTCGAGCGGCTGCGCGCGGCGCTCGGGCGCGACCACGACGACCTGGTCCTGGTCGGCCGGCGCCACCTGCGCTCCAACAACAGCTGGATGCACAACGTGCCCGCCCTGGTGAAAGGCCGGGACCGCTGCACGCTGCAGGTCCACCCGGCCGACGCCGACCGGCTCGCGCTGACCGACGGCGGCGACGCCCGGGTCACCTCGCGGGCCGGCACACTGTCGGCGCGCGTGGAGATCACCGACCGGGTCATGCCCGGCGTGGTGAGCCTGCCGCACGGCTGGGGCCACGGCCTGGCCGGCACCCGGATGACGGTGGCCGCCGCCCATCCGGGAGTGAACAGCAACCTGCTCACCGACGAGACCGTCATCGACCAGCTCTCCGGCAACAGCGTGCTGAACGGCATCCCGGTCGAGGTCAAGGCCGAATTCGCGGTTACCGGCCGGGCCGGCGAGGTGCTGACCTAGAGTCGGATCCGGGGAGCCTGACAGGGGGTGCGCGGTGTCCGATCAGATGCGGGCCGACTGGGGTGGACCGGACAAGGTCCTCGACACCTACGTCGCGCAGATGGACCGGCTCACCGAGCCGGTGGACCCCGGCGTCCAGCTGAGCCTGACGGTGCACGGCCTGCTGGTCAGCGGCGAACTGATCCCGCAGTGGCAGTGGTTCGCCGAGGTCAGCGAGATGACCAACAACGAGGACGCCTTCTACACCGGCATGGCCGAGCACGTGAAGGAGCAGTCCGACCTGGCCCACGCCGCCGTCAAGCTGCGCGACACCGGCGGCGAGGTGACCCACCGGCAGTACACGGCCCTGATGGCGCCGACGAGCTACATCCACCTGCGCAACGCCCGGATCCACTCCCCCGACCACGCGGGCCGCGGCGGCTGCCTGTGGCGCGGCCGGCTCTGCGACGTCTCCGGCTGGACCCCGGGCTACTCGCCCGCCGCCGACTGAGGCACGCCAGGTCCGGAACCCCGGCCGCGGGGTGATCACCACGGCCGGCACGACCAGCGCCGATCCCGCCAGTAGCGTCCGCAGGCCGGGCCCGAGGCAGTCCGGGACCACGGCCGGGTCGCGCAAGGCCAGGGCCTCCAGGCGAGCGCGTCGTCCAGCAGACCGCCAGGATCTGGCGGCCGCGGGCATCGACGGGTACGTCTGCTCGCCCGCCCAGGAACCGGCGGCCAGACCGATCGCCCCGCCGACCAGCGCGGCCAGCACCGCGATGACCACGCCCAGAGTTCTGCGGGCGGCGATAGCACGGTCGACGATATGTAACGTCAACCGTTGCCAGCCATCAGTCCGCGACCGGGGCCACGGCAAGCGCGGTCCCGGTCACGGAAACAGGCGACGAAAATTTGTCAGCGAACGAACAGATCGAACGAACTGCCACTCACCGCGCAACGCCAGAATTCCCACCGGTGCTCATTCGACAATTGACGACCGGTGTTGTTGCAAACCGTCGACGGATTGGTGACGCCGTCCCGGTGCTGATACAGCAGCTCCGTGGCGGACGTGTTGTAGTAGAGCGTGTTGTCGACCGTGAATTCGCCGAGTTCGTTTCCCGGGTTGAGCACACTGTCGGCGTCGAAGTGCCAGTGCACACCGAGCCAGAGCCGGCTGTGCGCGTTCTCGTCCGCGGCCGCGGTGAAGCTGGCGAAGGTCCGCGTGACACCACGGGCGTCGGGATCGTCGGTGCCCCCGGTGAACCTGACGTTGTCGCGGCCGAACCAGTGCCTCATCACCATCGCCCACGTGTAGGCGAAGGTCGCGTGGCCGGACACGAAGGCCGGGAAGTTGGGTGTCGCCCGGCCGAGCGGCTCCCAGTCCTCACGGTCGGTGTCCGGGTTGCCGTCGGTGTCGGCCTGGTTGATGGCGGTCACCGGCCGCCACAGGTCCACCGGCGTGTTGTACTTCGTGTCCCAGGCCAGGATCGCCGCGTCGGCCAGGGCGAGCGCCACCTGCGCGTACAGCTTGACCTTGGACTCGGCCGGGACGTTCTGGGCCGCGGCGATGGTCTGCGTGTGCGAGAGCAACTGGCCCGGCGGCTTGTAGGTGCCGTCGGAGTCGTTGGCCCAGAAGAACGCGGCCCGGGTCTGGTCGGCGGTCCGCTCGGTCGACGTGCGGGAGCCCAGCCGCCGCACCTCGTCGAACTGCGCGGTGTATTCCGCGCTGGTCAGCAGCTCGCTGTAGGTCGAGGCGTCGGCGGGAATCTCCGGCCGGAACTGCGATCCGCTGGTCATCGCGAACGGCCGGACAGCACCCCACTGTGGAGTCACCGGTGGGTTGGCACCGATCTGCTGGGCGGCGCCGGGGACCCCGTCGAACGTGTAGGACATCGGCGCGTCGGAGCCGTCACCGGCGCGGCTCTGCAGCATGGCGCGCGCCGCCTGCTCGCCGACCGATCGGCCGGCGGCCTGCTGCGGAGAGGCCGCGATCCCGTCCTGGGCCTCGGTCAGCTTGCCCTGGAAGAACGACGCGAACGCCGGGTAGAGGTCGGTCAGGACCGTGTAGGCGGCATAGTCCACCGCGGTGTTGAAGTCACCGCCACCGGCCACCTTGACCACGTACGGCTGACCGAGGCAGTCGGCCGCCCGCCGCGCGCACAGCACCGAGTTGGCGGCGTCGTAGATCGCGATGTGCACCATGGCGCCGGCCCGGCTCATCCGGGTCGGCGTCGCGGCACCGCCGGTCAGCTGGCGGTAGGTGTCGAGCAGGACGGTGTTCCAGAAGGTGGCGTGGTCGGTGGCGATGACCGCGCGGGCCGGCCGGGCGGGCCAGGCGACTTGCAGGAAAGCGGCGAACAGGACAGCGACCGCAGCCAATGTCCCATAACGACGCGACAGGCGTGATTGTCCGTCGGAAAACAGCACGGATCCTCCCCGTTAGTTACCGCGCCTCCCCCGTGGCGACGCGGAACTGCTCGTAGGTTAATCGGTGCGGTCCAGTATCGATAGACCCGTTTCTCTATTTCTGGGGAAAGTCGTCCGGTCGTTCGACGCGGGTGGGATTGCCGCGTACCAATGCATCATGGATCTGGCGCCGGCCGGTGACCATGGCCCGGTCCGCGGCGCGGTCACCCTGTTCGAGGCGCGTGCGGATGCGTTCCAGGGCCAGGCGGCGGTTCTGGCTGAACTGCCGCTCGGTGTCGGCCACCACGACGATCCCGGTCGGACGGTGGGTCGCCCGTACGGCCGTGCTCGCCTTGTTGCGGTGCTGGCCGCCCGGTCCGCCGGTGCGGCAGCCCACGATGTCGACGTCCGCCTCCGCGAAGGCCGTGTGCGCGGCGTCCACCTCGCATGGCTGCGCGATGACGTACCAGTTCTTGCGGCCGGCGCTCGTGCGGTAGGGGCTGGGCGCCTGCCAGCACAGGGTGCCGGTCCACGAAGCGGTGAACCGGGCTGCGCCCGTACCGGAGATCCGGACCAGGACCGAGCGGAACGTCCCCGGCCGCTCGCCCGGCACGGTCTCGACCCGATGGGTCGTCAGGCCGTCGCGGCCGGCGCCGGCCTCCAGCCGGCGCACCAGCTGGGCGACCGCCCAGGTGCACTCCTGCGGGCCGCGCCCGGCCGACAGCAGCAGATGCTCACGCTCGCTCATGACCGGCCCCGGCCACGACGCTGGTCTCGGCGGTCGCGCCGCGGTGCACTGCCGAGGTCGGCCGTCTTGTAGGTGACCACCGGTACGGTCTCGGCCACGGACGTCGCCAGGCCGTGCGCCACGAGATCCCCGACGACCCGCTCGATCCGCTTGTACGCCGTCGGCGCCTCCTCGAACAGCAGCTGCCGGTCACCGCACACCACCAGCGACCCCAGCGGTGTCCGGCGCAGCTCCTCGACCGTGTGCTTGGCCCGGCCCCGGACCAGGGCGTCGGCGCGCGACATCTTGCGCCCGGCACCGTGGGCGACCGAGTAATTGGCCTCCGGCCCGGCGTGCGCTGCCACCAGGTACGACGGGGTGCCCCGGGTGCCGGCCACCAGCACGTCACGGCCGTCGCCACGTGCGGCGCCCTTGCGGTGCAGGTACACCCCGTCGCGGACCTCGACCAGGTTGTGGCACTCGTCGACGATCGGCGCGGTGGGGGTGGCTCCGAGGGCGAGCGCGACCCGGGCCGCCATCAGCCGGCGGTTGAGCGAGCCCCAGCGCACGGCCTCGTCGTGCCGGGCCAGGTACTCCGCCGGGGTGGCGGCCGGACCGGCGCCGTGCACCTCGGTGTGTGAGCGCAGGATGCGCTCCCCCAGGCCGCGGGAGCCACTGTGCACGATGAGGACGAGGTCGCCGGCGGCCAGCCCGAGCCGGGCCGCGTGGCCGGCGTCGAGCACCCCGCGGACCCGCGCGAGCTCGACGAAGTGGTTGCCGCGGCCGACGGTGCCCAGGCTTTCGGTGTGGCCGGCCGGGATGTCGGCGTCCACGTGGGCCCAGGCCGGGTCGTCCGGCTCGACCGGCCGGTCGAGGTCCGGGAAGCGGCCGGCCAGACGCTCGGGTACGGCCCGCTTGAGGCCGACGGGGAACACGGCGATGCCGCAACCGATGTCGGAACCCACCAGGTGCGGGTAGAGCACGGTCGACGCCATCGCGGCGCCGATCGGGGCGCCCTTGCCGGGGTGCAGGTCCGGCATGGCGGCGACGTGGAGCATGCCGTCGAGGGCGGCCACCTGGTGGCACTGCGTGACGGCGTCGGACTCGATCCAGCTCCCGTCGGAGGCGAACACGGTGACGGGGGCAGACTGCTGCTGAGACAAGGAGTGCTCTTTCTGAAGACGTACGGGCGCGGCGGGCTGGGCGAGGCGATGCGCGTCAGTACGTCATGCAGGCAGCTTGCGGGAGATCACCCACCGGCGGCAACCGCTTTTCCCCCGGCGCGGGCTTAAAATCCGGCGGGAGGTACACGACCATGGCGGACAGCAGCAACAAGACCACGGCGACCGACGGTGACATCGGCGCGTTCATCAACGGCATCGGCGACGACCAACGCCGCCGGGATGCGACGCTGCTGATCGACACGCTGCGCGAGCTGACCGGGGAGCCGCCGGTGCTGTGGGGCACGTCGATCGTCGGGTTCGGCTCCCGCCACTACCGCTACGACTCGGGCCGCGAGGGCGACACCCCCGCGGTCAGCTTCTCCCCGCGGGCCGCCCAGACGACGCTGTACCTGTCCGGTGCCATGGAGGAGTACGCCGGCCTGCTGGACCGCCTCGGGCAGCACAAGCTCGGCAAGGGCTGCCTCTACCTCAAGCGGGTCGACCAGGCGGACGCCGCCGCGCTCCGGGAGATCCTCGCGCTGTCGTACCGCATCGGCACGACCACCTGATCCCGTCGGCCTCAGAGCGGGACCGGTCCGCCCCACAGCCGCAGGAAGAGGACGCCGAGCACGTCCAGGATCATCAGCAGGAACGGGTAGCTCAGCGGGAAGAAGCAGCAGATCAGCAGGATCAGCACGCCGAGGTTCTTCTCCTCGAGCCACAGCCGCGTCTGCTGCGCGCCGTTCCCGGGCCGCTTCAGCGCCGACCACAGGATGCCGAAGCCGTCCAGCGGCGGGATCGGGATCAGCGCCAGCAGCCCGAAGGCCAGCAGACCGACCGCCGAACAGAGCAGCACCTGCTCGCCCAGCGGCAGCGTGAAGCCACGCAGCACGTCGGACATGTTCAGCACCGACAGCAGGTTGTCCGGGAAGACCAGCACGTACGCCAGGAACAGCACCTGGGCGACGAGGATGCACACCACCGGCCCGGACGCGAAGACCGCCGCCGCGCGGCCCCGGCCGTGGTAGCGGGGCACCTCGTCGACCGAGATGGTCCTGCCCCAGCCCATGCCACCGACAGCGGCCGCGACCGCGCCGAACGGGTCGACGTCCTCGCGCAGTTGCGGGGTCACCGGGTCGCGGCGTTCACTCAGGCGCAGCGTGCGCGCGGTGATCCGGATCGCGAAGGCCCGCAGCAGCAGGCCGAGCAGGAAGGCGACGACCAGCGCGACGAACGCGACCGGTTCGCCGAGGGCGAAGAGCAAGCTAGCCCCGTTCCGCCTTGGCGGCGATGACCTCGCGGGCGAGCTGGCGGTAGTTGCGGGCGCCCGAGCTCGCCGGGTCCAGGCTGGTGATCGGCGCGCCGGCCACCGTGGACTCCGGGAACTTGACCGTCTTGGTGATGACGGTCTGGTAGACCTTGTCGCCGAACGCCTCCACGACCCGCTGCAGCACCTGGCGGCAGTGGGTGGTGCGGCTGTCGTACATGGTCGCCAGGATGCCCTCGAGCTCCAGGTCGAAGTTGAGCCGCTCGCGGACCTTGTCGATGGTGTCCAGCAGCAGGGCCACGCCGCGCAGGCTGAAGAACTCGCACTCCAGCGGGATGAGCACGCCGTGGGCGATGGTCAGCGCGTTGATCGCCAGCAGGCCCAACGAGGGCTGGCAGTCGATCAGAATGAAGTCGTACTCCTTGCGCACGGTGCGCAGCACCCGCGCCAGGGCCATCTCCCGGGCGACCTCGTTGACCAGCTGGATCTCGGCCGCCGACAGGTCGATGTTGGCCGGCAGCAGGTGCAGTCCGGCCACATCGGTCTTGATGATGACGTCCTCGGCGGTGACGTCGTCCTGCATGAGCAGGTTGTAGATGCTCAGGTCGAGGTTGTGCGGGTTGACGCCCAGACCGACCGAGCAGGCGCCCTGCGGGTCGAAGTCGACGAGCAGCACCTTGCGGCCGTACTCGGCCAGGGCGGCGCCCAGGTTGATGGTCGTCGTGGTCTTGCCGACGCCACCCTTCTGGTTGGCCAGGGCGATGATCCGCGCGGGGCCGTGCCGGTCGGTCGGCATCGGCTCGGGGATCGGCCGGCGCATCGTGTATGCCGTCGGGTCGGCCGGGCCGAGGTCGGCGCCGAGGTCCAGCGAGCTCTGCTGGTCGCGCAGGGCATTGGTCCACGCCTCAGCGCGATCATGATTTCCGCTCACGTCCCCAGCCCCCTCTCGACCCGCAGCCGGAGCCGATGCCCGACTGTACGCCACAAGGACCGCCCGACCGGGGTCAGCCGTTCGGCGTGTCGCAGGGACTGACGCTCACCTTCTAACGAGCGCGCGGGTGGGAGGTCGCGTACACCTCGCGAAGCCGGTCCACTGTCACCAGGGTGTAGAGCTGCGTGGTCGTCACCGAGGCGTGTCCGAGCAGCTCCTGCACGACCCGGACGTCGGCGCCACCGTCGAGCAGATGGGTCGCGTACGAGTGCCGCAGTGTGTGCGGCGACACGGCGTGCGGCCCCTCCACGGGCAGCCCGGCCGCCGCCGCGGCCCGGTGCAGGATGGCCCAGGCGCTCTGCCGGGACAGTGGCCCCCCGCGCTGGTTCAGGAAGACCGCCGGTGTGCCGCGTCCCTTCGCGACCAGCTCGGGGCGGCCCTGCACCAGGTAGGCCTCCAGGGCGGCGCGGGCGTAGCGGCCGAGCGGGACCAGCCGGGTGCGGCCGCCCTTGCCGTGCAGCGTGACCGCCGCGTCGTCGGAGAAGTCCAGGTCGTCGACGGCCAGCCCCACCGCCTCGGAGATCCGCGCGCCGGTGCCGTAGAGGAACTCCAGCAGCGCGGTGTCGCGCAAGGAGCCCGGGACGGCCAGCAGCCGGGTCACCTGGTCGATGCCGAGGGCCTTGGGCAGGCGCTTCGGCGGCGTCGGCGGTTTCACCTCGCGGCTCACGTCGTGCGCCACGAGACCCTCGCGGGCGGCGAAACGGTGCAGGCCGCGTACCGCGCTCACGGCCCGCGCGGCCGACGCGGCCGACAGCGGCGGATGCTCCGGCGACCCGGCCCGCAGCTCGGCCAGATGCGCGGTGACCTGGGCCGCGGTGACGTCGGCGAGATCACCGACGCCGGCCGCGGCCAGCGTCTCGGCATACCGGTCCAGATCCCGGCGGTACGAGGCCAGCGTGTTGCGGGACAGGCCGCGCTCGACCGACAGGTGATCGAGATAGGTCTGCACGGCCCGTCGCAGCAGGGGCTGGGCTGAGATCAGCTGAGCACCTCGGTCAGGGACAGTGCCTGCATGCCGTGGGCCTCGGCGACCGGGCCGTAGGTGACGTGCCCGGCGTGGGTGTTCAGGCCCAGGGCCAGCGCCGGGTCGGACTTGACGGCGTCGCGCCAGCCACGGTTGGCCAGCTCCAGCGCGTACGGCAGGGTGACGTTGGTCAGCGCGTAGGTGCTGGTGTGCGGGACCGCGCCGGGCATGTTGGCCACGCAGTAGAACATCGACTCGTGCACCCGGTAGACCGGGTCGGCGTGCGTGGTCGGACGCGAGTCCTCGAAGCAGCCGCCCTGGTCGATGGCGATGTCGACGAGCACGCTGCCCGGCTTCATCCGCGACACCAGCTCGTTGGAGATCAGGTTCGGGGCCTTCGCGCCGGGCACCAGGACCGCGCCGATGACCAGGTCGGCGTCGATGACGGCCTTCTCGATCTCGTACGCGTTCGACGCGATCGTCTGCAGGTGACCGCGGTAGTCGGCGTCGGCCGCGCGCAACCGGGCGATGTTCTTGTCCAGCACCAACACCTCGGCCTGCATGCCCAGCGCGATCGCGGCAGCGTTCATGCCGGAGACGCCGGCGCCGATGACGACGACCTTGGCCGCGTACACGCCCGGGACGCCGCCCATGAGCACGCCACGACCACCGCCGGAACGCATCAGATGGTAGGAGCCGACCTGCGGGGCCAGCCGGCCGGCGACTTCCGACATGGGGGCCAGCAGCGGCAGCGAGCGGTCGGGCAGCTCGACGGTCTCGTACGCGATGCCGGTCACCTTGCGGTCGATCAGCGCGTCGGTGCACTCCTTGGACGCCGCCAGGTGCAGGTACGTGAACAGCACCTGGCCCTCGCGCATCCGGCCGTACTCCTCGGCGATCGGCTCCTTGACCTTGAGGATCAGATCGCCGGTGGCCCACACGTCGTCGGCCCCGGCCAGGATCGTGGCACCGGCGGCGACGTAGTCGGCGTCGGTGATCGACGAGCCGGCACCGGCGCCGGCCTGCACGTACACCTCGTGACCGGCCCGGTTCAGCTCGAAGACCCCCGCTGGGGTGATCGCGACCCGGAACTCGTTGTTCTTGACTTCACTCGGAATGCCGACCTTCATGAGTCGACACCGTCCTTTCCGGGAGAGACGTCGATGGCTCATACCCGAGACGGGCTGCTTCGCAGATTACCGTCCCACCCAGTGGAAGATACTGCCGATCCGTTGCGCGAAGATCAAGATTTGGAGCCGGTCGCCGGCTAACGCGGAAGCACGCCGGTGCCGGAGACGACGCCCCGCTGCAGGACCGCGGTCGTACCGGTGAGCATGCCGGCCTTGCCCAGCGGGGTGTCCCGGACCAGGTAGGAACGCTCGCCGAGGTACTCGAAGGTGACCGGGTCGAAGATCCACTCCTGCCGCTCGCCGTCCTCGCGGGTCCGCGCGACGGCGACCCCGTGCCGGCCCTGCGCGTCGACCGAGTCGGCCACCAGCACCACCCCGGGGATCCGCGCGGCCGCCCGGTAGATCGCGGCAGCCACCGGCGGGGGCAGCAACGACTCCCGCAGCGCGTCACCGAGGAAACCGAAGGCGGCGGTGTCCGGACCGCTGTCCTGGCCCTCGGTCTCGGCGTAGATCCGCTTGAGCAGCTCGGCCGGATCGGTGGGCAGCTCCGCGTACTTGCTGTTCGGTTCCGCGCCGGACAGACCGAACGTCTCGCCCCGCTCCCGGATGAGGCCCTCGTCGCCCCGCGTAGCGGGCAGCCAGATCTCCCGGTCGTGCACCCGGTCGAGGACGGCGTTGGCGGCACTGATCTCCTGCTGATCGGAGCTGGGCTCTCCGGTGATCTGCAACCAGGCCACCCGGCTTCTGACGTAGACGTACTCGTCCCGGCCGAGCGGCACCGACGGCTCCCCGCCCGCGACCGCGGCCACCCGGTCCATCAGCGGCCCCACGCCGGTCGCGTCGCCGACGGCGACCGCCACGCGCGAATCCGCGCCGGTGGTCGCGCCGCCGCCCGTACGGCCGTTGAGCACCGCCACCCCGACGATCGCCGCGACCAGCACCGCGGCCGCGACCGGCGCGGCGAGCAGGGCGAACCGGCGACCGGACCGCACGGCCCGGGGCTCGGCCACGTGCTGCAGGAACGCGTCCTTGAGCAGGCGGTGCCGGATGCGGCTCAGCTCCGGGTCCCCCGGCGGCGGCAGCAGGCGTGCCAGTTCGGCCCGTTCGGCCGGATCGAGCCGTGGTGACTGCTTCATCGCTTGTGCTCCTGGTTCGATCGGGCCGCATCGGTGCGGCCGAGGTGTGCCTGTCCACTGCCCGGCCCGGGGGCCGGCCGGCCCGGCTCCGTGGTCAGCTCCCGCAACTTCGCCCGCGCCCGGGACAGCCGGGACCGGACCGTGCCGACCGGTACGCCCAGCGCCTCCGCGGTCTGCGCGTAGTCGAGCCCGGACCAGACGCAGAGCGTGAACACCTCCCGCTCGGCCGGTCGCAGCCGGTCGAGGGCGGCCGTCGCGGCGGCGAGCTGCTCGCTGTCGCGCATCCGGTTGACGAGTTCGTCGGCGAAGTCCGGCATCGCCTCGGCCGGTGGCAGCCGGACCAGCGCGGCGGCGTGCCGGCGGGCCGCACGCCGGTTGTTGCGGAGCACGTTGACGGCGATGCCTAGCAGCCAGGGCAACACGCTGTCACCGTCGGGCCGCAGTTTGCCGCGCAGCCGCCACGCCTCCAGGAAGGTCAGCGACACGATGTCCTCGGCCGCGCTCCAGTTGCCGGTGCTCCGCACGACGTGCCGGTACACCGCCTGCGCGTGGTCGGAGAAGAGCTGCCCGAACGTCACAGGATCGCCGGCGCGGATCCGGGCTCGCTGGGATGGGTTCACAACCACTTCCTGTCCGCTCACGCCGCCGGGTTCCCGTGGCGGTCGTCACGCCTGGTCGCAGCCGGTTGGCGGCACGACCACCACGACGGAGGATTCACCAATGGCTGTCCCTCCCCTGCCCCTGGCCCTGCTCGACCTCGCCCCGATCACCGCCGGCCAGGCCGCGCGGGAGAGCTTCGAGGCCGGCGTCGCCGTCGCCCGCGCCGCCGAACGCAGCGGCTACCGGCGCGTCTGGTACGCCGAACATCACAACATGCCGACGATCGCCTCCTCGGCCACCAGCGTGCTGATCGGCTACATCGCCGCGCACACCGACACGATCCGGCTCGGCGCGGGCGGGATCATGCTGCCCAACCACTCGCCGCTGGTGATCGCCGAGCAGTTCGGCACCCTGGCCACCCTGTTCCCCGGCCGCATCGATCTGGGCCTGGGCCGCGCGCCGGGCAGCGACCAGAACACGATGCTGGCGCTGCGGCGCGACCCCACGTCGGCGGACTCGTTCCCGCAGGACGTGCTGGAGCTGCAGGGCTACCTCAGCGGCAAGACCCGTGTGCCCGGCGTGCAGGCGGTGCCGCGGGCGCCCGAGGTGGTGCCGCTGTACATCCTCGGCTCGTCGCTGTTCGGCGCGCAGCTGGCGGCCCAGCTCGGCCTGCCGTACGCGTTCGCCTCACACTTCGCCCCGACCCACCTGCACCAGGCGGTGGAGATCTACCGGGAGACGTTCCAGCCGTCCGCGCAGCTCGAGCAGCCGTACGTGATCGCGGGCGCGAACGTCTTCGCGGCGGAGGACCACGACGAGGCGGTCCGGCAGATGACGGTGGCATACCGGGCCCGGACCCGGGCGATGATCTCGCGGGGCGCGGTCGGGACCAACTTCACCGACGCGGAGATCGACGCGTTCCTGGCCTCACCGAACGGGCGCCAGCTGGCCGCGATGACGAAGTACACGGCGGCCGGCACGCCCGAGGAGGTCCGGGCCTACCTGGAGGACTTCGCGGCGTCGTGCGGGGCGGACGAGGTGATCGTGGCGCACTACGCCTCGGAGATCGACGACCGGGTGCGCTCGGTCGAGCTGACCGGCGAAGCCATCCTCAAGGCCGCCTGACGGCCGGGCCCGGCTTCCGCTTCGGTCCGGTTTCGGTCCGGCCCTGAACCGGTACGCCCGCCGGGCGGGCGTACCGGTTCGCAGCTCAGAGTGGCGGGGTGCCGGTCGGGCGCAGCGTGGCCCAGCCGTCCTCGCGGGCGCGGGCGGCGGCGAGCAGCCCGCTGACCGCGGCCGCGTTGGTGATCTCGCCGCGCAGCACCATCGCGACGGCCTCGTCGAGGTCGCGCCAGACGATCTCGATGTCGGCCTCCTCGTCGGTGCGTTCGTGGCGCTGGTCCTCGGGCACCGGGGTCAGCTCCCGGGCCAGGAAGATCCGCACCTTCTCGGCGCTGAAGCCGGGCGACGGGTGCAGGTCCACCAGCAGGTCGAAGCGGCCGGCGTTGAGGTCCGCCTCCTCGGCCAGCTCGCGGGCGGCGGTGACGACGAGGTCCTCGCCGTCGACGTCGCACAGTCCGGCCGGCAGCTCCCAGAGCCGCTTGCCGACCGCGTGCCGGTACTGCTTGATCAGCACCACCCGGTCGACGTCGTCGAGGGCGACCACGACCACCGCGTTCTTGTTGACCACGACGTCACGCCCGGCGGTGCCGCCGCCGGACATGGTGACCTGGTCGGAGTAGACCGTGAAGATCGGTCCCGCGTACCGCTCGGTGCGCGAGAGGGTCTCGTGGGCGAAGGCCGTCATGACGCCGCGACCGCGGCCTTGCCGGCCCTGCCCTTGCCGTCGGCGACGGTCTTGCCGCCCTCGGCGACGGCCTTGCCGCCGTCGGCGACCTCGACCGGCAGTTCGTCGGCCGCCGCGTACTGCACCGCGGCCTTGACGAACGCCGCGAACAGCGGGTGCGCCCGGGTCGGGCGGCTCTTGAGCTCCGGGTGCGCCTGGGTGGCCACGAAGAACGGGTGCGTCTCGCGGTCCAGCTCGATGAACTCGACCAGCCGCCCGTCGGGCGAGGTGCCGGAGAACTTCAGGCCGGCCTTGGCCAGCCGGTCCCGGTACGCGTTGTTGACCTCGTACCGGTGCCGGTGCCGCTCGGAGATCTCCGTGCTCTCGTACGCCTCGGCCACGATCGAGCCCTCGGTCAGCGCCGCCGGGTACGCACCCAGGCGCATCGTGCCGCCCAGGTCGCCCTTGCCTGCGACGATGTCCTCCTGGTCGGCCATGGTGGAGATGACCGGGTGCGGGGCCTGTTCGTCGAACTCCAGCGAGTTGGCGCCCTCGAGGCCGGCCAGGTTGCGCGCGGCGTCGATGGTCATGCACTGCAGGCCGAGGCAGAGGCCCAGGATCGGCAGGCCGTTCTCCCGCGCGTACCGGGAGGTGTTGATCTTGCCCTCGATGCCGCGGATGCCGAAGCCGCCGGGGATCACGATGCCGTCGACGCCCTTCAGGGCGGAGGCGGCGCCGGCCGGGGTGTCGCAGTCGTCGCTGGGGACCCAGCGCAGCTGCACCCGGGCGTGGTTGGCGAAGCCGGCCGCCCGGATCGCCTCACTGACCGACAGGTACGCGTCCGGCAGGTCGACGTACTTGCCGACCAGCGCCACGGTGATCGTCCGGCGGGGGTGGTGGACCCGCTCGAGCAGGTCGTCCCAGCTGGTCCAGTCCACGTCGCGGAACGACAGCCCGAGCCGGCGCACCACGTACGCGTCGAGGCCCTCGCGGTGCAGCACCTTGGGGATGTCGTAGATGCTCGGCGCGTCCGGGCAGGCCACCACGGCCTCGCGGTCGACGTCGCAGTACAGCGACAGCTTGTGCTTGAGCTTCTCCGGGATCTCCCGGTCGCTGCGGCAGACCAGCGCGTCGGGCTGGATACCGATGTTGCGCAGCGTGGCCACCGAGTGCTGGGTCGGCTTGGTCTTCAGCTCGCCCGACGGCGCCAGGTACGGCACCAGGGAGACGTGCAGGTAGAAGACGTGGTCGCGGCCGATCTCGTGGCGCACCTGGCGGATCGCCTCGAGGAACGGCAGCGACTCCATGTCACCGACGGTGCCGCCGACCTCGGTGATGACGACGTCGGGGGTGCGGCCGAACTCGTCGGGATCGGCCATCGCGAAGATACGCTCTTTGATCTCGTTCGTGATGTGCGGGATGACCTGCACGGTGTCGCCGAGGTATTCGCCGCGCCGTTCCTTGGCGATCACCGAGGAGTAGATCTGGCCGGTGGTGACGTTCGCCTTGCCGGCCAGCGCCCGGTCCAGGAACCGCTCGTAGTGACCGACGTCGAGGTCGGTCTCGGCGCCGTCCTCGGTCACGAAGACCTCGCCGTGCTGGAACGGGTTCATCGTGCCGGGGTCGACGTTGAGATAGGGGTCGAGCTTCTGCATGACGACCCGCAGTCCCCGCGCGGTCAGCAGGTTGCCGAGGCTGGAGGCGGTGAGGCCCTTGCCCAGCGAGGAGGCGACGCCCCCGGTGACGAAGATGTGCCGCGTCTCGCGTGATGTTGCAGCCAAGGCCTGCTCCCGTGGTCGGTCAGATGCGATCGTGCAGACCGGCGCTCAACCCTCATCGGTAGATCGCGCCATCCACGGGATTCCACGGTAACACCATCGCCGGCGCGCGCACGTTCGGGCTGGTCGTCACGCGTGTCCGGGTCAGAGCTGACGCACGGTCACGCCCGCCGAGTCGGATTTGTCGCCTGGGGGCGGCAGCACCGGACCGGGTCGCATCGACAGGCCGGGCCCGCCCGGACCGTCGGTGCCGCCTTCGGGCCGGGTGCGGTCGGCGGCGTGACCGAGCACCCGCAAAGTGGTCAGAACGGCCAAGGGCACGGCCACCGCCGCGGCGGCACCCGCGACTGCGAACGCCGCCCCGCCGAGCACTCCGGCGATCATCGTGGCGACGGTGGTGCCGGCCAGCGCCGCGCGCAGGGCCGGGTGCAGCCCGAAGACCCGGTTGAGGCCACCCCACGGCGAGAACTGACTGAAGGCCAGCATGAGGACGCCGATCACGGCCAGTAGCGTCAACGGGCTGTCCAGAGCGTGACCGTTGGAGGTGGCCGCGCGCTGGATGGCCGGGCCCGCCGTACCTTCGCCCAGGGCCGTCAGGGCCCGCCCCAGACTGCCCTGCTCAAGCTCGGGCCGGCGCAGGTCCAGCACGGCGAAGCCGATGGTGACCGCGAGCCCGGCGAGCGCCGCCCAGGCGAAACGCGGGAACGTGAGCCAGCCGCCGGTGCTGATCGCCGCGGCCACGCACACCCCGGCGGTGACGGCGATCGCGCCGACCGGATCCGCGCCCAGGTAGGGGCTGCCGACCATCACGACGGCGAGCCCGCCGACCATCACGACCACGACGGGGCGCCAGGGCCGGCGCACCCACTGCGCCACACAGCCGGCCAGGAACAGCATGCCGGCGACAAAAACCCCCAGGCCGACGCTGCCCACGCCGGAATACCGCGCACCCTCGATCGCCGAGTAACCGGCGACGCCGTTGAGCTGCAACTGCGCCCCGGTGAGCAGGTCGAACCCGACCACGGCGGCACCGACCGCGCAGACCACGCCCATCGGCCACAGCGTGCGCGGATAGCGCGGCGCGAGCCGGACCGCGGCGGTGCCCAGCACCATCAACGCGAAGGTCAGCGAGGCGAAGACGATGCCCGGCCGGCCGGCCCGCCACCAGGGCGCCGCATCGGCCAGCAGGGCGGCGGGAATGGCCAGGGCCACGGCGATGAGCAGCACCTCGGCCCCGAGCACCAGCAGCCGCGGCGCGGCCGCGGGCCCGGTCGGCCCGGCATGCCGCCGAGCCCGGATCATCAACGGCACCACCAGCAGAAAAACCATCAGCTGTACGGCGGCCAGCCCGGTGAAGAACGTCCCGGCGATGCCGAGCTGAGCACCGGCCCGCTTGTCGGCGTTGTTCTCGCCCCCGACGGCCTCCGCCGGATCAGCGGGCCGCCCGGGAACCGACAGCGCGGTGAAGCCACTGAACCGCCCCTCCGGCGAAGGCCGGCCCAACGCGGTGAGCACCGTCGGGGCGAAGTCGACGAGCTGCAGATAACCGTCACGACCGGTGCCGGCCGAGGTCAGCCAGCCACCCTCCCAGCCCGGCCCCTCGGCGATCGCCACGTGCAGACGCGAGGTGGTGTCGGTGTCGGAAACCCCCGCCACCATGATCAGGGACCGCTCGGGCCGCGCGGCGATGATCCGCGCCAAGGTGGCATCGGCCTGGGCGACCAGGGACTGCCGGGCGGCGCCGGATCCGGTGATCGTGCCCAGGTCCACCACGCTGAGCACGCAGTAGGAGAGCAGGCTCCGGGGATCGTCGGGAAGAGTGGCCGCGTACCGGTCGACGCGCCCGAACGGCCGCGCCGCAGCGACAGCAGCACCGGGCCCGACGGCCACGGTGCACCGCACGGACTCGGCGAGCGCACCCGGCAGGGCGCCGTAGGGCTGGGTGTCCTGATTGCCCCGCACGACACCGCCCTGCTCAGCCAGATTGGCGCCGAGGGCGTCAGGCTGGGTGAGGGTGGGCCGCACCGGCGGACACTGCCCGGTGACGCGGGTGTTCGCCCAGATCGAGTAGTTGCCGGCGCCGAGGGTGAGCCAGCCGTCCGCCGGGCAGGTGGTGGAATGCGCGGACCGCACCGAGAGCCAGCCGATCGAGCCGCGGCTGGCCTCCTGCCAGAGTGCGGGGGTGCGCTGCGGGTCGAGATCCTCCCAGCGCAGGCCGGCCGCACCGGCCAGGATGACGTAGTCGGCGGTGTCCTGCGGGGCGCCGGTGGCGGGACGCACGGCGAGGCCGGCGATGCTGGCGGCCGCGGCGAGCACGATCAACAGGTACGGCAGCCAGGTCCGTCCCCGCCGCATCCGGGAGGGAGGCGCGGAGTCCGGCCTGATCCCCCGGCGCAGGCTGTTGCGGACTCTTCGCGGCCAGCTGCCGCGGCCTTCGGTCGCGGTTCTTCTCGGCCTGGCGCTGGTGGGTCTGCGGGGCTTCCGCTTGTTCGGATCGGAGCTCGGGCCGGCGGGCTTGCGGCCTCCGGGTTTCCCCGTCGTGTCCGCACCGCCGTCGCGGCCTACCGGGCTCTCCGCGTCGCGGCCCGGCGTGCTCGCCTTCGGAGCTTGCGCGCCGCCCTTCGGACTTGTCGAGCTGTCCGATTCCCGGGCTACCGGGTTGTCTCGCGGGGCAATCCCGTCCTGCCGGTCTTTCGCGCCCGCGGTCGGCTTCGCGGCGTCGGCCTCGGCTGGGGCCTTCATCGCGGCGTGAGCAGGGTCGGTGCTGCTCGTGGCGGCCTTCGGATCTGCTCCGGTCGCGGCCTCCGCGCCATCCGGCTTCGCCTCGGCCGTGGTCGTCGTGTCACCCAGCTCCGCGCCGCCGGGCTTTGCGGCCGGTTCGGCCACGCTCGCGGTGTCACTCCGCTCCGCGCCGCCAGGCCCGGCGGCCGATCCGGCCACGCTCACCGTGTCACCCGGCTCCGCCGCGGCCGCCTCCGCCGCGTCGCGACGATCGGCCGGTTTCTCCCCCGCGGCGGGCTGATCGACCTCCACCGCGTCACGCCCGGTAGCCGCGGTCGGCTTCTCCGCGCGGGGCGCGTCGGCCCGCGCAGCTTCACCCACCGCAGGCGTCCGCTCAGCATCCGACCCCACTGCGGGCGTCCGCCCAGCGCCCGACCCCACCGCAGGCGTCCGCCCAGCACCCGACCCCGGCGCGCCCGCCGCGGGCGTCGACTCGTCGTCCGGATCGGGTGAGTGGATGCCGGTACTCGGGTCGCTCACCCCTGACCTGCCCGTGCGCTCGTGGTCACCGACGCATATGCGGCGAGCACGTCCGCGACAGTGTCCTCCTCGGACGGCCAAGTAGCAGCCTGCCGCGGCCCCCGAGCCGCGTACTCCGCTCGCTTGGCCGGGTCGGCCAGCAACTCCCGCACCGCCGCATCCAGCGCATCCACGTCACCCGGCGGGATCAGCACCGCCGCGTCCCCCACCAGCCCCGGCAGCCCACCCACAGCCGTGCTGACCAGCGGCACTCCGGCGTGCAACGCCTCCTGGGCGAACAGCTGACGCGCCTCCCAGTCGCTGGTGATCACGGCCAGGTCGGCGCCGGCCAGCAGGTCGGGCACGTCCTTGCGGTGGCCGAGCAGGAAGAACTTGGCGCGCAGCTCCGAAGCCCGCTGGGCCAGCAGCATGTAGCTCGGCCCGGAGCCCGCCACCACGACCATCGGCGAAGGCGTCAGGTCCCGCCAGCGGGCGGCGGCCTCGACCAGGACGTCGTACCGCTTCTGCGGGTGCAGCCGGCCGACCGACAGGATCAGCGGGGTGTCCGGCGTGAGCCGGAACTCGGCGCGCACGGCGGCGCGGCTGCGCTTGGGCGCGCTCAGGGCCGGCGCGGCGACCGCCCCGAGGCGCGCGTTGCGGGCGCCCAGCGACGCGGCGCGCTGCACCAGGTCCTCGGACGCGCCCAGGGTGAGCGTGGCCGCCCGGGCGACGATCCGTTCGACGAGCGCCGAGGCCTGGCCGCGCAGGCCGCGGGCGAGGACCGCGTTGTGCCAGGTGACCACCAGCGGGGCGGCGGGCCGGGCCAGTGAGGCCACGAACGCCGCGCGCAGCCCGTGCGCGTGCACCACGTCGATGTCGCGGCCGGTCAGTGCCTTGCGCAGGGCGCGGACCGCGCCGGAGTCCTGCGGGCCGGGGTTGGCCGGGATCTCCACCGGGGCGAACTGGGCCCCGGCCGCGGAGAAACCGAACAGCTCGTCGGCCGCGGTGGACCCGCACACGAGCACCCGGCAGCCGGCCGCGATCAGGCCGCGGGTCAGCGAGGCCACGTGCTGTCCGACGCCGCCGGTGCTGGAGCCCAGCACCAGTGCGACCGAGCCGTGCCACGTCGTCGCCCGCGCTGCGTCGGTCACGTTGCGCCTTTCTCGTCCGGTGTCGGCTTCCGGCGGATCCGCCCGGTCACGGTGGCGACCAGGGGCCGCAGGTCGTGGCGGTCCAGCGGGTAGGTCACCGCGAGGAAGACGACCACCACCACGACACCGCCCAGCATGCCCGAGAGCAGGCTCACCCCGCCTGCCGGGGTGGCCCCGGACACGTGCCGCAGGCCCTCGACCGCACCCCACCCGGCCAGTCCGGCCACGACCGCCGCCACGATACCGATGACGGTCGCGCGAGGCAGTCCCGTCAGTGCTCCGGGGCCGGCGCGGCGGCGTACGGCGGCCACCAGCAACGCCCCCAGCGCGAGCATGCCGACGCTGTTGGCCAGGGCCAGCGCGAGCACCCGGTCGTCGCCGGGCAGCGCGGCGGTCAGGATCAGTGCGGCCACTGCGGCGACCGCCCAGCCCGCCGCGGTGGCCACGGCCGCGGACGCCGTCGCGCCGCGGGCGTAGAGCGCGCGGGAGAGCAGCGCGAACAAGGCGTAGCCCAGCAGGCCGGGTGCGAATCCCGCGATGCCGGGCGCGGCCTGTGGAGTGCCGAGCAGGGCGGCGACCGGCTGGGCGACGGCGACCAGCGCCGCGCCGCCGAGGCAGGCCAGCAACGCGACCGTACGGGCTGTCCCGGCCAGCGCTGCGCGGTAGCCGTCCTCGTCGCCACGCTCGGCAGTCGCGGACAACGTGGGGTATGCGGCGGTGGCCAGCGGCACAGCCAGCACCGCCCAGGGCAGCAGATACAGCGCCTGGGCCAGGTTGAACCGGGTCAGGTCGCCGTCGCCGGCCGCCAGGGCGAGCACGACGACGACCATGAGCTGCTGGGAGCCGACGGTGACGGCGCCGGCCCAGCCGAGGCGGACGACCTGGCGTCCCGCGTCGCCCGGGAAGCGCAGTGCCGGTCGCAACCGCAGGCGCAGGCCGCGCAGCGGGATCAGCAGGCACAGGCTGAGCACGACGACGCCCAGCGTGGTCCCGAGGGACAGGGCCAGCTCGCCGCCGGGGCTCAGGCCGCCCAGTCCGCTGCCGCGGCCGTCGACCAGCGCGTACGTGAGGTATGCACCCATCACGGTGACGCTGGACAGCAGGGGGGCGATCACGGGCCAGGCGAAGCGGTGGTGGGCCTGCAGGACGCCGGTGAGCACGATGCCCACCCCGTACAGCGGGAGTTGCGGAGCGAAGATCCGCAGCATGCGCGTGCCCACCTCGTGGGCCTCGGGTGGCATGTGCGGCAGCAGGCCGACGATGTGCCCGGCGAGCAGCGCGACCAGCAGCGCCAGCGGCACCAGCAGCAGCAACGTCCAGGTCAGCAGCGCCGACGCGACCGCGTTGACCCGCTCCCGGTCGCCCGCCGCCACCGCCCCGGCCAGCAGCGGCACCACCAGGCTGGCCAGGGCACCGCCCGCGACCAGCTCGAAGACGATGTTCGGCACGGTGTTGGCCGCGTTGTAGAGGTCGCCGAGCGAGTTGTCGCGGACCGTGCTGATGAACACCACCGTGCGGCCGAAGCCGGCGATGCGGGCCAGCACGGTGAGACCGGCGATGAGCGCGGCCGCCCCGACGATGCGCCCGGCCCCGGAACGCGGCGCAGGTGCGGTTTCGGTCATTCCGCCGGCCGGCGGCCCAGCGCGTCGAGCTCGCGCAGCCACGGCGTGTCCTGGATGACCTTGGTGAAGCTGACCTTCTCGCTGGCCGCGGTGAGCGCCGCCAGCACGGTCAGCGCGACAGCCCGGCCGGCCGGGCCGGTGCGGGCGGCGAGGGCCACGCCGAGCAGCGCGCCGAGGGCGTTGGCGCCCGCGTCGCCGAGCATGATCTCCTCGCCGAGGTCGGCCGGCAGCAGGGCGGCGCCCGCTCCCAGCGTGCCGGCGGCGACGCCTCCCCCGCGGCCGACGGCCAGCGGGGCCCCGATGAGCGTGCCGGCCTTCAGCGCGCGGCCGGGGCGCAGGTCGAGCAGATTGAGCAGATTGGCGGTGCCGGCGATGACGCCCGCGCCGAGCAGCACGTCGGTGGCGCCGCGCACAGCTCCGCCCTGGCGGCGGCCGCGGTGGGCGCGCACCTGCGGGTCGGTGGCGAGCAGGGCCGCGGCGACCAGCCCGGCGGCACCGACGCCGGCGATCTTGACCAGGCCGCTCGTGACCCGGCCCTCGCGCAGCGCCCCGAGGTGCCCGGCGAAGCCCTTGGCGGCCTTCTGCTCGGGCCGGTTGCCGACCACGTCGTCGTAGAAGCCGACTGCCCCGGCCGTGACGCCGGCGGTGAGCACCGCGGCGGTCGCGGCTGTGCTGGGCGCTCCGAGCGCTGCCCCGGCCGTGGCGCCCAGAGCGAGCGCAGGACCACCCGCCAGGGTGACCGTGCGGCCGTGGAAGTTGGTCCGTTCCAGCCGGGCCGCGTACGGATCATGGCGGATCCAGGCCAGCGCCGCGCGGGCCACCACAGCCCCGGTTCCGAACGACTTCCAGACCTTGCCGGCCATGTCCCTGCACTCCCGCCTCGCCGGGCCGCGCCCCTCGGCGACCGATCGCCGAGTCTAGGCGGTCCGGGCCCGCGCCCGGCGCACCCTGTGGACGAACTCAGGCCGCTGCCTTGGGCACGAGCGCGCTGGCCCCGGCCGACAGCCCGTACTGGCCGACCTTGCCCGCCACCACCCGCTCGACGACGGTCAGCGCCGTGGCCAGCTGTCCCTGCGCGGTGCTGACGTTGTCCACCGTGGAGATCTCCTTGACCAGTGTCGGGTCGGAGCGGATCTCGGCGACCAGGTTGCCGTCGCCGATGCCGTTGCCCCCGACGACCAGCGGCCGGTCCTTGTGGAACTGGTTGGCCAGGGTGACCGCGTTCTGATTCTTCTTGGCGGCGTCCCGGTCGACCGGCGGCAGCCCGGAGACCACCACGGTGGCCTCGGCGCCGGGCACGATGTCGTCGGAGACGTTGAGGTAGCCGGGTTCGGTGTAGGCGGTCAGCACGGCGGTGAGGTCACCGGGCGTCACTGCCAGCGGCTTCTGCAGCAGGGCGACGGCGAGCAGTGCGCTGGACGTCTCGACACCGTCGCTGTTGAGCGGGAGCCCCTCGGCGGGCACGGTCGGCTGCGACGCCTTGTCGGCCAGGTCCAGCAGCTCGAACGCGTTCGCCGGCTCGAAGAACTTGTCCTGCACGGTGACCGTACCGGTGATCGCGGCCCCCGCGACCTTGAGCATCGCGATGGTGCCCTCGGCGTAGTCCTGACCGCCGGGCAGGACCACCACGAGGATCTTGCGGCCGGTGAGCTTGCCGTTGAGCAGCGCGGGCGAGACCTGGGTGGCGAAGTCCTGGGTGCTGTTCAGTTCCTTACGGTACTGATTCGCCTGCTCACGGTAGTTGGTGTTGTCGTTGCTGAGGGCGTCGACGCGGTCCTTGAGCGTGTCGACCACCGGCCCGTTGAGCGCGGCGGTGCCGACCACCAGCCCGATCGCCAGGGCGAGGAAGACCGCGGTGAGCGACACCACGTGGTACCGGAAGTTGATCACGCCAAAGCCTCTTGGTCACTCGCGGATTAGAAGAGCTGTCCTAACTGGAAGACGAGATTGTCCCACCACTCGGACATCACGGAGAGATAGGCCTTGCCGACCGTGGAGACCGTGACCGCCGAGGCCATCGCCGCGATCGCCGAGAGCACGAGCAGCACCAGCGAAGACCCGGAGATGTTCTGCTTGTAGAGCCGGCTCACGCCCTTGGCGTCGACCAGTTTGCCACCGACCTTGAGCCGGGTCAGGAACGTCGAGGCCATGCCGCCGCGGCCCTTGTCGAGGAACTCGACCAGGTTGGCGTGGGTGCCGACAGCGACGATCAGCGTGGCGCCCTTGTCGTCGGCCAGCAGCATGGCGAGATCCTCGCTGGTGGCGGCGGCCGGGAAGGTCACCGCGGGCACGCCGAGCCCGTGCACCCGGTCCAGGCCGGGAGCGCGGCCGTCCGGGTACGCGTGCACGATCACCTCGGCGCCGCAGCGCAGCACGTCGTCGGTGACCGAGTCCATGTCGCCGATGATGATGTCGGGCGTGTAGCCGGTCTCGACCAGCGCGTCCGCGCCGCCGTCGACGCCGATGAGCACCGGCTTGAACTCGCGGATGTAGGGCCGCAGCACGTCCAGGTCGGCCTTGTAGTCGTACCCGCGGACCACGATGAGCACGTGCCGGCCGGCGATCTGGGTCTGCACGTCCGGCACGCCGACCCCGTCGAGCAGCAGGTCGCGCTCCTGCTTGAGGTAGTCCATGGTGTTCGCGGCGAAGGCCTCGAGCTGCACGGACAGGCCCTCACGGGCGTCGGCCATGGCGGCGGCGACGGTCTGGGTGTCCTGCCGGATGCCGGTGGCGATCGGCTCGCCGTCGAGCAGCACGGTGTCGTCCTCGATACTGACGACGTCGCCCTCACTGATCCGGTCGAATACCTCTTCGCCGAGGTCGTCGATGAGCACGATGCCGGCCTGGATCAGCACCTCGGGCCCCAGGTTCGGGTAGCGGCCGGAGATCGAGGGCTTGACGTTGAGCACCGCCGCGACGCCGACGGCGACCAGCGAGTCGGCCGCGACGCGGTCGATGTCGACGTGGTCGATCACGGCGATGTCACCGGGGCGCAGCCGTCCGACCAGGCGCTTGGTCCGGCGATCCAGTCGGGCGGTGCCGGAGAACGCTCCCGGTTCGACGCTCCGGGTCCGGCGCAAGGTGGGAAGTCGCATCCCGGCCATCCTGACACGCCGTTTCACCTCGGCCGCACGCGACATGCACAACGTCACCGACAAAAGGTATGAATTGCCCAGCCGGCCGGACCCCAGGTCAGGCGCGCTTCTCCTTGTCGGCGACGGCCAGCAGCTCCTCGGCGTGGGCGATACCCAGGTCGGAGTCGGGCAGGCCGGCCAGCATCCGGGCCAGCTCGCGGGCCCGTTCGGTCTCCTCGACGATCCGCACGCCGCTGGTGGTGATCGCCCCGCCGGTGTCCTTGGCGACCACGAGATGCCGGTCGGCGAAGGCGGCCACCTGCGGCAGGTGGGTCACGACCAGCACCTGATGGGTGCGCGCCAGCCGGGCCAGCCGGCGGCCGATCTCCACCGCGGCCTGACCGCCGACCCCCGCGTCGACCTCGTCGAAGACCAGCGTGGGCGGGCCGCCGGCACCGGCGAACACCACCTCTATGGCCAGCATGACCCGGGAGAGCTCACCGCCCGAGGCGCCCTTCTGCAGGGGCAGCGCGGGTGCGCCGGGATGCGCGATGAGCCGCAGCTCGATCTCGTCGCCACCGTCCGGCCCGACGGCCACCTCGGTCCCGTCGACCGGGACGGTGGGCTCGTCGCGCCCGCCGGCCCGCGGCTGCACGACGATCTCGACCCGGGCGTGCGGCATGGCCAGCCCGGCCAGCTCGACGCTGACCTGGTCGGAGAAGCGGCCGGCGGCCTCGATCCGGGCGGCGGTCAGCCGGGCGGCCAGCTCACCGACGGTGGCGGCGAGCCGCAGGCGCTCCTTGTCGAGCTCCTCCAGCAGCTCGTCGGAGCTGTCCAGCGCGGCGAGCCGGGTGCGGGCGTTCTCGGCCCAGGCGATGACGCCCTCGACGTCGTCGGCGTACTTACGGGTCAGCGCGCGCAGCGCGGCCCGCCGCTCGTAGATGACCTCGAGCCGGGCCGGGTCCGCGTCCAGCGAGCTCAGGTAGGCCGACAGCTCCGCGGAGACGTCGCCGACCAGGGTGGCGGCCTCCTCGACCCGGGCGGCCAGCTCGCCGAGCGCCGGGTCGACGCCGGCCTGCGCCTCCAGCGTGCGCCGGGCGGTGCCCAGCAGCAGCGTCGCGTCCGGGGTCTCCTCCGTGTCCTCCACGCCACCGGCCAGCGCCTGGGCAGCGATCGCGGCCGCCGTGCGCAGGCCCTCGGCGTGCTCCAGGCGCTGCACTTCGGCCCGCAGGTCGTCGTCCTCGCCGGGCTGCGGGTCGACCCGGCTGATCTCGTCGAGACCCAGGGTCAGCAGGTCGGCCTCCTGGTTGCGCTCGCGGGCGTGGCGGCGGCGGTCGGCCAGATCCTCGACCACGGCCCGCCAGCGGGTGAACGCCTCGCGGTAGCTGTCCAGCAGCTTCTCGTGCTCGGGGCCGGCGAAGCGGTCCAGCGCGGCCCGCTGCTCGGACGGGCGCAGCAGGCGCAGCTGGTCGGACTGCCCGTGCACGGCGACGACCTGCTCGCCGACCTCGCTGAGCATCGCCACCGGCATGCTGCGGCCGCCGACGTGCGCCCGCGACCGGCCCTCGATGGTCACCGTGCGGCTGAGCAGCACCGAGCCGTCGTCGTCCATCTCGCCACCGGCGTCGGTGATGCGGGTCTGCACCGCGTCGCCGAGCGTCCCGGCAAGGCGCAACCGGCCCTCGACCACCGCCCGGCCCGGATCCGCGCGGACCCGCCCGGCGTCGGCGCGGCCGCCGAACAGCAGCCCGAGACCGGTCACCACCATCGTCTTGCCGGCACCGGTCTCACCGGTGATGGCATTCATGCCCGTAGTCAGCCTCAAGGTCGTGTCGTCGATGACGCCGAGCCCGGTGATGCGCAGTTCCTCCAGCACAGGGCGAACAGTATCGGTGCCCACCGACAATTGCCCACCGAGCCCGGTCAGCCGTCAGCGGCGGTTGCCGCGCCAGCCGTCGACCGGCAGGGCGAACTTCGCCACCAGGGTGTCGGTGAACGGGCGCGGATTGAGCCGGACGAGGCGGACGGGCAGCTCCCCGCGCCGCACCGTGACCTGCGCACCCGGCGGCAGGTCCCACGTACGCCGGCCGTCGCAACAGAGCACCGCGAACGACGTGTACGGATCCACGGTGATCACGAATGTCGAGGTGGGAGCGGTGACGATGGGCTTGCTGAACAGGGCGTGCGCGCTTATCGGCACGAGCAGCAGGGCCTCGACCTCGGGCCACACGACCGGGCCGCCGGCCGAGAACGCGTACGCCGTGGAGCCGGTCGGTGTGGCGCACACGACACCGTCGCAGCCGTACCGGGACAGCGGCCGCCCGTCCACGTCGACGAGCAGCTCGAGCATCTGCGCCCGCTGGCCCTTCTCGACGCTGACCTCGTTGAGCGCCCACGAGTCGGCGATGAGCCGGCCGTCGTACTCCGCCCGGACGTCCAGGGTGAGGCGTTCGTCCACCGTGTAGTCGCCGGCGACGATCTCGCGCACGGTCTGGTCGATGTTGTTCAGCTCGGCCTCGGCCAGGAAGCCGACCTTGCCGAGGTTGATGCCCAGCAGCGGCGCCTTGGCCGGCCGGGCGAGCTCGGCGGCGCGCAGGAGGGTGCCGTCACCGCCGAGCGCGAAGACGATCTCCACACCCTCGGCCGCCGTGGGGTCGTCGACCGGCGTGACGCCGGGCGGCAACTCCAGGTCGGCGACCTCCTGGGCGATCACCCGTACCTCGAAACCGGCCGCGACCAGGTCGCGGGCGACGGTCTGGGCATGCTGGGTGCTCTGCCGGCGGCCGGTGTGGGTGACCAGCAAGGCGGACCGCGTCACGAATCCTCCATCAGGGGCGAAACCGGCGTCGATGCCGGCCCGGCGGAGGCTACCGCGCCGGACGGGCCGGCGGCGACCACGGCGTGCACGCGGGCCTCGTCGGCCGGCGGGGCGTCCCGGCGGAACCACAGGAAGAACTCCACGTTGCCGCTCGGGCCGGGCAGCGGGCTCGCGGCCACCCCGGCGACGCCGAGCCCCAGCTGAGCGCCGGTGGCGGCGACATCGAGGACGGCCTCGGCCCGCAGCAGCGGATCACGGACGACCCCGCCGGAGCCGACCCGCTCCTTGCCGACCTCGAACTGCGGCTTGACCATCAGCGCGAGATCACCGTCGATGCCGGTGCAGGCGGCGAGCGCGGGCAGCACGAGCCGCAGGGAGATGAAGGAAAGATCGGCGACGGTGAGATCGACCGGGCCGCCGAGCACGTCGGGCGTCAAGGTACGCACATTCGTGCGTTCCATCACGGTCACGCGCTCATCGGTACGCAACGGCCAGGCGAGCTGCCCGTAGCCGACGTCCACGGCGTACACGTGCCCGGCGCCCCGCCGCAGCAGCACGTCGGTGAAGCCGCCGGTGGAGGCGCCGGCGTCGAGACAGCGGCGGCCCTCGACGGCGAGCCCGGTGAAGGCGGCCAGCGCCCCGGCCAGCTTGTGACTGCCCCGGGAGACGTACTCGGTGGCCGGGTCGTCGCCGGTGACCACAACCGGATCGGCCGGGTCGATCATGGTGGCGACCTTCTGCGCCACGGTGCCGCGCACCTGCACCCGGCCGGCCGCGACGAGCGCGGCCGCCTGGTCACGGGAACGGGCGAGCTTACGGCGGACGAGCTCGGCGTCGAGACGCGCACGGCGGGCCATGAAAACCTTTTCTCCGGTACGGGGATCAGCGGTCGATGCTGGCCAGGGTCTCCTGCAGCACCTGGTGCGCGGCCTCGTACTCGGCGATCTGGTCGCCGGGGGCGAGCGTGGCCGCGTTGGCCAGCGACTGCAGCACGGCGTCGACGGCGGGGTGACCGGTGCCGCCCGTGGCGTCCCGGCGGTACTCCGGGTCCGTCCGCGCGGTCGGCTCTCCGGACTGCCCGGCACCCTGCGGCGGCGGACTCGGGCGGAAACCACCGGGAGGCGGGCCCGGACGGAATCCACCGGCTGGCGGGCCCGGACGAGGAGCCTGATTCGGGTACGTCACGGCGTGGCCTCCGGCGTGGCGGGGTTGGTCGTCTTCTTGGCGGCCTTCTTGGCCGGGGTGCTCTGGGTGGCAGCCGGCTCACCGGCGGCCGGGGCGGTCTTCTTCGCCGCGGTCTTCTTGGCGGCTGTCTTCTTCGCGGCCGTGGTCGGCGGGAGCTCGGTAGCGGCGGCGGCCTCGTTGGCCGTTGCCTTCTTCGCGGTCGTCGGCGGCAGCTCGGTCGCCGCGGCGGCCTCCTTCACCGGCGCGGTCGGCGCTGCCGCGGTTCCCGCCGGGGTCGCCGGTTCCGCGGCTGCGGCCTTCGCCGCTCTGGCAGCCTTCGCCGGACCGGTGGTCGCGGCCGGAGCAGCTGCCTTCGCCGGACCGGTGGTCGCGGCCGGAGCAGCTGCCTTCGCCGGGCCACCTGCGGCCTTCGCCGGAGCGGTCCTGGCCGGACCTGCCTTGGCCGGGCCGGTCTTGGCGGGACTCGCCTTACTCGGGACGGCCTTACTCGGGCCTGCCTTGGCCGGACCCGCCTTGCTGGGCGCGGGCTTCGGCGGTGCGCCCTTGACCGGGGCGGCCCCGGGCGTCGCAGCCTTCACCGGAGCCGGCTGGGCCGGGGCAGTGCCGTTGCTCGCCGGCGGGGCAGCCTTCGCGGCCTTGGGCCCCGGCGTCGCCGCGGCGGGCCTCGTGGGTACGGCGGCGGCCGGCATCGCGTTCGGGGTCGCCTTGACCGCCTTGCGCGCCACGGCCTTCTTCGCCACAGCCTTCTTGGCCGGCGGCACGACCTCGGCCGGACCCGGCTCGGCCAGCGTCACGTCAGCGGCAGCCGTTCCCGCATCGCCCTCCGTGCCGGCGCGCGCCTGCGCCAGGCGCAGCTGACGTTCCAGGTCGCGGACCCGGGTGTTGAGGTCGGACACCTCGTCGGCCGTCGCCAGGCCGACCAGGCCGAGCGCCCGGTCCACCTCGAAGCGCACGATGTTCGTCAGCGCCTCGCGGTTGGCCAGGCCGGTCGACATCAGATCCTCGACCAGGCCCTGCAACTGCGCGGCGGTCGCGCCGCCACGGTTCACGAGCTCGCCGGCCACCTGCTGCGCCCGCTTGCGCGGTGCCTCGGTCAGTCCGAGCGCCATCTCCAGATACGCCCGCCATGCGTCCTGCATGTTGCTCCCCTCCGGCTCGCGCCACACGTGTGCTGGTGCAACGCTACCGGGCGTACCCGCAGGTGCATTGCGGTACCGTGCGGAGCGTCGAACGTGGTGTCGTGGAGGAGGTCCGGAATTGGCCAGCGTGGACGAGTGCCGGCAGGCGTTGCACGATCTCGCCGCCCGGCTGGAGGCGAACGCCGAGACCCGCGGCAAGCTCGACCTGGACCGCACGCTCGCCTGCCGGGTGAGCGACCTGGACACCGCCTTCCACGCGCGCCTGGCCGGCGGCCGCCTGGTCGACATCGCCGACGGCGACGACCCGAAGGCCAAGATCGCCCTGATCGCGGCCAGCGACGACCTGATCGCGCTGGTCGCGGGCCGGCTCGACGTCACCCGGGCGATCGCCTCCCGGCAGGTGTCGATCAAGGCCAACCCCTTCGATCTGCTCAAGCTGCGCAAGCTGCTCTAGGCCTTCTCGTACGACCTGAGGCGTACGAGAAGTGACGCCTCTGGACGGACGCGCGCGGTCCTGCGGTTGGCAACGATGGGCTCATGACAGCACCCGTCGAGGCTCGGCGACTCACGAAGCGCTACGGCACGCTGACCGCCGTCGACCGTCTGGATCTGCGGGTCGAGGCCGGCGAGGTCTACGGCTTTCTCGGTCCCAACGGGGCCGGTAAGACCACCACACTGCGCATGCTGCTCGGGTTGATCCGGCCCAGCTCCGGTGAGGTGCGTCTGTTCGGCCGGGCTCCGGGGCGGCTCGACGGGGTCGGTGCGCTCATCGAGGGGCCGGGCTTCTACCCGTACCTGAGCGGCCGCGACAATCTGCGCGTCATGGCCCGCCACGCCGGCGTCGGGCCCGGCCGGGTCGCGGCAGTGCTCGACCAGGTCGAGCTGACCGGCCGGGCCGGCGACCGCTATGCCACCTACTCACTCGGCATGAAACAACGCCTGGGGGTGGCCGCCGCCCTGCTCAAGGATCCGCGGCTGGTCGTGCTGGACGAGCCGACCAACGGCCTGGATCCGGCCGGCATGGCGGACATGCGCCTGCTGGTGCGCCGCCTCGGCGCAGCCGGCTGCACGGTGCTGTTGTCGAGTCACTTGATGACCGAGGTGCAGGAGCTGTGCGATCGGGTGGGCGTCATCGCGGGCGGCCGGCTGGTGGCTGAGAGCACGGTCGCCGAGTTGCGCGGCGAGCCGGGCCTGCGGCTGGTCGCCGAGCCGCTGGAGGCCGCCGCGGCGCAGGCCCGGAGCCTGCTCGGTGGGCATGCCGTCCAGGTCACCGACGGCGCGCTGCGGCTCACCGTGTCCCCGGAGCGCGCTGCCGAGGTGAACGCCGCCCTCGTCGGCGCGGGCATAGCGGTCAGCGAGCTGCGCGCCGACGAGCGCAGCCTCGAGGACGCCTTCCTGGCCCTGACCTCGGGAGCGAGTCGTGCGTGAGGACATCCGGGCCGAGACGATCAAGCTGGTGCGTCGCCCGGCGATCCGGGCGTTGCTGGCGATCGCGCTCGGTCTGAGCCTGACCTTCACTTATCTGATTCCGTATGCCGGCTACGCGGGCGGCACGGGCGGTCCGCGCGCGGACCGAGGCCTGGCCGCGTTGCTGCCGGATCAGCTGGTCGGCAACTCCATCGGTGGCCTGCCGGTGTTCCTCGGGGCGCTGATGCTGATCCTCGGCGTGCTCGCGGTCGGCAGCGAGTACGCCTGGGGCACCTGGAAGACAGTCCTCACCCAGGACCCGGTCCGCCTGCGCGTCTACGCCGCCAAGCTGGTCACGCTCGGCCTGGCAGCGCTCGTCGGCGTGCTCGCCGTCTTCGCCGCCGGCGCGGTGGCGAGCGTCGCTGTCGCACTCGCCGAGGGCAGGGCGATCGCCTGGCCGGGCGCCGGTGACCTGCTCGCCGGGATCGCCGCGGGCTGGTTGATCGCGGCGATGTGGACGGTCCTCGGCGCGCTGCTGGGCATCGCCCTGCGCGGCGTCGCCCTGCCGGTCGGCCTGGGCCTGGTGTGGCTGCTCGCCGTGCAGAACCTGCTGGCGCTGATCGCCGCGCCCCTGCTCGACTGGGTGGCGCAGCTGCAGAAGGCGCTGCCCGGCCCGAACGCGGGCTCGCTGGTCGCGGCCCTCGGCGCGGGCGGGGACACCCCCGGCGTCGAGGCGCTGGTCGGGGGCGGCCAGGCCGCGCTGATCGTGGGAGCATATCTGCTGGTGTTCGCGGCGGCGGGCGGCGCGCTGCTGCGTCGCCGTGACATCCTGTGAGCGTCATGAGACGGGCACGCGGATACCTGACCGATGGGCTGCTCGCGCTGGTCCTGCTGGCGATCGGCCTGGTCGGCACCGCGCCCGCGGGCCGCAACCAGGGCATCCCGTCCATCTCCGGCTGGGCGTACGCCCTGGTGGTCACCGCGGCCGTGGTGCTCGCGGCCCGGCGCCTGCTGCCGGTGACAGTCCTGGCCGTCACCACGGTGACCGTGTCGCTCTATCTGCTGGGCGGCTACCCGTACGGGCCGATCCTGCTGAGCCTGGCCATCGCCGTCTACACGGTCGCGGCCCACCGACCGCTCAGCCGGGCAGCCATCGCCGCGGCCGGCGCCCTCGGCCTGCTGATCATCGCCGGACTTGCCGGCGACGGACTCGGCATGGAGGCCGTCGCCCCGCAGGTCGCCTGGGTGGCCGGCCCGCTGGCGATCGGCGTGACCGTACGCGTGGGACGCGAGCAGGTCCTGCAGAACCGCCGCGACGAGGCCCGCCGCCAGGCGGACGCCGAACGCCTGCGAGTGGCCCAGGAGGTGCACGACGTGGTCGGACACGGCCTGGCCGCGATCATGATGCAGGCCGACATCGCCCTGCACGTGCTGCCGAAACAACCGGAGCAGGCGGAGGCGGCGCTGGCGGCGATCAGCCGCACCAGCCGCGAATCCCTCGACGAGCTGCGCGCCACCCTGGGCGCGGTCCGCCGGGGCGACGATCCCGACGACCGGTCCCCCGCCCCGGGCCTGGCCCGCCTGGACGAGCTCGTGGACCGCACCCGCGCCGTGGGCGTCCCGGTGGCGGTCGACGTGGCCGGACCGCTGGGTTCGCTGCCCGCGGCGGTCGACCTGGCGGCGTACCGGATCGTGCAGGAGTCACTGACCAACGTCCTGCGCCACGCGGGCACGGCCACCGCCTCGGTCCGCGTCGCCCTGACCGGCGACGACCTGACCGTCGCGATCAGCGACACCGGCCGGGCAGGCCCGCCCCGCCCGGCCCGCGACGGGCACGGCCTGGCCGGCATGAAGGAACGCGTGTCAGCCCTCGGCGGCTCACTGACCGCCGGCCCCCGCCCGGAAGGCGGCTTCGCCGTGACCGCGACCCTCCCGGTACGCCGATGACCACCGGCCGGACGATCAGCGTGGTCATCGCCGACGACCAGGATCTCGTCCGGCTGGGCCTGCACACCCTGCTGACCAGCGAGGACGACATGCTCGTGGCGGGCGAGGCAGCAGACGGGCTCGCCGCGGTCGAGCAGACCAGAACGCACCGCCCGGACGTGGTCCTGATGGACGTCCGCATGCCCGGCATCGACGGCATCGAAGCCACCCGCCGCATCGCCGCCGACCCCGCGCTGACCGGCACCCGCGTGATCGTCCTGACCACCTTCGAGATCGACGCCTACGTCTTCGACGCCCTGCGCCACGGGGCGAGCGGCTTCCTCATCAAGGACACCAAGCCGGCCGAACTCGTCCGCGCGATCCGCCTGGTGGCCGCCGGCGAGGCCCTGCTGTCGCCGTCGGTGACCCGGCGGGTCGTCCGCGAGTTCGCCTCCCGGCCGACCCGCGTGCTGCGCCCGCACCCCCGCCTCGACGCCCTCACCGACCGCGAACGCGAAGTCGTCAGCCTGGTCGGCGAAGGCCTGAGCAACGAAGAGATAGCGGCCCGCCTGGTCCTGAGCCCGGCAACAGCCCGGACCCACGTCAGCCGGGCCATGGTCAAACTGACCGCCCGCGACCGGGCCCAGCTGGTGGTCTTCGCCTACCAGTCCGGCCTGGTCGACTGACCGCGCAGGAGCCGGCGCGGGCGGCTCGATATGAATGCGCGACGCATTTCGGATAGCGCAAGCCGCGGCACGCATTATCGCCGGGATTCCGCCGCTCCGGACCCACCGAATGGCCGTCATCCACCCGGGTGAAGCTCACCGGAATCCTTTCCGGACCACGATCCCGGAGCGGTTCTCTCATTAGCCACCCGAGCCGGCCTCATCCACCCACCCGACCTGCCCCGCGCCGCCGATCCCGTGCCAGGCAACAGCCGTAAGGCCCATCGCCTACCACCATCCACGACCCACCCGCTCCGGCCTTTCCGCTTACCCCGGTCGTGGCTCATCACTCTTCCGGGCGCACCCCGGGCCATTCGGCCGTTTACGTGATCGGCCGCCGCTGGCTTACCTTTTGTATCCCCGGCTGCGTCGTCCGCACGGTTCCGGAGGGAATTCCCGCTGAGCTGAGATACCCGGGGCGGAGGTGTCGGCACATCGTCATCGTGGATCTTGTCACCGGGCCGGCTCTCGGCACCCTGGCTGTTCTTTCCGGTCTTCTCTGGGGCGTTGCCGGCGCCGGCCGGTGGATGGTGCGGCCCGAGGTCGTCCGGGGCCGGGGACTGCGGGACTGGCCGGCGCTCGCCCTCTTCGGTCCGCACGTCCTCGTCGCCCTGCCGTTTCTGCTGGCCGGTGCGCCGTACCCGTTCTGGGTCGGGGCCGTGGTCGCCGCCGTTGCCGCGCTCGGGCACGCCGGGCTGCGGATGGGCGGGCGGCTGTCCGACGACGGCCGGGTCTTCAGCGTGCCCGGGCCGCTGCTGGCCGTGCTTGTCGTCTCGACGCTGCTGCTGGAGTTCGGCGCGCTGCTCGTGGTCCGGCTCGCCGTTGTTCTTGACCCGGACGGCACGTTCGCCAGCGGTTTCGCTCCCGACGCTCTGCGCCAGGCCTGGTCGGCGCTGGGTCAGCCGGCGCTCGGGATCGCCGTCGTGCTGGGAGTTGTCGCCTGGCTGAGCCGGTCCGCCGGCAGCAGAGCTCAGCGGATACGCCGGGCCGTCGACTGGACCACCCGCACGGACAGTCTGGAGCACATCCACTCCGCCGGCCTGTCCGCGGCGCTCGCCGGCATCGTTCTCCTGCCGTTCGTCCTGCCGCTGTTCTTCGGCTCCGGATCGGTCGCGCTCACTGCCGGGCCGGTCGCCACCCCCGAGTACGGGAAACTCCTCCTGCTCGCCGCCCTGGCCTTCGTGGTGGCCCGGGACAGTTTCCGGTTCCGGGCCGTCAGTGTCCTCGACACCTGGCGGGACATCCGCGACGGCGCCGGCAGCGTGTGGCGGGGCTCCACCTTGCGCGCGCTGTATCGCGCCGGTCGTTTCCTCGGTTTGCCTCTCGCTCTGTTCGGACTGGTCGCCGTGGCCAGCGGGTTGCGGCATGACTTCGGCACCGTGGTGCCCGCCGCGCTGATGACGACCGGGGTGACCTGGGCCGCCACCCGGCGCAACGTGGAGCAGGACCGGGGCGGGGACCCCGGCCGGGCCGGGTGGGCGGTACGGATGCTGTCCGCGTACCGGATCTTCATTGCTCTTGCCGTGCTTTTCATCGTCGGGGCCGTGAGCCTCTTCAGCACCGACTATGTCGGGGAGCGGGGCCGGGTCTGGAACGATCCCTGGGTCTTCCGCTGGGACGCGCCCTGCATGGCCGTCGACGTGCGCACGGAGTCCGGCCCGGCGGTCCCGGCCGGTCAGGTGCCCTGCCGGCGGTCGCTGGCCGCCGATGTGGAGAGTGAGCGGTCACAGGTCGCGCGGGCGATCGCGGCCACCGCCGACGGCGGGCTCTGGGGGCGCGGGCTGCGCGACACGGCCGCCGGGGCGGTCACCGCCGGGACCACCGACTTCGTGCTGGCTGTGGTCTGGAACAAACTCGGCGGGCTGGTCGTCATCGCCGTCGGGCTGCTGGTGGTCCTGCTCGGCGCCGGACTCGTACGGGCCAACGCGCCCCCGCCCGGCTACGAACGCCCGCCGGTGGCCATGCTCTTCGGCGCCGGGCTGGGCGCGATGATCGTCGGGCAGTTCCTGTTCGTCCTCGCCGCGACCGCCAACCTGGTGCCGCACACCGGCATCCCGGCACCGTTCCTGTCCCGCGGCGGGCAGTCGACGTTGACGGTCGCGCTCGGCATCATCCTGACCCTGCTGGCCGCCCGCACCTCAGCCAACCGGGCACCGCGAACGACCAACCCGGCAACTCGAACCCGGCCAGCACCCGGAGCCGGAGCCGGACCGGGATCCCAGGCGGCAGCCGGACCCGGAGCCTGGGCTGGAGCCTGGACGGGAGCCGGATCCGGAGCCCGGGCGGGAGCCTGGCCCGGAGCCCGGGCGGGAGCCGGACCGGGCGCCCTGGCCGGAGCCGCAGCGGGAGCCGGGACAGAGCCCGCCGAGCCGGCCCGCGTCGGCACGTCGCTCGTCACGGTCGGGGCGATGGTCGCCGTCGTGGCGGGTCTGACCCTGGTGCCGTACTCGGCGCCACGGCTCGCCGGTCTGCAACTGCCCACCGTCTACGACCCGCATCGGGTCACGTGCCCAGCCCGTACCGCTGATCGCGCCGGACTCACCGCGCCGGCGCCCGACCCCACCGCCTGCTCGACCGACCTCATCGCCCAGGCCCGCACCCGGGTCGAGCTGCGCTTCGGCGACCGGCCCGGTTTTGTCCTGGACCGCACCGGCGACGGCTGGCAGCCGGCGCCCGCGAGCCGGCCGGCCGGGCTGGCCCCGGCGGATCTGACCGGTCTGATCCGCATCGCCGGCGGCCCACCGGGAATCGTGGAACGCAGCTATCCCGCCGTGATCTCCGGCACCGCCGGACCCGGCCTCGGGGACCGCCTGCTGCCCCCACCGGCCGGCGGCCGCGTCGACGGCCAGGTCCGGCTCACGCTCGACCCCGGGTTGCAGCACGCCGCCGCCCAGGCACTGCGCGATGGCACCCCGGCCGGCATCGTCGTGCTGGAGGCGAACACCGGCGACGTGCTCGTCAGCGCCAGCACTCCGGTCGCGGCCACGAAGGTCAAGCCTCCCCGCGCCGGGGCGGCGGCCGCCGGGAAGTTCGCCGCGGCGCACAACTACTACGTGCGTCCGGATCCGGAGGGGCGGCTCGCGGACGGCCGGCCCGATCCGTGGTGCCCGCGGCGCAGCCGGGACGACATCGGCCAGGACGCGTGCTGGCGCTGGTCGCACGCCCCGCGACCGGCTCCCGTCGCTGATGCGGACGCGCAGGTCAACCGGGGCTTCGGCCGCCGCTACGGGCTGGGTTCGGCGTTCGACGTGGTGGTGGCCGCGGCCTACCTGGACAGCGACCGGGCCGGCGAGCCGCCGGCCGGAGACGACTGCCCGGGTACGGAGGTGCCCGACGCCCTCACCGCCTCCTGCCACACCATGTTCGTCGAGCTCGCGGGCCGTCTGGGCTGGCCCGCGGTCGCCGCCCAGGCGCAACGGTTCGGGCTCCAGACCGGCGACTGCCCCGCGAACGATCCGTGGCCGGCCGGTCGTCTCGTCGGCACGGCCGCCTCCTGCGTGCCCACAGTGGACGGGCTGGACGCGTACGCCGGGGAGTCGGAGCAGCTGGCCGGTACCCCGCTGGCCCTGGCGGCGGTCATGGCCGCGGTCGCCAACGGCGGCCGGGCCGTGCATCCGCGGCTGATCAGCAGCGTCACCGATCCGGCCACCGGCCGCACCACGCCGGTGGCCACCGCCGAGCCGGAACAGGCGCTCAGCGCGGAGACGAGCCGGCAGCTGCGGACGGCGCTGGCCCGCGGCAACACCGGCGTTTTCCCAGGTCACAACTCGTGGGCCGGCGGGTTCCTGGACACCCCCCGCGGTCCCCTCGGTTACGCGGTCGTCGTGGAGGCGGGCGACGACGCCGGGGGCGGCGTGCGGGCCCGGCAGCTCGCCGCGGCGATGGGCACAGCGATCGGAGAGACCCGATGAGTACGGCCGACCCCCGCTTCGAACGGGCTGTCCTCGATGCCTTCCGGCGCGCGATCGGGCGCTACTGCACGATCGTCAACGCGGGCGGCCTGGACCCGGGCTCGTTGCGGATCTCGGTGTCCGTGCTGACCCGCGCCCCGATGAGCAGGGAGTTCGGCGGCAAGGTGCACCGGATCGTCCACCAGCACGTCGGCGCGCAGCTGCCCCGGGCCCGGGTGGTCTCGGTCGGTTTCGCGGTCGACCCCGCACTGCCCGAGCCGGGCCACGAGTTCCTCATCCAGCCACCGGCCCTGCCCGCGCCGAAACAGGCGCCGAAGCAGACGCTGCCGTTGACCGCCACCGACCCGCAGCCGGTGGTCCCGCGCTCGACCGCGCATCTGACCCTGCGGTACGGGGCCGACTTCCGCTGGGTCTGCCACCTGGCCTCCGCCCCGGGCTGGGTGCCGCTGGGCCGCTGGACCGGCCGCGCCGGGCCCGACGCCTCGGTACGCCTGCCCGAGTACGCCACCTTCCTGCCCCGCGGCGAGCTGCTGTACCTGCGCCACGACGGCCACCGCGTCGAGTTCGCCCGGTCCCGGATCCGGCCCGACTACCTGGTCACCATCGACGGCACCCCGCTGCACCCGGACGGCCGGCTGATCCAGGCCGGGCCGGCCGGCTCGATCGGTTACACGGACGGCACCGCGTCGTCCACCCTGCTCGACTACCACCTCGCCTGGGAGGGCGGCCATGGCTGATCCGGACGAACCCGCGATGGTAATCGACCTCAGCGGGCCGCAGTGGCAGGTGCTGCTGACCGTCGCCCCGCCCAGCGGGCGGGAACGCAAGAGCGTCGACTTCGACGTGCCGCCGATCGGGGGCGGTGCGACCGGTCAGCTGCGGCGCATCCACACGCAGGTCATCTTCACCACCGCGTCCAACGAGCGGGACGGCTGGCCGGACTGGCACGTGAAGATCTACGGCTGCGCCGACCTCGGTGACGCCGAGGCGCTGCGCCAGCACCTGCACGAGCAGGCGACGGCGTTGCAGCGGGCCAACCGCTACCTCGGGGGTACGGATCGCCGTACCCCGGTCGAGCCGCCCTGGGCGGTGGTGCCGGTGCAGGTGGTCCGTGGTGACGGCCAGCTCGAACAGCTCTCCGGCGCGGTCACCACCCGGCTCGGCACCCCGTCCGATCAGATCGTCGCGCAGCTGCACCGCCGGTTGCCGTCGTGGATCGGTGAGGACGCCCGCCCGGACCTCTACCTGCTGGCCGTCTCCCCGCAGATCGACCTGTTGCGCTGGGAGCCGGTACGGCGCTGGCCCGGCACCGAGCACCTGGGCGACTTCCGCCTGCTCGCCGCCGGCCTGGACCAGCTGCACCAGCTCAAGTGGGCGCACTGCGACATCAAGCCGGAGAACGTCTGCTGGTGCGCCAACCAGGACAGCAGCGGTTACGTGCTGATCGACACGGACGCCGCCACCCAGGCCGACCCGCCGCCGGCCGTCCTGCGCGGCACCGAGCTCTACGAGTACGGCGGCATCCGCCGCATGCGGCACGACACCGCCGGCGGCTGGAACCTCACGCCCGGCCTGCTCTACGCCCAGGACCGCTTCGGTTTCCTGATCGTGGTGCTGTGCGCGCTCGCCGGCCGGCACTGGGTGGAGCACACCCTGCTGCACACGGACCCCGACAACCCGTCGCAGCGCGTGGCGGACAGCGAGGAGGCGGTGCTGAAGGCGCTGCGGGAGCACTGGGCCGATCCCCGCTGGGAGCCGTTGATCGTCGTGCTGGCCGAGCCGTTCGGCACCGGGCCGCGCGGGCAGATCGCCATCGAGTCGTCGCATCCGTGGGCGCAGTCCTGGCTGACCGAGGTGTTCGCGGCCGAGCAGCGCTGCGCGGACGAGCCGGCTCCGGTCGCGGCGCGCACCCGTACCGACCTGGTGTACGCGTTCGCCGGTGCCATCGAGCAGATCCGCGCGTACGCCCAGCAGGGTCCGGCCACGCGGCCCGAGCGGGTGCACCGGGCGTACGACGCGATCGGCCGCCAGGCGCAAGCGGTGGCACTGCGCCGGGCCGCGCTCTGGTTGTCGATCTGGGTTGTCGGTTGCGTCGTCGCCGGGGCGGCGCTGGGTGTTCTGGCGGGCGGGGGATGACGTGAACCGTTCATGGCGTGAGGCGTTGCGGCAACGGGTGGCCCGGCAGTGCGGCCAGCCCGACGAGCACTTCGCCGGGTACGGCCACAAGTTCGGCGACTGGATCGACGCCGCACCCGGCCCCGGGCAGCCGACGTTCGTGGAGGTCGAGGCCGGTGTCGCCGGTTACCTCGGGGTGGCCGCGCGGACCGGGAGCCGCTGGGGCGCCACCGTCGGCCTGGTGCTGGGCAGCGGCACTGCGGTGCTGACGTTCCTGGTCGTCTGGCTGGCCGGCTGATGCGCTGGCCGAAGCCGCCCCCACCGCCGGAGGACCCGACCAGCCGCTTCGGCAGCACCTGCCCGGTGTGCCGGCAGCTGCTCGGCGCCGCCCAGCCGCCGCTGGACCCGGAGACCGGCCGGTTCATGATGCCGCCGTCGTTCCGGCTCGAGGTCGGCGCGCCCGACGGCCGCAACGGGATGCCGTGGCGGGTGACGATGCTGGCCGGCAACTACCGCCCGGCGGAGTCGCTGGACCCGGCCTTCAACGAGCACGAGGTCGACTTCGTCTACCTGCTCTGCGGCGGCGGGCACATCTTTCCCGATGCCACGCCCGTCTTCCGGGCCGGTCCGGCTCGCCGGCCGGACGAGGCCCGTCAGAACATCGACGAGTGGAACATGGTCGCGGCCATGGGCGCGCCGGCCAGCGGCAAGACCTACCTGCTGGTCCGGACGCTGAAGCAGAACCTGGACAACCTGACCCGGTGGGACGCCCAGGACGACCCGGGCCGGATCCGGCTGCGCAAGCTCAGCCCGCTGGAGGAACTGCCGCTGACCTCGCGGATCCGCAAGTACAACGACACCCGGCAGACCGGGGAGGCGATCCAGCCCACCGGTACGGACGGCCAGGCCACCCCGGCCGGCATGCTCCAGGACCAGCTGCGGGACGCGCTCGCGGCGATCCAGGAGCTGGTCCGGCGTACGGTCGCCGACGGCGAACGCCGGGCCCAGCAGTGGGGCAAGCAGTTCCGCCAGCCGCTGGTGGTACGCACCGACAGTGCCGGCCGGCGCACCTGGACCGGGGTGGCCGACCTGCCCGGTGAGTTGTTCGACGAGCACGGCACCAACCGCCGCGAGGCCGGGATGCTGCGCTCGTTCGACGCGCTGCTCTGGGTGGTCGACCCGGCGGTGGCCCCGAACGCGCCCGAGTGGATGGCGACGGAGTCGGTCGCCGAGGAGCGGCTGCTGCTCGACGGCAGCCTGCGGCCCGGCACGGTCAAGGCGTCCGGCGCCGACGTCGTGCGCGGCAACCGTGAGTCCATCCAGGACGACATCGGGTTGCAGATCACCATGGTCGACGGGCTGTTCGCGACCAACGAGGGCCGGCCGCTGCAGATGCTCGTGGCGATCAGCAAGTGCGACCTGATCCGCGCGGCGCTGGAGAAGCCCGGCCTCGACCTGCGCGACATCGGCGCGCCCGGCGAGGTCGAACGCGGCACGGCGACCTACCTGTCCGTCGCGATGGACCGCTGGTCGCGCGGCGCGGGCGCCGACCCGGGCGCCACCCAGCTGCTGACCTACATCTGGGGCGCGCACAACCCCGAGCCCGCCGTACGGCAGCGCCGCGCCGTGCAGGTGGCGCGCGGGCTGCTGGACCACTTCTCGCAGCCCGAGGAGTTCTGGAAGCTGGTGCACGTCGGCACCGACAACGAGGTCAGCATCCCGCGCGGGGACATGACCAGCGAGGTGCCGCAGCACGTCCGGGTCCCCTCGATCGACGAGCATCTCGACAGCGCCCTGCAGCCCGGTTCCGGCGCCCTGATCCTGCTGCGGGACCTGATCATGTCGGCGGTCGGCTGCGGGCTCGCGTACGGCCTCGGCCAGCAGAGCGCCCTGTTCCGGATGCACCGCGAACCGTGGATCACCCTGCGGTTCTTTTTGTGCTCGCCGCTGGCCACCGTACCGATCGCGGTGGACGACATCCGGCTCAAGCCGCTCGACCCCCGCGACCGTTTCCCCCGCGTCGACGACCGCGCCGCCGCACTGACCCAACTCCTGCTGGCCGTTCTTGGGAGGGCTCGTAGATGACCGACGGCATGATCGTGGTGCAGTGGGCCGACCTGACCGGCCGGGGCTTCAGCCCGCACGACGTGGGCCCGGCCGCGCCCCGCGAATACTGGGCGGCGGCTGAGCGGCTGCTGCAGGCGGATCTGAGCCAGCCGCCCGAGGGCATCCGCTCGACGGTCGGCCATCCGGTGTGGACCCTGCGCCGCGTCGCCGTGCAGGGCCGTCGGCTGTGGTGCTTCGTCGTGCAGGGCCGCCGCGGGCCGTTCGGGGTCGCCGGCACCTGCCGCTTCGCGTTCGCGCCCGAGGGCATGCCGGCCCTGGACGCCTGGACCGCGGGCACCGAGCTCACCGCGGAGGACCGGCCGGCGCTCCCGGACGACGAGCGCTTCCAGACCGTCGTGATGCAGGTGCTCGGCGGCATCGTGACCCGGCAGGCCGCCGTCCCGGTGGACGGCGACCCGGCGCAGACCGCGGCGATCATCCCGGCGGTTCTCCGCGTGCTGCCCGAACGCGAACTGCGCACCTGGTCCTGGTCGACGTGCATGCTGCAACGCCCGGACTCCCCCGAGCTGCGGGTCGTGGCCGGCGGCTGGCCGGCGGACTTCCGCCGCCAGGAACCGCACCGGGCGGACAGCGTCGACCAGTGGTTCCGCCGCGGCCCCGTGACCGAGCAGGAGATCAAGACCAGGCTGGGCACTGCTGCCGTACGGCGGGGCTTCGAGTACCTGGTGCACTATGCCGCGACGGGTAAGCGCCCCGACCCCGATCTGTTGCGTGGCGAGCTCACTCTCGACGAGATGCTGGTCGAGCTGGGCCACGCCAACCACGTACCGGAGTGGCACGACGTGCCGTCCATGCTGCAGACGCCCGGCGGTCGCCGGCGGCTGGCCGAGGGCCACCTGCCGCTGGTCACGGAGTGGGCCGGCAAGGAGCCGGTGGAAGCGGTCCAAGTGTTGCGGGAGGAGCTGGGTGCGCCGCTGGAGCAGGCCCTGCTCACCGGCGTGCTCCGGGCGCAGGACGACCGGCCGGACAACATCCTGGGTCTGCCCACCGCGGACCGGCCGGAGCTGACGGCCTGGCACGAGCGGCTGGCCGGCCTGCTGCTGAGCGCCTATCCGCAGCCCAAGCGCCTGCGGTCGGTCACCGGAGGCTGGATCGCGCGGTCCGGCGTGCTGTACGACCTCAAGGACCGGGTCGCCGCCCGCGCGTGGCTCAAGCGGCTGGGCCTCACCACGCGGGCCGACAGCGAGTACTTCCCCCCGGACGCGGGCATCGTCGTCGGCGAGCTCAACGAGCATCTGATCTACACCCAGGCCGCGCACGACGAGGTGCTCCTGGCGGCCAAACCGCTGCGGTTCCTGGGCTCCCTGACCAAACAGTTGCAGCCGCTGCCCAGCCAGGCCGTGGGCACGATGCTGTGGCTGTCGGCCATAGAGACACCGCGGGCCGGCACGGAACCGGACGTGCTGCAGCGGCTCGCGCGGGACCTCACGCGTACCGCCCTGCAGGGCCGCTGCGACGAGCAGTGGATCGACACCATGCTCGACACCGTGCAGCAACAGCTCGCGGGCGGCCGCTCGACCCGGCTGCAGCGCATGATGTACGGCGCCCTCGAAGCGCTGCTGGAACTCGATCCGGAAGCGCCGCGCACCAGCTCCCTCGTGCAGCGCTGCCGGGTCATCGGCTACGACAACAACGCCTCGTCCCAGGTCGCCACCGCGCTGAAGCTGGCCACCAGCGGACCGGCACCGGCGACCCAGCCGCTCACCTGGGGCCAGGACACCGGCAGTTTCAAAACCATCTCCCCGCGCGCGCCGGGACCACAGGGCACGGGTCTGCGTCAGCGGTTGGCCGGCCGGGGGCCCGTGTATCTCGCCGGGAGTGTCGTCGCCGTCACGGTGCTCGTCTCTGCCGGCGCGTTCATCGCCACCCGTACCGACGGCGCCGCGCCCGTGCCACCGCAGCCGACCCGGACAGCACCGGCGCTGACGAGGACCATTGCCCCGCCACCGACGACGATCACTCTGCCGCCGCGCGTCCCCGGAGCCCGCACCGACGAGCAGGCTTTCCGCGACGACTTCTACCGGAAGCGGCCACCGGGCGCCGTCCCGGCCGCGGTCATGCTCGTCGACTACGGCAGCGAACTGAGCAGGGCGGACAACCTCGAGGAAGCTCTCAAAAAGGTGCCGGATCTGGAGAACGTACCGTTCCAACTCGTGGATGCCCGCGACGAATCAGCCGCCGGTACGCTGGTCGCCACCGTGTACTTCAACCGCTGAGACGAAGAAGGGGAGAGCCGCCCGGCTCTCCCCTTCTGATTACTTGAAACGCCACCTCGGCATCGTGGCGTCGGTGCCGCCCTCGGCCTCCGGATCGGGCACGGCCACCGACGTCCCCGGGTTCGCCGGCCGGGTGGCCGACTCGTCCGCCGGCCAGTCGTTGTAGCCGGTCCGGTCCGGCTTGACCCGGCGCGGTCCCGGAAAACGCAGCGTACGGCGGGTAGCCGTCTCAGTCGCAGGAGCGCCGTTCAGCCGGTGCAGCTCCTCGCCGTGCCACCGGTCCAACTCTCGTTTCCGGATCTCGGTCTCCACCTGCGTCTCCCGGCCGGCGGTCTCCCTACGGATCTGCTCCTGCCGCAACGCCCGCGCCTCGAGCTCCTGACGTTCCTGCTCCCGCTCGAACTCGATCCGCGTCCGCGCCGCCTCCACGTCACTCTTCTCCGCGGTGGCCAGAATCTCGTCGTACGCGGTCGGCGGCCCGATGTTGAGCAGGAACTTGGTCAGCACCGGCAGGATCTCGATAGCGGTGATGAACAGCAGCAGCGTCAGGTACGCGGTCTTCAGCGTGGTGTTGCTGTCCGTGATCTGGCTCAGCGCCTCCAGCTGGGCGAGCAGGCCGCGGTCGTTGCCGCTGTCGATCAGGTAGCGGTCCTCCTCGGCCTGCTTCTGGCTCTTGAGCCGGGCCAGCTCCGCTTCCTTGGTGGCCAGCTCGGCCTGCGCGGTCGCCTGTTCCTTGGTGCTCGTGGACGCCTGGCGCTCCGCGGCGGCACTCCGGGACCGTTCGAGCTTCGCCTTGGCGGCGTCCCGCTGCGCCCGCAACTCACCGGCGGCCCGCAGCTTCGTCTTGTACGCCGGCCCGCCACCCTTCTGCCCGGTGCCGTCCGAGCCGTCGAACTCGGCGATCGCCTTGGCCCGCGCCTCGCTGTACCGCTTCTCCAGCGCGTCGTACTCGGCCTGGTCCCGCTTGACGTCCGGGTCCTTGCCGACCAGGTCCTGCACCAGCGAACCGGCCGCGACCTGCTGCAGCTTGGTGACCTCGGCCTGCAGCGCGGGGATGACGGCGAAGCGCGTGTCGGACCGCAGCTTCTGCTCATAGGTGTTGCGTTCGACCTGCTGGGTGATGGTGAGCTGGGCCTGGATCTCCCGCTGGAAGATCCACAACACCAGCGGCGTCGAGACCACGGCGCCGATGACCAGCGCCAGCAAGATCCGCGGTACGAGCGTCGCGAGGTTCTGCCACCACAGCTCACGCCGGCCCGCCGCGGCCACCAGCCAGCGGTCCAGGTTGGCGATGGCCAGCGCCCACAGGACTCCGATTCCGACGGAGACGACCAGCGGGGCCCGTACCCCGGTGTGCAGGGCGAAGCCCGCGGAGAGCCCGGCCATCGCCGCCGTGGTCAGCACGACGCCGCCCAGCCCGGAGTATTTGCGTTTCTCCCGGGGGCTCCGCGAGAGGGTGTCGGGGTCGGCGCCGGAGAGCCAGATCAGCAGCCCCCGCCGCGGGGAATTCATGTCCTTGTGCGCGCTTGCAGCCACTGACTGTCGACTCCCGTCGGACTCTGGGAGTCCACTATCTCCGGCTGCCCCGGACACGGAAATCCCCCGTAGGCGTGGTGCCCACGGGGGATCAACGACAGTTGCCGAGCAGCGGTTACAGACCCCAGGCGGCGAAGAGCTCCCGGGCCGCGTCCGAGCCGGCCTGCGCCTTGCCGCCGTCCCAGACGAAGCCGGTCAGCAGCCGCAACGCGTCGACCGGGTCACCCGAGCCGTCGAGCTTGCCGTCGACCAGCCGCCACCCGCCGAGCTCGTCGCTGCCGGCAGCGAGCCGCGCCGCGGGCGCCGGACCGAACAGACCGGACAGGTCCGCCGCCACGAACGTCGGCCGCCGCTCCGGCGAGGCCGCGAGCAGCTCCGCGGGCCCGCTGACACCGGTCAGCACCAGCAGACTGTCCATGCCCGCACCGACCGCGCCCTCGATGTCGGTGTCAAGCCGATCACCGACAGCGAGCGGCCGCTGCGACTTCGACAGCGAAGCCGCGGTCTCGAACAACGCCGGTGCCGGCTTGCCCACGACCACATCGGGTTCGCGGTTCAGCGCGGTCCGCAGCACCGACACCAGCGAACCGTTACCCGGCAGCGGGCCCCGCGGGCTCGGCAGGGTGCGGTCGGTGTTGGTCGCCATCCACAGCGCCCCGGCGCGGACCGCGAGCGAAGCCTCGGCCAGCACCTTCCAGCCGACGTCCGGCCCGTAACCCTGCACGACGGCCACCGGCTCATCCTCGAACCGCTCGACCGGAACCAGCCCGGCGTCGCGAACCTCGGCCCGCAACGCCTCCGCCCCGACAACGAGCACCGGGGCGCCGGCGGGCAGCCGCTGGGCCAGCAGGGCAGCCGCCGCGCCGGCCGAGGTCAGCACCTCGTCGGCGGTGGCGGAAACACCCATGCCGGTGAGCAGCGCGGCGACATCGGGGGCCCGCCGCGACGCGTTGTTGGTCGCGTACGCGATGGCCGTGCCGGCCGAGCGCAGTCGCTCGACCGCCTCGGCCGCCCCGTCGATCGGCTTGTCGATCAGGTAGATGACGCCGTCCAGGTCAAAGATGACCAGGTCGTACGCCTCAACCAGACTCACGCCTTGTCCTTGTCGTCCGTCGCCTCGCCGGTGATCTGCTCGGCGGCGGCGGCCTTGCCCTCCGCCGTCTCTTCCTTGGCCTCCGCTGCCTCGCCGGTGACCTCAGCGTCGGCGGTCTTGGCCTCCGTGTCGGCGGTCTTGGCCTCCGGGTCGGCGGTCTCGGCCTCCGTGTCGGCGGTCTTGGCCTCCGTCACCCGGTCTTCGTCGACCTGGTCTTCGTCCACCTGGTGTTCGTCGATGCCGGCGTCGACGTCCTCGATCAGGTCGTCGTCCTCTTCGTCCTCGTCGCCGTCGTCCTCTTCGTCGTCCTCGTCGGCGAACGCCTCGTCGCGGTATTCCTCGTCCGCTTCGTCGGCGTCCGTCTCCGCCGCGGCGGCCGGGGTCTCGACGGGCTGGTCGTCGTCGTCCTCGGGCTCGTCGCCCTCGATCGTGACGCCGTCCAGCTCGAGCAGCCGCTCGGCCGCGTCGGTCAAGTTGTCCTCGTCGGCAGCCGCAGCCCGAGCGAACCACTCCCGGGCCTCGTCCCGCCGGCCGGCAGCCAGCAGCGCGTCGGCGTAGGCGTACCGCAGCCGGACGGCCCACTCGGCGTCCTCGTCAGCGGTCAGCTCCCGAACCTGCAACATCGCCACAGCAGCGTCGTGCTGACCGAGGTCACCACGGGCGCCGGCGGCCACGATGAGCAGCTCGATCGCGCCCGCCTTGTCGAGGCTGTCCTTGTCCGCACCACGGAACAGATCAATCGCCCGTTCCGGCCGGCCCAGGGCGCGCTCACAGTCGGCCAGCTCGGCCAGGTGCGTCTGCCGCCCCGTCATCCGGTGGTACGTGCGCAGCTCAGCGATCGCGGTGGTCCAGTCCCCCACGGCGTACGCGGCAAGCCCGACGGCCTCCCGCACGACAGCGATCCGCGAAGCCATCCGCCGCGCGGCGATAGCGTGCTGAAGCGCCAGCTCGGAATCCTCGTCAATGATCTGACCGGCGGCCACAAGGTGCCGCGCAACCAGGTCGGCGGTGTCCCGGGACAGGCTCAGCAGCTCAGCGCGAACCTCCTTGTCGAGGTCGGTCGCGACAACGTCCTCGGGCAGCTCAGGCGCCTGGAACGCGGGCTGCTGAAGGTCAGGCTGCTCGAAGCCACGCTCACCGCGAGGCCCACGGTCATCCCGGGGTGCCCTGTCGTCCCGGGGTGCCCGGTCGTCCCGGGGTGCCCGGTCGTCACGGGTCGGCCGGTCGTCACGGGGTGCCCGGTCGTCACGGGTCGGCCGGTCGTCGCGGGGTGCCCGGTCGTCACGGGTCGGGCGGTCGTTGCGGAAGTTGCGGTCTTCGCGCGGGCCGCGGTCGTCACGGGGCGCCCGGTCCGGGCGAGGGCCGCGGTCGTCGCGGGGTGCACGGTCGCGGAAGCCACCGTCACGGGGACCGCGGTCGCCGGCTGGCCGGTCGCCACCGCGGTATCCGCCGCGGTCGCCGCCACCCTGGTAGCCGCCACCCTGCGGACGGTCGCCACCGCTGCGGAAACCGCCGCGGTCGCCGCCCTGGGGACGGTCTCCCTGGGGACGGTCGCCCCGGTAGCCGCCATCGGGGCGATTGCCCGGCCGGTCGCCACCGCGGTATCCACCCCGGTCGCCGCCACCCTGGTAGCCGCCGCGGTCGCCACTCTGGGGCCGGTCGCCCCGGTAGCCACCGCCGGAACCACCCTGGAAGCTGCTGCGCGGGCCGCTGTCGGAGCGGTCGCCACCGCGGTATCCACCCCGGTCGCCACCACCCTGGTAGCCGCCACGGTCGCTGCTGCCCTGGTAACCACCACGGTCGCTGCCGCCTTGGTAGCCGCCACGGTCGCGGTCGCCGCCGCGGAAGCCGCCGCCCTGCGGACGGTCGCCGCCGCTACGGAAGCCGCCACGGTCGCGGTCGCCGCCGCGGAAGCCACCACCCTGCGGACGGTCGCCGCCGCTACGGAAGCCACCGCGGTCGCCGCCACCCTGGTAGCCGCCGCCCTGCGAACGGTCGCCACCGCTACGGAACCCGCCACGGTCACCGCCACCCTGGTAACCACCACGGTCGCCGCCCTGCGAACGGTCACCGCCGCTGCGGAAGCCGCCACGGTCGCCGCCACCCTGGTAACCACCACGGTCACGGTCACCACCGCGGAAGTCACCACCCTGCGGACGGTCGCCTCCACTGCGGAAACCACCGCGGTCGCCGCCACGGTCACTGCCGCCCTGGTAGCCGCCACGGTCACGGTCACCACCACGGAACCCACCACCCTGGGGACGGTCGCCACCGCTACGGAAGCCACCACCCTGCGGACGATCGCCACCGCTACGGAAGCCGCCCCGGTCACCGCCACCCTGGTAGCCGCCACCCTGCGGACGGTCTCCGCCGCTGCGGTAACCACCGGACGAGCCACCGCGGTCGCCGCCACCCTGGTAACCACCACGGTCACGGTCACCGCCACGGAACCCACCACTCTGGGGACGGTCGCCACCACTGCGGAAGCCACCACCCTGCGGACGGTCGCCGCCACTGCGGAAGCCACCACCCTGCGGACGGTCGCCGCCGCTACGGAACCCACCACCCTGCGGACGATCGCCGCCGCTACGGAACCCACCACCCTGCGGACGATCGCCGCCACTGCGGAACCCACCACGGTCACCGCCACCCTGGTAGCCGCCACCCTGCGGGCGATCGCCGCCACTGCGGTAACCACCGGACGAGCCACCCCGGTCGCCGCCACCCTGGTAACCACCACGGTCACGGTCACCACCCCGGAAGCCACCACGGTCGCCACCGCCGGAAGAACCTCCCCGGTCGCGGTCGCCGCCTCGGAAGCCGCCCCGGTCACCGCGGTCACCGCCCCGGTCACCGCCGGCTCGGAAGCCGCCTTCGCGGCGCGGGCCGCCTCGGTCTCCCCGGTCACCGCGGGGGTTCGCGCCGGAGCCTCCGTCGCGACCGCGGCCGTCCCGGCCTTCGTCGTCGCGGTTGCTGGAGCCGCCGTCCTGCGGTCCTGGGTTCACGGGTCAAGTCCTTCCAAGTTCGGCGAGGCCCTCACAACATCGGCGGGGCCGCCGGAGCACATCAAGTACGGAGCAGATCACTACGGGTAGTACAAGATCGTTCACGTGCCGGCCCAGCCATCAGGCGCGGGGACGCGGGTCGAGCGCGCGTCCACCCAACGCTACTAGGGCCCTGACGCACAAAAGCAGTCGAGGGCCAACCCCTATGGGGAAGGCCCTCGACTGTACGTTGAGTCCGGCGGCGTCCTACTCTCCCACACCCTCCCGAGTGCAGTACCATCGGCGCTGGAGGGCTTAGCTTCCGGGTTCGGAATGAGACCGGGCGTT
>NZ_JBVJIR010000031.1:0-75878 GCF_055586185.1 Actinoplanes sp. NPDC051405
GTCTTCACCCCTCCCCGTCCCCCCCCCCCCCCCCACCCCCCCCCCGCCCCCACCCCCCCCCCCCCCCCCCCCCCCCCCCCCCCCCCCCCCCCCCCCCCCCCCCCCCCCCCGCGTCGCGCGTCCAGGTAGGTTCGTCCGCAACGGATCACCCGGGAGACGTCCATGTCGTACGCAACTCAGCCGCCCGCAGCCGCACCGGCCCCCACCACCGCGCCCCGCCGGCCGGCATCGGTGGCGTCGGCATCGGTCCTGCTGATCGTCATGGCGGTGGCCGGCCTGGCGTACGCGATCGCCACGCTGGCCGTCGCCCCCGGCACGGTCGACCGGTTCCGCGCCGCGGCCGGCGGAGCGAACAGCGTGGACGTCGACGGCTTCGTCACGGTGGTCTGGATCGGTGCCGCGCTCAGTGCCGTGCTCGCCGTGATCCTCTTCGCGCTCTACGTCGTCCTGGCCCTGGGTCTGCGCCGGGGCAGCAATGCCGCCCGGATCGCCACCTGGGTCGTCGCCGGGCTGGGTCTGCTGGCCGGCTGCGCCTCGACCGCCACAGTGGCCGTGGAGCGCGCCGGCGACCCGGTGCAGGGTTCGCTGTCCGCCGCGCTCTCCGACGCGTATCCGGGGTCGTGGATCCCCTTGAACGTGGCCCTGGGTATCGCGCAGATGCTCGGCTACATCCTCGTCGGGGTGCTCCTGCTGGCGAGCCCGGGCACATTCTTCGGCCGCGCGCCCAAGCCGTTGCCGCCGGATCCCTTCGCCGCCCCGCAACCGGGCGCACCGAACTACGGCGCACCCAACTACGGCGCCCCCGGCTATGGGCCGCCCGGCAGCGCCCCGGCCTACGGACCGCCCGGGGGATATCCGCCGCCGCCGGCCGGTTACGGCCCGCCACCAACGGGTGGTTACTCGGCGCCACCAACGGGAGGTTACGGCTCGCCGTACCCCGCCGCGGGGCCCGCGGGGCCGTCCGCGCCGGGTGAGCCGCCGGCCGGGCCGGGCCCCGATGATGAGTACTGGTCACGTCCGTCCAGCTGACGGGCCTACCGGCATCGACGGATGTGTGTCACCCGAACGGGTACCGTTGAGGGACGAGGATGTGCCGGTCACCGCTGTCCGGACGCTTTCGGCTTGCCGCTCGGTGGGGGTTTTTCGCTGGACGGGCAGACGTGGCGCGATGACAACGGTGTCGGTGCGTACTCGTTCGATGACCGTCGTTGGGTGCCGCCCCGGGCGGGGTGTGGCGGAAAGGTGCTTTGAGCTGCGTCTATACCTGTCGGAAACGGGGTCCGCGGGGTCTCTCAGTTAACAATATTTACTGTTGAGGCCGGGCTTTGCCGTGGGTCAATAGTTCCTTTCCGCCCTGGCGGGGCAGAACGTTCCAGTTTTGCGGCAGCCAGTACGCTCGATGTGATGGAAGCCCATCACGACCTGCGTAAATTCATCACTGAATTGCCCGTCGCGCAGCGTTGTGTCGTGCTTTCATCGGGTCGTGAAGTTGACTGTGTTGTCGACCCACGCCGTGTGACCGTGCAGTACCAGGACAGTTCCGACGACCGGGCGGGCGTCGGACGGCCGCGGAACGGATCGTGAATCAACAATGTGGGGCGGCTCACTCCGGGGGCGGGGATCGAGAGCTCGACGACGTTGACCAGCGACCTGACGGCGACTGAGGCGTTGCAGGAGGCAGAGACCGAAGTCGGTGTCGCGGAATGGTCGATCGGAGTGCGGACGCTGCCCGTGCGGGGTGCCGGACAGACGTACCGATCGGCCTACCGTTCGACCGATCTCGGCCTTACGGCCTGAAAGTTAGCCGGTTCGTTCCTGCGCACATGCAGGAGAATCGATGCAGTTGGTGGAAGGATGGAGATCGTGGGAACTGCGTTGGCGGAAATGACAATGCCTCAGATCTCGCCGCTTGCCGGCGAGCCAATTGAACGTGCCGATGCCGAGCGACTGGCGGGAGTGCTCAAGGCACTCGCCGACCCGGCTCGGTTGCGGCTGCTCAGCCTGATCCAGTCCGCTACGGACGGTGAAGCGTGCGTCTGCGACCTGACGGCCCCGCTGGGGTTGTCGCAGCCGACGGTGAGTCACCATCTGCGGATCCTGACGGAGGCCGGCCTGCTCGAGCGTGAGAAGCGCGGCGTGTGGGCGTACTACCGGCTGGTCCCCAGCGCGATCGCGACGATCGCGGACCTGCTGACCCCGCCGCGCAAGCGGGCCACCAAAAAGGCCCGCTGAGCAGACCCGACAAAGCCTGGCGTCACCGTTCATGGGGCGTGACGCCAGGCGGGCCACCTCCATCAGGATCCACCCCCCGGACCCGAGGAGTTGACGGGTTGAACTACGTGCCCGGCGATCTACGCGACCAGCTCGCGCACGTGGGCTATGACGTGGTCCAGGCCGGACTGGTCTGTGGCTCCGGCGGCAATCTGTCCGCCCGGATCCCCGACGAGGACGCCTGCTGGGTCACCGCGAGCGGTGCCTGGCTGGACAGACTCAGCCGGACCAGCTTCGCACCGGTACGCATCTCCGACGGCGCGCCCGCGACCGTCGGCCCGCTGCCGGCACCACGGCTGGCTCCGACCAGCGAAATCGCCCTCCACCTGGCGTTGTACCGCGCCCGCCCGGACGTGAACGCGGTGGTCCACCTGCACCCGCAGACGGCGCTGCTCCTGGATGCGCTCGGTGAGCACATCCGCATCGTGACGACCGACCACGCCTTCTACCTGAAGCGTGTCTCCACTGTGCCGTTCCGCCTGCCGGGCAGCACCGAGGTGGCAGCGCTGACGGCGGCGATGGCGGCCGACGGCACAGACTGTCTGGTGCTCAGCCAGCATGGCTCTGTGGTCATGGCCGACTCTGTCGAGCTGGCCCACAAACGGGCCCGCAACCTGGAAGAAGCCGCTGCGCTGACCTATCGGGCGCTGACCCTGGGCCGGCTGGACAACCTCCGCGAAGTGCCGGAGGAGTTCCTGGACCGGCTGGCCACGCTGCCGCCGTCGGCGGTCTCCGTCTGACAACCGGAAGTCCCCGCGACCGGCTCGTGTCGAGCCGGCCGCGGGATTTTCCGTGCCTCGATGTCAGGCAGTGGCGGTGCTCACTATGGCGATCCCCACACCGCCGCGGAGTCTAGGCGGAGTGCCGGGGCCGGTGGTCGCGGTGTTCGTCGTCGTCGTGGTCGACGATCGCCTCGGCCATGCCGGCCACGGTCGCCGCCGCCACGACGCCGATCGCCGTCGCCGGGCCGGGGTCCGCGGCGGCGTTCTTTTTCGCCCTCCGCTCGCGGAGCATCTCGATGATGATCGGCAGCACCGAGATCAGCACGATCAGGGCGACCACCGGCAGGATGTAGTGGTCGATCTTGTCGCCGATGGCGTCGTAGATCTGCTGGGCCAGCAGGTAGCCGATCAGAATGATGCCGTCGCACCACAGGATCGCGCCGACCACGTTCCACACGAAGAACTGGCGGGCCGGCATGCCGAGGGTGCCCGCCACCGGGTTGAGGAACGTGCGGACGATCGGGATGAAGCGGGCCAGCACCACGGCCTTGGCCGGGCCGAACTTCTCGAAGTAGTACTCCGCCTTCTCCACGTACTCGCGCTTGAACAGCTTGCTGTCCGGGCGGTCGAACATGCGGCGGCCGTACCTCGCGCCGAGCAGGTGACCCAGCTGGGCGCCCACGATGGCGCACAACGGGGCGCCGATCAGCAGGCCGACCAGCGAGATCCGGGTGCCGTCGCCGAAGATCGAGTCGGCCACCGGGGAGGCTGCCACGCCCGCCAGGAACAGCAGGGAGTCGCCGGGGAAGAAGAAGCCGACGAGCAGACCCGTCTCCGCGAAGAGGATCACCCAGACGCCGATCAACCCGAAGGTCTGCAGCAAATCCTTCGGGTCCATCGGGTTCAGGGCAAGCTGCTCGGAGAGCGCACGGATGTCCACGAGGAGCCAGGGTACCGGCCGCCGCAAGGCCGGCACCTGTACGAATGCTGTGGATTACAACCGGGGATCCACCGGCTCCGATTCCGCCGCGAGGATGGCGAAGACGAGTTCGTGGATCCGCCACAGCGCGGCGCCTTCGGCCAGCCGGTCCAGCGCCGCCAGCCCGAGGCCGTGCTCGCGCAGCGCGAGGCCACGCTTACGGCCCAGCGACCGCTGCCGCAGCCGTTCCAGCTGCTCGGGACGGGTGTACTCCGGTCCGTAGATGATCCGCAGGTACTCCCGGCCCCGGCACTTCACCCCCGGCTGCACCAGCCGGCCCTTGGCGTCGGTCACGCCCAGGCCGCCGTACGGCTTCACCACCATCCCCTCGCCGCCCGCCGCGGTCAGCGCCAGCCACCAGTCGGTCGCGGCCTGTTCCGCGGCCGGATCGCCCAGCTCCACCACCATCCGCCGGGTCGGCGTGAACAGCACGGGGTCCGCCGCGACGAGCTTGTCCGCGATGTCCAGGTGCCAGCCGTGATCCTTGTCCCGGTACGAGACGCCTGCCCCGGCCAGCACCGCGAACGGCGCCAGCGTCACGCCGGTCAGCCCGTCGGTCGGCTGCACGTACGCCCGGTACGCCGCCGAATAGCCCTCGATCTCCGTCACCCGCAGCTCGAGCCGCGCGCGCAGTTCCGAGACGTCGAGGCCACGCCCGGCGACCTGCTCCAGCACCGACAGGGCAGCCGGCAGCGCGGCCCGTCCCGCGGCACCGACGCCCGCGTACCGCTCGCGGATCAGCCCGCCGGCCTTGGCCGACCAGGGCAGCAGTTCGGTGTCGAGCAGGAGCCACTCGGTGTCCAGCTCGGTGAAGACCTTCTCGGCTGCCGCGCGCACGCCGGCCAGCAGTGTGGTGTTGCGCTCGGTGTCGAAGAACGGCCGCCCGGTACGGGTCCAGATGGCGTCCCCGGCCCCCGTACGCGAGACACGGACCACCGCCCGGGAGCCCATGTGCTTCTCCTCGCACACAACCGTGCCGACGCCGGCCGATCGCAGGTCCGCGAACGCCGTCGCCGGGTGCTCGAGGTAGCCCTCGTGCGTCGACGTCGAGCACGGCGCCATCGTCGGCGGCAGCCAGACCAGCGTGGCCGGGTCCAGCGCGAAGCGGCTCATCACTTCGAGCGCCGCGGCGGCGTTCTCCGCGGCGACCGTGGTGCGGCCGTACCCGTAGTCGAGGTGCCGGCGGCCGGTGACGTCGGCCAGGTCGAGACCCTCGTCGGGCCTGGTGTCGACCGGAACCAGCGGGCGGGCCGGGGCGTAGTACTCGCGGGCGGCGGGGACCGACACCAGCTCGCGGGTCGGCCAGCGCAGGGCGGTCAGCTTGCCGCCAAAGACGCAGCCGGTGTCGAGGCAGATGGTGTTGTTGATCCACTCCGGTTCCGGGGTCGGCGTGTGGCCGTAGACGACCGCCGCCGAGCCGCGGTAGTCGCGGGCCCACGGGTAGCGGACCGGGAGGCCGTACTCGTCGGTCTCGCCGGTCGTCTCGCCGTACAGGGCGAAGGAGCGGACCCGGCCGGAGGCGCGGCCCTGGTAGGCCTCCTTCAGGCCGGCGTGCGCCACCACCAGCTTGCCGCCGTCCAGCACGTAGTGGCTGACCAGGCCGTCGATGAAGGTGCGGACCCGGGCGGTGAACGCCTCGTCCTCGCGGCCGAGCTGCTCCAGGGTCTCCGGCAGGCCGTGGGTGAGCTGCACGTTGCGGCCGTTGAGCTTGCGGGCCAGCTTCTGCTCGTGGTTGCCCGGCACGCAGATCGCCGTGCCGGCTTCGACCATGCCCATGACCAGGCGCAGCACGCCGGGGGAGTCCGGGCCGCGGTCGACCAGGTCACCGACGAAGACCGCCGTACGGCCCTGCGGGTGCACGGCATTGACCGGGCGTCCGGAGTCGTCGCGGCTCAGGGCGTACCCGAGGGTTTCCAGCAGCGTCTCCAGCTCGGCCCGGCAGCCGTGCACGTCGCCGATGATGTCGAACGGGCCGGTGACCCCACGCTTGTCGTTGAACAGCTTCTCGTAGCGGATCGAGGCGGCGGCGATCTCCTCCTCGCCGCGCAGCACGTGGATCTTGCGGAAGCCTTCCCGGGCCAGCTGCCCGAGCGAGCGGCGCAGGTCCCGGTGCATGCGGTTGAGGACCTGACGGCCGAAGGTACGGTCCGCCCGGCCCTGAGTCCGCTCCCAGGCCAGCGCCTCGGGCACGTCGAGGACCACGGCCACGGGCAGCACGTCGTGTTCGCGGGCGACCTTGACCAGCCCGGCCCGGGCGTGCGGCTGCAGGTTGGTGGCGTCGACGACGGTGAGCCGTCCGGCGGCCAGCCGCTTGCCGGCCACGTAGTGCAGCACGTCGAAGGCGTCGGCGGACGCGGACTGGTCGTTCTCGTCGTCCGCGACCAGGCCGCGGAAGTAGTCGGAGGACAGCACCTGGGTGGGCTGGAAATGCTGCCCGGCGAAGGTCGACTTGCCGGATCCGGAGATGCCGACCAGCGCGACGAGCGCGAGCTCCGGGATGTCGATCTGGGTCATGCCTCCTCCTTCACGAACACGGCGAGCTGGGTCGGTGCGCCGGCCTTCTCGTCCTCGTCGCCCACGCCCCGGAAGCTGACCCGGTAGCCGTGCGCGGACGCGGTGCGAGCGGCCCACTCCTGGAACTCGGCGCGGGTCCACTCGAAGCGGTGGTCCGAGTGCCGCATCCCGGTCAGGCCCTCGTACAGGCCGTTGTATTCGACGTTCGGGGTGGTCACGATGACCGTCGCCGGGCTCGCGTGGCCGAACACCGACGCCTCCAGCGCGGGCAGGCGCGGCGGGTCGACGTGCTCGATGACCTCCATCAGCACCGCCGCGTCGAAGCCGCGCAGCCGGTCGTCGCGGTAGGTCAGCGCCGACTGCCACAGCGTCACCCGGTCCCGCTGGCGCTCGGGCACCCGGTCCAGCCGCAGGCGCTTGTGGGCCACGTCGAGGGCGCGCGACGACACGTCCGTGCCGACGATCTGCGTGTACCGACGGTCCTTGATCAGGGCGCCTAGCAGCGCGCCCTGGCCGCAGCCCAGGTCGAGCACCCGGGTCGCGCCGGACTCGGCCAGCGCGGCCAGGACCGCGTCGCGCCGCTGCTCGGCGAGCGACTGCTTGCGGGCCACCGGCAGCTCGGCCTCCTCGTCGGTCACCGTGTCGGCCGGGGCGTCGACGGAGTCCGGGTCCAGCCGGTCGAGCTGCTCCAGCGCGCTGGCGGCCAGCGACCGCCGGTGGGCCAGGTAGCGCCGGGTGATCAGCACCTTCTCGGGGTGGGCGGCCAGCCAGCCCTCGCCCGCGCGCAGCAGCTTGTCGATCTCGTCGGGCGCCACCCAGTAGTGCTTGGCGTCGTCCAGGACGGGCAGCAGCACGTACAGGTGGTTCAGCGCGTCGGCCAGCCGCAGGGTGCCGGTCAGGGTGAGGTCGACGTACGGGCTGTCGCCGTCCAGCGGATGCCCCGCCGGCACGTCGTCGAGCGGGATGGGCGTCGCGGTGACCGTCCAGCCCAGCGGCTCGAACAGGGCGGCCGCGCTGCCCCGGCAGCGCAGCACCGGCACGTGGATCTCCAGCGGGAGAGCCGCGCCGGCCAGCTCCGGGCGGTCCTTGGACTCACCGCGCAGGGCGCTGCGGAACACCTTGGCCAGGGCGCCGGCGAGCAGGCTGGACGCCGCGTACGGGCGGTCGTTGACGTACTGGCCCAGCGCGAACGACTCCGGCGCCGACTGCTGCTTGCGACCGCCGCGCGCGGCCCCGAGGCGCTGCGGGTCGACGTCGAGCAGCAGCGCGGCGGTGCACCGGTCCTCGGCCGCGTCCGGGAACAGGACGTGGGCCGTACCGGTGGGCACGTCGAAGGAGTGCACCTTGTCGGGGTGCTTGACCAGCAGGTAACCGAGGTCGGTGGCCGGCCGGTGAGTGGTCGTCACGGTGAGCAGCACCGGCTGATGATCGCAGCGCGGGGCAATCGGCAGCGACTGATTTGACGCACGGCGCAATGATTCGCGGGTCCGTGGCCGTCGTAGGAGCGGAGGTGCCCGTGACCTACGAGGAGTTCGCCGACAGCCGGCTCGGCGCCCTGCTGCGGTACGCCGTCATGCTCACCGGTGACCAGCACACGGCGCAGGACCTCGTGCAGGAGACGATGGTCCGCGTCCAGCTGAACTGGCGGCGGGTCGCCGCCAGCGACTCCCCGGACGGGTACGTCCGCAAGATGCTCACCAACCAGTTCGTCGACCTGCGCCGGGGCTCGTGGTTCCGGCGGGTGCTGTTGCGGCCCGAGCCCGATCCGGCCCGCGCCGCCCCCAGCGACCACGCCCAGGAGAGCGCCGAGCGTGACCGGGTCTGGACCATGCTGGCCCGGCTCCCGCGTCAGCAGCGGGCGGCTCTGGTGCTGCGCTACTACGAGGATCTGCCGGATGCCGAGATCGCCGAGGTGCTCGGCTGTGCCGTCGGCACGGTTCGTTCGTCCATCTCGCGAGCGCTCGCCACGCTCCGTACCGAGTTCGTGGAGGCCCGATGACCCCGATCGAGGAAGAGCTGCGGGCCACCTTCGAGCGGCACGAGGCCCTGACCCCGGCCGTCGGCCCGGTGCGGGCCGGGATCGAGGTGGCTTCGGTACGCGCCCGGCGCCGCCGCATGATCCGCCGGGTCACCACCGCGGCCGTGGCCGTGCTGATGGCCGGGACCGCCGTACCGGTGATGCTGGAGCGGTGGCAGCGCGACTCGGCACCGTCGGTGCCCACCGCCGATCTGCTGGCGACCGAGCCGGCGCCGGCCGGTCCGCTGGATGTGTTGCTGCTGGGCAGCGACAACAGGGTCCGCTGGCAGGACCGGAAGAACCGGCGGGCCGACACGGTCATGATCATCCACGTGCCGGCCGACCGCACCCGGGCCTACCTGGTCAGCCTGCCGCGCGACGGCGAGGTGAAGCTGCCGGACGGGGCGGGCAAGCTGAGCGAGACGCTTCTCCTCGGTGGCCCGGAGCTCACCGAGAAGGCCGTCTCCGAGCTGACCGGGGTCACCTTCGACGCGACCGTGACGGTCGACTTCCGGGCGCTGCGAGCCGTCACCGAGGCCGTCGGTGGCGTGCGGGTGTGCCTGCCGCAGGCCGTCAAATCGGTGCACAACGACAAGACGTACCCGAAGGGCTGTCAGCAGCTGACCGCAGCCGACGTCGGACCGGTCCTGCAGGCCCGCTACGGCCTCCGGAACGGCAGCTACGACCGGGACCGCAACGCCCAGCTCTTCCTGCGGGCGCTGGCCGGGAAGCTGGCCGCGGACGGGACCGTGACCGACCCCGCCCGCACACACGCGCTCCTCACCGCCGCCCGGGACGGGCTGGAGATCTCCGGTGACCCGGCGGCGTTGCTCCGGGCGGCCGGCTCACTGGGCTCGCCCGGATCACCGGTCGGGATCAGCGAACGCACCTTCCACGGCATGGCCAACGGCCGGGAGCAGATCTATGCCAAGGTCAGTCCGTCGCTGTACGCCGCGCTCCGCGACGACACGCTTCCGGCATGGATAGCGGCAAACCCGGCATACGTCGTGAAATAGGGCTCAGCGGTAGTCGTCGTCCAGGGGCACGCTGCGTCCCTGTTCCTGGGCGTCCCATTCCGGCGCCTCCAGGGACGGGCTCACGGCCGGCTCCTCGGCGTCGTCGGCCCAACCCGGATCGGCCACCGCGGCCTGTTCGGCCGCGTCGGCCTCGGGCGCTTCCAGGTCACGCTCGTCCTGCGGGTAGGTCATGGCCGGCTCCCTTCACGTCGCGGGTCACTCCCTCATGCTGCACCGTCCCCGCCGCGTCCGGCCCGCAAACCGGCGCGAGGGTAACGGGGCGATTTCCGTGCCGGTCCCCCGCTGCGGAATACTGCCTGCTGGAGGACAGCGCGGTCCTGCCCTCTGCTTCGCATTTCTGAGATCAAGGAGCGCACCGATGCCCATCGCTTCCCCTGAGGTCTACGCCGAGATGCTCGACCGCGCCAAGTCCGGCGCGTTCGCGTACCCCGCGATCAACGTGACGTCCTCGCAGACGCTCAACGCCGCCCTGCAGGGCTTCGCCGAGGCCGGCAGCGACGGCATCGTCCAGATCTCCACCGGTGGCGCCGAGTACGCCTCCGGCCCCACGGTCAAGAACATGATCACCGGCGCGGTCGCCCTGGCTGAGTACGCGACCGAGGTGGCCAAGAACTACCCGGTCAACATCGCGCTGCACACCGACCACTGCCCGAAGAACAAGCTCGACGCGTACGTGCGCCCGCTGCTCGCCCTCTCCAAGGAGCGCGTCGCGAACGGCAAGGCGCCGCTGTTCCAGTCGCACATGTGGGACGGCTCGGCCGTACCGGTCGACGAGAACCTGCAGATCGCCGAGGAGCTGCTCGCCCAGGCCGCCGCCGCGCACATCATCCTCGAGATCGAGGTCGGCGTGGTCGGTGGCGAGGAGGACGGCGTCTCCGCCGCGATCGACGACAAGCTCTACTCGACGGTCGAGGACGGCCTGGCCACCGCCGCCGCGCTGGGCCTGGGCGAGAAGGGCCGCTACATGACGGCCCTGACCTTCGGCAACGTGCACGGCGTCTACAAGCCCGGCAACGTCAAGCTGCGCCCGGAGATCCTCAAGGAGATCCAGGAGGCGGTCGGCGCCAAGTACGGCAAGGAGAAGCCGTTCGACCTGGTCTTCCACGGCGGCTCCGGCTCGTTGCTGTCGGAGATCCACGGCGCTCTGGACTACGGCGTGGTCAAGATGAACATCGACACCGACACGCAGTACGCCTTCACCCGCCCGGTCGCGGACCACATGTTCCGCAACTACGACGGCGTGCTGAAGATCGACGGCGAGGTCGGCAACAAGAAGCAGTACGACCCCCGCGCGTGGGGCAAGCTGGCCGAGGACGGTCTGGCCAAGCGCGTCGTCGAGGCGTGTGAGCACCTGCGTTCGACGGGCACCTCGCTCTCCAAGTGATCTTGTCGAGAACGGCCGGTCCCCGTACGTGGGGGCCGGCCGTTCTCGTGTTGCCGGACTACGCAGAGGCGTGGGTACGATCGTCGTCTTGTCCGGAAGAGGGCGGTGATCATGCTCGGTATCGAGGGGTATGAACCCGAGTGGCACCACGACGCCGAAGCCCTCGCTGCCGTCCACAGAGCACGGTTTTCCCGGCTCATCGGCCGTGAGCTGGTCGGCGGCTGGCTGATGTGGGACATGTCCGAGCGGGGCTGGTTCGCCGACGGCCCGGTGATCCTCGGCTTCGGTGGCACCAACGTGGAAATCACTCACCGCAAGTTCGACGAGTGTGCAATCACCTGGGACCAGGTCGACATGAGTGCACCCATCGAGTGGTACGCGACCGGCATCCAGCTGGACTGGCGGGCCGACCCGCACGCGGCGCTGCGCAACGCCCGGGGCCGGAGGCTGCGCGAGGTCAACATCATCGAGCGCACCACGGTCAAGGAGTGGCGGCCCAGGGTGCTGCACGCCGTCGAGTTCCTCTTCGAGGGGGCGCGACTGGCGGTATTCAACGCGATGGACGAGAACGGGCTGACCGACGTACCGGAAATGGATCTGCCCGTGCACAGCTGGCGCCGCGTGCACGTCGCCTGACCGGCCGGGGGCTGGCCCTACCCGCGGAACGCCAGGCAGCAGGATTCTGCCGGTCCGCGGCCGTCCCTAGCGTCGGAGGAATGCAGAAGCTCCTCGCGGGCCTGGCCGTTCTCGGCCTGGCCGCCGCGACCCTACCGGCCACTTCGGCCTCCGCCCACCGGTCCGATCGCGGCCAACTGATCACCGCGACCCCGCTGCAGACTCTGACCACCAGAGCGGACGTCGCCGACGCGCTCACCGAAGCGAAGTTCGACCCCACGCCGGCCCGGTACGGCGTCGACACGTACCAGCTGATCTACCGCACGGTCGACCCGGCGGGCCGGTCCACTGTCGCCAGTGGACTGCTCGCGCTGCCCCGGAACAGCGCCCGGCAGCTGCGCACGGTGTCCTACACGCACGGCACCGAGCTCAACCGGCTCGACGCGCCGTCCTTGACCGCCGACGGCTGGGGTGTGGCGCCGGCTCTGACCTTCGCGTCCGCCGGCTTCGCCGCCGTCGCGCCGGACTATCTCGGGCTCGGGCTGGGACCCGGGCCGCACCCGTTCCTGGACGTGCCTTCGGAGACCACCGCGGGGGTGGACCTGCTCCGGGCCGCACGTGCTTTCGTCCCGCGTACCGGTCGCGAGCTGGGCCGGGACGTGCTGGTCACCGGCTTCTCCCAGGGTGGGTCGGCCGCGACCGGGCTGGCCAAGAGCCTGCACGGCGGCGCGGACGACTGGTTCCGGCTGCGTGCGCTGGCGCCGATCTCCGGGGCGTACGACCTGCGTGGTGTCGAACTGCCCGCCCTGCTCGACGGCACGGTCGAGCCGCCGTGGAACGTGGGCTACACCGCGTACCTGATGGTCTCGTGGAACCGCCTGCACCACCTCTACGACGACCCGGCCGAGGTCTTCAACGACAAGATCGCGGACCGGGTCGAGAGCCTCTACGACGGCGTGCACGACGGCGACGACCTCGGTGAGCTCCTGCCCATGCGGCTTGACCAGCTCTATACCCGGCACGGGTGGAAGCTGCTCACCGAACCGTCGGGGCCGTTCGCCGCGGCGTTGCGGGTGCACGACGCGACGTGTTCGGGCTGGCAGCCGGGCGTACCGGTGCGGTTGCTCGTCTCGGCCGGCGACGAGCAGGTCCCGACCGCGAACGCCGAGCACTGCGCGGCGTCGTTCCGGACGGTGCCCGTGGTCGACGTGGGCGACCTGACGTACGAGGGCTCGATCCACCTCGGCTCGAACATCCGCGGCACCGCCGCGGCGGCCACCTGGTTCGCGAGCCTGCGTTAGCTCCCGCCTCCGCCGCCTCCGCCGCCTCCGCCGCCTCCGCCACCACCGTCGCCTCCCCCGCCGGACCAGCCACCACCGTCTCCGCCGGACCAGCCGCCACCATCGCTGCTGCTACCGCCACCGTCTCCGTCCCCGGAGTGATGGCGGTGGTCTGTGTCTCCGTAGGTGTAAGGCACGCCGTAGCCGCCTGAGCCGCCGAGATAGCGGTTGCTGCCGGACGGGCGTGTCCCGGTCGTGCGACGGCTGGTCCAGACCGCGACGCCGACGGCTGCCGCGAGTCCCAGAACGAACAGGATCGTCACCATGACCGCAGTGTGAGGCACGCCTGCCACCTGAGCCGTAATGGCCGGTCGTCAGAACCGAGAAGGTCGACGGTACGAACGCTACGGCGGCAAGGTGGGCGCCGCCGCCAAGCAGTACACCGGCGACCCCACCCGGTACGGCTGGCGGTGCTTCGACGTGCTCGTCCTGAGCGATCCCGCCGAGCAGCTCAGTTGGCCGGCCGAGCGGATCGCCGCGTGGCGTGACGGTGGCGGACAGACCTTCCGGGGCCGAGGGCATCGTGCTGCGCAGCAACGATCGCAGTGTGATCGCCAAGGCCCGGTTCCAGGACTACGCCCGTACCCTCAAGCGCCGCCGTTGAGGTAGCTCTCCACCGCCGCCGACGTGCGCTCGACGTCGCCGGTGGCGAGGAGATCCAGCAACGCTCCGCGCAGCACCGCGAGGGTGAGGGTGGCCCGCTCGGTCCCGGGCCGCCCGGTCGTCAGCACGGCGAGCCAGTCCTGCACGGTGGCCCGGGCGAAGTCGGCCCAGGGTCCGGTGGGGTCGACGAGCGAACGGACGTACGCCTCGGCCCACAGCACGAGCAGCGGACGGTGCTCGGGGGCGGCCAGCCACCGCCAGATCTCCGCCACGGGATCGCCGGTGGCCGGCAGCCGCCCGAGCATCGCCAGCTCGTCGCTCCGGGCCCGGTCGAGCAGCGCGCGCACCAGCCCCTCCTTGCTGCCGAAGAGCAGCAACAACACCCGCGGGCTCGACCCGACGGCAGCGGCCAGCGGCCGCAGCGACATGTCCGCCAGGCCGTGCGTCAGCACGTGGTCGTAGGCGCGTTCCAGCAGCTCAGCACGTCGGGCCGACACTCCGCTATCCTCACTGAAACAGTCGTTTCAGTCAAGCGAGGAGGACGCCATGAGCTCAGCGCAGGCGGTGATCCGGCCCCTGGACCAGCCCGGCGACCTGGGCTGGGTCATCGCGGCCCACGGCGAGGTGTACGCCGACGAGTTCGGCTGGGACCGCAGCTTCGAGGCCCTGGTCGCGCGGATCGTCGCGGACTTCGCCTCCGGCCACGACACCGAGCGCGAGGCCGCCTGGCTCGCCGAGGTCGACGGCCGGCGCGTGGGCTGCGTCTTCTGCGTCGCCGGCCCGGACTCGACGGCCCAGCTGCGGCTGCTGCTGGTCCACCCCGACGGGCGCGGGCACGGCCTCGGCGGCCGCCTGGTGGACACCTGCCTGGAGTTCGCCCGCGACGCCGGCTACCGCACCATGCGGCTGTGGACCAACCATCCGCTGACCGCGGCGCGAGCGATCTACCTCAGCCGCGGCTTCACCCTCGTCGACGAGGAGGCCCACCACAGCTTCGGCGCGGAGCTGGTCGGGCAGACCTACCAGGCGGAGCTGTCCTGATCAGTGCGTCAGCGCCGCCATCGCCTCGTCGACGGAATCGGTGACCACGATCAGATCCGACTGGTCGCCGTGCGGTGACCGCGCCAGCAGCGGCCGGAGCAGCGCCTCGACCGGCAACGCCGACCAGTGCTCAACCCCCAGGAAGACGAACGCGCCGGACGGGCCGTCGGTGCGGTAGAAGGTCTTCGTCGCCGCCTGGAACACCTCCTGGACCGTGCCGGCCCAGCCCGGAGCGAAGACGATGCCCCCGCGGGCCAGGCGCAGGATCGTGTCCTCCCGGACGGCGTTGGAGAAGTACTTGCCGATCTGGCCGGCGAACAGGTTCGCCGGCTCATGGCCGTACAGCCAGGTGGGCAGGGCCAGGCCGCCGTGGGTGAGCCGGCCGACCACGTCCGCCGCGGCCGGTGCCGGGTACGCCGCCCGCACCGCCAGCGCCGCCGCCGTGTACGGGTCGTGATCCATGAACTTCGGCGCGGGCGCGAGCAGATCGATCGCCGCGGCCAGCTCGTCCGCCGTCCGGTCGGCGAAGTAGGCACCCAGATTGGCCGCCTCCATCACCCCGGGGCCGCCACCGGTCACGATCAACCGGCCCGCCTCGGCCAGCCGCCACGCCAGGGTCGCGGCCATCCGGTACGCGGCCGACCCACGCGGCTCGGCGTGCCCGCCCATGATCCCGACCGCACCCCGGGCGTCGTGCTCGCCGACCCACGCGGCCAGCGCCTTGCCCAGCGCGTTGTCGATGCCGGCGTCGTGCAGCCGCTGCCCGATCGCCTCGCGCAGGTCGGGCGCCGCGCCGCCGTGGGCCAGGAAGTGCTCGTAGACGCGGGTGTCGTACATGCCCGCGAAGCCGTCCTGCTCGAACCCGAGGGCCAGCTCCTCCGGCGTGTACAGGTGGGCCGGATGCGTCGGATAGGGACGGGCCTCGAACGGCGGCACCAGGTGCGCGCCCCGGGAGATGAGATCCATCTCGACCTCGGGGCCGGCCAGCCGGCAACCGACGAACAGGGTTCCGCTCACGTCGACGCCGGTGAAGTCGGGGCACTGCTCGTCGAGCCGCAGCCCGAGCACGATCAGCCCGGCCAGCGACCGCTTGGCGAGGTGGGTGTCGAGTTCGGCACGCGACTCGATCTCGGACGCGGTGGCGTCGAACGGCGTCTCGCCGCCGAACACGGGCTGCAATGGATCACCGGGCATGACCGTAGGGTAGCCAGCGTGAAAAAGGCGTCGGGATCGCTGTTCGGGTTGGCGTACGGGGACTCGCTCGGCAAGCCGACCGAGTTCCAGGACTACGAGACGATCGTGGCGGCGTACGGACCGGGCGGGCCGCGGGAGCTGACCGGGGACCCGGCGCTGGTCACCGACGACACCCAGATGATGCTGGCGGTCGGCGAAGCCCTGGTGGCGGCCGGTCCGCTGACCCCGGCGAGCTTCGAACCGGTGCTCCGGCAGGCGTTCCTCGACTGGGCGATCAGCCCCGACAACAACCGCGCCCCCGGCATGACCTGTCTGCGCGCGTGCGGCGACCTCGCCGACGGCCGGCCCTGGCAACGGGCCTCACAGATTCACTCGAAGGGTTGCGGCGCCAACATGCGCGTCACTCCGGTCGGCCTGATCCCCGGGCTCACCGCCAAGCAACTCGCGGGAGCTGCGCAGTTGCAGGCCGGACTGACCCACGGCCACGCGACGGGCCTGGCGGCGAGCGAACTGACCGCGTACGCGGTGCGCTGGCTGAGCGACGGCCTGCCGCCGCAGGATCTGCTGCCGCGCCTGCGGGCGCATTGCGCCGAGCAGCGGCGGGTCTACCACGAGGACTGGCTCGGCGACCTGTGGCAGCGACCGGCGGTGGAATCAGCCGAGGACTTCATCTCCCTCGGCTGGGACGAGAACGCCGCGGCCCTCGACCGGGTGGCGGACGCGCTACGCCGCGGCGACACCGGCGGCGACCCCTGCCTGGTCACCGGGGCCGGCTGGATCGCCGAGGAAGCGCTGGCCACGGCCCTCTACTGCTACCTGCTCACCCCGGACGAGCCGGTCACGGTCCTGGGCCGGGGCGCGGCCTCGTCCGGCGACTCGGACTCCATCGCCTGCCTGGCCGGCGGCTTCGCGGGCGCGGCGCTGGGCCTGGCGGCCTGGCCACCGGCCTGGCAAGAGCGCATCGAGTACGCCGACAGGCTGCACGCCCTCGGCGAAGCATGGGATCAGCAAAGGTGACATTCACCAACCCACCCCCGGGAACGGGCCACCGGCGCGGTTGAATAGGCCCATGCAAAACCTCCTTCCCGAGCCGCCGGCCACCCGTCTCCCCGCCGACGCCGAGGCCGACGCGGCCCTGGCCGAAGCGAAGCAGGCCGGCACCGACGAGGCCTACAAGACCGTCGCGGCCCGCTTCCCGGCATACAGCGGTGGCTGGGCGGTGCTGGCGGAGAGCGCCCTGGCCGAGAAGCAGCCGGTCACCGCGTACGCGTACGCCCGTACGGGCTACCACCGGGGGCTCGACGCCCTGCGCCGCAACGGCTGGAAGGGCCACGGGCCGGTGCCGTGGTCGCACGCGCCCAACCAGGGCTTCCTGCGCTGCCTGCACGCCCTGTCGCTGGCGGCGGCGCAGATCGGCGAGTCGGACGAGGCGGCCCGGTGCGCCCAGTTCCTGCGCGACAGCGACCCGGCGGCGGCCGACGCCCTGACCTGATCGGGCCGGGCCAGGCCGGAAACCTCCGGCCTGGCCCCGACCTCTACAGACCCTCGGCCACCGCGGCGGCGATCTTCAGCCAGTGGTCGCGCGTGCCGTTCGACAGGTGGCCATAGCGCAGCGGCTCACCCGAGTCGATCAACTTCTCGTACGGGGCCAGCAGCACCGCCCGGGTCCGGGCCGCGAAGTGCCGCTGAATCGCCGGCAGGTCGATGTCCTTGCGGGTCGGCGGCATGGTGACGACGCTGACCGCCTGCCGGACCAGCCGCTGCCGGCCGCTCTGCTCCAGGTGGTCCAGCATGCGCGCCGCGGTCTCGGCCGAGTCGTTACGCGCCGACATCGTGATCACGAGCTGGTCGGTGGCATCCATCGCCGCCTGCCAGTTCTGCGCCCGGACGTTGTTACCGGTGTCCACGAAGATCAGCTTGTAGAACCGGCTGACGATCTCCCGGATCTCGGCGAAAGCGCTGGCCGTGAGCATCTCGCCCGCGGTCGCCGACTCGTCCGAGGCGAGCACGTCGAACATGCCCTCACCCTGCGCCCGCACGTACTGGCTGAGGTCACCGACCCGCCCGTGCGAGCCACGGAACAGATGCAGGTCCCGCATCATGTCCCGGACCGTACGAGCGTGGAAGTCCTGCTGCGCCCGCATGCCGAGGGTGCCCTGGGTCTCGTTGTTGTCCCAGGCCAGCACATAGCCGCCACGCTTCTGCCCGAACGTCATCGCGAGAAGGAGGACGGCGACTGTCTTGCCGGCACCGCCCTTCGGGTTGACGACGGTGACCTGCCGCAGGCCGCCGAAGTTACGCCGGACCATCTCGACATCCTGCTTGTACTCCTGCTCACGCTTGCCCGGCGCGAGGCGGACCAGGCCCATCGTGCCCTTCTGCAGCATGGCCCGGGCGCCCATGGTGGCGGTCGGCTCGGCGGGCTTGGCCAGCCGCCGCCGGGCGAACTCCTCCGCGGTGGGCGTGCCGTCCGAGACCCAGGGGAGCTGCTGGTAGGGGTCCACGGGTGGGGGCTGCTGGTTGGGGCCGGGGGGCTGGTCGCCGTGGTGGGGTGGTGGCTGCTGGAGCTGGGGGTGCGGTGCCGCGGCCCTGGGGTCGATGGTCGGCGGGAAGGGGCCGGGGACCGGGGGTGGTTGGGCATTGGTTGTCCGGGGCTGCTCCACCGGCCACGGGGCCGGCTGGCCTTGGTGGGGTTGGACCTGGTGGGTCGGGCCTGGGTGGGGTGGCAGCGGGCCGGGTGGCACTGGTCCTGGTTGGTGGATCCCGGCCTGGTGCGGTCCCGCCTGGTGCGGCCCGGCCTGGTTGGGCCCGGGTTGGTGCGGCCCGGCCTGGTTGGGCCCGGGTTGGTGCGGGCCGGCCTGGTTGGGGGCCGGATGGTTGGGGGTCGGCACGGCTGGGCCTGTCAGGTGCGGTCCGGGCTGGGGGCCGGGTGGGTTCGGTCCGGGCACGGCTGCACCTGTTCGATTTGGTCCTGCCTGGTGGGGGCCAGGCTGATGCGGTGCAGGCGGGCCACCCTGCTGGGGCCCGGTCTGATTCGGCGGCACCGACACAGGCGCCGCGCCGCTCTGCCGAGCGTCGTCGGCCTGCCCAGCGCCGGTCTGTCCGACCCCGGCGGCGGTTTGTCCGGAAACCGGCTGCGGGCCGACTGGCCCGGGCCGGTAGACCGCTCCCGCGTGCTGTTCGTCCACATTCTCGGGGCTCTGCCGCGGCGTCACCGTCGGGATGTGCGCCGGACCGGCGCTGGACACTGCACCGTTCCGCTGCACCGCCCCGGATGCGTCCGTCCCGCTTCGGGGGCCGGGCATCGGAGCTCCGTCGGTCTGGGCCGGCCGCTGCGGCGGCTGTGACCAGGGCGAATCCGCCGCCGACGGCCCGTCCGGGCGCGGTCCACCACCGAGCGGTGCGCTCAGGTCAGGCCCGTGAGCCGTCGACGGCCCGTCGGGCCGGGGCCCTCCGCTGACCGGCGCGCTGAGGGCCGGTCCGTGGGCGGTGGCCGACGGTCCGTCGGGGCGCGGTCCGTCGCTGAGCGGCGCGCTGGGCGTGGGTCCGGAGACCGGTGCTGCGCTGCCCGTACCGTGCGGCGCAGCGTCCGAAGTGGCCGGCGGCGGCGAAACATGGGCAGAAGCGGAGAAGTGCCCCGCCGCCGTGGATCCCGTGCGGGGTGGGATGTTCGGCCAGGGCTGTGCCCCTCCGCCATCCGGACCGGGCGCCGGCCGCGGGATCTGCGGCTGGGGCGACTGCTGGTGGTACATCGGTGGCGCGGGCGGTGGCGTCACCACGCGGTCCATCGGCCGGTAGACGCTCGGGTCGCCCTGCTGCGGGGCAGTCACCGGCGGGGCAGTCACCGGTGGGGCGGTCACCGGTGGGGCCGGCGGGAGCGGGAATGCCTGCGGTGCGTCCCTGGGCACCGGCTTGCCACCGTGCACCGGAGCGTTCAGCTCCTCCGGCGGCCAGAACGGCTCGACGTCCCGGTCGGGTTGCGTGCCGTTCGTACCCGGGACGTAGACGCGGTCGGCGTTCTCGTCCTCCACGGATGCGACCTCCCCGTATTTCCAAAGATTCGTACCTGAGTGCTAGTTCAGACTCGCACAACGGGTCATCCCGCGTACACCGCCCAGGCGCCTGGCTCGGTCCACCACGAGCGTTTGCGGTTCATCGTCCCGGCCACGCCGTCGTCGAGGAACTGCAGCTCGCCGTCGCGGGGTAGGACCGACACGGCTCGGCCCCGGGCCCGGCGCACCTCAACCCGTACCCTCGGCTTTTTGAACAGCTGCTTGACCAGCACCGGGACCGCCACCGCGACCTCGACCCGGCCGTCGGTCGGGTCCGGCGTGCCGAGCAGCGGCAGGCCGTCGAACTCGGCGTAGGCGCCCGCGTTGCCGATCGCGCAGGCGATGATCTGGTCGGTGCCGTCGGAGAGCACAGCGTCATCGACCTCGATGCGACCGCGCCACGGCACCGCCTTTCCGGCGTCGTCGGCGCCGCCGACCAGCGCGCCGTCCACCGTCACCGAGCCGCCGTCGTTGCGCAGCAGATCAAGGCGGCGGACCGTGCCACCGAGCACCGCGGCGGCGACTGCGGCCGGGTCGCGGGGCAGGCCGAGCTGGGCGGCCAGGTCGGTGCTGTTGGCCGGGTCGAGCGGCAGGATCGCCACCGGCGGCAGGTCGGGCACGGTGCGGTTCTGGGCGAGGTCGGCGGGGCGTTTGCTCGGCGGGGGCGCGTACCGCCGGACCAGCCGGCGCATCACCGCCCTGAGCTGGCCGTCCGTCGCGGTCGCGACGACCAGCCGCAGCTTGCTCTCCTGGTCGGGCCAGGAGAGGCCGTCCGGCCGCGCGGGCGCGTCGAAGCGGGCGATCACCGCGTCGATCTCCGCATCCGAGGATGCGGTGACGGTCTCGACCCGCGCGCCGGCTGCGGTGAGTGCATCGGCGCACTTCAGCACCGGTACGCGCGGAGTGTCGCAAACCTCCTGCTCAGCGGAGCCGCAGCCGCCGCACGCCGCACCGCAGGCACCCGCGGCCGAGCCGCCACCCTCGGCCAGGCTGAGCACGATGACGTCGTACACGGCTCAGGCCTCGCTCAGCACCGAGTGCCGCTCGATGACTTCCTCGCGGCCCGGGCCGACGCCGACCACGGAGATCCGCGCGCCGATCCGTTCCTCGACGAACTCGACGAAGCGCTGGGCGTTGTCCGGCAGCTCGGCGAAGCTGCGGGCGCCGCTGATGTCCTTCTTCCAGCCGGGCAGCGTCTCGTAGATCGGGGTGGCGTGGTGGAAGTCGCTCTGGCTGTACGGCATTTCGTCGTGCCGCACCCCGTTCACGTCGTACGCCACGCAGACCGGAATCTCGTCCAGCCCGTCGTAATTGTCCAGTTTGGTCAGGGCGAAGTCGGTCACGCCGTTGATCCGCTGGGCGTACCGGCCCATCACCAGGTCGAGCCAGCCGATGCGGCGGGGGCGGCCGGTCGTGGTGCCGTACTCGTGACCGACCTCACGCAGATAGTCGCCGACCTCGTCGTGCAGCTCAGTGGGGAACGGGCCCTCGCCGACCCGGCTGGTGAACGCCTTCAGCACCGCGACGACCCGGTCGACCCGGGTGGGCGGGATGCCCGAGCCGGTGCAGGCGCCGCCGGCGGTCGCGTTGGAGCTGGTGACGAACGGGTACGTGCCGTGGTCGACGTCCAGCAGGGTGGCCTGGCCGGCCTCGCACAGCACGACCTTGCCGTTGTCCAGCGCCTGGGAGAGCTCCAGCGCGGTGTCGGCGACCATCGGGCGGAGCCGCTCGGTGTAGGAGAGCAGCTCGGCGATGACCTCGTCGGGCTTGATCGCGCTGCGGTTGTAGATCTTCGAGAGCACCTGGTTCTTGAAGCTCAGGGCGGCTTCGACCTTCTGGCGCAGGATCGACTCGTCGAAGAGGTCCTGGATGCGGACGCCGAGCCTGTTCATCTTGTCCGCGTACGTCGGGCCGATGCCGCGGCCGGTGGTGCCGATCCGCCGGGCGCCCAGATAGCGCTCGCTCACCTTGTCCAGCGTCCGGTTGTACGACGCGATGACGTGGGCGTTCGCGCTGATCCGCAGGCGGGAGGTGTCGATGCCGCGCGCCTCCAGGCCGTCGATCTCCTCGAACAGCACCGCCAGGTCGACCACGACGCCGTTGCCGATCACCGGGGTGACGCCGGGGGTGAGGATGCCGCTGGGCAGCAGGTGCAGGGCGTATTTCTCGCCCTTGATCACGACGGTGTGGCCGGCGTTGTTACCGCCGTTGAACTTGACCACGTAGTCGATCCGGTCGCCCAGGAGGTCCGTGGCCTTGCCCTTGCCCTCGTCGCCCCACTGGGCGCCGACCAACACGATCACCGGCACTTGACTGACGCCTTCCGTTGACACACGTCGTACGCGGAGAGGCCCGGGTACTGCCGAAGTTTACGCGACGCGGCGATCCGCCGCCCGCCAGTTATCCACAGCGTTGTCCACAGGACGATATCGGTGCTTTGTGGACTTGTGGACGAGCGCGCGGGAGATCAACGCTGGCCCGTAGGATCTGCGGCGTGCGTGTACTTCTGATCGGATCCGGCGGCCGCGAGCACGCCCTTGCCGTCGGCCTGGCCGCGGACCCCTCGGTGGAGCGACTGATCGCTGCCCCCGGCAACCCCGGCATCGCCGCGGTCGCCGAGCTGCGTGACGTCACCGCCACCGACCCGGCCGCGGTGGCCGCCCTCGCTGTCGAGGTCGCCGCCGACCTGGTGGTGATCGGCCCCGAGGCGCCGCTGGTGGCGGGCGTGGCCGACGCTGTGCGGGCCAAGGGCATCGCCTGCTTCGGCCCGAGCGGGGCAGCGGCCCGGCTGGAGGGCTCGAAGGCGTTCGCCAAGGACGTGATGGCCGCCGCCGGCGTGCCCACCGGCCGGTCTTACGAGTGCACCACCGACGCCGAGGTGGCGGCCGCCCTCGACGACTTCGGCCCGCCGTACGTGGTGAAGAACGACGGTCTCGCCGCGGGCAAGGGCGTGGTGGTGACCGACGACCGCACCGTCGCCGAGGAGCACGCGCGCGACTGCGGCCGGGTGGTCATCGAGGAGTTCCTCGACGGGCCCGAGGTGTCGCTGTTCGTGGTGACCGACGGCACAGCCGCGGTGCCGCTGATGCCGGCCCAGGACTTCAAGCGCGCCCTCGACGGCGACGCGGGGCCGAACACGGGCGGCATGGGTGCGTACGCGCCGCTGTCCTGGGCGCCGGACGACCTGGTCGAGCGGGTGATGGCCGAGACCGTCATGCCGACGCTGGCCGAGATGCGTGAGCGGGGCACGCCGTTCGCCGGGCTGCTCTATGTAGGGCTGGCGCTGACCGGCAAGGGCCCGAAGGTCATCGAGTTCAACGCGCGTTTCGGCGACCCGGAGACGCAGGTGGTGCTGGCTCTGCTGGCTACGCCGCTGGGCGAGCTGCTGCACGCGGCGGCCGCTGGCACGCTGGCCGACTTCCCGGCGCTGCGCTGGCACGAGGGCGCGGCGGTGACGGTCGTCGTGGCCAGCCACAACTATCCCGGCACACCCCGCACCGGCGACGTGATCACCGGGGGCGAGCAGCCGGGTGTGATCCATGCCGGTACGGCCCGCCGGGAGGACGGTGCGCTGGTGTCGGCCGGTGGGCGGGTGCTCAGCGCGACTGCTACCGGGGCGGATCTGGCCGCGGCCCGGGCGGCGGCTTATGCGCTGGTGGAGGGCATCACGCTGGAGGGTTCGCACCACCGGACGGACATCGCCCTGGGCGCCGTCGAGGGCCGCATCACCGCCTGACCCAGCGGCGGCCGGCTCGCCCGCCTGCGGCCCGCAGTGCCGGCTCGCCCGCCTGCGGCCCGCGGCGCCGGGCCGCCCTGCTGGGCCCGCGGCGCCGGGCCGCTACCTGCGGCGCCGGGCCGCTACCTGCGGCGCCGGGCCGCTACCCGCGGCGCCGGGGCCGCTACCCGCGGCGCCGGGCCGCTACCCGCGGCGCCGGGGCCGCTACCCGCGGCGCCGGGGCCGCTACCCGCGGCGCCGGGGCCGCCTACCTGGGCCGAAGCCCCGACCTGGGGGATATCCCCCAGCGGAAGACGGCCGTCAGCCGGGTCCTTTTCGAGCGGCCGGATGCATAGCGTGACTTTCCGTAGGCACCCACTACGGAAGGAGTTCGGATGATAGAGGCCCGGAATCTCACCAGGCGATATGGCCGCACGCTCGCGGTCGACGCGCTCACCTTCGACGTGCGGCCCGGCAGTGTCACCGGTTTCCTCGGCCCCAACGGGTCGGGCAAGTCCACCACCATGCGGTTGATCCTCGGGCTGGACCGGCCCGATGCCGGCCAGGCGCGGATCGGTGGCCGCCGCTACCGCGAGCTGCGCTGGCCGCTCCGCGAGGTCGGCGCGCTGCTCGAAGCCAAGGCGTTCCACCCCGGCCGCACCGCCCGTAATCACCTGCTGGCGCTGGCCGCCGGCAATGCGATCCCGCGGTCCCGGGTCGACGAAGTGCTCGACCTGGTCGGCCTGAGCAGCGCGGCCGGGCGGCGGGCCGGGAAGTTCTCCCTCGGCATGGGGCAGCGCCTGGGTGTTGCCGCGGCGCTGCTGGGCGATCCGGCCGTCCTGCTGCTGGACGAGCCGGTCAACGGGCTGGATCCCGAGGGGGTCCGCTGGATCCGTGACCTGCTGAAGTCGCTGGCCGCGCAGGGCCGCACCGTTTTTGTCTCCAGCCACCTGATCAGCGAGATGGCGTTGACCGCCGAGCGGCTGGTGGTGATCGGCCGGGGGCGACTGCTCGCGGACACGACCGTCGCCGAGCTGTCGGCCGGTTCGGCGTCGCTGGAGGACGCGTTCTTCCGGCTCACCAGCACAGAGGTCGAATACCAGGGGATCACGACGACGGAGGCGACAGCATGACCACGCCCGCGATGACCCGTGTGCCGAGCGGCCGTTACGGGCCGGTGCAGGTGGCCCGGATGGAATGGATCAAGTTGCGCAGCCTGCGTTCCACGTGGTGGACGCTGGCCATCACGGTTGCCGCAACTGTCGGGATCGGCGTCGCTGTGGGTCTGAACAGCCGGGACGCCTCCGTGGATCTGACCAACAACGCGCTGGCCGGCGTGGTCCCCGGCCTGCTGCTGGCCGGTGCGCTCGGCGTACTGACCATGACCGGCGAGTACAGCTCGGGGACGATCCGGGTCACGCTGGCCGCCGTTCCGCGGCGTCCGCTGGTCCTCGCGGCGAAGGCAGCCGTGTTCGGGGCCGTGACCCTGGTCATCGGGGAACTGGCTTCGTTCATCGCGTTCTTCGCCGCCGCCGGCACCCTGCGTCACGGCCTCACCGCACCCACGCTGGCCGATCCCGGCGTGCTGCGGGCGGTCGTGCTCACCGGGGCCGCGTCCTGCCTGGTCGGGTTGCTCGGCCTGGGGCTGGGCGCGATCATCCGGCACAGTGCGGCCGCGGTCGGGGTCCTGGTGGCCGGCGTGTACGTGGTCGTGCAGGTCATCGGGTTCATCGCGCACGGTGCGGCGCCGTACATGCCGATTCTGATCCTGGCCAACTCGCTGAGCACGACCAAGCCGGTGACCTGTGGCACCGACGCGGCGTCCTGTCCGGACTTTCTGTCCGCGTGGGCCGGCCTCGGCATGCTCGCCCTGTACGCCGCGATCGCGCTGGCGATCGGCGGCTGGCTGCTGGCCCGGCGGGACGCGTAGGCCGCAGGCGGGAAGAGAGGAGGATGGCGGCATGGGCATGACCGTGGTGGTGGCCCCGTTCACCCGGCGTCAGGGTCGTGAGCTGTTGTTCTGCCTGGCCGGGTTGCCGTTCGCCGCGCTCAACCCGCTGGTGTTCTTCGTGCTCGCCGTGGACCTGATCTGGTTGGCGGCCGACGGCGGCCGGGGCAATCCGACCCCGGCCCAGATGGCCATCGCCGGCCTCTGCGTGGGACTGCTGCTCGTACTGCTGGTGTCGACGGGAGCGGCTCGCAGGCTCGGTTCGTTGCAGCGCAAGCTCGCGGGCCGGCTGCTCAAGGTGCAGGTCGCGCCGCCGCCGCCGGTGCGGCGGCGCCCCGGCGGCCGGAACTGGCCCGGCCCGGGCCTTCGCGACGGCGCCGGCTGGCGGGTCGTGGCGTACCAGCTGGCCAAGCTGCCGGTCGGCCTGATCGAGCTGTACGCCGTGTTCTTCTGGATCGGCGGCCTGGTCAACCTGAGCTACCCGCTGCTGTGGGGGGCGTTCCGCAACCATCCACCGGGGGTCCAGCTCAGCCCGGTGCCGGTGCTCACTCCGTTCGGTCTGTTCGGTGACGGCACGTTCCAAGTCACGACTCTCCTCGGCACGTTCGCCGCCGCCGCTGCCGGAGCGGCGATGCTGCTGGCCGCCCCGTGGGTCACCCGGGCCGTCACCGCCGTCGACGCCTGGCTGATCCGAGGGTTGCTCGGACCTGGGCGGCTGGCCCAGCGGGTCCACGACCTGGAGCTGAGCCGGGCGCTCGCCGTGGACGACTCCGCCGCCCTGCTGCGGCGGCTCGAACGGGATCTGCACGACGGCGCGCAGATCCGGCTGGCCACGCTGGCCATGAACCTCGGCATGGCCCGGGAGAAGCTCGGCGACAACGGCCCGGTCCCGGACGCCGCGGCCGCCCGTGAGCTGGTCGACGCCGCGCTGCGGGGCGCCAAGGACGCGCTCGGCGAGCTGCGCGGTCTGGTGCGCGGCATCCATCCGCCGGTGCTCGACAACGGGCTGGCCGACGCCCTCGCCTCGCTGACCGCCGACCGGGCGATCCCGGTCGAGCTGGAGGTCAGCATCCCGGTCCGGCCCTCCCCCGCGATCGAGACCATCGCGTACTTCTGCGCCGCCGAGCTGCTGGCCAATGCGGCCAAGCACAGCTTGGCCGGCAAGCTGGCGGTCCGGGCGGCCGGGCAGCACGACGTGCTGCTGCTCAGCGTCGCCGACGACGGTACGGGCGGCGCTGACCCGGCCCGGGGCAGCGGCCTGGCCGGACTGGCGCAGCGGGTTGCCGTGGTGGACGGCCGCCTCACGATCGTGAGCCCACCCGGCGGCCCGACCATGATCACCGTCGAGCTTCCGTTGCACGCATGAAGGCGCGGATCGTGATCGCCGAGGACTCGGTCCTGTTCCGGGCCGGGCTCGCCCGGCTGATCGAGGACCGCGGCCATCAGGTCTGCGCGGCCGTGGGCGACGGCGGGGCGCTGCTCGACGCGGTGGCCGAGCATCAGCCGGACGTCGTGGTGGCCGACATCCGGATGCCGCCGACGCACACCGACGAGGGTTTGCGCGCCGCGCTCGAGATCCGCCGCCGGCACCCGCGGACCGGGGTGCTGGTGCTGTCGCAGTACATCGAGACCAAGTACACGGCCCGGCTGCTGGAAGGCAACGCGGCGGGCGCCGGATATCTGCTGAAGGAACGGGTGGCCGACGTCGCCGAGTTCGCCGACGCGCTGGAACGTGTCGCCGCGGGCGGGACGGCGCTCGACCCCGAGGTCGTCGGCCAGCTGCTGCGGGCCAGCCGCCGGGCCGACGGTCTGGCGGCGCTCACCGCGCGGGAGCGGCACGTGCTGGCGCTGATGGCGGAGGGCCGTTCGAACGCCGGCATCGCCGACGCGCTCGTGGTCACCGGCGGGACCGTGGAGAAGCACGTCGCGGGCATCTTCGACAAGCTGGGACTGCCGCCCGGCGAGGCCGACAACCGGCGTGTGCTCGCGGTGCTGCGCTACTTGAGCTCGTGACCGCGTACCGGTGAAGCAAGGACGCCCCGCCGAGACAGGTCTCGGCGGGGCGGGCCAGCAGGTGAGATCAGTTCTTCGGGATGTCGAAGAGCTTGGCGACCTGGGCCGCCAGGCCGAGGTCACCCTTCGCCTTGATCTTGCCGGTCATGAACATCATCATCGGGTTGCCGTCGCCGGAGACCACCTTGAGGAAGGTCACCGGGTCCATCGTCATCGCCAGCTTGGGCTCGCGGACCGGCTGGTTGGTGACGGTGCAGGCACCGTTCTCGATCACGGTCTCGTAGGTGTCCGTGCTGCCACCGGGGCCGCCCGTGATGCTCCAGTGGATGACGGCCTGGGTCGCGCCGGCCCGGTCCGCGCGGAACAGCGTCGGCATCCGGTTGAACACCTCGTCCAGGATCTTGGTGCGGCTCTCGGAGCCCATGACCTCGGCGATCTTCGAGTCCGGGGTGGACTTGACGAGCTGCGCGAACTCCTTCGGGCCGATCGTGGCGAGAGACTCGGGGCTGAATTCAGTCATCGGTGGACCTTTCGGGATGAGCGCCAGACCTACTCGCGAGTAACCCTAGCGATAACCGCGTAGTCCTGCAGTGTCTCAACCCCCCAACGTCTGTTGGACAGTGAGCCCCGTCTCTCCTAGACTCCCCAACATGTCTTTGGGAGATGCGCGTCGTCAGGCCCGGCTGCGGGCCATGGCCCATCCGGTCCGACTGCGGATGTTGTCGCTGCTCACCGGTTCGTCGCTCACCGCCGCCGATGTCGCTCGCGAGCTCGGTCTCACCCACGCCAACGCCAGCTACCACCTGCGGAATCTGCTCAATGCCGGCCTGATCGCGCAGGCCGGCGAGGAGCGCATCCGGGGCGGCGTCGCCAAGCGCTACCGGTACGACGCCGACCGCGACCGCGAGCGTGAGCGCGAAACCATGGTCGGCCCGCATCACGCCGACACCCAGCGCGCGCTGTTCGCGGCCGTCGCCGACGAGCTGGTCCGCCGCACGGCCGAGGCCGACTGGTCGGTCGGCGGGTCGATGACCGATGCCGAGCTCTGGGTGGACCCGCAGGTCTTCGCCGAGATCCGCGACCGCGTCGCCCGGGCCAGCCGCGACCTGCACGACGCGGCCAAGGCGCCGCGCACCCCCGGCACCGTCCGCACCAGCACGACCATCGCGATGTTCCGCATGGAGGAGCCGTGAGCGCCCTCGTGCCGCTGCGCCATGCCCCGTTCCGTTTCCTGCTCGCGGGCCGCACGATCAACTCGTTCGGCAACGCCATCGCGCCGGTCGCTCTGGCCTTCGCCGTGCTGGACCTGACCGGCTCGCCCAGTGATCTGGGCCTGGTCGTCGGCACGCGGGTGTCCGTCAACGTGCTGTTCGTGCTGTTCGGCGGGGCGCTGGCCGACCGGATGCCGAAACATCACCTGATGGTGGGCGCCAGCATCGCGGCAGCCGTCACTCAGGCGGCGGTGGCCGCGCTGGTGCTCTCCGGCGCGGCGACGATCCTGTGGCTGATCGTCCTGTCCGCGGCCAACGGCATGGTGAGCGCGCTGGCCCTGCCGGCCTCGTCGTCGATCGTGCCGCAGCTCATCCCGGCGGACATCCGCCAGCAGGCGAACGCGCTGAACCGGCTGTTCTTCAACGGCGCCTACATCGCCGGCGCGCCGCTGGGCGGGATCCTCGTGGCGAGCGTCGGGCCGGGATGGGGGATCGCGGTGGACGCGGTGGCGTTCGCCCTGTCGGCGATCGCCTTCGCGTTGCTCCGAATCCCAGCGCCCGCGCCCGAGCAGGCCTCGCCCGCGGAGGGCGGCGCCGGTCGGCAGCCGGCCCAGGCGCCGAAGGAGGCCGCCGCACCGGCCCGGAACAGCATCTTCGCGGATCTGCGGGACGGCTGGACGGAGTTCCGCAGCCGGACCTGGCTGTGGGTGGTGGTTGCCGGCTTCGGCGTGATCAACGCCTGCCTCAGCGGCGGCATGTCCGTCCTCGGACCGGTGGTCGCCGACGACACCGTCGGCCGCCGCGCCTGGGGGTTTGTGCTGGCCGCGCAGACCGTCGGCATGGTGCTCGGCGCCGTCGTCGCCATGCGGATCAACGTGGCCCGGCTGCTGCTGTTCGGCGTCGTCTGCACCGTCTTCGAGGTTCTGCCCATGCTCACCCTCGGCGTCGCCCCGCATCTGGGGCTGCTGCTGGCGGCGGCGTTCCTCACCGGTGTCGGCATCGAGCAGTTCTCCGTGGCGTGGGAGACGACGATGCAGGAGCACACCCCCGCTGACAAACTCGCGCGCGTCTACTCGTACGACATGGTCGGGTCCTATGTCGCGATCCCCGTCGGTCAGGTCCTGGCCGGGCCGATCGCCGGGGCCGTCGGCGTCGAGCCGGCGCTGGTCGGCGCGGCCGCCCTGATCGGCCTCGCGGTCGCCGGCATGCTGGCGAGCCGGGACGTGCGTAACCTGCGGCACCACCGGCCGACGAGCCCGGAGCCCGCCGCGGCCGCCATGGAAGAATCGGCGAGGTGAGCATCCCGAACGTCCTCGCCAGCCGCTACGCGTCCGCCGACCTCGTCGACCTCTGGTCGCCGGAGGAGAAGATCCGGATGGAGCGCCGGCTGTGGCTCGCGGTCCTGCGGGCCCAGCGCGATCTCGGCGTCGCGCTTCCGGACGGGGTCGTCGAGGCGTACGAGGCAGTGGTCGACGATGTTGATCTCGCGAGCATCGCGGCGCGGGAGCGGGTCACCCGGCACGACGTGAAGGCCCGCATCGAGGAGTTCAGCGCGCTCGCCGGGCATGAGCACATCCACAAGGGCATGACCTCGCGTGATCTCACCGAGAACGTGGAGCAGTTGCAGATCCGGGCCTCGCTGGAGCTGGTGCGCAGCCGGATCGTCACCACGCTGGCCCGGCTCACCGAGCGCGCCCTGGAACACAGCGACCTCGTGCTCACCGGCCGGTCGCACAACGTCGCGGCCCAGGCGACCACGCTGGGCAAGCGGTTCGCGAGTACGGCCGAGGAGCTGCTGATCGCGTACGAGCGCCTGGACGATCTGCTCCGCCGTTATCCCCTGCGCGGCATCAAGGGTCCGGTCGGTACCGCCGCCGACCAGCTCGATCTGCTCGACGGCGACGCGGAGAAGCTGGCCGAGCTGGAGCGCAAGGTCGCCGCGCATCTCGGCTTCGAACGGGTGCTGACCAGCGTTGGCCAGGTCTACCCGCGGTCGCTCGATTTCGACGTGGTGTCCGCGCTGGCCCAGGTGGTGGCGGCGCCGTCGTCGCTGGCCACCACGATCCGCCTGATGGTCGGCCAGGAGCTGGTCACCGAGGGTTTCAAGGCCGGCCAGGTCGGCTCGTCGGCGATGCCGCACAAGATGAACACGCGTTCGTCGGAGCGGGTCAACGGCCTGGCGGTGATCGTCCGCGGTTACCTGTCGATGGTCGGGGAGCTGGCCGGCGACCAGTGGAACGAGGGCGACGTCTCCTGCTCGGTCGTGCGCCGGGTGGCCCTGCCGGACGCGTTCTTCGCCACCGACGGCCTGTTCCAGACGTTCCTGACCGTGCTCGAGGAGTTCGGCGCGTACCCGGCGGTCATCGCCCGTGAGCTGGACCGCTTCCTGCCGTTCCTCACCACCACCAAGCTGCTGGTCGCCGCCGTGCGCAAGGGCGTCGGCCGGGAGGTGGCGCACGAGGTCATCAAGGAGCACGCGGTGGCGGTGGCACTGGCGATGCGGGAGGGCATCGCGGAGAACGACCTCTTCGACCGGCTGGTGGCTGACGGTCGCCTGCAGCTGTCGCGGGCCGAGATCGACGCCCTGGTGGGGGACCGTGCGGCCTTCGTGGGTGCGGCTCCGGCCCAGGTCCGGGCGGTGGCGGAACGGGTGGCCGCGATCGTGGCGCAGCACCCGGAGGCGGCCAAGTACACGCCGGCGGCGATTCTGTAGCAGGTACGTGATGCCGTCAGGGGGCGGCGGAGCTGGTCTCACCGCCCCCCGACGGAATTCTCAGACGCCCGCGACCGAGGTGATCCACGCCCGGTTGTAGGCGACGCTGCCGTAGTACTGCCGGCTCTGGCCGTCCGCCGTCGAGGCGACGCCGACCTGCGCGCCGTTGTAGACCTGCGGGCCGCCGGAGTCGCCGCGCCACGCGTTGCCGTTGATCGCGGTGGAGCCGATCGCCCGGCCGCCGTACGCGTCGGTCTGGTTGGTCGAGGTGACCCGGACCGTGGCGGTCTTCAGCGTCGTCGAGGCGCCGCAGCCGCTGTAGCAGGTCTGGCCCCAGCCGTAGAGCGAGTTGGTCGAGCCCACCGGCGGGTACGCGCTGGACAGCGGCATGTAGGTGGTGGAGACGGAGCTGCTCAGCCGCATCAGGGCCAGGTCGTTGCGGGTGGTGGTGGAGCTCACCGTACGGGTGACTCCGCCGGAGGTCCGGTTCACGCTGCCGATCCGCACCGACATCGTGCCGTTGATGCAGTGCCGGGCGGTCAGCACGTAGTTGGCCGAGATGATCGTGCCGGAGCAGGTGAAACTGCCGTTGCTGAGCACCGCGGCGGCCCAGGGCGCCGACGCGACGGTGCTGCCGCCGATGATGAGGTCCGGTCCGGGCTCGACGGCACTGGCGGCGGCGGGGGCGGCCAGGATGCCGGTCAGGGCGGTGGCCAGAGAGGCAACGACGATGCGGATGCGCACGCCGGGCTCCTTCCGAAGGTCTGTCGATGGGGGGATGCATCGAACTTGATCGACTGAACGCTATGACCTGCGCCACCGGTGGACAAGACTCCAATTGACACCTATCACCGTGTGATGGGGGTGGTCGCGTACGGTGAGCCGGCGACACCTTTGGGTGATCTTGTCGTGGCGGAGATCACGGTCGAGATTCGCTGCTCAGCGGCCCTCGCGTCGGCCTGCCGACACCGGCCGATGGGTCGATCGGGAGTCGTACAAGGTAGGCTTTGGCCGCTCGCCCCTTAGAGGGCCACCCAACTGCGCACCTACACAGTCAGGAGTGCCCGTGGCTCGCGTCGTCGTCGACGTCATGCTCAAGCCGGAGATCCTCGATCCGCAGGGCCAGGCAGTCGCCAACGCGCTGCCACGGCTCGGGGTCAGTTCCATCTCCTCCGTACGCATCGGGCGCCGCATCGAGATCGAGTTCGACGGTGAACCCGACCTCGAGACGGCCCGCGAGATCGCCGACAAGCTGCTCGCCAACCCGGTCATCGAGGACTTCTCGATCCGGGTCGACGAGCCTGCCGGTGACGCCGCTCTCGAGAGCGCGTGACCATGCGGATCGGAGTCGTCACCTTCCCTGGTTCACTCGACGACGGTGACGCGGCCCGCGCCGCGCGCATCGCCGGCGCCGAGGCCGTCCGTCTCTGGCACGGCGACCCGGACCTGCACGGCGTCGACGCCGTGGTCCTGCCCGGCGGCTTCTCCTACGGCGACGCCCTGCGCTGCGGCGCGATCGCCCGGTTCGCCCCGGTCATGGAGACCATCGCCGACGCCGCCCGCGGCGGCCTGCCGGTGCTCGGCATCTGCAACGGCTTCCAGATCCTCTGCGAGGCCCACCTGCTGCCCGGCGCGCTCACCCGCAACCAGCACCTGCACTTCCGCAACCGCGACCAGCACCTGCGCGTCACCAGCACGTCGACGGCCTGGACCAACGGCTTCACCGAGGGCAGTGAGATCCTGATCCCGGTGAAGAACGGCGAGGGCTGTTTCGTCGCGGACGAGCGCACCCTGGACGAGCTCGAGGCCGAGGGCCGGATCGTCGCCCGCTACACGCGCGGCAACCCGAACGGCTCGCAGCGCGACATCGCCGCGATCACCAACGCGGCCGGCAACGTGGTCGGCATCATGCCGCACCCGGAACACGCGGTGGAGGCGCTGACCGGTCCGTCGCTCGACGGCCTCGGCTTCTTCACCTCTGCCCTGCGGTACCTGGCCGGGTCGGCCGCGGGCGGGCAGCTCACAGGGGGAGCCCAGCGATGACCACCCAGCACGACACGGCGACCAGCGGCGCGACAGCGCCGCCGGAGGTGCCGCAGCAGCCGGCCAGTGCCAAGCCGACCGGGTTCGCCGCCACCGACGTGCTGATCAACCAGTTCGACGGGGGACCGGACACCGTCGAGCGGGCGCTCAACACCGGCGACGAACTCCAGCCGCACACCGAGCTCGGCCTCAAGGACGACGAGTACGACCGGATCCGGCAGATCCTCGGCCGTCGTCCGACCGCGTCCGAGCTGGCGATGTATTCGATCATGTGGAGCGAGCACTGCTCCTACAAGTCGAGCAAGGTGCACCTGCGCCAGTTCGGCGAGAAGGCCCCGAAGAACACCAGGATGCTGGCGGGTATCGGGGAGAACGCGGGTGTCGTGCAGATCTCCGACGAGATCGCCGTCACCTTCAAGGTCGAATCGCACAACCACCCGAGCTTCGTGGAGCCGTACCAGGGAGCGGCCACCGGCGTCGGCGGCATCGTCCGCGACATCCTCGCCATGGGTGCCCGCCCGATCGCGGTGATGGACCCGCTGCGCTTCGGCGCCGCGGACCACCCGGACACCGCGCGGGTGCTGCCCGGCGTGGTCGCCGGCATCGGCGGCTACGGCAACTGCCTGGGCCTGCCCAACATCGGCGGCGAGATCGTCTTCGACCCCTGCTACCAGGGCAACCCGCTGATCAACGCGCTGAGCATCGGCGTCATGCCGGTCGAGCGCCTGCAGCGCAAGGAAGCGGCCGGCGTCGGCAACGTCGTCGTGCTGCTCGGCGCCCGCACCGGGCGCGACGGCATCGGCGGCGTCTCCGTGCTCGCCTCGGCGACCTTCGACGAGGGCGCCGAGCAGCGCCGTCCGTCGGTGCAGGTCGGCGACCCCTTCATGGAGAAGCTGCTGATCGAGAGCTGCCTCGAGCTGTACGACGCGGGCCTGGTCGTCGGCATCCAGGACCTCGGCGGCGCGGGCCTGACCTGCGCGCTCACCGAGACCGCGGCGGCGGCCGGCACCGGCATGCGGGTCTACCTCGAGCGGGTGCCGCTGCGCGAGGCCTCGATGTCGCCGACCGAGATCCTGGCCAGCGAGTCGCAGGAGCGGATGCTGCTGATCGTCGCGCCGGAGAAGCTCGACGAGGTGCTCAAGGTCGCCGAGAAGTGGGGCGTCTGGGCCACCAACATCGGCGAGGTCACCCCCAGCCAGACCGACGGCCAGCCCGGCCGACTGGTGATCAGCTGGAACGACCACATCGTGGTGGACGTGCCGCCCGGCTCGCTCGCCGACGACGGCCCGGTCTACGCCCGGCCGATCCGCGAGCCCGCCGACCTGATCCTGCTGCAGGCCGACCGGGCCGAGACGCTGCCGCGTCCGTCCACCCCGGACGAGCTGCGCGAGACGCTGCTGCGCATGATCGCGTCGCCGAACCTGTGCGACAAGAGCTGGGTCACCGAGCAGTACGACCGGTACGTGCTCGGCAACACCGTGCTCGCCCAGCCCGAGGACGCCGGCGTGCTGCGCATCGACGAGCGCACCGGGCTCGGCGTGGCGCTGTCGGTGGACGGCAACGGCCGCTACACGCGGCTCGACCCGTACGAGGGTGCCCGGCTCGCGCTGGCTGAGGCGTACCGCAATGTCGCCGTCACCGGCGCCGAGCCGATCGCCGTCACCGACTGCCTGAACTTCGGTTCCCCCGAAGACCCGGCCGTCATGTGGCAGTTCGCCGAGGCCGTCCGCGGCCTGGCGGACGGCTGCCAGCAGCTCGGCATCCCGGTCACCGGCGGCAACGTCAGCTTCTACAACCAGACCGGGGCCGCCGCGATCCACCCGACCCCGGTGGTCGGTGTGCTCGGCATCCTCAACGACGTCGCCCGCCGCACCCCGATGGGCTTCCCGCCGCCGCCGACCGCTGACGGCGACCTGCTCTTCCTGCTCGGCGACACCGAGTGCGAGCTGTCCGGCTCCGAGTGGGCGTGGGTCACCCACGGCCACCTGGGCGGCCGCCCGCCGAAGGTGGACCTGGCGCACGAGCAGGCGCTGGGCCGGCTGATGGCGCAGGCCTCGGATCGCGAGCACATCGTCGCGGCGCACGACCTCTCCGACGGCGGTCTGGCCCAGGTGCTGGTCGAGTCCTGCCTGCGGCGCAACGTCGGCGCGCGGATCAAGCTGCCGGAGCACGACACGACCGTCACGCCGTTCGTCTGGCTGTTCAGCGAGTCGGCCGGACGTGCGCTGGTCGCGGTGCCTCGCGGGCACGACAAGGCCTTCGTGGCGCTGGCCGCGGAGCACAACGTCTCCTGCGTGCAGATCGGCGTCACCGCGGAGGAGCCGGTCCTCGACATCCACGACCAGTTCACCGTCGGGCTCGACGAGTTGCGGGCGGCTTTCACCGCCACGATGCGCAACCTCTTCGGCGGACCGGCCGAGGGCGTCACCCGGCAGATCGCCGCCGTGGTGGAAGCCGCCGAGCTTTCCGCAAAAGAGCAGGCCGAGCCGGCGCAGCCGGCCGCGGACGACACTGCGGCCGGGGACGACCGGGGCACGGGACCGTCGGTCACGCTGGAGATCAGTGAGCCCGCCCACCCGGCATCCGGTCCGGCCGACGAGGTCGCCGACCTGCCGAGCCGTTCCGACACGGACGCGACGGAGGCAGGCGGTCCGATCGACGCCGAGCCGGAGTCCAAGGCCTGACAACGCGGGCAACCGCCGCACAGAGCAACGATCAGCGCGCCACGGCTGGGCACCCGCCCGGACGTGGCGCGCTGTCGTGACCGGCTCTATATCCTGCTGCGGTGCTGCTACCCCTGCCGGCCGGCGACTTCCGGGCCTACCTGTTCGACTGCGACGGGACCATCGCGGACTCCATGCCTGTGCACTACCTCGCCTGGCAACAGGCGCTGAAGGAGTGGGGCGCGGTGCTGCCCGAGGACCTCTTCTACGCCTGGGGCGGGCGACCCGTCGCCGAGATCATCGCCGACCTGAACGAACAGCAGGGCCTGAGCATGCCGGTCGAAGTCGTTGCCGCCCGCCGGGAGGTTCTCTTCCAGGAGCTGCTGCCGACCGTGAGCGCCGTGCCCGGGGTGCTGGAGCACATCGACGAGGCGTACCGGCGGATTCCGTTCGCGGTGGTGTCCGGCAGCACCCGCGAGTCCGTCACCGCCTCGCTCAGCGCGCTGGGCCTGCTGGAGAAGTTCGACGTGCTGGTCTGCGCCGGTGACTACCCGCGGGCCAAGCCCGACCCGGGGGCGTTCCTGCTGGCCGCCGAGCTGCTGCGGGTGCCGCCCGGCGACTGCCTCGTCTTCGAGGACACCGACCTCGGCATCCAGGCGGCCACGGCGGCGGGCATGGCCGCCGTACGGGTTCCGCCGCCCTGGGAGCGCTGAGCGTCAGCCCAGGACGGCCGGCCGCAGCACGTCCTCGCACCACTGCCGGAAGGTGGTCGGCGTGGTGGCCTGCGGGGTACGGGGCTCGGCGTTGTCCAGGCCGGCGTCCTTGGCCTGCCACATCTCCAGCGTGGCCTGCGCCATCGGCTCGGACATCCCGCGCCCGAGCAGGCCGGCCCGCAGGTCCTGCCCGGAGATGCGCTGGAACCGGATCGGGCGGGCCAGGACCTCGGACATGATGGCGGCCATGTCGTCGTACGACAGGTCCTCGGGGCCGAGCACCGGCACGCTGCCCGGACCGCTCCAGGAGTCGTCGAGCAGCAGGTCGGTGGCGACCGCGGCGATGTCCCGGGTGGCGCAGGAGGGGAACTTGCGGTCGCCGGCGATCGGTGCGACGAACACGCCCCGGTTCCTGAGGGCGTCGACCTGCCGCAGGACGTTGTCCATGAACGAGGGCATCGTCAGCGCGCGGTAGCTCACGCCCGTACCGGCGATCAGGTCGTCCATCGCCAGCGACGCGGTGACCAGTCCGGCGTGCCCGGCCACCGCTGTCCCGCGGCCGAGGGCGGAGACGCCGACCACGCGCCCAACCCCCTGGCTGGTGAAGGCGTCGCACGCCGGCCGGGTGAAGTCCACATAGGCGGCGGTCACGCTGCCGGCCCGCGGGTCCGGCGGGACCAGCCAGAAGACCGCGTCGGCGCCGGCGAAGGCCTTCGCCACGACGTCGGCGTCCGCATGCGATCCGGGTACGACGTCCAGGCGGTCCCGGATCTCCGCGGGTAACCGGGACGGGTCCCGGGCGATGACTCGGACCGGGGCGTCCCGGTCGAGCAGGTTCCGCACGACCTGGTGGCCGATGTGGCCCGTGGGTGCTGTCACAACGATCATGAGATTCAGTGAACGCCGCTGGGCCCCGCGGCTGAAGGACCGATCCGGTCTCCATTGATACTCTACTGATATGAATGAGCTGGAGGTGCGACAACTCCGGTACTTCGTCGCGGTGGCCGAGGAGCTGCACTTCGGGCGGGCAGCCGAGCGTCTGGGCATGGCCCAACCGCCGCTGTCCCGGGCCATCCGCGAGCTGGAACGCCAGCTCGACGTGCGGCTGCTGGAGCGGACGACGCGGCAGGTCGCCCTGACTGCGGCCGGGGAGGTGCTGCTTCGCGATGCCCGTACGGTGCTCGACGCGGTGACTGCCGCCGGCCGGCGAGCCCGGCACGCCGGTCGCGTCACACCGGGGCTGCGGCTCGCGTTCAAGGCCGACTACGACTCCGGCCTGCTGCCGCAGATCCTGGCCGCCTATCAGCGGGAGGCGGCCGCGCTTCCGGTGGAGCTGGTGCTGGGCGGTCCCTGGGAGCAGGCCCCAGCCGTACGCGACGGGCGGGCCGATGTAGCGCTGCTGCTCGCGCCGTATCTGGACCCGGACCTCGACGTCGAGCCACTGCTGACCGAGCCGCGCCTCGTCGCCCTGGCCGCCACCGATCCGCTGGCCACCCGGCCGTCGCTGGCCCTGACCGACCTCGCCGGCCGGAAGCTCCCGGACGGGTCACCGGCCGACCGTGGCGGCTTCACGAGACCGCCGGCCGAGGTGAGCGGGGCGGGGCTGGACCTCGCGCAGATCTTCAACCTGGTCGAGCTGGGCAGCATCGTGTGGTTCCCGCCGCGCTCGGTCGCCCGGCGCCATCCCCGACCCGGCCTGGTCTATCGCAGAGTCGACGACCTGCTGCCGGTCACGCTGGCCGTCGCGTGGTTACCGGAGTCGCACTCGCCGGCCGTGGCTGCTTTCGTCCGTGCCGCCGTTGAGGTCGCGGCCACCGTCACGTAAGAAGACCGGCCCGTCGGAACGGGCCGGCCTTCTCGTTGCGATGCTGTGGTGCGTCAGTCCTCGGTCCACTCGTTCGGCCGGCGCTGACCGGGACGGCCGGCGTCCCGCGGCGGCCCGCCGTGCCGGCCACCCTGCTCCGGACCGTAGTAACCGGTCTGGTCGGCAGCAGCGCCACCGGCGTAACCGGCCTGGTCGCCGTAGCCACCCTGCGGCGGCTGCTGGCCCCGGCCGGCGCCCGGCTGCTCGTAGCCTTCCGGCCGGCCGTACGTCGCCCGCGGGTCGTAACCCGGGTCGCCGCCGTATCCGCCGCCACCCGCCGGAGCCGGAGCTCCGTAGGCGCCGCCGGCCGCACCGCCGTACGTGCCACCGCCCTGAGCGCCACCATAGGTGCCACCACCAGCGGGCGGACCGTACGCGTTGCCACTGTCGATCCCGCCGGCCGCGCCACCCCAGCCGCCGTAGCCTGCCGGGTCAGGGGGCTCAGCAGCGGCACCGTAGGAGCCACCCTGGTAGCCGTTGCCGCCCTGGTAAGGCGCCGCGTGACCCGGGTCGGCGTACTCGTCGGCGCCCTGCGGGTAGCCCGCGTTCGGGCCGTAACCCGGCTCCGCGCCGCCGTAACCGCCCTGGTCGCCGTAGCCGGCCTCCGCCGGGTAGCCACCTGCCGGTTCGGGCCTGTACATGCCGGTCGGCTCGTCGTAGCGCTGGGCGGGCGGCTCGTAGCCACCACCCTGGGCGCCGTAACCGGCCTCGTCGTAGCCGGCCTGGTCGGCGTAGCCCGCGGGCTGACCCGGGCCGTAGCCGTTGCCGGCGTACCCGTGGTCGTCCTGGTCGGCGTAGCCACCCTGCTGGGCCGGAGCCGGCGCGCCGCCGTACTGGTTGGCGGCGCCGTACCCCGGAGCAGCCTGCGCGGCACCGTAGGCGCCGGCCGCACCGGCCGCGCCCGCGGCACCGGCTGTGCCCCAGCCACCGGGTGCGTTGTATCCGCCGCCCTGGGGCATCGGCGCACCGTAGGGGTCCGGGAACTCGTCGACCGGCGGGGCTGCCTGGTGGATCATCGTCGGGGCGTCCGCCATGGACGGTGCGCCCGAGCGGGGCGCGATCATCGTGGCGTCGCTGACCCGGCCACCCACCGGAGCCGCGAGGCGGGTCTCGTCGGCGCCGCCGTACCGTCCGGCCGCGGCCGGGACCGCGCCGCCGGCTGCCGCGCCGTCCAGTTCGTCGGGGTCCTCGTTGGACTTGCGGCGCATCAGCACCAGCACGATCGCGCCGATACCGGCCGCCACCAGCAGGCCGCCGAGGATGATGAACAGCAGCGACCCGGAACCCTCGTCGGATCCGGACTTGGGCGCGGCGTCGAGGACACCCGCGGACTCGTCGGTCGCCGGCTCGGAAGCCTCGTCGGTGGCCTCGTCGGCCGGTTCGGTGGTGACGCTGGGCGAGGGGGACGGGCTGGAAGGCGTCGGCGCCGTCTTCGACTTGAGCGTCAGCGGCACGGTGATCGACTTGCCGGCCGCACCCTGGGCGTTCTTCGAGGTGAGCTCGTAGCCGTCCTTGGTGGCACCGACCGCCATGGCCCCCACGGAGATGGGCTTGCTGTCCGATGACGTGAACGAATAGCCACCGTCACCGTTGGTGTTGGTCTGGTACTGGTGGCCCTGGCTGTCGCGCAGGCCGACCAGCGCGCCGGAGACGGCCTTGCCGTCCTGGTCCTTGACCCGGCCGCTGACCTGACGCACCGTCTGCGGCTTGTCCGGGCCGCGCACGGTGACCTCTCTGCTGTCACTGTCGCTGACACCCTTGACGGTCGCCGTGACGGTGACTGTGATCTTCTTGGTTTCACCCGGGGCGACGTTGCCGGCGATCAGCTTGGTCGAGAACGTTCTCGGCGCGCCGACCGTCACCTCCTCCTCGAAGGTGCAGCCCGGATCGCACCGCAAGCCGTCGCCGCTGACCTGCACGCTGACGTTGGTGTCGCCGGGGTTGTTCTCGATCCGGTAACCGATGGTGGTCGTGCCACCGGACGTGATGTCCGCGGGCCGCAGACTTACGACGGATACCGTCGGGTTGTCGGCCCGGGCGGCTGAAGGTGCGGCGACGAGGACGCCACCGACCAGCGCCAGGAACGCACCGGCCTGGAGAGCCCTGGCTCGTAGGTGCGTTGTCACGTCCACCGCCTTCCGGGTCGCACGGGCCTCGGGCTGCCTTCGAAATGCCCTATGGATCCCGCGACGAGTACACACCGTCGGCCACTATGCCCTGTCGTAGGTCCTCTGCGCGACCCAGGGCCGCCGGGTTCTCGTTTAATCCGGGGTCGTATTGTCCCGACGTGTCTCCTGCGCACAATAAATCCGAGTCCGTCGGCGCCGCGCTGGACGCGCTGGACCGAGGCGCCGAACCGGAGCGAGCGGTGCTGCGTGACGCCGTGCGCGCGCTCCTGAGCGAGCTGGCGCGGACCGCGCCGGGCCGATCGGTGGAGGTCCGTATTCCACCTTTCGGTGCGATTCAGTGTGTCGCCGGGCCGCGGCACACCCGCGGCACACCGCCCAATGTGGTGGAGACCGATCCGATGACCTGGCTGCTGGTCGCCACCGGGCGGCTGACCTGGGCCGACGCGGTGGCCTCGGGACGGGTACGGGCCAGCGGGATACGCACAGATCTCACTCCGTACCTCCCTGTGCACCCGAGTTGAGTGGTCTCCGTCTCGCGTACACTGGGCCGTCGGAACAGACCAGCAAGTCCAGCAGATCAGCATGAGGGAGCAAGCGCGTGCCCCGAGGCGACGGCCGGTTGACCGACGATCTCGACCCCCAGGACCGCGGACCCCAGGATGCCTGCGGCGTCTTCGGTGTCTGGGCCCCGGAGGAAGAGGTCGCGAAACTCACCTATTTCGGGCTCTTCGCACTGCAGCACCGAGGGCAGGAAGCCGCGGGCATCGCCGTCAGTGACGGCTCGGGCGTGGTGGTCTACAAGGACCTCGGCCTGGTCTCGCAGGTCTTCGACGAGCCCACCCTGGCGAGCCTGCGCGGGCACCTGGCCATCGGCCACACCCGCTACTCGACCACCGGCGGCTCGAACTGGGAGAACGCCCAGCCGACCATCCGGGCCACCACCGCGGGCACGACCATCGCGCTGGCCCACAACGGCAACCTGGTCAACACCTCCGAGCTCGCCCGTGAGGTCGCCGAGCGCGGTCTCGAGGCCGACATGGGCACCTCCGACACCGCGCTGGTGACGACCCTGCTGGCCAGTCGCCCCGACCTGTCGGTCGAGGCCGCGGCGCTCGAGGTGCTCCCGCGGCTGCGGGGCGCGTTCAGCTTCGTCTTCATGGACGAGAGCACCCTGTACGCCGCCCGCGACGCCCAGGGCGTACGCCCGCTGGTGCTCGGCCGGATGGAGCGCGGTTGGGCCGTGGCCAGCGAGACCGCCGCCCTCGACATCGTCGGGGCCAGCTTCGTCCGCGAGGTGGAGCCCGGCGAGATCATCGCGATCGACGAGCACGGCCTGCGCTCCACCCGGTTCGCCGCGCCGGAGCCGAAGGGCTGCCTCTTCGAGTACGTCTACCTTGCCCGGCCGGACACCACGATCGCCGGCCGCAACATCTACTCGGCGCGCGTCGAGGTGGGCCGCAAGCTCGCCAAGGAGCATCCGGTCGAGGCCGACCTGGTCATCGGCGTCCCGGAGTCCGGCATCCCGGCCGCGATCGGCTACGCCGAGGCCTCCGGCATCCCGTACAGCGCCGGCTTCATGAAGAACGCCTACGTCGGCCGCACCTTCATCCAGCCCTCGCAGACCATCCGCCAGCTCGGCATCCGGCTCAAGCTCAACCCGCTGCGCGAGGTCGTGCGGGGCAAGCGGATCGTGGTGATCGACGACTCGATCGTGCGGGGCAACACCCAGCGGGCCCAGATCCGGATGCTGCGCGAGGCCGGCGCCCTCGAGGTGCACGTCCGCATCTCCTCGCCGCCGGTGAAGTGGCCGTGTTTCTACGGCATCGACTTCGCCACCCGCGCCGAGCTGATCGCCAACGGCCTGGAGATCGACGGCATCCGCCGCTCGATCGGCGCCGACTCGCTCGGTTACGTTTCGCTGGACGGTCTGGTGCAGGCGACCGAGCAGCCGAAGACACGCCTGTGCATGGCCTGTTTCGATGGTCAGTACCCGATCGAGCTGCCGGCCGGTCATCTGATCGGCAAGCACGTGCTCGAGGGTGTGGGCAAGCGGGCCGCGCTGCCTGTCACCACTGTCCAGGCCACCAATGCTGCGGTGGCCGGTCTGGAGCGGGAGTATGAGGACGAGCAGTACGCCGAGGGTGAGCGGGAATCCGCGGAACCCCTGGTGGGGAGCCCGGGCGGCGTCGACGCCCTGCGTCGCCCGTAACCGCAGGACCGCTGGAACCTCAGCATCACCACAACAGTCGTAGTCAGCGGCACCGTCAGCTGCAACCGCGCGGGGAGCCGCGCACTAAGGGGAGAACCGTGACGCACGTGTCCGAGCGCAACAGTGCCGGATCCAACGGCGCTGAAGGCGCCGACCACCAGCCGTGGTCGGCGGGTGCCGGCCGGCCCGGCCGCAAGCGCACGGTGACGTATGCGGACGCCGGGGTCTCCATCCACGCCGGCGAGCGCGCGGTGGAACTGCTGAAGTCGAAGGTCAAGAAGACCACCCGTCCCGAGGTCATGGGCGACCTGGGCGGCTTCGCGGGCCTCTTCAAGCTCAACACCCAGAAGTACAAGAGCCCGATCCTGGCCTCGTCCACGGACGGCGTCGGCACCAAGCTGGTCATCGCCCAGCAGCTCGACATCCACGACACGATCGGCATCGACCTGGTCGCCATGGTCGTCGACGACCTGGTGGCCTGCGGCGCCGAGCCGCTGTTCCTGCTCGACTACATCGCCTGCGGCGAGGTCGTGCCGGACAAGGTGGCCGAGATCGGCGCGGGCATCGCGGACGGCTGCCGGTACGCCGGTTGTGCCCTGCTCGGTGGCGAGACCGCCGAGCACCCGGGTGTGCTGCGCCCGGACGAGTACGACGTCTCGGCGACCGGTGTCGGCGTGGTCGAGGAAAGCGAGATCCTCGGCGCGCACCGGGTCGAGATCGGTGACGCGGTCATCGCGATGCGCTCGTCGGGCCTGCACTCCAACGGCTACTCGCTGGTGCGGCACGTGCTGCTGGGCGCCGGCCGGATGCGGCTGGACACGGTGGTGGAGGATTTCGGCAAGCAGCGCACCCTCGGCGAAGAGCTGCTGACCCCGACCAAGATCTACGCCAAGGACTGCCTCGGCCTGATCGAGGAGACCGACGTCCGCGCGTTCTCGCACGTCACCGGCGGTGGCATCCCGGGCAACCTGGTCCGGGTCCTGCCGGAGCACGTCGACGCGGTCGTGGACCGTTCGTCGTGGCGCCCGCAGTCGATCTTCGATCTGATCCAGGCCAAGGGCCGGATCGAGGACGTCGAGATGGAGGCCACGTTCAACATGGGCGTGGGCATGTTCGCGGTCGTCTCGGCCGACGACGCCGACCGGGCGATGGCCTACCTGACCGGTCGCGGTGTCGAGGCGTGGCAGGTCGGCGAGATCATCGAGGGCACCGGCCAGGTGCAGATGATGGGCCAGTACACCCGGGGCTGAGCCCGCCCGGGCCCGGCCCGGCCGCGGTGGAGGCAATCTGCCGCGAGTGGGGTATGGCCCGCCCTTGGTATGAAATGATCCGCGTGTGTCGATACGTCGGCACCGCGGATCTTTTTTCGGCCGGGAAGGTGGACGACGCCGCATAGCCTGACGAGGGACGGGGGTGGATGCGCCGGTGGCACAGCTGTGGAGCGGGATGCGGGGCATCTCGACGGTTCCCACCTACGTCGTCATGCAGCCCACCACGCTCTGCAACCTCGACTGTTCCTACTGCTACCTCCCGTTCCGCAAGATCGACCGGAAGATGCCCGTCGAGGTCGCGCAGGCGGTCGCCGCGTCGGTGAATCCCTGGTCGCGGACCGGCCGGTTCTCGGTCGTCTGGCACGGCGGCGAGCCCCTCGCGGCCGGCCGGGAGCACTTCGCCGCGCTGCTGGAGCCGTTCGGGGCGGACGTCGAGCACCACGTGCAGACCAACGCCACGCTGATCGACGACGCCTGGTGCGAGTTCTTCGTCGAGCACGGCATCCGGGTCAGCGTGAGCGTGGACGGGCCCGAGGCCCGCAACGGTGACCGGGTCACCCGGGGCGACAAGCCCGCCTACGACCGGATCATGCGCGGGATCGACGCGCTGCGCCGGCACGGTATCGCGTTCTCCGCCCTCTGCGTCGTGGCCCGTCCCGAGCCGGGCCTGGCCACCGAGCTGTACGAATACTTCCTCGATCTGGGCTGTGACGTGCTCGGCATCAACATCGAGGAGCTCGAGGGGGTCAACCTGCGGGACAACCGGCATCCCGAGGCGGACGTCACGGCCTTCTGGGCGGAGCTGGTCGGGGCCTGGCGCCGCGACCCCCGCATCCACCTGCGCGAGATCGAGTGGTCCCTGCGGTACGCGGCCGCGGTCCTGGACGGCACCGCCGACACCGTGCTGCCCCGCCGGCTCGACCCGATCCCCACGGTGGCCGAGGACGGCTCGGTCGTGCTGCTCTCCCCGGAGCTGGCCGGCTTCTCCGATCCCCGGTACGGCGACTTCTCCAGCGGTAACGTGCTGACGACCCCGCTGGCCGAGATCCTGGAACGGGCCACCGAGACGCCCTGGATCCGCGAGTTCCTCGACGGTGTCGAGGGCTGCCGGGCCCAGTGCCCCTACTTCGGCTTCTGCGGCGCCGCGCACGCGGCGAACCGCTACTTCGAGCACGGCAGGTTCGACGTCACGGCGACGGAGCACTGCCGGAACAGCAAGATTCGCCTACTGGAGGGAGTGCTGGACCATGCCCGAGATCACGAGCCCACGGCTGTCTGACCGCGTGGAGACGGATCCCGTGACGGCACGGGTGCAAGAGACCCGGTCCGGGCTGGCCGCCCTCATCGAGGAGGCGGCCGAGGCCCGGGAACGGCGCTCGGAGAGCACGACGAAAGACGGCTCGGCGGTGTGCGCCTGGAACCACTTCGAGAACATCCCGACGTTCTACAACTGGAACAACCGTCCCCGTTGAGTGGCGGCTCTGAAGCCCACGCGGTGTTCAACCCGCGTGGGCATCATTGCCGTCGGAATGACTACGGAACGACCACGACACACGGAAGCACGCGGTAAGCCGCGTGCTCTGTGCAATCCTCGATCGGGTCAGCGCCTTGTCGGCGACCAGGGATCCTGGTCGTCGTCCGCGTCGTCCTCGTCATCGTCGTCGACGAACTGATCGTCGTCGTCGACAAACTGATGGTCGGACTTACCACCGGCACCCGCCAGTTCGCGCTGCAAGGCGGTGAGGTCGGTGTTCGGGGAGTGGTACTTCAACTCCCGGGCCACCTTCGTCTGCTTGGCCTTAGCACGGCCGCGCCCCATGGCTCGACCCCCTCGCACAGAATTCGGGGCAGCCCGAAGGCGGGCCCCGATGACGTCAGGCATCTCTCGTGGGTCTTACGGTACATGGGCGATGCCCGCTTCGGCACCTCGGGTTGCGTGTACCACCATCGCGCGTCGTCCCTTGTCATCGACCCGACGCGCGATGGCCTACAAAACCCTCAACTCAGGTAGATACTGCGCAAACGGCCCACCTCGGCCATTCGGCGCTCGGCGAGCCGGTCGGCCGCGACCGCCGGCGGTACCCCTTCGGCGTCGGCCAGGCGCAGGATCTGCCCCGTGGTCTCGAAGATCCGGGTCGCCCGCAGCTTGGCCCGCTCGAAGTTGAAGCCCTCGATCTCGTCGGCCACCTGGATCACGCCACCGGCGTTGACCACGTAGTCCGGCGTATAGAGGATTCCGCGTTCCTCGAGCAGCTTCTCGATGCCCGGGTGCGCCAGCTGGTTGTTGGCGCCGCCGGTGACGACCTTGGCCCGCAGGGCGGTCACGGTGTCGTCGTCCAGCGCGCCACCGAGCGCGCAGGGGGCGTACACGTCGATGTCGGCGGTGATCAGCGCCTGCGTGTCGGCCACCAGGTCGATCTGCGGGTACGTGGTCCGGGCCCATTCCCGCGCGGCCTCGCTGACGTCCGTCGCGACGACCGCGGCGCCGTCCTCGATCAGGTGACCCGCCAGATACTTGCCGACCTTGCCCAGCCCGGCGATGCCCACCCGGCGCCCGGCCAGGGTGGGGCTGCCCCAGGTGTGCTCGGCCGCGGCCCGCATGCCCTGGAAGACACCCCAGGCGGTCAGGATGGAGGAGTCGCCGGCGCCACCGTGCTCGACGCTGCGACCGGTCACATAGCGCGTCTCGCGGGCGATGACGTCCATGTCCGGGACGTACGTGCCGACGTCGCAGGCGGTGTAGTAGCGGCCGTGCAGCGATTCGACGAACCGCCCGTACGCGCGGAGCAGCCCTTCGCTCTTGATCTTGTTGGGATCGCCCCAGATCACGGCCTTGCCGCCGCCGAGGTCGAGCCCGGCCAGCGCGTTCTTGTACGCCATCCCGCGAGAGAGGTTCAGCGCGTCGGTGATCGCCGCTTCCTCGTTCTCGTACGGGTAGAACCGGGTGCCACCGAGCGCGGGCCCGAGGGCCGTCGAGTAGATACCGATGATCGCCTTGAGGCCGGTCTGCCGGTCCTGGCAGAAGACGACCTGTTCGTGTCCGGCGGCGTCGCTGCCTTCGGTGTCGAACACACTCATCTGCGATTTCTCCTGGGTTGTGACGGGGCCCTCGTGAGGCCTGCGGGCCGGCGGGGTGGGCCGGATACGACGAGCCTAGACCGACCGCAGCGTCCTTCCGAGCGGACGATGACACTCCCGTGGACGCCGTTCGCCCGGCGTCACGCGGGTGGGCCACCAGCACCCCGGCGCCAATGTGGAGCCGGCGTCCGCGGTGGCGGTGACGGTTCGGTAGCGCGGGAGAAGGCGATTGCCGCCGATATCGTGAAAGGATCGGCGGCGTGCCGTCACTGTTCGCGTCGTACCTGCGGATTTACGAACCGCTGACCGCCTTCGACCGGGACCGTCAGGTTTTCTGGCGCCGGTATGCGCGGGAGGGCCGGGCGCTCGGCCCCGTCGAGGGTCCCGTCCGGCAGCGCACCGCCGTGCTGGAGGCGCTGGGCGCGGGCTGGACCCGGCTGCCCGACCTGCCCGACGAGGCGTACGTCCTGGAGTGGGGCGAGACGCTGCTGGTCTGCCCGTGGAACCTGCGCCTGCGCGTCGCCGAGGCCGCATTGAACGCGCGCGACGGTGTGCCCAGCGTGCTGGCCGACGCCTTCGTGCCGCCGGTGCTGGCCGGGCAGGCCAAGGCGATCGTGGAGGACTGGCGCAGCGGGGCCAAGGTGCTCGAGCGCGGGGTGCCCCGGGTGCACGAGCAGATCGCGACGTGGGGCGTACCGCTGCGCTGGTTCGTCTTCGTCGACCTGGACGAGCGTGAGATCAGCCTGGCCGACGGGCGGCGCACGCTGCGCTACCGCACCGAAATCTCCAAGGCCCGCCGGCGCGCGCACCGGGCTGTCTCGGTGCTGCGCAAGTCGCTGGGCGATGCCCCGATCACCGAGGCGGTGGAGGAGGGCACCCGGTGGCTGGAGGAGTTCCATCCCCGCTCGATCGTCGAGCTGGACTACGGCGGCCTGACCGGTCTGCTGGGCGCGGACGCCCTGGCCGAGGACGACTCCCCGGGCCTGGTGGCGGCCGGTATCTCGGCGCTGTCCCGGGGCGACGCGGACGCGGCGACGGACGCCTACGAGAAGCTCGTGGCCCGGTGGCGAGCGGTGCAGTTGCTCGAGCGCTGCAACTGATCGACGTTTATGACCGTCTGACCAGGGAATATGGGACGAACGGGCACGGAACACCGTGCTGGGAAGCGCTCTCTAGGCGAACACTCTTCGTAATCGCCGTCCCGCGAAGCGTGATATTCGGTCCAAACAAGACACTTTCTGGCGTAGAAAACAGGTAAAAATCGGGCATGCTTCAACCGTCTATCTAGGGACGTTCGGCCGTTCGGCCCATGTCGGACATCGGGGACTAGCCGGACCATGAGAGACGCACCGGCCGGCGGGACCCCGGCCGATGTCTTTAGGTACCTGTGGAGGAGTGACCGATGGCATCGCGTACGCATGATCCTGAGCCGCTACTCACGCCGGCCGAGGTGGCGTCGATGTTCCGTGTCGACCCGAAAACCGTCACCCGGTGGGCCAAGGCGGGCAAGCTCAGCGCAATTCGCACCCTGGGCGGGCACCGTCGCTACCGTGAGTCGGAGGTTCGCGCCCTGCTGCAGGGGCAGATCCCCACGCAGCGTCAGGGCGACTGAAACCGCAGTCGACCGAGAGATCGATAAAGGGGCGAATGCCAGGCCGGCAGTCGCCCCTTCTTCGTCTCAGGAGACGAGGATGGCCAGCGTGCCGTCCGCGCCCCGGCGCAGCTTGCTGCCCAGCAGCGTGAGCCGGCCCATCAGGCCGTACTTGCGCTTGAGCCCCTCGCCGACCCGGCGCAGGTCGGCCGCGTCGCCGATGCGCGCCTGGGCCTCGATCGCCGCACCGCGCACGTTGCCGCGCACGTCGCACGCGGCCACGGTCACCCGGCCGCTGTTGCGGATCCGCTTGACCTTGCCGGTGCCGGCCGGCGTCCAGAACGCCAGCCCGGGGCCGTCGGGCACCACCCACAGCGGGGTCGGCACCGCCCGGCCGTCCCGGCGGAACGTCGTCAGAAGGACGTACTTCTCCGCGCCGAGTTGCTCCAGCGTCGCCATGGACCAAGAGTAGTGGCAATGGATCAACCTACGATCGGTGACGTGTTCGGCGAGATGATCCGGGACGCCTACGCGGTGCACACCGGGATCGGCCCCCGACCGCTGGCCGGCGGCCGGGTGCCGCGGCCGGTCATCGAGATCATCGAACGCGACGACGGGCTGATCAACGGCGCGCCCGCTGAGCACTACCTGGCCGCGCCGGGCGAGTGGCAACCCCACGACCACCGCGCGCTGCGGCTCGCCCGGGGCGCGGTGCTGGACATCGGTGTCGGGGCCGGGCGTACGGCGCTGGAGCTGCAGCACCGCGGCATGGCGGTCACGGGGCTGGACACCTCCGCGGGGGCGATCGAGGTGGCGCGCAAGCGGGGGCTGCGGGACACCGTGCTCAACACTGTCGACGCGTACGCCCGCTCGGCGGCCCGTTACGACACGTTCCTGCTGCTCGGCAACAACCTGGGCCTGATCGAGGGGCCGGAGCGGGCCCCCGACTTCCTCGCCGCGCTGGCCGAGCTGGCCCGCCCGGGAGCCCGGATCATCGCCCAGGGCACCGATCCGTACGGCACCACGGACCCCGTGCACGTCGCGTACCACCAGCGCAACCGGGACCGGGGGCGGCTCGGCGGTCAGTTGCGCCTGCGGTTGCGGTACCGCCTGCTGGCCACGGAGTGGTTCGACTACCTCAATTGCTCGGTCGAGGAGCTTGACGGACTGCTGGCCGGCAGCCGGTGGCGGCTCAAATCCGTCGACACGGAGGACCGGCCTTACTACCTTGCGGTCATGGAGCTACGACTGTGAGCACGGTGCTGACCAGGGAGCAGGTGCGGCTCAGCAAACGGCTGTCGCTCGTGCTGCGGCACCGGCCCGAGACGGCCGGCCTGACCCTCGATGCGAACGGCTGGGTGCCGGTCGCGGACCTGCTCGCCGCGCTGCGGATCACCCGGGCCGAGCTCGACGTCGTGGTGGAGCACAACGACAAGTCCCGCTTCGCGGTGCAGACGGGCGCCGACGGTGTCGAGCGGATCCGGGCCAATCAGGGCCACTCCCGGCGGGTGCAGGTTGATCTCGATCTGCCGCCGGCCCAGCCGCCCGCCGTCCTCTTCCACGGCACTCCCCGGGCGAACCTCGACGCGATCCTGCGGGAGGGCCTGCGCCCGCGCAGCCGTCAGCACGTACACCTGTCGCCGGACGTGGCGACCGCCCTGGTGGTCGGTCGCCGCCGCACCACGGATGTGGTCGTCCTTGCGGTGGAGGCGGGGGCCATGGCCGCGGCCGGGCACGTGTTCCACCGCAGCCAGAACGGGGTGTGGCTGACCGCCGCGGTGCCGGCCGGGAGCCTTCGCGAACATTCGGAGTAAACAGACAAAACACGCTCATCCGGGAGGCGGTGCGGGTGGCCGGTTAGCGTATTGAGATGGGGTGGGTTACTCGGCGTCAGCTGATGAACCTCCTCGGTGCGCTCAGCCTCGTCCTGGCCCTCGCCGGGCTCGGCGTCGGCCTGCCCGCCCTGGACCGGGCGCTGCCCGCCGACCGCCCGGTGCCGACCGACCGCCCGTACGCGATCGGCGGGGGTGTCACGGTCGTCCCGCCGCCCGGATCGCGGATCGACGTCACCGAGACCCGGCCCACCGACGACGCCGGCACAGCTCTGTTCCGGCTCGGCCCGGTGCGCTACCTCATCACCGTCCGGCCCTTCGAGGGTGACCTGGCGACCGCGGCCAACGGGCTGCGCCAGCGGATCACCGGCACCCCGGGCTATCAGGTCACCGGCACCGAGCTGACCGTCGCGACCGGCTCGGGCCTGGCCGGTCTGCAGGGCGGATACACCGCCCCGGGCCGTGGCGGCCGGTACGCCGTCTTCGTCGCCGACGGCCGCACCATCGAGGTCACCGTCAGCGGCGCCGACCTGGACCTGGGCCGCACCCTGCCGGCGATCGACGCCAGCACCCGGACGTTGCGCTACGACCCGGTGGACACCGGATGACGACGGAGTCCCGTTTGCGCAGCGACCGCACCGCACCCGTACAGCCCGGCGCCCACTACGGCCCCGGGCTGATCCGGCTGCCCGCCTTCTGGATCGTGCTCACGCTGGTGGTGGCCGGTGGCGTGCGGATGACGCTGATCGCGGGACGCTTCCTGGGCACGTACCCGCTGGCCACGCTCACCGCGATCGGGTTGTTCGCGCTGCTCGCCGTACCGTTCTGGTTCATCGTCAGTGAGCTGGACTTCCTCGAGCGGGAGCCGCCCGCCCTGCTCGCCCTGGCCTTCGCCTGGGGTGGCCTGGTGGCCACCAGCGTGTCGATCCCCGGCAGCGCGGCCCTCGACGACCTCATCGCCAAGCTGGGCTCGCCGCACCTGGCCGCCGACTGGGGTGCCGCGCTGGCCGGCCCGACGGTCGAGGAGATCGCCAAGACGCTCGGCGTGGTGGCAATCGTGCTGGTGGCCCGCGCGCAGGTCAACAGCGTGCTCGACGGCGTGGTCTACGGCGCGATGGTCGGGCTGGGCTTCCAGATCATCGAGGACATCGTGTACGCGCTCGGCGCCGTCGCGCTGGCCGGGCGCGGGGACCACATCGAGCCGGTGATCACCACGTTCCTGCTGCGCGGCTTCCTCTCCGGGGTGTGGAGTCACACGCTGTTCGGCGCGCTGGCCGGAGCCGGTATCGGCTATCTGGTCGTGCGCGCGGACCGGCCCTGGCGGATCCGGATCGGCGTCGCCATGCTGGCCGTGCTCGGCGCGTGGGCCTCGCACTTCCTGTGGAACTCGCCGCTGCTGCGCGACGGTCTCGGCAACGGCGCCCTGGCCCTGCTCGTGGTGCTGGTCTGCAAGGGGCTGCCGCCGTTGCTGCTGGTCCTGCTGCTCGTGCGGGCCGCCCACGACCGCGAGGCCGACTACTACGCCGTGCAGCTGGCCAAGCTCGACGACCACGAGCTGATCACCCCGGGGGAGCGGGAAGCCCTCAGATCCTCCTCGCGGCGGGCCACTGCCCGCTGGCACGCGCGGACCCGGGCGGGCCTGCGGGCCCGGGCAGCGGTACGGCGGTTGCAACGCGCGCAGGCCCGGCTGGCCGTCGAGCTGAGCCGCGGCACCGCCGACCTGAGCCGGTGGCAGCACGAGGTGCGCCGGCAGCGCCGCACTCTCATCGCCCTCGGGCACCCGGAGGCGATTGCGCCCGAGGGCAAGGGGCCGTGGCGGCGTACCGCCTCGGCGGTCTTCACCACGGCCCTCGCCGTCGCCGTGCTCTGGGCCGCCATCAGCACACTCGGCGGCGGCTGACGGCCCGGGACGCCAGTGTGATCAGGCGGTCGGGGGGTGACCGCCGTCGCCGTCGACGATCGTGTCCGGGGTGCCGTCCTGGTCGAGGTCGGCCATCGTGATGTCGACCTTGCCGTCGCCGTCGGTGTCGAACTGGAACAGGTCGGCCTTGCCGTCGCCGTCGGTGTCGGCCACCCACACGTCCGGCTTGCCGTCGCCGTTCGTGTCCGTCGCCAGCAGGTCGACGCGGTCGTCGCCGCGGGTTTCGACGATCTCCTTGGGCTCGCTCATGGTGTCTCCTCAGGTGATGCGTCGCAGCGGATCTGACCAACGTAGGGCTCGGGTCGCCCCCTCGCGACCCGAACCGACCTCGAAGGTAGGGATCCGTCGCCAGTGGTGTGACCGATGTCGCTGGCTCCGCCGGAACTCACCGGTAACGTAGCCGGGCGTGACTACAGCGGCGGACGGCATGCAGCAGCTCTTCGGCAGCGGGGGCGGGGGTGCCCTGGGCGAGCGCATGGGCATCCAGATCACCGAGGCGACCCCCGAGCGAGTGATCGCCACGATGCCGGTCGAGGGCAACACCCAGCCGTACGGCCTGCTGCACGGCGGGGCGTCCTGCGTGCTGGCGGAGACGCTCGGCTCGGTCGGGGCGGTGCTGCACGGCGCGACGGTCGACCGGCCCTTCGCGGTGGGCGTCGACATCAATGCCACGCACCACAAGGGTGTGCGCTCCGGGACCATCACCGGGGTGGCCACGCCGGTGCACCGCGGCCGGACGGCGGTGACCTACGAGATCGTCATCACCGACAGCGACGGCGACCGGGTGTGCACCGCGCGTCTCACCTGCCTGCTGCGCGGCGCCTGATCCCCACCCGGGGCGGAAAACCCCAGCGGGATCGCTGCCTGAGCGGCAATTCTTGACGTATCCGCGTACCTTTTCCCACGTGACGGACATACCACAGCACGCCCTGGACGACGCGACGCAGGTGTTGCACTGCGCGCTCAGTGGCGACAGCGACGCTGTGGTGGGCACCTTCGACGCGGTGGTCGACCGGTCGGGCGTCGTGGGGGCGTACGACGTGGCGTGGTGTCTCGCTGCGACCATGGTGGGACAGAACGTGCCCAGAGGCGCCTGGACGCTCGACTTCCCCGGGATCGACGACGCGCGGTACGACAAGCGCTGGGTCGCCCGCTTCGTCAGCGCGTACGTGAACGGCGACATCTCCACCGGCGAGGCCCTGTTCGGCGCGGCCATCGCCGACGGTCAGCTCCCGGACTGCCTGCTCGCGCTGGCCGGTTCCACCGTGGCGACCCTGCGCCACCGGGCGGCATGAGCGACGATCCGCTGCTCGCCCCGCACCGCTGACCTGGGCGGCACCGGCCTGGCGGCCTGAGCTCGCCGCGCCTCAGCCGTCGTCGTGCCTGAGGTAGAGCGCTTTGGCGTACTGGGCGGCGGCGGCCTCGTTGTACATCGTGGCCTGGGACATGTACCAGGCGTTGTCGCCCAGGGCCTTCTTCGCCGCAGTCATGCCTGACCAGCGGATGTCGGCGTCGACCTCGGACAGGCCGCGGGCCTTGAAGTTGCGCCGCATCTGCATCTTGCCCGAGCGGAAATTCTCCGCGGCCTCCTCCGCCTGACGCATGCAGGAGAAGCCCTTCTCGCTCAGCGCCTCCGCCATCGTCCAGGCCGCCTGTTCCTCCGCGCTCTTGAACTTCGGCACGTCGTTCCTCCCGTGAACTTTGTTCCCGGTTAGCTGTACGGAACGCACGCCCGCAGCGCTAGGCCCCCACGCAGACTGCAAGAAAGGTCAAACTGGCCGATGCCGCTTGTCGGGGGCCGCCCGCTGAGGGGGTGAAAACGCACATGATCGTGGCCCACCCTGGGAAACATTCACTCATGCCCTTCTTGAGCGCACAGTCGCCGCCCGCCATGACCGAGCTGCACAAGTGGGTGCTGGACAGCCCGGTGCAGCTGCGCAGCCTGCGAGCTTCCCTGCACGAGGCGATCACCGGCCAGCCGCTGCCCGCGGGCGCCGAGCTGGACGAGATCCCGGAGAAGGTCGTGCTCGTCGCCACCGAACTGGCCACCAACGCCCTGCGGCACGGTCTGCCGCCGACCATCGTGCGGCTCGGCCGGCACGACGAGGTCTTCGTGCTGGACGTCGCCGATCACAGCCCCGACACGGTGCCGCAGTACGCCGACGACCGGCCGCCCGGGGCCGGCGGGCTGGGCCTGTACCTGGCCAAGAAGTTCGCCCTGGACCTCGGCTGGTACATCGAGGATCACACCAAGCATGTGTGGGCGGAGTTCCCGGTTCCGAGCTGACTTATGATCACGGGATTCGTAAACCGTCAGAGGTGTCCGTGACCCAGCCGAGTTACCAGATCGTCCGCGAGGCCGCCGTCGTCCGGCTGTTCGGCGACTTCGACATCAACGCCCGCGACGAGATGCGCACCGCCCTTCTCGAGGCCGTGCGATCAGCTCCCGCCGAGGTCGTCGTCGATTTCGACGCGGCGGTGTTCCTGGACAGCGAGGCGATGGGTGCGCTGATCGAGGGCCTCAACGCCGGTCGCGAGGCGGGCGTGCCGCTGCGCATCGTCAACGCGCACGGCCTGGTGCACCGCGTCCTCGACGTCTCCGGCGTGCTGGCCCTCTTCAACGGTTAGAGGGTCGACAGGTTGCCCGGGCCGGTCCACTTGCTGACCAGCCGCGTACGGGTGCGCACCTGGCCGCCGACCCGGACCCGGTAGGCCTGCTTGACCGTGCGCAGCGTCTGCCACGTGCGTACCCGTCGGGTGTCGCCGTTGATCTCCGCCGTGACGGTCCGCAACTTCCACGTCCGGCACTCGGTGCGGTGCCGCACCTCTCCGTCCAGCACGACCTTGGCGGCCAGGCAGCGGTACGTCGACTGCAGCGTGTACGGGTTCTTGCCGGTGTAACCCGAGGTGCCGTACACCTTGGCCATCGCCCGGTAGAAGTTCCACGCCATCTTCGAGTAGCCGAAGTCGTTCGGGTGGTGCAGGTCGTGCAGGTCGATGCCGCCGACCGTGGACTGGTCGACCACCGTGATCAGCGGGTCCTGCTTGGCGGCGACCATGCCCGGGATGAGCCGGTTGTAGACCCGGTCGTGGGCGAGCTCCCGCGGTACCCGCGAGCCGATGATCTGCGCGACGAAGATGTACGCCTCCGGCCGCGCGGCCCGGATCTGGTCGATCAGCCCGGACAGCTTGCGGTTGGTCGCGTACGGCCCGTCGCCCTTGGTGATGTTGTTGGTGCCGGCGTGCAGCAGGACGACGTCCGGCTGGGAATTGGCCAGCCAGCCGTCGACCTCGGCGGCCATCTCGTCGATGTCCCAGCCGCCGTGACCCTCGTGCTGGTTGTCGCCGCCGGCGCCGTTGCTCTGCGAACCGACGTAGTTGATCTGCATGCCGCCGCGGAGCAGCCGCTGGGCGAGGGCCATCCGGTACGAGCTGCGGGTCGGCGATCCGGTGCCGAGCGTGATCGAGTCGCCCAGCGGCAGGACGCGCAGCGCACCGGAGCCGGCGATGCGGGCCTCGGCGGGGGCGTCTCCGGCGACCCGGGCGGCGATCTGTGCCCGTGCGGCTCCCGGAGTGCCGAGACCCGCGACCAGCCCGGCCGCCAGGACCCCGGTCATGACCTTGATGCCCAGACGCCGCGCGCCCGTGTTACGCCCCGCAGATCCCACGACCAGCTCCCCCGTTCTGCCAGCAAAGACTCCCGACAGATCGGGTGCCGGCGGGGCCATTCGAGACCCGGCGGGTAGCCGTGGGTTGTGATCAAGGTGCAGGTGGCCCGGGGCTCAGTCGGCGAAGACGGCCGGGTCGTACGGCTGGGTGCCCTCCTCGACGGTCCAGACGGCGCCCAGCGGCATCAGGTCGCGGATCCGGACGCTGCGGATGCCCTCGCCGGTCGGCAGGATCACCCGGATCCGCGGGTGGTAGTCGAAGAGGATCTGCCGGTCACGGCCGCACGGTCCGACCGGTCCGCGGCCGAAGTTGCCCACCGCCACGATCGTGGCCAGCTCCCGCGCCCCGGAGGCACGGGCGTGCCCGAGCGCCACCAGCTCCGCGCAGGGTCCGCCGGTGAAGTGGTACAGGTTGATGCCGCCGTACATCCGGCCGTCCACGCCGCGGACCGCCGCGCCCATGGTGTGCACGCCGTCCTCGCCGTCGGTGTTGGCGTCGACGATGCCGCGGGCGAACTCCACCAGCTCGAGGTCCTCGGCGGTGAGCTCACGAAGATCGATGGTCACCGGCTGACCCTAACGCGGCTGCCCGGGCCAGGAGATACCGCCGCTCAGGGGCGCTCAGCGTCAGCCGGGCCGCCTCCAGGTAGGCGGCGTGCGCGGCGGTCAGATCACCGCACTTCTCCAGCAGGTGGGCGCGGACCGCCGCCAGCCGGTGATGCCCGCGCAGTGCCGGGTCGTCCTCGGCGACGTCGAGCCGGGCCAGTGCCAGCACGGGCCCGTGCACCTCGGCCAAGGCGACGATCCGGTTGAGCTGCACCATCGGGCCGGGGGCGAGGGCGTGCAGCATCCCGTACAGCTCGAGGATCTGCGGCCAGTCGGTGTCCTCGGCCCGCGCCGCCTCGTCGTGCACCGCCGCGATCGCGGCCTGTAGTTGATAGGGACCGATCGGCGCACTCGCGAGCGTCTCGGTGATCAGCGCGACGCCCTCGGCGATCGCCGTCGCGTCCCACCGCGAGCGGGCCTGCTCGGCCAGCGGCACGAGCGATCCGTCGGGCAGCGTGCGGGCCGGCCGCCGCGCGTCTGTGAGCAGCATCAACGCGAGCAGCCCGGCTACCTCGCCGTCGTCGGGCAGCTGCGCCCGCAGCAGCCGGGTGAGCCGGATGGCCTCGGCGCTGAGCTCGGTGCGGTGCAGCCGCGCCCCGGAACTCGCGGTGTAACCCTCATTGAAGATCAAATACAACACCTGGCGTACGGCGGTCAGCCGCGCCTCGCGCTCACCCGGCGGCGGCAGGCTGAACGTGGCCCCGGAGTCGCGGATCTTCTGCTTGGCCCGGCTGATCCGCTGCCCGACGGTCGCCTCCGGCACGAGCAGGGCCCGGGCGATCTCGGCGGTGCTGAGGCCACCGACCGCGCGCAGGGTCAGCGCCACCTGCGACCCGGTGCTGAGGGCGGGATGGGCGCAGAGCAGCAGCAGGGTGAGCGAGTCGTCAACCGCGGAGGCGGGCGCGGGCTCCGGCTCGTACCGGACTGCCTCCTCGCGCCGGCGCCGGGCGGTCTCGTTGCGCAGCAGTTCGATCCGGCGCCGCGAGGCGACGGTGATCAACCACCCCCGCGGGTTGGCCGGCACCCCCTCGGCCGGCCACTGCTGAGCCGCGGCCAGCAGCGCCTCCTGCACCGCGTCCTCGCAGGTGTCGAAGTCGCCGAAGCGCCGCACGACCGCGCCGAGGACCTGCGGCGCACTCTCGCGCAGCAGGTCCTCCAGGCCGGCCGGCGGGTTCAGAACTCCCAGCCGCTCATGTCGAGCACCGGTCGCACCTCGACCTGGGTGAACGCGGCGTCGGGCACCTTGGCCGCCCAGCTGATCGCCTCGTCGAGATCCTCGACGTCGATCAGATAGAACCCGGCCAGGTGCTCCTTGACCTCGGCGAACGGTCCGTCCGAGGCGACGGTACGGCCGTCGCGCACGGAGACCCAGCGGGCCAGCGAGGGGTCGGCGAGGCCCTCCGAGGCGACGCAGACACCGGCCTTGGTCATCTCCTCGGTGAGCTGCAGGTGCCCGCGGCCGAACTCCATGCGCTGCTCGTCGCTGAGCGTCTCCCAGACGGCCAGCGAACGCTCGTTGGACTGGATGAGGATGAGGTACTTCATCGGAGCCTCCATACGTCCCGGAAATTCTTTCACCGGAGACGTCGAAACCGGCGGGGCTGCTTCTACCTCCCGGGGTAAGGCTTTTCTCAACGAGTTTGCTCGAAAGGCGGGAACGATGGACACGACCGAGATTCGCCGGGTGGTGCTGGCGCGGGCAGCGGCGGTGGCCGCCAAGGACGCGAAGGCGATGGTGGCGCACAACGCGCCGGAAATGATCCAGTACAACCTGGCGCCGCCGCTGCGTCAGCCGTCGGCCGGTGACGACGTGGCGCCGGTGGAGAAGTGGCTGGCGACCTTCGAAGGCCCGATGAGCATGGAGGTCCGCGACCTGGAGGTGACGGTGGACGGATCGGTGGCCTTCTGCACCAGCCTGAACCGCCTGACCGCGACGCCCCTCGGGCAGCCGGAGAGCTTCAGCCTGTGGTTCCGGGTCACCCTGGGCCTGCGGAGGATCGACGGGAACTGGCTGGTCGTGCACGAACACGAGTCGGTTCCGTTCGAGATGGACGGCACCATGCGGGCATCCGTCTCCCTGCAGCCCTGACGGGTGATCCGCGGCGGCCGGCCGGGTTCGCGCCCGGCCGGCCCGCGCGTCGGTGGAATGGTCAGCAGCAGTCGCAGCCGCAGCCGCAGGCACGGATCAGCATGATGCACCCCCTTCCTCGGGCGGGCACCAAGTGCCGGGCGTGGGAGGAGGACAGTCATCGGCCGGAATAGCGTCGATCATGGCGACCATGTCGGCGCGCAGGGCGGCGAGCCGGGCCATCTCGACGTCCAGCTCGGCCAGCCGCCGGCGCAGCAGATCCTCGGCGGGCTCACACGGGCAGACGCCGGTGTCGCGGACGGCGAGCAGGTCGCCGATGTCGCGGAGCTTCAGGCCGAGCCGCTGAGCTCCTTGGATGAAGCGCAGCCGGTCGACGGCGGCGGTGTCGTAGGCCCGATAGCCGGCGGAGGTGCGGGCCGGCGCGGGTAGCAGCCCGACCCGTTCGTAGTAGCGGACGGTGTCGGACGGCACTCCGGCGGCGGCTGCGAGTTCAGCTACTCGCAGGCCCGCCGCCGGAACTGTTGTCGCGCTCATGCCACCGACGCTAAACCTTGGACCACGGTCCAACGTCAAGCGTCGATGCCGGCCTCAGCCCAGAACGGTGACGTTCACCTCGGCCCGGTCATTGGTGTAGTCCTCGTCGATCGCCCCGTCGAGGTCGGCGAACACCACTCCGGCCTCGTACGAAGGTCCGGTGATCAGCAGACCGAAGGTGCGCAGGAACGTGGCGCCGCGGTCGAAGTACAGCGACGGCAGCTGGCACACGTACGTCACGGCCTGCGCCTCGTCGTCGAGCCGGCAGTCGGCGGGAACGTCGGTGGCCTCCGTACCCCCGGGAAGCTGGAACCGGAACCGTCCGGCGCTGCTGCCGGTGCGGGTGAAGTCGATGGCACCGCCGACGTTGCGGGAACCGACCTCAACCTGCACGGTCTCACCGATCGAGCCGGAAGCGGAGGCGCCGACTGCCGCGACGTCCGACAGGTTGTCGACGTCGAAACCCCAGTACCGGTAGTCATTGGCGTGATCGACATCGGCGGCCCGGCTGACCTTGGCCCGCTTCGGCGCCGAGGTGACGGTGACCAGCGGCAGCCGCGACCCGCCGCGCCCGGCTAGAACCACACCGTCCGGCAGACCGGCCCCGGCGAGCGGCGCGATCGTGTACTCGACAACCTCGTGATCAACGGCAGCGTCGGTGACGAGGGCGCCGAAGCCGCGGCTGAGCTTGAACACGGCCCCGGGATCGATCCGCTGCGCGAAATCACAGACAGCGACGGTGCCGCGCTCGGGGAAGGTGGTGCGGTGGCCGTACCGGCAGTTGGCGTACGGGATGGGGGTGAGGGGTTTGCTGAACTCGACGGTGACCCGGATGCCCTTGACGGCCCGGTTGCCGAAGTTGGCCACGGCCATGGGCGCGTAGATGCGGTCGCCGACCTTGGCGTCCGGGATCAGCCCGTCCTCGAGCCCGGCCAGATCGGGCCCGTCCCCGGAGACGGTGATGACCGCGTCGGAGTTCATGAGGTCGCTGCCGTCGCCGGGATTGTCGGCGTCGCCGCGAACCCGGATCGTGCCGTGCCGACCGGCCGGGGCGCCGGCAACGGCGGTGACGGGGATGAAGAGGGGCGCGTTGTTGTCGATGGATCCGGGCGGGGCGGGGCAGGTGGCGACTGCGCCCTGGGTGGTGCAGCCGGCCGGCCAGGCGAAGGAGACGAGACCGGTGAGGTCGCTGACGTCGATCACGAGGCGCGGGTTGACGGCCGTGCTGGTGATCACTTCGAGGCGGAAGTCCTTGGCCGGGGCGCCGGCGGGGGCGACTGTCATGTCCTCGATGAAGGCCCAGACTCGGGCGGTGGTGCTGGACTCTTCGGTCGCGGCCAGGGAAGGGGCGGTGCCGAGGGAGAGGGTGACGGCGGCGGTGGTGGTTGCCGTCAGGGCTAGGCGGGCCAGGTGCCGCCCGGCGGGAGCCAGGTTCATGCAACATCCTTTTGTGAGGGGTGGGGCGCAGCGGATCTTAAGAGAGCGGAGATGGCTGCGCTGCCCCGTCATTCGTCCACCGTGGACATGTGTAAGCGCGAGTGGTTGCTGCTACTGGGTCGGAGACCTCAGCGATCATGCCGATGTACTCGGTCAGAGCCTGGCCGCGGCCGACGCCACCCGCTCGCTGGCTGCCGCACCAACCGCGACATCGCGTCGCGTCAGGCATCCACGCGTAACGGTGGCGTCACCATCAATCTCCAGTGAGCGGCACCAGCGGGTCGGTCGCACGGACACGACCACGGCTCTCCGCCATCCGCCGGCCGTGGAGGCGAGAACATGATGTCGATTTCCCTGGCATGGACCGGGCCCGGATCAAACGGTTGCTCGACAACGATCGTCAGAGTCTCGCCCGCCCGCGCTACCTCCGGCAGTTCGAGTGCCCAACGCTGGCCACCACGCGCCGCCTCAGCAGTGATCCGATAGGTGCGTGGTGCGGTGAACCGCATGAGCAGGTAGGTCATGCCTTCGTCGCCGAAACCGCGGACGAACGTCGTCGTGAGTTCCGCGAGCGTCGGCCTCAGCCGATCGTGTTCGCGCTCGTGTTCTACCGCAGCCACCTGCGCGGCCGCATCTGCTGAACGTCGAGATTCAATGGACGCTTGCTCGGCCGCTCTTGCTGAGACCTTGTTGTACTTTGCGGCCCACGCGGCGACACCTAGAGCGGCCATGCTGACGATGATGGCGATGCCCTCGGCCTTCACAGGACATGACGCTAGGAGGTACCCATGCCCACGTGGCGGTTTTCGGCGAAGATGACCCGCTCAAGTCGCGCCGGCCTCGGTCAGATTGATCTCGTCCCCAGGTGCCTCGTCCAGGCCCGGACAGCAAAACGCCCACCGTGCGTTTCCGCAGGTGGGCGGTGCTCAAAGCCCGGCGAGAGGCTTGGTGGCCAGGGGCGGGGTCGAACCGCCGACCTTCCGATTTTCAGTCGGACGCTCGTACCAACTGAGCTACCTGGCCCTGCCGCGCCGTGGTGCGCGCGGACTCGGCTGTTGCGGTCCTGACGGGACTTGAACCCGCGACCTCCGCCTTGACAGGGCGGCGAGCACTCCAACTGCTCCACAGGACCTTGCTCGTGCTGCGTACTTTCTACCACTTACCCCGACCGAGGTCGGTTCGTACCCCCAACGGGATTCGAACCCGTGCTACCGCCTTGAAAGGGCGGCGTCCTGGGCCACTAGACGATGAGGGCAACCCCGCCATCATTGCATATTCCAACTCCGGCGGCGTGGGCCCCAACCGAGCCCCGCTTGAGGCTTGGAAAGCATACGTGATCCACCGCCCCTCATCCAAACCGGTATCCCTCGCGCCGCGTACACCTCGCTGACCTGCACTAATGCGGCCGGCTCGCGGGGAGGGCGACCGCCGACACCAGTTGGACCGCCTCGGTGAGATTGCCGAGAAGAGTGACTCCCGCGGGCAGTTGCTCCGGCAGCCAGCCGGGTCCGGCCGCCGCGGCGAGCAGCGGCCGATGCCGGCCGGCCAACACCAGGGTCCATTGCTCGGGGTCGGCGCTGCCCGCCAGCTGCGACCACAACACCAGTACGGCCGGCCCGGTCCTGGCGACGGCATCCGCGACCGCCTGTGCGGGCACACGAGCGCCCAGCAGCCTGCTGGACACCCCCGCCTGTGCCAGCGCGGCAGCGAGCGCCTCCAAGGGCAGCGTGTGCTGTTCCTCGTCGGCGGCAGCCAGCAGAACCCGGGGAATCTGACTGCTCGGTGGACGCGTGACCGAACCGAGCACCTCGGTGACCACCCGGGACAGGATGTGCTCGACCTCGATGAAGCGCTTGGTGGCCGCGTAGCGCTCGCCGACGCCGATCAGCACCGGCATGATCACTTCTTCCCAGGCCGCGACGACGCCACGGTCCGTGACGGTCATCTCGAGGATGTCGCGCAGGGCCGGACCGTCGAGACGCATGGCGGCGCGGGCCAGCCCGCGAGCAATAGGCCCGGCCCTTCCGGTACGGATGGCATGCCCCCCACCGTCCCGGGCGACGAACATCTGACCGAGCTGCTCGGGCCACACCGCGTCAACGGTCGGCGGCTGCTCCCCGACCCGGAAGAAGGTGTCGCCCTCGTCCGAGGCTGCTCCAGCCAGGTTGAATCGCTCGGTCGTGGAGTGTGGGTCCAGCACCGGCTGAGCAGCATCCGATGACCACTCGTCGGGGGGTGCTCCATCCCGCCGCCGCTGCTTCGATCGGGTGCGACCGTTCTTGGCGGCACTGGACGTTTCCTCGGCGGCGGCGCCGTCGTGGTCCGGCTGAACCGCGTCCGGGGATTTCTCGGTGGCAGAAAGCTGGTCGGGTCGTTCTGCGGCCGTGCCGTGCCACGGTGACCCGGATTCCTCGCCTCCGGAGTCGGCGGCTCGCTCGCTCTCTGCGGCCGGAACACCCCGGTCTGCGTGAGCCGTCCCGCCCGGATGCTCAAGGGCCGGCGGTCGCCTGTCGCTGTCCGGAGCCGCCTCTGGACGCGTCGAGCGATGATCGGCGTCCTGGCTTGTCCGCTCTGGCGGCGCGGAGGTCTCGGAGCTTTGGACCGACGATGGATCGTCGAGAGGGCCCTCCCGAGGCTGATGCTCCCGGACCTCCGGGCGAGTGCGCGGCCCGACCGGCGCGGATACGTCCAGAGGCACCGGAACGCGCCTAGCCCAAGCCGCCGCCTCCGCCGGCGCCACCCCCTGGGCGGTGAGCCTGCGCATCACCTGCAGGCGGTCCATGTCTTCCGGGGTGTAGCGCCGGTGCTGGCCCGGCACATGGTGACTCGGCCCCAGCCCGTACCGCTGGTGCCAAGTGCGCAAGGTGGTCACGGCGACGCCCAGACGGCGGGCAACCGCCCCGGCCGTCAGGGCCTCATCGGCCACCCGACCGCTCCGGTGCATCGTCGGCCGGCCGCGGTACGCCCGCGGGGTCGGCCTGCGCCCCTAGGGCCAGGTGGCGGATGAGTCGCTCGGTGACCCCCGGAAGCCACGGCGCGTACGACCGCAGATCCTCGCGCAGGCCTTCGTTCAGCTCCTCGACGGACGTCCAGCGCACATCCGCGACCTCGTCCGGGTCGACGAGCAGCCGGGCATCCGCGGCCACGTCGCCGAGCAGCACGTGGTCGTACTCGTATTCGACCAGCCCGGTGGTCGGATCCTCGGCGTAGTACGAGTACACGCCGACCTCAGTCAGCGCCACGTCATCAACGCCGATTTCCTCGACGAGTCGGCGGGCGGCAGCTGTCGCCGGCGTCTCCCCGGGCAGGGGATGGCCGCAGCACGTGTTGGCCCAGCGCAGCGGGAAGCGGGTCTTCGCCGCAGCTCGCTGCTGCAGCAACACCCGGCCTTCGGGGTCGCGCAGGAACACCGAGAAGGCTCGGTGCAGTCGGCCGGGGGCGCGGTGCGCGTCGCTCACCGTGGCGGCGCCGGCCGGCACCCCTTCGGTGTCGACGAGCTCGACGAGGTGCGTCTCGCGGGACGCGGTCACAGGGCCCTCCCCACGAGGTCCGCCGCCGTTCCGGTGATCCGGGAGGCGGCCAGTTTGCCGGAGATCAAGACCATTGGTACGCCCACGCCCGGCTGCGTGCCGGAGCCGGTGAAGACGACGTTGGGCAGAGTCGGGTGGAGGTTACTCGGGCGGAACGGGCCGGTCTGCGTGAAGGTGTGAGACGACGCGAACGGCGTGCCGGCGGCCATGCCCTGGGCGGCCCAGTCGTCCGGGGTGATGATGCGTTCCACCTCGATGCTGTCGCGGAAGCCCACGTAGCCGCGCTGCTCCAGCACCCCCGCGATCTCGTCGGCGTAGCGCCGGCCGAGGCCGCCCTTCCAGTCCAGCGGCGCGACGTCGAGGTTCGGCGTCGGGGCCAGGACGTAGTAGGTCTGCCGGCCGGGTGGTGCCACGCTCGGATCGCTGTGACTCGGATTGGTGACCAGCAGCGACGGGTCGCTCATCAACAGGCCCTGGTGGATGACCTCGTCGAACGTGCCCTTCCAGGCCGTACCGAAGTGGATGTTGTGGTGGGCGATCTTCGAGTAGCTCTGGCTCGACCCGATGTGCAGCACGACGCATGACGGCGAATACGTCAGCTTGCGCGGGCGGCGGGACTCGGGGAGCAGATCCCGGTACGCGACCGGCAGGTCGGGGTTGAGCACCACGACGTCGGCCGGGATGCGTTCGCCGCTGTCGGTGATGACCCCGGTGGCCCGGCCATTGGCGATCTCGACGCGGGTCACCGTCGTCTCGTACCGGAATTGGACGCCGTGCTTCTCGGCCGCGCCGGCCATCGCCTTGGGCACCGCGTGCATGCCGCCCCGCGGGAAGAAGACACCGGCCACCGAGTCGAGGTAGGCGATGACGGCGTAGATGGCGAGCGCGTCGTGCGGGGCCAGACCGGCGTACATGGCCTGGAAGGAAAAGATGCGCTGGGTCCGGGGGTCGCGGAAGTACTGGTTGATCTTCGGCTGGAGCCGCCGGAAGCCGCCCATGCCGAGCAGCTTGAGCAGGCTCAGGTTCATCAGGTCGAGCGGGGTGTCCAGGTTGCGGTCGATGAAGTTGTTGCGCTCCAGGCGCCACAGGTCGCGGGCGAAGTCGACGAAGCGCAGATAGCCGTCGGCCTCGCGGGGACCGCAGACCCGGGAGATCTCGGCGGCCATCTGGACGGTGTCGGTCTTGACGTCCAGGGTGGAGCCGTCCGGGTAGAAGGCGCGGTATGCCGGGCTCAGCGGGGTCAGCTCGAGCCAGTCGGAGAGTCGCTCCCCGACGGCGGCGAGCGGCTCGGCGATCAGCTCCGGCATCGTCAGCACGGTCGGGCCGGTGTCGAAGTCGTACCCGTCGACCGAGAGCCGGCCCGCCCTACCGCCCGGCACCGCTTCGCGCTCGACGACGGTCACCTGCCGTCCGGCCGCTGCGAGGTGCAGCGCGCAGGCGAGCCCGCCGAGTCCCGCGCCCACCACGACTACCCGGTCCGTCGTTCCCGTCACTTTTCGCACGTCAACAGCTCCAGGGGGTCAAAAGTCCATCATGCCCGGCGGTGGCTCGCGGAAGCCGCCAGGTTGGTCAATGCCGCACGGGCGTCGTCGTGGATCGGAGCGCTCGCCAGCGCTTCGACGCCTTCCGCCACCCGCTGCTGGATCAGGGCCTCGACCTGCGCGACGGCGCCGGTCTCGGCGATGACCTCGGCGCGGCGGGCGATCGCGGCGGGGGAGTTGAGCCCGCCGGAGCCGTCGGCGGGGATGACGGCTCCGGCGGGGTCCGGGGCCAGCTCGGCCCGCTGGGCGGGCGACGCGAGCTGGTGGGCGAGCATGAGCAGTGTCGTGGGCTTGCCGGTGAGCAGGTCGTCGCCCGCCGGCTTGCCGGTGACCACGGGGTCGCCATAGACCCCGAGGAGGTCGTCGCGCAGCTGGAACGCCTCGCCGACCGCGATGCCGTAGCGGTTGTAGGCCTCGTCGACGGCCGCCGCGTCGGCATCGGCCGGACCCGCCAGCGCGAGACCGAACTGCAGCGGGCGCTGCACCGTGTAGCTCGCGGTCTTGTGGCGGGCCACCAGCAGCGCGCGGTCGACGGACCAGGCGGCGGGCTCGGTCTCACCGAGGACGTCGAGATACTGCCCCGCGACTGCCTCGATGCGCATGCGGTCGTAGCAGGCGCGGACGGCGAACAGCGTGGCGGTGGAGACGGCGGCCCGGGCCAGCAGCTGGTCGGCCCAGACCAGGCAGAGGTCACCGACGAGGATCGCCGAGGTGGTGCCGAAATGGTCCGGGTCGCCGAGCCGGCCGGCGTTGCTGTGCTGGGCGGCGAAGATGCGGTGGGCGGTGGGGCCGCCGCGCCGGGTGGCCGAGTCGTCCATCACGTCGTCGTGGACGAGCGCGAACGTGTGCATCAGCTCGAGCGCCGCGAGCGCCGGCAGCACCGGCTCGACGGGCTCGCGCGCGGCCACCACACCGCGCCACCCCCAGTAGGCGAACGTCGGGCGCAACCTCTTGCCGCCGGTCAGCACGAGATCCCGTGTCGTGCGGGCGAAGCGGCCGAGCGCCGGGTCGACGTCGTCCAGCGCGGCGGTCTGGCCGCTCAGGAACTCGGCCAGAGTGCCCTCGACAGCCGTCGTCAGCCCGTCCGCTTGGACGGTCTGGCGAGGTATCCCGATACGGGGGTTTCCCTCGAGGATGTCGTTGGCCACGGAGGCGACATTACCGTAGGCTGCCAGTTGCGTCGATTCATGCGTCGATTTATTTGGGGAGGGCCCGTGGAGGTCGATCTGGCGACGGCCTACGAGCGGTGCCGTGAGCTGCACAAACGTCATGGCCGCACCTACTACCTGGCGACCCGGTTGCTCCCGAGGTGGAAGCGACGCCACGTCCACGCCTTGTACGGTTTCACCCGGTATGCGGATGAAATCGTCGATCGCACCGAGGACCTGCCACCGGCCGAGCGGGCTGCCCGCCTCACCGCCTGGTCCGACGAGTTTCTCGCGGGTCTGGCCGGGGCGCCCACCGACGACCCGCTGCTGCCCGCGGTGCTGCACACCATCGCCGTGTTCGACCTGGACCGGGCCGACTTCGCGGCGTTCCTGCGCAGCATGGCGATGGACCTCACCGTCACGTCGTACGCGACCTATGACGACCTGCTCGACTACATGGAGGGTTCGGCCGCGGTCATCGGCACGATGATGCTGCCGATCCTCGGCTCCAGCGATCCGGCCGCCGCCCGCGAGCCGGCCCGCCAGCTGGGCCTCGCCTTCCAGCTCACCAACTTCATCCGCGACGTGTCGGAAGACCTGGACCGCGGTCGCACCTATCTGCCGGACGAGCATCTCGCCGAGTTCGGGGTGACCCGCGCCGACCTCTTCGCCGCGCAGGCGGCGGGCCGGTCCACCCCGCAGATCAAGGCGCTGATCCGCGCCGAGGTCGCCCGCGCCGACGAGCACTACGCGGCCGCGGCTCCCGGCATCCCCCTGCTGCTGCCCGGGTCCCAGGCCTGCATGCGCACGGCCTATGAGCTGTACGGCGGCATCCTCGACGAGGTCGCGGCCGAGGACTACGACGTCTTCACCCGGCGCGCAACGGTGCCCAACCAACGCCGCGCCGCGGTGGTGGCCAGATCACTGCTGACCAGACCGGGCACCCCGACCACCGCCTTCGCCCGAAGCTGAGCCCCCGATCCGAAAACCGAACAAGGCCCGGACCGCAAGCCCGGACCTGAGCCCCGGAATCGACGCGACCGAGCGGAACCGAGAAGCGGAGCTGACATGCGAACGGCCGTCGTCCTGTTCACCCGGGACCTGCGGGTGCACGACAACCCGGCGCTCGCCGCCGCCTGCGCCAACGCCGAGCAGGTCGTTCCCCTGTTCGTCCTTGACCCCAACCTGCAACGCCTCTCGCCGAACCGCGCCCTGTTCCTGCACCAGAGCCTCGCCGACCTGCGCGAGACACTCCGCGGCCTGGGCGGCGACCTCGTCATCCGCACAGGTGACCCGGTCGCCGAGGTGATCAAGGTGGCGAGCGAGGTCGGCGCCGAGGGCATCGCGCTGAGCAGCGACGTCAGCGCCTACGCCCGGCGCCGTGAGCAGCGGCTCGAGCAGGAGTGCGAGCAGCACCGCATCTCCCTGCGCCTGTTCCCCGGCACCACCGTCGTGCCGCCGGGTGACGTGCGGCCGGGTGGTGGCGGCGAGCACTACCGGGTCTTCTCCCCGTACTACCGGGCCTGGTCGGCGGCCAAGTGGCGCGACGAGGTGGCGACGCCCGCGCGGGTTGTGCTGCCACCGGAGCTGAGCACCGGCGAGCTTCCCGAGCCGCCGGCTGGGGAGTCGCCCGCGGCCGTCAAGGGTGGCGAGACGGAGGGCCGGCGCCGGCTGAAGACGTGGCTCAAGCACGTCGGCCCGTACGACGATCTGCACAACGACATGCCCGCCGACGGCACTTCGCGGCTCAGCGCGTACCTCAGGTTCGGGTGTGTCTCGCCGTTGACCGTGGCGAACGCGGCGCGGGCGCTGGACGGCCCGGGCCCGGACGCCTTTGTCCGCCAGCTCGGCTGGCGTGACTTCTACTACCAAGTCACCGCAGGGTTCCCGGCCATTTCGACGCAGGCATACCGCAAGTCGGGCGACGGCGAGTGGCGCGACGATCCGGAGGCACTGCTGCACTGGCAGGAGGGGACTACCGGGGTGCCCGTGGTCGACGCGGGCATGCGCCAGTTGCGGGCCGAGGGCTGGATGCACAACCGGGCCCGCCTGATCACCGCTTCGTTCCTCACCAAGCACCTCGGCCTCGATTGGCGCGACGGCGTGCGGTGGTTCTTCCGGTGGCTGAACGATGGTGATGTCGCCAACAATTCGGGTAATTGGCAGTGGGTGGCCGGCACCGGGAACGACACCAAGCCGTACCGGCGCTTCAACCCCATCCGGCAGGCAGAGCGGTTCGACCCTGACGGCGTGTACGTTCGGCGCTACGTCCCGGAGTTGATTTCCATCCCGGGCCGAGCCGTACACCAGCCCTGGCGACTACCGGATACGGTTCGCTCAGGTCTCGACTATCCGGGCCCGCTCGAGTCGCACCGCGACGAGGCGGTGTGGCTGCGGCCATGACCGGGGTGCCGGTGAGTTTCCTGTCCGGTTCGCCGGACGGGATGTGGAAGCGGGTCCTGCCGACCCGTTGCGTTCGTCCGTTGAAGGCCGGCAGGACCCGCGACAAACTGCCCACCCGGCCGGCCCGGAAACCTCACGGCCGGGCGGACACGTCAGGCCGGCAGCGTGTGCCAGGCGCCGTAGTGGTGCACCGCGATGCCACCGAAGGCCGCCGTCTGCCGGGTCGCCTCATCAACCTTGGCCAGCTCCAGCTTCAGCGCGGCCGCGCCTTCCTCGTGGAAGGTGCAGTGCAGGCAGTCCGCCAGTGGCCCGGTCTCCGCCGCCAGCCGCACCCGCTTGCCTGCCGCCTTGCCGCGGGCCAGCCAGTCCAGGCTGACCGCCAGGATGGAGTTCGGACCGGTCGCAGTGTCGCGGTAGCTCATCACCGTCACCCCGTTGACCCGGCGCAGCACCTCGTCGGCCAGGTTCTTGCGGCCGAGCTTGTACTGCCCGAACCAGAACGGCACGTCGGCCTCCAGCGACAGCGTGCTCGCGGCCCGCATCCGGTCCAGCAGCTTGAGGTACGCCGCCTGGGTCGCCGGCAGGTCGGTGGTCCAGCCGTCGACCAGGTACGGCTCGACGTCGAGGTGGATGCCGTCGAAGAGGCCGGTCGACACGACGGTCCGTTGCCAGGCCAGCGCCGCGGCGTGGTTGTTGACCCAGTCCGGGTCACCGCCGAGCGCCCGCAGCTTGATCCGCCGGGCGACGGCCATTTCCTTGAGCTCCTGCAATCGCGCCAGGCCGCCGTCGGTGAGGACCGAGGGTGCAACGTGGACAAAGACCTCGGAGATGTTGTGCTTGCCGGCCCAGCTGATCACGTCAGCGGCCGGATCGTCGCCCCACAGCCACATGGCGCGGGTGTTCACCGGCACCGCGGTCAGACCCGCACTGCCCGCCGACGAAGCCCCGGGCAACGCCGTGGCGGCGGCCATGAGGATGGCAGACACCAGCCCTGCCTGCCATCGCCCCCTCATGACCGCCCCCTTTACCGTGGTGATTCCGCTTCCGCGAGGGAACAGAATCGGCCGGGGCGGCGGTCAGGTGAGAAGTCGCACCGAGGAAATCGCCGTGTCGACCGCGCCGACCCGGTCGAAGTCGCCGATCCGGCGGGTGACGTAGGCGATCGCGTGGCCGGCGGCCGGGTCTGCCCAGGCCGCGTTGCCGCCCAGGCCGCCCATGCCCCAGGTCCCGTCGGGTTCGAGCTGCACGCCGAGGCCCCAGGTCGTGGATTGTTCGATGAACAGGTCCGGACCGGCGAAGTGGGCCGAGACGAGGTCGGTGACGAGCGCCGCGCTGAGCAGCCGGCGCCCGTCGAGCACGCCGCCGGCCAGCAACCCCGCATAGAAGCGGGCCAGCGAGTCGGCCGTCGCGTGCAGGTTCACCGCCGGGATGACGGACCGGCGCCACAGGTCGCTGTTGAGGACGGCGAGGTCCCGGGAGCCGGGCGGGTTCGCGATGGCCCGCGCACGCACCGAGCCCGGCTCACCGGCCAGCAGGTCCTGCCGGTCCGGCCGGTCGAACTCAAGCTCGGCGCACCGTTCCGTCTCCGCGGTGCCGAAGCTGAAGTCGAGCCGCCACGGCCGGGCGATCTCCTCGGCGACGAAGCGCGCCGGCGGCCGGCCGTCGACGCGGCGGACGAGTTCGCCCAGCAGATGGCCGTAGGTCAGGGCGTGTTCGGCAGCCACTGTGCCCGGCGGCCACTCGGGGTGCGCGGCGGCCAGGTCGGCGCAGAGCAGATCCCAGTCGCTCCACGCGGACGCTTCCCGCGGCACGGGGAAGAACGGAAGGCCGGCTGTGTGCGTCAGCAGCTGCCGTACCGAAGCATCGGTCGTGAATCGCGGCCAGTGCCGCGCGATCGGATCGTCCAGGCCGATCAGGCCGCGGTCGACCAGCAGCAGCACCGCCAGCGCGATCACCGGCTTGCCCACCGAATAGACATTGACCAGGGTGTCTGCCGTCCATGGCCGGGTTCGCGCGGTGTCGGCCCAGCCCTCGCGCAGATCGACCACCAGGTCGCCGTGACGTCGCACCGCGAGGGCCGATCCGCCGCGCGGTTCGGCCGCGAATGCGTCCCGGACCGGTTCGTATCCGGGCGCCACGAAGCCGTCGATATTACGGTCCGCTGACATGGGCGCACAGTACCCGCCCAGTATCCGCCGATGGTGGAAAGCTGGTCCCATGGGCGAAGCGCAGCAATCAGATGTGGTGGTCGTCGGCCTGGGCGTCGGCGGCGAGGAGGTCGCGGGACGGCTCGCGCGGGCCGGCCTGGCGGTCATCGGCATCGAGCACACCCTGGTTGGTGGCGAATGCCCCTATTGGGGCTGCATCCCGACCAAGATGATGATCCGCGCCGGCAACGCCCTCGCCGAGGCCCGCCGCATCCCCGGCCTGGCGGGCACGTCGCAGGTCACGTCCGACTGGGCGCCGGTCGCCCGCCGGATCCGTGAGCAGGCCACCGACACCTGGGACGACAAGGTCGCCGTCGACCGCTTCACCGGCAAGGGCGGCCACTTCGTGCGCGGCCGGGCCGCCATCACCGGACCGGGCCGGGTGCGGGTCGACGATCAGGAATGGGTGGCGAGCCGCGGCATCGTCGTCGCCACCGGCACGGCGGCGGTGATCCCGCCGATCGAAGGGCTCGCCGGCACGCCGTACTGGACGAACCGCGAGGCCGTCGAGGCCGAGACCCTGCCGGACACGCTGCTGGTCCTCGGCGGCGGCGCCATCGGCCTCGAGCTCTCCCAGGTCATGGCCCGCTTCGGTGTGCAGGTCACGGTCATCGAGGGCAGCGATCGACTGCTCGCGATGGAGGAGCCGGAGTCGTCCGAGACCGCGGCCGCGGCCATGGCGGCCGACGGCATCAAAACCCTGACCGGGGTACGCGCTAAGCACGTCACCCACTCCAGCGGCGGCTTCTCGGTCGAGCTGTCCGACGGCTCCACGGTCACGGGCGAACGGCTGCTCGTCGCCACCGGACGCGCCGCCCGTCTCGGTGGCCTGGGCCTGGAAACCATCGGACTCGACCCGTCGGCCCGCTTCCTGACCACCGACCATCGGATGCGTGCCGCCGACGGGGTCTGGGCCGTCGGCGACGTGACGGGCAACGGCGCGTTCACCCACATGGCGATGTACGAGGCCGACGTCGCCGTCCGCGACATCCTCGGCCAGGGCGGCCCGGGCGCGGACTACCACGCCAAGCCCCGCGTCACCTTCACCGATCCCGAGATCGGCGCCGTCGGCCTGACCGAGCAGCAGGCCCGCGACGCCGGCATCGACGTCCAGGTGGGCTACTCGAGCCTGCCGTCGTCCTCCCGTGGGTTCGTGCACGGACCGGGCAATGAGGGGTTCATCAAGGTCATCGTCGACCGGTCCCGCGGCGTGCTGGTCGGCGCCACCTCAGCCGGCCCTTCCGGCGGCGAGGTTCTCGGAGCGTTGACCGTGGCGGTGAAGGCCGAGGTGCCGGTGGCCACGCTGCAGGCCACGATCTGGGCCTATCCGACATTCCATCGGGCGATCGGTGATGCCCTGCATTCCCTCTAGAGCGGGACGGTCGCCGTGATCGTGGCGCCTGCCGGAGAGGTGACGATGGACAGCTCGGAGAGCTGCCGGGCGATCCACAATCCGCGTCCGCCGGGCAACGAAGGCGCCGGCAGGGTGTGGCCGGCATGGGCGGGATCGTCCAGGCCCGGGCCGGTGTCGCTGACCTGGCAGTGCAGCAGGCCGTCGGCCAGCCACAGCCGCAGCCGGCCCATGCCGCCGCCGTGCCGGACGGAGTTGCTGGCCAGCTCGTGGGCGATCAGCACCATCAGGTCAACGGTTCGGGCGTTGGCCACCGTGGAGACGTGGGCGGCGACGGTCGCCCGCACCCCATACAGGCTGTCCCCGTCGAAGCCCTGCTCGACGAGCATCGCAGCAAGTGCGGGCTCGCGGACCGCGGGGGACGTGTCGGTCCGCTCAACGTTCGCCATCGCGCACCAGCATCCGCAGCGCGGGCACGTCGGCGGCGCCCGCGACCGTCAACGTCCGTTCGATCGGCTCGGCGCAGACGACGATCATCCGCCGGGGCTCGGGCAGATTGGCCGCCGTCCGCAGGATCACGGCCGCCGCGCCGGCGTCGATGAAGCGCAGGTGGTTCAAATTGAGGTGGACGTCGTGATCCAGTCGGACGGCCTCGGCGAGCGCGTCGCTCAGCACGTCGGCCCGGGCATAGTCGAGCTCGCCCGCCACCCGTACGCCCGGCGGCACGTGCTGCCGGCAGATCCGCAGCACCGCGTCCTCGTGGTAGACGGTCGCCGCCACCGTCCGGGGATGCACCCGGGCCGCATAGGCGAGAGTGACCGGGTCGAAGCTGTCCCGGTTGTATTCGCAGATGGCGGTCAGTCGCCCCGCGGCGAAGAGCCGTCCTACCTCGGACTCGAAGACCAGCAGCTGCTCGGCGTTCGCCTGCGGCCGGGCAGCCCAGCACATGTCCGCGGTGATCCGCAGACCCGTCCGGCCATCCCGGTCGGCCTGGGCGAGCTCGCGGGCGAGGAGCTCGACCATGGTGGCGGCATCCGGCCCCGTGCCCCCGCCCCACAGTCGGTCGCTTTCGGCGACGGTGAGTTCCTGCGCGCCGTCGAGGCCGCGTTCCAGCAGCTCGGCGCGGAGCCCGTCGACATAGGCGGCGTCCGTGAAGCAGATGACCCGCTCGCCGCGCGACTGCCCGGCGGCCACGAAGGCGGCCAGGATGTCCAGCCGCTCCTCGGGATCGGTGAAGGTCAGGCAGGCGTGGTCGCCTGGGCTGAGCCGATCCACCGGTGTCGTGGCGACCATGCGTCCTCCTAGGAGCCCGGGGCTGGAAACGTACCCGATGACAGAAGGGCCCAAGCAAGGTTTGGCCGGACGGTCCGGGGTAACTGAGTCGGCATGGTGCGGCAGACGATCTCCCGGCTGGAGCAGGCCTCGGCGCTGGACGCCGTCAGCGATCGCCTCCAGGGCGTCGTGCAAAGTGCGATCAAGCCCAGGCGCCTGCGGGACCTCCTGCACGGCACTTGGCTCGGTCATCCCCTGCACCCCGTCCTCGTCCAGCTCCCGGTTGGCGCCTTCATGAGCGCCGCGGTGCTGGACGCGCTGCCGGGTCAGGACAAAGCGGCGACCACGTTGATCGCCGTCGGCACGGTCGGTGCCGCTCCCGCGATCGCCGCCGGCCTGGTCGACTGGTCCTCCCTCTCGCGGGACCAGCGCCGTGTCGGCCTGATCCATGCCGCGGCCAACACGGTGGCCCTGGGCCTCTATGCCGGGTCACTCGCGGCGCGTTTCTCCGGCCGGCGAGGGCTGGGCAAACTCCTGGGGTACGCCGGACTGAGCATCGCCGGAGCCGGGGCTTACCTGGGTGGGCACCTCTCGTACGAGCAGGGCGCCCAGATGAACCACGGTTCTTCCGAGGTGCTGCGCCTGCCCGAGGACTGGGCCGAGATCGGCGAGGTGGCGGCGCTGCCGGAAGGCAAGCCGACGGTACGCACGATCGGCGACGTCCGGGTGCTGCTCTACCGCCTCGGCAACGAGGTCACGGCGATGGTGGAGCGCTGCGGCCACCAGGGCGGGCCGCTCGGCGAAGGTGACGTCGAGGGAACGGGCGAGAACGCCTGTGTGGTCTGCCCGTGGCACGGAAGCACGTTCCGTCTCAAGGACGGCTTGGTCGTGCACGGCCCGGCGGCCGGGGATCAGCCCACGCTGCGTACCCGCGTCCGTGACGGAGTGCTGAGCGTGGCCACGCCCTGAACGCGTTCCCGCAGGTCAGTGCGTTGTGGCGTGGGACACGGGGGGTCGATTTGGAGCCCGGGAAACGAGCAGGTAATGTTTTGCGAGCCGGCAGGGAAACGGGCGAGGCAAGCAGAACGAACTGACCAAGCGTCAGGGAGATCAGCTACCGGCCGTCCTGCCAAATCCTTCGAACTTCGGGATCGTAGCAACGCTGCCCTGCGCAGCGGAGCGCCGAGCCCGGGACGAAGGGTGCGCTAGGTACGAACGGCACGAACCGGGAGATACCGGTTGACAGGGCCAGGAAGACCTAGTAGAGTTGAACGAGTGCCTCGGGAGCGGGTCGCCTAGCTGGGCGGCAAGTTCGACGGTGTGTGGTTGTTCTTTGAGAACTCAACAGGGTGCTAGATAAGCCAGTGCCATGAGTAATGCCTCGGCCTCTTTTGTGGGGTTGGGGGTTC
>NZ_JBVJIR010000032.1:0-67552 GCF_055586185.1 Actinoplanes sp. NPDC051405
TTGTTCGTTAAGGCAGTTAAGGGAGGGAGAGGGGCATGGCGGGTCACGACGCGCAAAAAATACAAAAAAAAAAACCCCCCCCACCCACCCCCCCCCCCCCCCCTCGCCCCCCCCCCCCCCCCCCCACGACCAGATCTCCGGCGTTCTGGTCCACTGAGGCCGGCGGGCCGGGGGCACTGCGATGGGCGCGCTGACGATCTGCCGGGACTGCTGCTGCGGCAGCGCCGACAAGCATCCGGAAACCGACCACGACGCCCAACTGGAGGCGATCCGCGGCGCGCTGGGTGACCGACATCGGGTACGCGTGAGCGAATGCCTACGAGTCTGCGAACGCTCGAACGTGGTCGTGGTGCACCCGACCCCCGCCGCCCGCCGAGCCGGCGCCCGCCTGGTCCACCTGGGCGACGTTCTGGACGACAATCTCGTCGCCGCGGTGGCCGCCTGGCTGGACGCGGGCGGCCCGGGCATCGCGACGGTTCCGGAGCCCCTGACCGCCCGCATCTTCAACCCGGCCGACTACGCCGACTGACCTTCGCGGGCAGCGGCTTCCCGGCCCGATCTCTACCCTCACGCCATGACTGCTCTCGCACCGCCCTCCGACGCGGTGGTCCGGCGCTCCGGACCACTCATCCTGGCGGCGCTGACGCTCGGCCTTTTCCTCGGCGCGACAGCGACCTACTACCTGACCGCCGGCAACGGCGTGCCCGACGTAGTACAGGGAACGATCAGCGGCGTCGCCACAGATGCCGCCGACGGCGACGTCCAGGCCATCGCGGTCAGATTCGACGGCCGTGACTACGTGGGCCCCGGTGAGGGCGAAAGCATCCCGGTGGTCGCCGACGTGCCGTGGACCGACGCGGCCGGCGAAGACCACCAGGGCGACCGTCCACCCTGCCTGGCTGCCGGGACGAACGGCCAGCGAGTCGAACTGGCCGTTCTCCAGGTCCGCGGCCAAGGCTCCTGGTCCGCAGAACTCGTCGTCTGGGTCCACTGCCTCACCTGAGATCAGTCCATTCGCAGCGGCGCGGCCACAAGCACCACACAAGCCAGAACCGCGATTCCGATCCGGACCCCGCGCAGCCCCCGCCACCAGGGCAGCAACCACAACCCCAGCCACAGCACCCCGAAGACCGCGACGTGCTGCCCGACCACCTCGAGGGTGATTTCCTCACACAGGTTGTCGGTCAATGTCTCCGCGCACGCCCGGGGAACCTCACTCATGTCGTCCCACAGCACCATCAGCAGCCCCGCCGAGGCCGCGACCGCCGGCCCGAGCACCAGCGTGACCAGCGGCGTCAGCAACCACCCGGCCAGATCCCGGCGACGGTCCGTTCGCGGGCCACCAGTCACATTTTGCACGCCCGCACCCTAGCCTCAGACGGGGTAATCGGTCCGGTGCGCGTAGGTGAGCTGGTCCGGGGCGACACCCCACTCCACGAGGATCCGGCCCAGCTGGCCCTCGTCGCCGGCCTGCTCGCTCCGCGCTTCGGTCATGCCGTCGTCCGGTCCGAAGCACCAGTCGTTGTCGATGTAGGTGTTGTCGAACTCCCGCTGAAACACGTTGAAGGCGCCCCCGGCGAGCGGGTAGACCGTGACCCAGGCGCGACGGCCGTGTGCCGCCGCGGGCACCTCGGCGACGATGAGCCGGCCGCGCCGCAACGCGGTACGCAGGGGGAGGGGCCAGTCGTCGATCACGGCCGGAATTGAACCACGAGGTTCTAAGCTGCTGCGGTGGGACGACGAGTGCTGGTGACCGGCGCACGACGAGGAATCGGCGCCGCGATCGCCGTCGACCTGGCAGCAGCCGGCTGGACCATCCTGCTGCACCACCTGGACGCCGCCGAAGAGGCCGAGGCCGTAGCGCGGCAATGCCGGGACCGCGGCGCCCGCACCGAGATCCTCGAAGCCGATCTCGCCGACCCGGCCGCCGTCTCCGCACTCGCCGAGCGGGCCGGCCCGGTCGACATCCTCATCAACAACGCCTCCCGCGCCTCGAACGTCGCCTTCGACGCGCTGTCCCTCGACGAGTGGCAGGAGACCTTCGCCGTCAACGTCACCGCGCCGATGCTGCTGGCGCAGGCGTTCGGCGCCGGGATGGCCGGGCGGGGCTGGGGGCGGATCGTCAACGTCACCTCGGCCACCGTGGCGCTCGGCGGGCCGTCCGGGCCGTCGTACGTGGCCAGCAAGGCCGCCCTCGTCGGCCTCACCCGCTCGCTCGCGCGGTCGTTCGGCCCCGCCGGGGTCACGGTCAACGCGCTCTCGCCCGGCGCGATCCTGACCGAGCGCGAGCGGGAGATCCTGGGCGACGACCCGCACCCCGGGCTCGTCGCCGCCCAGGCCGTGCCGCGCACGCTGGTCCCGGCGGATCTGCTCACCGCCGTACGGTTTCTGGTCGCCGACGGCTCGGGGGCGATGACCGGGCAGGTGGTCGAGGTCGGTGGGGGACTGGTCCTCGGTTAGCGGTCCGGGTGGCTGGTCAGGTAGCCACCCATCGTCGTGAAGTACTCCTGGGCCGGCATCTCCACGCCCTCGTCGGTGCGGACCGAGCGGATCAGCAGCGCCTTGCTGCGGCCGCGGCGGGCTTCCGCGCCCGCCACGATCGCCACGCCGTCGCCCTCGCGGAAGAAGATGCGGCCCGGCGTGCCGCCGTAGACCGCCCGCGAGACCGCGGCCGTGACGATTTCCAGGCGGCGCCCCTTGTGGAAACAAAAAGCCTGGGGGTACGGCGCTGACTGGGCCCGGACCAGCCGTTCCAGCTCCTCGGCCGACCAGGTCCAGTCGATGCGGATGTCCTCCTCCGACCGCTTGTGGAAGAAGCTGGCCTTGGAGCGGTCCTGCGGCACGAAGTCACGCCGACCGCTCGCGATGGCCGCCAGACCGTCGACGGTGATCGGGCCGAACAGCTCCAGCGTCTTGTGGAACAGGTCCGTCGTGGTGTCGGCCGGGCCGACCGGGACGGCGCGCTGCAGCACGATCGGTCCCGCGTCCAGCGTGTCGTCCATCATGTGGGCGGTCACGCCCACCTCGCGTTCATCGTTGAGCAAGGCCCAGATCAAGGGCGAGAAGCCCGCGTACGCCGGCAGCAGCGCGTCGTGCACGTTGAGCGTGCCGAACGGCGGCAGGTTGAAGATGCGCGGCGGGATCCAGGTGCGCCAGTTGGTGGCCACGATGACGTCCGGCGCGACCTGCTTCAGTGCCTCGTACAGCTCCTCGTCGTCGGGCCGTTCACGCAGCATGACCGGCACGCCGTGGGCCTCGGCGAGCTCGGCGACCGAGTCCGACCAGACCTTCTCGTACGCGCCGTCGCCGACCGGGTGGGTGACCACCATGACCACGTCGTGTGCCGAATCCAGCAACGCCTGCAGGGTCCGGTGCCCCCAGGTCTGGAAGCCGAACATGACGACGCGCATGAATTTTTCTCCCTCACTCGGCACTGCGGACGCCTCCGCAGATGCTTAGGTTAGGCTAACCGAAATCTGGGGTCAGGTCGGCCCCGCCGTGGAGGGGACGGACATGTCTGAACCTGTCGATGTCGTGGGGATCGGCTTCGGGCCGTCCAATCTGGCCATGGCCATCGCCGTGTCGGAACACAACAGCGGGCAGGCTCCGGAGGCCCGGGTGCGCGCCCGGTTCCTGGAACGGCAGGCCGGCTTCGGCTGGCACCGCGGCATGCTGCTCGACGACGCCACGATGCAGGTCTCCTTCCTCAAGGACCTGGTGACGCTGCGGAACCCGACCAGTGAGTTCACCTTCCTGCGCTATCTGCACAGCCAGGGCCGGCTCATCGACTTCATCAACCACAAGAACCTGTTCCCGCTGCGGGTCGAGTTCCACGACTACTTCGCCTGGGCCGCCGCGCAGGTCGACGATCAGGTCACCTACGACGCCGAGGTGCTGTCGGTGACCCCGGTCGCCGCCGCCGGCGGTGACGTGGTCGCGGTCGACGTGCTCTCGCGCCACGGCGGGCAGCTCAGCACCCACCGCGCCCGGAACCTGGTGATCGGCACCGGGCTGCGCCCGCGCCTGCCCGAGGGCGTGACGGCGTCCGACCGGATCTGGCACACCAGCGACCTGCTGCACAACATGCCGAAGCTGCGCGGCACCGAGCCGCGCCGGATCGTCGTGGTCGGCGCCGGGCAGAGCGCCGCGGAGGCGGTCGCGACCCTGCACCGCGAGTTCCCCACGGCCGAGATCTGCGCGGTCTTCTCCCGGTACGGCTACTCGCCGGCCGACGACAGCAGTTTCGCCAACCGCATCTTCGACCCGGCGGCGGTCGACGACTTCTACGTGGCCCCGGAGGACGTGAAGCGGCAGCTGATGAGCTACCACTCCAACACGAACTACTCCGTGGTCGACATGGACCTGATCGACGACCTGTACCGCCGGGCGTACCAGGAGAAGGTGCTCGGCAAGCAGCGGCTGCGAATGCTGAACGTGTCCCGGCTGACCGAGGTGGCCGACGGGCCGGACCAGGTGGTGGCGAGCGTACGGTCGCTGGTCACCGGGGAGACCCAGCGCCTGGCCGCGGACGTGGTGGTCTGCGCGACGGGCTACCACCAGGCCGACCCGTACGCGATCCTCGGCGAACTGGGCGACCTGTGCCACCGCGACGAACTCGGCCGGCCGAGGGTCGAGCGCGACTACCGCGCGGCGACCGACCCGCGCCTGCGGGTGGGCATCTACCTCCAGGGCGGTACGGAGCACACGCACGGCATCACGTCGGCGCTGCTGTCGAACACCGCGATCCGGGTGGGGGAGATCCTCGACTCGGTGGTGACCCGCCGGTCGGCGCCGGCCCTGGTCAGCGTCTGATATTCATTTTCTACAACGCATAACCATGCATAGAATCGGATCATGTCTGATCCTCAACCGGCCCGGATAGAGCAGTCGGCCGCGGCGGCGTGGCCGGCCGGCCGCACCGAGACCGCGGCCGGTTGGCTGCTGCGGCACACTCCGGGTGTGGCCCGCCGGCGCTCCAACTCGGCCCTGCCGCCGGCGCCGGACCAGCATCCGGAAGACTCCGTGGAAGCGGTGGAGGCCTTCTATCTCGCGGCCGGTCTGCCGACCATGGTCCAGGTCAGCCCGGCCGAGCGGCACCCTGTGCTGGATGCGGCTCTCGCCGCCCGCGGCTACCGCCGCGAGGCCCCGACCCTCGTCCTGACCGCTACGACCGCCGACGTGATCGCCGCGACGCCCCCGGCGACAATCCGCGACGTGATCGCCGCGACGCCCCCGGCGACAATCCGCGACGTGATCGCCGCGACGCCCCCGGCGACAATCCGCGACGGGCCCGCCGGATCCCCGACGGCCCGCCATGCGGCAAGCGCCGCGTGCTCCGCGGCCGACAGTGCGGCTACCGCCGCGTGCTCCGCGGCCGACAGTGCGGCTACCGCCGCGTGGTCTGCGGCCGACAGTGCGGCTACCGCCGCGTGGTTTGCGGCCGACAGTGCGGCTACCGCCGCGTGGTCTGCGGCCGACAGTGCGGCAAGCGCCGCCCACCCATCCACGAGTGTTGTGATCCACCCAAGGGCGAGTGCCGAATGGCTGGCCGCTTATCAGGCGCTCAACGGGCCCGACGACACCTCGGCAGTGGCCGACCGGGTCCTCGCCCGGGTCCCGTCACCGGCCGCGTTCGTGCTCGTCCGGGTGGACGGCCGAGATGCCGCGATCGGACTGTTCGTGGCCGACGGCGAGCGGGCCGGAGTGTTCTGCATGGCGACCCGCCAGGAGTACCGGCGTCGCGGTCTCGCGCTGACCGTCCTCGGCGCCGGGGCGCGCTGGGCGGCCGCCCGCGACTGCAACTCGCTGTATCTCCAAGTCGAAGAGGGCACCGTCGCCGCCCGTGAACTGTACTCCCGGGTAGGTTTCGCCCATTCCCACCGCTACCACTATCGGGTCCGCTGATGACCGTGAGCGCCGACATTGCGCTGCGTCAACCCCTGCTCTCTCACAGTGGCAAATATAACTCTGCGTGACTGATCATGAGGGGTCTGGTAAGACTTATTTCCACAGTCGACTAGTCCGATTAGTCAGTTCGCAGTGTGATCGTTGTCTTGTCGCGTGTCGGAGCGCACACTTTCGTCCGCGCGTCCGCCCCCTCCCCTGGCGCGAAGGAACCCACATGACGCAACCCCGCCAGCTCCCACCAGCACCTGCGCCGCACCTCCGGAAGCGCAGCCCGATCCCTTGGGTGATCTTCGCCGTCCTCGTCGTCGTGGCCGGCATCGTCCTGGTGCCCAAGCTCCTCGACGACGGGAACGCCGACAATGGACCGCAGCCCGTCGCGGCCGCGGAGCAGGATCCGCTCCTCATCGCGGTGCAGAAGTGCGACCCCGCCAAGAACGGTATGAAGCTCTCTGACAGCAACCGCAAGCTGACCGTCAAAGGCGCCGGGGACAAGTCCCCGGATGGCCTCTCCGCAAGCGCCATGACCTGCGTATTCGACACTCTGCAGGTGCCCGGCGCGCTGGCCGACCGGATGTACGGCACGGTCGAGGCCGACGGCCGGTTGCAGGGCGACTGGCCCGGCTTCTCGGTCTCCTGGACCAACGACCAGAACGAGGGCCTGAACCTGACCGTCACCCGCAACTGACCACCACGCGAAGAGGGCCACGACCGCCGAGCGGTCGTGGCCCTCTCGCATGCGCCGGCTGCTAGAGCGACAGGGTGGCGGTCAGCCGCGGGTCGTCGAGGGCGTGCGCGGCGGTCACCTCGTACGTGCCCGGGACGGTCTGCCAGCCCTCGTCCCAGACCTGCCAGGTGCGCGGCGGCAGGGGGATACGGACGGTCACGGTCTCGCCCGGGTGCGCCTCGACCGGGTGGAAACCGGCCAGCCAGCGCGCCGGCCTTTCCGGCGCCGACGGCTCGCCCTGCCCACCGGCGTACACCTGGACGACCTCGCGGCCGAACCGGGCGCCGGTGTTCGTCAGGGTCACGACCGCCTCGGTGGCCGACACCGACAGCGTCTCGTACTGCCAGCTGGTGTAGCCCAGGCCGTGGCCGAAGGCGTACAGCGGGGTGGTGCCGGCCCGCTGCCAGGCCCGGTAGCCGATGAAGATGCCCTCGTCGTAGGCCACCTCGCCGTCGCGGGGGACCACCTGAAGAATCGGGCAGTCCTGCTCGCGGCGCGGCCACGTGGTCGGCAGCCGGCCGCCCGGTTCGGTGACGCCGAGCAGGACGTCGGCCAGCGCCGCCCCGGCCTCCTGCCCCGGGAACCAGGTGAGCAGCACCGCCGCCACGTCGTCGGCCCAGGGCAGCAGCACCGGTGAGCCGGCGTTGACCACCACGACCGTACGCGGGTTCGCCGCTGCCACCCGTACCACCAGCTCGTCCTGCCGGCCCGGCAGCGAGAGTGACGTGCGGTCGAAGCCCTCGGACTCGACCTGCTCGGTCGTGCCCACGACGACCACCGCGACGTCCGACGACGCCGCCAGCGCCACCGCCTCCTCGATCATGCTGTCCGCGGAGACGCCCGGCGCCAGGTGGCCCAGCGTCGCGCTGACCGTGTGCGCCATGCCCGGCTGGATGCTCTGGCGCAGCACCACCTCGACCGGCTCGCCGGCTGTCAGCTCGGCCACCGCGCGGTGCTCGCGCGGGGAGAGCAGCAGGTCGGCGCGGGTGGCGCCGGGCGGGTGCAGCGTCCCGTTGTACAGCTGCCGGGCGCCCACCCGCAGGTCGAAGGTGCCGAAGCCGGACACCGCGAAGGTGTGCTCACCGTCCTGCTCGGGCGTGAATGTCGTGCGCATCTCCAGGCCCGTGACGACGGCCGGGTCCAGGCCCGCGGGCAGGTCACCGATCCAGCGCACGGCGGCGGTGTCGACGTCGAAGCGGTGCCCGGCGCCCAGCAGCTCGATCGACGCCGGCTGCGGCAGCGCGGGCAGGAACGGGCGCGGGTCGGCGCCGACGGCGTGCACCACGTCCACGCCGGACAGTGCCCGGCTCAGGCCGTCCAGCGGGGAGATCACGTGCGGCGGCACCACCTGGGCGCTGCCGCCGCCGAGCACCCGGGCGTCGGTGGCCAGCGCCCCGATCACGGCGACCTTCGTCAGCGCCGCCGGCTCCAGGGGCAGCGTGAACTGCTCGTTGCGGGCCAGCACGAAGGACCGGGCCGCGACCTCGTGCGCCACGGCGTCGCCGTCCAGGTCCGGCGGGAAAGAGACAACCGCCGGGGGTACGCCGTCGAGCACGCCCACCCGGCCGGCCAGGCGCAGCACCCGCCGTACCTTCTCGTCGATCAGCTCCTCGGCCACCTCGCCGGTCCGCACCGCCGCGACCAGCTTGGCGCCCCACGGGTTCTCCATCGCCGGCATGGCGATGTCCAGCCCGCCGAGCGCGGCGGGAACCGTCTCCCGGGCCGCCCGCCAGTCGGAGACCACGATGCCGTCGAAGCCCCACTCGTCCTTGAGGATGTCCGACTGCAGCCGGCCGTTCGACGCCATGGGCCGGCCGTTGACGCCGTTGTAGGCGCTCATCACACCCCAGCCGCCAGCCGCCACCACCCGCTCGAACGGCGCCAGATACAGCTCGCGCAGCGCCCGCTCGCCGATCCGCACGTCGACGGTCATCCGGTCGGTCTCGAAGTCGTTGCCCACCAGGTGCTTCACCGTGGTGCCGACCCCGTGCTCCTGCACCCCGGCCACAAAACCGACCGCGATCTCGCCGCTGAGCAGGGGATCCTCGGAGTAGCACTCGAAGTGCCGGCCGCCCAGCGGGGTGCGCTGCAGGTTGACCGTGGGGCCGAGCAGCAGGTGCACGCCCTTGCGCCGGGACTCCTGACCCAGCAGGTGCCCGGCCTTGCGGGCCAGCGCCGGATCCCAGGTGGCGGCCAGCGCGGTCGGGCTGGGCAGGGCGATCGACGGGTCGTCGGGGGCCCAGCCGGTGCCGCGGACGCCGATCGGCCCGTCGGACATCACCAGCGAGCGCAGCCCGATCTCCGCGATCGCGGGCAGGGACCAGAAGTCCTGGCCGCCCAGCAGCGACACCTTCTGCTCGAGGGTCAACCGGGCCAGCAGGTCATCCATGGAAGCGCTCCCATCACGTCGAATACCAAGATCCTACGTGCGCAGGTACGAGGCCCCGTTCAGGTCGATGATCGTGCCCGAGGCCCACTCCGCCTCGGGCGACGCCAGCCAGTGCACCGCACTCGCGATCTCCGCCGGCCGCGCCACCCGGCCGAACGGGCTCTGCGCCCGGATCGCGTCCCCGCGCGGCGACTTCAGGTGCTCGTTGGTCATGTCGGTCTCCACGAAACCCGGGGCCACACAAGCCACCCCGATCCCGTACGGGGCCAGCGCCACCGCCAGCGACTGCGCCATCGAGTTCATGGCCGCTTTGCTGGCGCCGTACGCGGGCTGGTCGGGCTCGCCCCGGAACGCGCCGCGCGACGACACGTTGATGATCCGGCCCCCGCGCTCGCGCATGTGCTGCGCCGCCGCCCAGGACGCGTTCGCCGCCCCGAACAGGTTCACGTCGAAGGTGGCCCGCCAGTTGGCCTGCCACTGCTCGTAACCGGTGCCGAAGATCGGGTGCGGGCGGTCCGTGGGCCCGAACACGCCGGCGTTGTTGACCAGCACGTCCAGGCCGTCGAGCCGCTGCGCCGCCTCGTCGACCATGGCCCGTACCGCTGTGGGGTCGGCCAGCTCGGCCCGTACCACGATGTGGCCGCGGCCCGGCAGCGCCGCGGCCAGTTCCCCGGCCAGCCCGGCCGAGTCCCGGTGATGGATGGCGACCCGGTCGCCGGCTTCGGCGAACCGGGTCGCGACGGCCCGGCCGATGCCGCGGGAGGAACCGGTCACGAGGATCGCGCGTCCTGTCATGGCCTCACTCTAGGATCTTCGGCGTGGACAACGACTGCCTGTTCTGCCGCATCGTCGCCGGGGAGATCCCCGCGACTGTCGTGCACGAGACCCCCACCACGCTGGCCTTCCGCGACATCGACCCGAAGGCCCCGGTGCACGTCCTGGTGATCCCCAAGGCGCACCACCGGGACGTCGTCGCGCTCGCCGCCGACCCGGCCGCGGCCGCCGACGTGCTGGCCGCGTCCGCCGCGGTCGCCGAGGCCGAGGGGCTCACCGGCGACGGCTTCCGGCTGATCTTCAACACCGGCAACCACGGCGGCCAGGAGGTCTTCCACGTGCACGCCCACGTCGTCGGCGGCCGGCCGCTCGGGCCGATGGTGGCCCGGTGACCCCGGAGCAGCGCCTGGAGCGCGCCGTCCGCAGGGTCCAGGCCGACGCCCGGGTGCCCGCCCTCTCCGTCGCCCTGCACCGCGCCGACCGCAGCCTCTGGACCTGCGCCGTCGGCACCTCCGGCAACCCCCGCGCCCTCGACGCGCAGAGCCGGTTCCGGATCGGCTCGGTCACCAAGACCTTCACGGCCGTGCTGGTCATGCAGGCCCGCGACGACGGCCTGCTCGACCTCGACGACCCCATCGCCACCCACCTCGACGTGCCCTCGCACGGCACCGCCACCATCCGCAGGCTGCTCTCGCACACCGCCGGCTTCCAGCGCGAGCCGCACGGCGACGTGTGGGACCTGCTGGTCGCACCCGACGACGCCGCCCTGCTCGCCGACCTGGCCAAGGCCGAGCGGGTGCTGCCCAACAACCGCCGCTACCACTACTCCAACCTGGGCCTGGCTGTCCTCGGGCAGCTGGTGGCCAAGCTGCGCGGGGGCACCTGGGCCTCGGTGCTGCACGAGCAGATCCTCGAACCGCTCGGCCTGACCTCCACCACCGTCGAGCCGACCGGCGACGCCGTGGTCGGCTACCTGGTGGACACCTATTCCGACGCCGCCCGCCCCGAACCGCAGCTCGACATGGGCGGCGCCGCCCCGGCCGCGCAGCTCTGGAGCACCGCCGGCGACATGGCGCGCTGGGCGGCCTTCCTGGCCAGCCCGGAGATCGTCGACCCCGGCGCGCTGGTGCTGGCGCCCGAGACCCTCGACGAGATGCGCTGGCCGCAGACCACGACCGACGAGACCCTCTGGTCCGGCGGCTTCGGCCTCGGTCTCATCCTCGCGCCGCAGGGCCGCCGGGTGATGCACGTCGGGCACGACGGCGCCATGCCCGGCTTCCTCGCCGGCGTCTACGGCCGGCGCGGCGGCGAAGGCAACCCGGGCGCACTGGGCGCCGCGGTGCTGGCCTCCTCCGGCACGGCCATAGAGATCAACGACCTGGTCCACGAGCTGCTCGCCCTGGCCGTCGAGGCCGACCCAGCCGAGGTGCGCGCCTGGTCACCGGGCCGGGCCGCCCCGCCGGCGTACCGCTCGGTGCTCGGGCCCTGGTGGAGCGAAGGCTTCGCGCACGTCTTCAGCTGGCACGACGGCGCGCTGCAGTCCCGCGGGGCCGACGCGCCGGCCGACCGGCCACCGTCGATCTTCCGGCCGCTGCCCGGCCAGCCCGACGTGCTCCGGACGATCTCCGGGCGCGAGGCCGGCGAGCTGCTCCGGCTGACCCGCGACGCCGAGGGCCGGGTGGTCCGGATGCACTGGGCCACCTACCGGTTCACCCGGGTCCAGGAGACCTTCGACGGCGTACCGGTCTCCGAGGGCTGACCCGCTGTTCCCGGCCCGGCCGACCCGCCGATAATGGCATCGGCGCGGGTGCCGCCGACCGGATACGATGGCACGATCCTTACGCGGGCCGCCGGAGAGGCGGGCCTCTCCGAACCGGGACGAGAATGAGAGCAGGTGGCTGAGGCCTCACGGCCGCCCCTATGACCGGCACCGATCCCAGCAACGCTGCCGCCCGGGCCCAGACCAGGATCTCGGTCTCCGACCCGAAGATCATGGTGAACCTGCTCGGCGCCAAGGACGAGATCCTGCGGCACATCGAGCGCACCCTCACCAGCGACGTCCACGTCCGCGGCAACGAGATCACCATCACCGGCGTGCCCGCCGACAACGCCACGGCCGAACGCCTCTTCTCGGAGCTCATCGAGCTGATCGAGAGAGGCGAGACCCTCAGCGTCGACGCCGTCCGCCGCACCGTCGCGATGCTCGAGCAGAACACCGCCGAGCGCCCCGCCGAGGTGCTGACCATCAACATCCTCTCCCGGCGCGGCAAGACCATCCGCCCCAAGACGCTCGGGCAGAAGCGCTACGTCGACGCCATCGACGAGAACACGATCGTCTTCGGCATCGGCCCGGCCGGCACCGGCAAGACCTACCTGGCGATGGCCAAGGCCGTCCAGGCGCTGACCTCCAAGCAGGTCAACCGGATCATCCTGACCCGGCCGGCGGTCGAGGCGGGCGAGCGGCTGGGCTTCCTGCCCGGCACGCTGAACGAGAAGATCGACCCGTACCTGCGGCCGCTGTACGACGCGCTGCACGACATGCTCGACCCCGAGTCGATCCCGCGCCTGATGGCAGCGGGCACGATCGAGGTCGCCCCGCTGGCCTACATGCGGGGAAGGACCCTCAACGATGCGTTCATCATTCTGGACGAGGCGCAGAACACGACGCCCGAGCAGATGAAGATGTTCCTGACCCGGCTCGGCTTCGGCGCCAAGATCGTGGTCACCGGTGACGTCACCCAGGTCGACCTGCCCGGGGGCACCACCAGCGGGCTGCGTATCGTCCGGGAGATCCTGCAGGGCGTCGACGACGTGCACTTCTCCGAGCTCACCAGCTCCGACGTCGTCCGGCACCGGCTGGTCGCCGAGATCGTCGACGCGTACGCCCGCTACGACGTCGAGCAGGAACAACAGGCCACGCAGTCCGTCCATGCCGTGCCGGGCCGGGCCGCCAGCGGTGGCCGCCCGAACCGCCGGCGCTGATAAGGGGTTACGCACTACATGTCCATCGAGATCGCCAACGAGTCGGGAGTCGAGGTCGACACCGACGCGATCCTGGCGGTGGCCCGGCACGCGCTCGAGGAGATGGGGGTCAACCCCCTCGCCGAGCTCTCGATCCTGCTGGTCGACATCGACTACATGACCGAGCTGAACCATCGCTGGATGGGCAGTGACGGCCCCACCGACGTGCTCGCCTTCCCCATGGACGAGGGCAGCGTCGACCACGGTCCCGGCGAGGCCGGCACGGGTGAGCCGGCCCTGCTCGGCGACATCGTGCTGGCCCCCGAGGTGGCGGCGAAGCAGGCCGCGGTCGCCGGGCACACCCCGGCGGACGAGCTGCACCTGCTCACCGTGCACGGAGTGCTGCACCTGCTCGGCTACGACCACGCCGAGCCCGAGGAGGAGCGCGAGATGTTCGCGTTGCAGGCCCGGCTCCTGCAGAGCTGGCGCTCCGGACGGCGGGCCGGCTGATCCCCGTGGAGCCATCCTTACTCGCGGCCGGCCCGACCAGCGGGCTGCCCGACGTGCAACTGGTCATCTACGCCGCGGTCCTGGTCTTCCTGGCCGGCCTGGCGTCGATGACCGACGCGGCGCTGGCCACGGTCTCCTCGGCGCGCGCCGCCGAGATGGCCCGCGAAGGCCAGCGCGGTGCCGCCGCCCTGGAAGCCGTCGCCGGTGACGTCGTCCGCCACCTCAACCTTCTGCTGTTGCTCCGGCTGCTCTGCGAGCTGACCGCGACCACGCTGGTCGCGCTCGTCGCGGTGGACAGCTGGGGCGCCGGCTGGCGGGCCGCGCTGGTCACGGCCGGGGCGATGACGCTGGTCAGCTTCGTCGTGGTCGGTGTCGCACCGCGTACGGTCGGGCGCCAGCACGCGTACGCGGTGGGCAAAGCGGCCGCACCGCTGGTCCGCTGGCTCGGACGGGTGCTGAACCCGCTGGCGTCCCTGCTGATCCTGATCGGTAACGCGGTCACGCCCGGCAAGGGCTTCCCCGAGGGCCCGTTCGGCAGCCAGGTCGAGCTGCGTGAGCTGGTCGACCTGGCCGAGCAGCGCGGCGTCGTCGAGCACGGCGAACGCGAGATGATCCACTCCGTCTTCGCGCTCGGCGACACCATCGCCCGCGAGGTGATGGTGCCGCGCACCGAGATGGTGTGGATAGAAGCACCCAAGACGTTGCAGCAGGCGCTGTTCCTCTTCCTGCGCTCCGGCTTCTCCCGCATCCCGGTGATCGGCGAGAGCGTCGACGACGTGCTCGGCGTGCTGTACCTCAAGGACGTCGTGCGCAGCACCCAGAACGGCGACCCGGCGGCCTCGGCCATGCCGGTCGCCGAGCTCATGCGCGGCGCGACCTTCGTGCCGGAGTCCAAGCCGGTCGACGACCTGCTGTCGGAGATGCAGGCGGCCCGCACCCACCTGGTCATCGTCGTCGACGAGTACGGCGGCACGGCCGGCCTGGTCACCATCGAGGACATCCTCGAGGAGATCGTCGGCGAGATCACCGACGAGTACGACGTCGAGCGCCCGCCCGTGGAACACCTCGACGACGGTTCGGTGCGGGTCACCGCCCGGCTGCCGATCGAGGACCTCGGCGAGATCTTCCACGTCGAGCTGCCGGCCGACGAGGTCGAGACCGTCGGCGGCCTGCTCGCCCAGACCCTGGGCCGGGTGCCGATCCCGGGCGCGTCCGTCGACGTCGGCGGCCTGCACCTGATCGCGGAGGGCACCACCGGCCGCCGCAACCGGATCGACTCGGTGCTGGTGTGCCGGGTCGAAACCGCCTCAGACGAAGCTGAGGACACCGAGAACATCCCCGAGACCGAGGAAAGACAGCACGCTGATGCCTGACCAGACCAGCCCCGCCGGACCCGCCGTCCCCGCCGCCGAGGGCGAGCTCACCGCCGAGGACGCCAAGCTGGTCACGCTGGCCCGCGGCGCCCGCGCCCGGGTGGGCGCGGTCGAAGGAGCAGCGGTACGCGACCAGGACGGCCGCACGTACGCGGCGGCAACCGTGGTCCTGCCCAGCCTGGCGGTGACTGCCCTGCAGCTCGCGGTGGCTTCCGCGGTGGCAGCCGGCGCGACCAAGCTCGAAGCGGCGGCGGTGGTGACGGAAGCGTCGACGCTGGACGGCGCCGGGCACGCGGCTGTACGTGATCTGGCGGCGGACGCCCCGGTCCATGTGGCCTCGCCGACCGGGGCCCTGCTGGGCACGGTGACGGCGTGACGACGGGTGGCGAGGCTTCGGCTCGCGACGGCGACGCGGCGCGCGGTAAGGCTGGGCGCCCGTCGTCGGGGGCCGGCGGCGCGCGTGGTGGCGCTGAGGGTTCGGCCGCTGGGGGTCTCGGACGGAAGGCCGGAGCCGCTGGAGGCGGCGGAGGTGCAGGCGGTCCGCGGGGCGCTGGTGGCGGCGCAGGCGGTTCGCGGGGCGCTGGTGGCGGCGGAGGTGCCGGCGGCTCGCGAGGCGGCGGCGCCGGCCGCGCCGGGAGCGTCGCTGGGCGCGATGGTGGGGCGCGTGGCTCGGCCGGCGCTCGCGGCAGCGGTGGCGACCGCGGCGCTGGGGGAGCGCGGGGAAGCGCGGGTAGGTCTGCGGGTGGCGGCGGTGCGGGGCGGCCGGTACTGCCGACGCGGTCGGATGCTGTCAGTGAGACCGGTGAGCTTCGGCCGGCGCGTTCCAAGCCCAAGTGGAGTCCACGGACGGCGGCCGGGGGGACCGGGCGTTCTCAGGCGGCTGCGGCTGCTGGGCGTTCGCCGGGTGCTGGGGCCGGTGGTGAACGGCGGGCTACGGGCGGCCGGGTGAATCGGGCTGATGCTGAGGGCGGTGGCGCAGAGCGTGCCGTCGGTGGCGGTGGCGAGGAGCGGCGGCTTACTGCGGGGGAGCGGAACGAGCTTCGGCGGCAGGAACGGCGGGCGGCTCGGCGCGAGCAGGGCGGTGCTGCGGGCGGCGGAGTGAAGCGTGGTGTCGGTGCGGTCAAGCGTGGTGAGGCCGGCGGGGCTGCGAAGCGCGGCGAAGCCGCTGGTGGCGCGACTGCGGCCACGCGTGGCGCCGCGGGGAGCGGCGAAGCCGCGGGAGCGAAGCGTGGCGCGACGGTCAGCGGCGAAGCTGCGGGAAATGCGAAGCGTGGCGCGGCAGGTAGCGGCGGAGCCGCGGATGGTGCGAAGCGTGGCGCGACGGTCAGCGGCGAAGCCGCGGGAGCGAAGCGCGGCGAAGCCGTAGGCGCAGCCAAGCGAGGCGAAGCCGTAGGCGGAGCCAAGAAGCGCAGCGAAGCCGCAGGCGCAGCGAAGCGCAACACCACGAACGGCGAAAACGTCCATGGGGCGAAAACCCCCGCCGAGCGCGACGGTGCCGGTGCTTCCGTGCCGGCCGCCGCGGGCGCGGGCGTTGTTGCTGACGGCGGGGCTGAGTCAGGCAACCTGAGCCCGGGGCCACGGGCTTCCGGCGGGGCGGCTGATGCCCGTACGGGAAGAAAGAAGCATCGGCACAAGGCCGCCACCCGGGAGATCAAGGTCGCGGAGGATGTTTACCGTGCCGGGTTTGCCTGTTTTGTCGGTCGGCCGAATGCCGGAAAATCCACGCTGACCAATGCGATCATCGGTCAGAAGATCGCCATCACGTCCAACAAGCCGCAGACCACCCGGCACATCATCCGCGGCATCCTGCACCAGGAGCACGCCCAGCTCGTGCTGGTCGACACCCCCGGCCTGCACCGGCCCCGGACGCTGCTCGGCGAGCGCCTCAACGACCTGGTCCGGGAGACCTGGAGCGAGGTCGACGTGATCGGCATCTGCTTCCCGGCGGACGAGCCGGTCGGTGCGGGTGACCGGTTCATCTCGGCCGAGATGGCCGAGCTCAAGGCCACCGTCATCGCCGTGGTCACCAAGGTCGACCTGGTCGATCCGGCGACGCTCGCGCAGCGGCTGATGGATGTCAGCAAGCTCTATGACTTCGCCGACATCGTGCCGGTCAGCGCTGTTTCCGGCCATCAGGTCGACACCCTGGTCGACGTGATCGTCAAGCACCTGCCCGAGTCGCCGCCGCTGTATCCGGACGACGTGCTGACCGAGGAGCCCGAGCAGGTGCTCATCGGGGAGCTGATCCGCGAGGCCGCGCTCGAGGGGGTCCGGGAGGAGCTGCCGCACTCGATCGCCGTGCTGGTCGAGGAGATGGTGATCGAGGGCCGGTCGATGAAGATCTACGCGAACCTGTACGTCGAGCGGGACAGCCAGAAGTCGATCGTGATCGGCACCAAGGGTGCCCGGCTCAAGGATGTCGGCACCAAGGCTCGCGCCGAGATCGAGCAGTTGCTGGGCCGCAAGATCTATCTGGATCTGCACGTGCGGATCGCCAAGGAATGGCAGCGCGACCCCAAGCAGCTTCGTCGATTGGGTTTTTAATCGCTTTTGTGGGCCATATCACCGGATGCCGGTTTCGGTTTGCTTTGTGGGGGCTTATTTAGATAGCCCTTTACGTCATGCGGAATCGGTACCTGGACCTGTTGCGTGCCATCGCGATCGTCCGGGTGGTCGTCTACCACTCCACCGGCTGGGTCGCCCTCACCATCGCGTTCCCGGCCATGTCGGTGATGTTCGCGCTGGCCGGCTCGCTGATGGCGGCCTCGCTCGACCGGTCCGGGCCGCTCGCCGTCGAGCGCCGGCTGCGCCGCCTGCTGCCGTCGCTGTGGGCGATGTCCGCCATCGCCGTGCCGGCCATGCTGCTCACCGGCCTGGCCTGGGACTGGAAGATCCTGTACTGGGCGTTCCCGGTGCAGGACCCGCCGGCCAACGGCTGGGGCTCGATGGCCCTGAGCGCCACCTGGTACCTGCGGGACTTCCTCTGGTTCGTGCTGCTCTCGCCGCTCGCGCTGCCGGTCTTCCGCCGCTTCCCCAAACTGTCCCTGGCGACGCCGTACACCGCCCTGGCAGTCATCACCCTGCTCGGCCTCACCCCGCACCCGATCGTGCGCGACATGGCCCTCTACGGCGGCGCGTGGCTGCTCGGCTTCGCCCACCACGACGGGATGCTGCGCCGGCTCGCGCGGCGCCGCCTGGCCGGCTTCGCGGTGCTGCTGGCGACGGCCGGCGCCGGCTGGGTGCTCACCCATCCCGGACCCCGGGGGTACGACCTCAACGACATCCCGCTCGGCAACGCGCTCTGGTCCGCGGCATTCATCCTCGTCGCGCTCGGCCTGGCCCCGGCCGTCACCGCGACCCGGGCGTCGCGGCTGGTCACCGTGCTCAACGCGCGGGCCCTGACGATCTACCTCTGGCACGTGCCGATCATCGTGGCCGTGACCCGGATCGGGGAGACGCACGGCCTGCCGGTGCGCGGCGCGACCGGGATCGGGTGGCGGCTCGTGGTGATCGTCGCGCTGGTCGCGCTCGCCGTCGCGCTCTTCGGCTGGATCGAGGACTTCGCCGCCGGGCGCCGGCCCGTGCTGCTGCCCGGCGGCCGTCCACACCGGCCGGCCGTGGCGCCGGTGTCGCCCGCTGTCGGGCAGCTCGCCGAGACCGTGCGCACGTGATCCGCACCCGCCGCCGGCCTCGACCGGCCGGACCGCCGGCGACTGAGCCCGATCCGCCGTGCACGTCCGCCGGATGCGTCCGGCGGACGTGGCCTCCGGTCAGCTCTGGCAACCCTCGCGACCGTGGGCGCGGAAGTACTTGGTGACGTCCGCGGGCACGCCCTTGCAGTAGCCGTCGCTGCCGCCCACGAAGGTGCGCCACGCTCCGTCGGTGTAGCGGAAGGTCTCGACCTCGGTGTCGCCCTGAGGGTCGACAGCCCGCCGGGTCGAGATGGCGTAGTCCTTGTGGCAGGTGATGTCGGTCAGCTCCTGCTTGCCCCAGTCCGGGTGCTCCTTCTCGATCGCCGCCAGCAGGGTCGCGGTGGTCACCGGGCAGCTGGCCGAGCCGCCCTTGTCGTCCGGCTTCCGGCCGGTCGGCTCGGCGGCCGGCGCCGACGTGGTGGCGCTGACCGCCGGGGCCGCCGGCGTGGCGGCCGGCTTCCGCGCCGTGGCGTCGGCGTCGCCGGTGCTCCCGCAAGCGGCGAGGCCCAGGATCAGGAGACCGCCGATGGCGGCGAACGATACAGAACGTGCGGACATGTGATGGGCTCCCCGTGCGATGCATGCGACGTGTGCGATGCGGAGAACCTAATTGATCAAGCTGATCGGCGTGCTCCTACCTTCGTGCCACCGTCCATGGTGAGACTGTGCATACATGACCATCACGGCCGCGCACGTCCGCCGGACGTACTACGCGCTCGGGCTCGGCAACACCCTGGCGGCCTCGCTGATCTGGGGCGTCAACACGCTGTTCCTGCTGGACGCCGGGCTGACCAACTTCCAGGCGTTCGCCGCGAACGCGTTCTTCACCGCCGGCATGGTGCTGTTCGAGGTGCCCACCGGCATCGTCGCCGACTCCTGGGGGCGCCGGGCGTCGTACCTGCTCGGCACGGTGACGCTGGCGGCGACCACCGTGCTCTACGTCTGGCTGTGGCGCATCGACGGGCCGTTCTGGGCCTGGGCGGTGTCGTCGGCGCTGATCGGGCTGGGCTTCACGTTCTTCTCCGGCGCCACCGAGGCCTGGCTGGTCGACGCGCTGGCCGCCACCGGTTACACCGGGAGCCTGGACCGGGTCTTCGCCCGCGGGCAGGTCTTCATGGGCATCGGGATGCTCGTCGGGGCGGGTGGCGGCGGATATCTCGCCCAGGTCGCCGGGCTCGGTGCGCCCTACCTGCTGCGGGCCGCCGTGCTCGTGGTGATGCTGGTGGTGGCCGCGCTGCTGATGCACGACCTCGGCTTCACCCCGGACCGCGGCGGGGGCTACCGCACCGAGGTACGCCGGATCGCCGCCCAGTCCGTCGAGTACGGCCTGCGGGTCCGCCCGGTGCGCTGGCTCATGCTGGCCGCGCCCTGCACCGGCGGCGCGATGATCTACGTGCACTACGCGTTGCAGCCGTACCTGCTGGAGTTGTGGGGTGACGAGACCGCGTACGGGATCGTCGGCCTCTCCGCCGCGTTGCTGGCCGCCGCGCAGATCGTCGGCGGGCTGGTCGCCCCGGCGCTGCGGCGGGTCTTCGCCCGGCGCACCTCGATGCTGCTCGTCACCCTGGGCCTGAGCGTGCTGGCCGTGCTGCTGATCGCCCTGATCCCGAACTTCTGGGTGGTCCTGGCCCTGGTGGTCACCTGGGGGCTGCTGTCGGCGGCCGGCCAGCCCGTACGGCAGGCGTACCTGAACGGCATGATCCCGTCGCAGCAGCGCGCGACCATCCTGTCCTTCGATTCGCTGATGGCCTCGACCGGCGGGGTCGTGGCCCAGCCCGCGCTGGGCCGGGCCGCCGACGTCTGGGGCTACCCGGCCTCGTACGTGATCTCGGCGGGTGTCGCCGCGCTCGCGCTGCCGTTCGTCTGGCTGTCGCGGCGGGAGCGGCACCCGGCCGACATTCCTTAGCTGCCCGGGATGGCGGTGATGGTCGCGTCCCCGCTGCCGGTCTGCACCTCGATGACGTTCTTGGCGGTCGCGTCGTTGACGATCCCGAGCAGTTCCGCGTCGCCCGAGCCGGTGCGCGTCTTCACCTGGTAGGCACCGTCCGGCACCATCAGCTCGATGTTGCCGCTGCCGGTGCGCGCGGTCACCGACGCCACCTTCGTCACCTCGACCGTGACGTCGCCGGAGCCGGTCTGGGCCCGGACCGCCTTGCCGCCGCCGATGCCGTGGGCCTCCACATCGCCCGAGCCGGTGACCAGCGTCGTCTCGCCCTGCAGGTCGTTGGCCAGGATGTCGCCCGAGCCGGCCTTGAGCGACACCGTGCCGCTCGCCCGGTCGATGGCGGCGCCGCCGGAGCCCACCGTGACGTCCGCCGAGCCGATGTCGCTGAGCGCGAGGTCGCCGGAGCCGAGCTTGCCGCGCACGGCCACCCCGGTCGGGGCCTGGATCTCGTACGAGACCTGGCAGTTCGGCCCGCAGTTGGTGTCCAGGGTCAGCACCGTGCCGGAGAGCTCGTACGAGGCCCGCGGGTCGTCGGAGCCGTCGCTGCGCACGATGCGCTTGATCCGGGTGTCGGCGATCGCCGCCGTGGTCACGGTGACGTCCCCGCTGCCGCCCGTCAGGACGATCTCGGAGACCTTCACCTTCTCGGTGTCGTCGTAGGTCAGCCGGGCGCCGATCCCTCCGCCGCAGCCGGCCAGGGCGGCCGCGGTCGCGGCGATCAGGGTGACGGCGCCGGCGCGCCGGGCGAGAGTCGGGGTCATGCCTGTGACGCTAGGCGGCGCCGGCACCCGGGCACCATCAGTCCTCCCACTGAGGCGGCCCCGAGAAGACCCTGAGATCCGGGTCAGGGTCTGTCGTACCCAGGAGGCAGAATGACCCCGTGCCCGCCGGATACCGACGCCATCTCTACCGCGACGACGCGGTGGTCCTGCGCGTGCAGAAACTGGGCGAGAGCGACCGGATCATCACCCTGCTGACCCGCCGGCACGGGCGGCTGCGCGCGGTCGCCCGCGGGGTGCGCCGCACCAGCTCCAAGTTCGGCGCCCGGCTGGAGCCGTTCGGCCACATCGACCTGCAGCTCGCCGGCTCGCCCGAGGGCGTCGGCAGCAGCCTGCACTCGGTCAGCCAGGTCGAGGCCCTGATGCTGTACGGGAAGAAGTTCCTCACCGACTACCCCCGCTACACCGCGGCCAGCGCCATCGCCGAGACCGCCGAGCGGCTGTCCCCGGTCGAGCGCGAGCCCGCCCTGCGGCTGTTCCAGCTCACCCTGGGCGCGCTCAAGGCCCTGGCGGCGGGCGAGCACGCCAGCAGCCTGGTCCTGGACGCCTATCTGCTGCGCGGCATGTCCTTCGCCGGTTGGGCGCCCGCCCTCGGCGAGTGCGCGGTCTGCGGCAGCCCGGGGCAGCACGGCGCCTTCTCGGTGCCGGCCGGCGGCGCGGTCTGCCCCGACTGCCGGCCGCCCGGCGCGGCCCATCCGGCCCCGGCGACGATCGCCCTGATGCAGGCCCTGACCAGCGGCGACTGGCAGCTCGCCGACGCCACCGAGCAACCCGTACGCCGTGAGTGCAGCGGGCTGGTGGCAGCACACCTGCAGTGGCACATGGAGCGCAACCTGCGCGCGCTGCCACTGGTCGATCGACGGGAGAGCACTTCGTGACACGTCCGCCCACACCGCACAGCTCCGGCGTCCGGCCGCCTGCCCTGCCCGCGGCGGCGGTGCCGAAGCACGTAGCGGTGGTCATGGACGGCAACGGCCGCTGGGCCAAGGAGCGCGGCCTGTCCCGCACCAAGGGTCACGAGCAGGGGGAGTATTCGCTCTTCGACACCATCGAGGGCGCGATCGAGCTCGGCATCCCGTATCTGTCGGCGTACGCCTTCTCCACGGAGAACTGGAAGCGCTCACCGGAAGAGGTCCGCTTCCTGATGGGCTTCAACCGCGACGTCATCCGGCGCCGCCGCGACCAGCTCGTGCAGCTGGGGGTGCGGGTGGTGTGGTCCGGGCGGCCGGGCCGGCTGTGGAAGAGCGTGATCTCCGAGCTGCAGACCGCGGAGGAGATGTCGAAGGACAACAAGACCCTCACCCTGCAGTTCTGCGTCAACTACGGCGGTCACGCGGAGATCGCGGACGCGGCGGCGGCGATCGCCCGGGACGTGGCGGCGGGCAGGCTCAAGGCCGACAAGGTCAACGAGAAGACCCTGCGGAAATACCTGTACCACCCGGAGATCCCGGACGTGGACATGTTCCTGCGCCCGTCCGGCGAGGAACGCACGTCCAACTTCCTGCTCTGGCAGTCCGCGTACGCGGAGCTGGTGTTCCTGGACACCCTCTGGCCCGACTTCGACCGTCGCCATCTGTGGTACGCCTGCGAGCTCTACGCCCAGCGCGACCGCCGCTTCGGCGGTGCGATCCCCAACCCCGTCGCCCCGCAGTGAGCCACCGCTACCTCTACCTGGTCCGCCACGGCGACGCCGTCAGCGAGGACGCCGGCCTCAGCGACCTGGGCCGCCGCCAGGCCGAGCTGCTGGGCGCCCGGCTGGCCGACGTGCCGTTCGCCTCGGTCACGCACAGCCCGCTGCCCCGCGCGGTCGAGACGGCCGCCGCCTGGCCGCAGGCGCAACCGTCGGACGTCGTGGGCGACTACCCGCCGTGGGTGCCGGCTGACGTCCCGGCCCCGTACGCGATGCTGACCGAGGGCTGGAGCGCGGCCGAGCTGCGTGACGGGCCGAAGCTGGCGGAGCAGGCGCTGGCGCGGTTCGCGGTGCCGGCCGAGCAGGAGACGTACGAGCTGGTGATCACGCACAGCTTCCTGATCGCGTGGTTCGTGCGGGACGCGCTGGGGGCGCCGCCGGAACGGTGGATGGGCCTGAACACGGGCAACGCGGCGCTGACGGTGATCCGCTACAGCGACGACCGGCCGCCGGCGCTGATGCTGCACAACGACATGGCGCATCTGCCGCCGGAGCTGCGCTGGACCGGCTTCCCACCGCACTTGCGCGTGCGCTAGCGCCGGGCCGCGCCTGCTCTTAGCTGGCCCTTCGCGTCGGCCTGGGCCGGGTGCGTCGGCCTGGGCCGGGTGCGTCGGCCTGGGCCGGGTGCGTCGGCCCGCGCCGGGCGCGTCGGCTCGCGCCGCGCGTCAGCCCGTGCCGGCGCGTCGCCCTGCGCCGGGCGCGTCGGCCTGCGCCGGGCGCGTCGGCCTGCGCCGGGCGCGTCGGCCTGCGCCGGGCGCGTCGGCCTGCGCCGGGCGCGTCGGCCCGTGCCAGGCGCGCCGGCCCGTGCCGGGCGCGTCAGGCGGTGATGACCGCGACCGCCGCGTCCACGTCGGACAGGTCGGGCAGCACGGCGTGGGCGCCGGCCAGCACCAGCTCGGCCATGCTGGTGGAGCCGGTCGCGACCCCCACGGCGAGCGCGTCGTTGGCCAGCGCCGCCGACACGTCGTTGGCCGTGTCGCCGATGACCACCGGCCGGAAGCGTTCGCCGTACTTGGCCTCGGCCCGTTCCAGGCAGCGCCGCACCAGCGTCGCCCGGACGCTGTCGTCGGTGCCGTAGCCGCCGATCTCCGCGTCGAACGCCCCGGTCAGCGCGAACGCCGCGATCTTGGCCGCGGCGACCTGCGGCACGTTGCCGGTGACCAGCGTCTGCACCACGTCGGGCCGGCTGCCCAGCTCGTCGAGCACGGCCCGCACCCCCGGCATCAGCGCACCCTGCTCGGCGAACTCGTGCCGCGAGACGTGCACCTCCTCGACGTAGCGGGCGAAGAACCGCTCCGGCGTGCAGTCGGTGACCCCGTGCGTGGCGAAGACCTCGGCGCAGATGTCCAGGTCCGTGCGCCCGCCGAAGTTCGGCGTGGCCCGCCACGCCACCCCGGTGAGCTCGGTGAACGCGGCCTTCCAGGCCCGCGCGGCCACCCCGCCGCCGCGCAGCAGCGTGTAGTCGATGTCCCACATGATCAGGCGCTTCACTGCTCGGCCAGCCGCCGCTCGATGTGCTCGACCTTGCCGTGCAACGCGTCGGCGACCCCGGGCCTGATGTCGGCCTTGAGGGAGACGGTGACCCGCGGCGCATGCGCGGCGACGGCGTCCACGGCCTGCTTGATGACGGCCATGACCTCGTCCCACTCGCCCTCGACGGTGGTGAACATGGCATCGGTGCGGTTCGGCAGCCCGGAGGCCCGGACCACGCGTACGGCCTCGGCGACCAGATCACCGACGGAATCACCCACGACGAGCGGCGTGACAGAAAAGGCAACCAGCATGGTCCCCAATCTAGATCAAGATCAAGATCCCACGGCCGGGGTGATGTCCGAGACGATTCCGGTGTACGTGGTCGGGTAGGCCACCGCTCCGGCGGTGAGTTCGTGGATCACGCCGTCGAGGAGGTCGAATGCCTTCGCGTACGCGGCCTGGGCTGCGGGCAGGTGCCAGGGCAGAGCAACGTAGGCCGTCCCCACCGTCAGCCGGCGCAACCCGGACCCGGCGACCGGTGGCGCGCTCGGCCCGTCCGGGAACCCGGCTTCCTCCAGCGCACTCCGCAGCGCCTCCAACGCCGCCGCCTCGACCCGGCCCGTCCAGGCGCGGGTGGCGAGCGGCCCCGGGAAGTGATGGCGCAGCGACACCCGGCCGTCCGGTTCGATGTTCAATTCGCTGCGTCCCCAGGGGTCGCCGGGGTCGCTCTCGTTGCCGACGCTGTACCCGTACCGGCGAGCTGCCATGGGCAGAGCTTAGGCCCCGGTCCAGCGGCTGCTCAGTGCCGCGATTCCCACGCTGAGGGCGGCCGCCACCGCCACGAACGCCGTCACGCCGGCCGTCGTCTCCCCGGTCCGCAGCGCCCACACGCCCAGGCCCGCGAGTGCGGCCGCATCGCCGATCGCCGCCGCGCCGAACAGGGCATAGTCGCGCCCGAACGCGAAGCCGCCGACGACGAGGGCCAGCCCGCCGCCCACGATCGCCGTGACTCCCGCCGCGCCGTGGCTGCCCAGGATCGCGAATCCACCGACGAGGGCGGCGGCACCCCAGCCCAGCACGGCCACGGCCAGCATCAGGGAGTCGGGTCGCAGCATGGCGACACCGCAGGCGAGGACGGCCACCCCGATGCCGGCGATCGACACGCCGGCCAGCACCGTACCGTCCTGCCCGGCCGCGACACCGGCCCGCAGCAGCGCCACCCCGATGGCGAGAGCCGCGACCCCGGGCAGCAGCCCGCCCGCGTCCGTCCGCGAGGCCAGCCGGCCCACCGCGGCGATGATCAGAACGGCGGCAGCGACATCCGCCGGGATCTGCCACGCCGGGTGCAGCGCCGCTGCCGCCGCGACCACGGCCAGAGCAACCAGAACCGGGAAGACGCGGCCGATCGCGGCTACCAGCAGGACGACCGTCAACCACCGGTACGCGGTCGCCGCGCCGGACAGGTTCACGAGCTGGTTCCCGGCAGCGGCCCCGAGCAGGTACGGGAGCCACCCCCGCCTACCCATGACGTCCGCCGGTCACGTCGACGGCGTCCCAGGTGAGTTCCCGGGAGTCGTCGCCGCGGCTGCGGGTCAGCGTGATCCGTACCTCTGCCCGCACCTCGCCCCCGCTCTCCGGGCAGGCGCCGGTCAGCGTGCCGGCGAAGCCGTCCTCGGATTCCGCTGTCCGGTCGTCGTCGTGATACAGCCACTTCACCGGACCCTCGGTGCGCACCGGCGTGCCGCAGCCCGGACATCGCGCCTGGAGGACGGCGGACAACGGCAAGGAGCTGGACCGCATCGGGTACGGCCGCCGCAGCTCCAGCGCCGGGGACGGGCTCTGGTGGTGCGTGCCCACCCGCAGCGCGTCCGGGCCGTGCACGAGCATCGGGCTGAGCCGGCCGGGCGGCAGCGGGTCGACGCCGGCGCGGATCTGCCGGGCCGTGCAGAGGTGGGCCAGCCGGGTCAGTTCGGCCGCCCGGCTCACCCCGGCGTCCGTCCCGAGGCGCTGCCAGCCGGGGGCCGGGTCGCGGCGGGCAGCCTCCTCGGCGGCTCGCACTCCCGCCGCCATGGCCTGCCGGACATCGCCGGAGACGGCGGCGTGCAGCAAGTCCGCGACCACGCCGCCGGCGGACCAGTCCAAATCGGTCACCCGCAGGGCCGCCACCGGATCCTGCGCATCGATCGGTTCCTGCTCCAGCGCGGTCAACGCCCAGCGGAGGACCTCGCGGAGCAGCCGGGCCTGCTGCACAGCGTCCAGGCCGTCCACCGGGTCGGTCGCGGGGATCGGCACCGGATCTGCCTGCAGGGCTGTGGCCAGCTGCCGGCGCAGCCACCCGTACGGTGTGTGCCGGTGCACCTGCGCCAGCAGGCCGCGCAGCTCGGGGACGTACGTGAGCAGCCGCTCGTGGCCGACCAGCTCGGCCAGCCACCGCTCGTCGGGGTGGATCAGGATCCGCGAGGCGATCGCCGCCGCCACCCCCGGGTCGTCGACCTGAGCCAGGGCGTCGGCGACTGTGCGCTGCACGTACCCGCCGTCGGCCAGGTATCCCACCAGCGCGGGCCGGGTGGCCTCGGTGTGCCGGCGGTGGATCAGCCCGGGCAGGAACGCCTCGCGGACCGCCGGCACGGTCTCGGCGCGCGCGGCGGTCACGTAGACCTCGCTCCGGGTCGCGTACCGAAGATGTCTCGCCGCCGCACGCCGCACCTGCGGGACCGGATCGGTCAGCATCCGTTCCAGCTCGGCCAGGGTGGCGCCCTTGGCGCCCTCGATCGCCTCGATGCGCAGCTCCGGCGCCGGGTCGGCGAGAAAACGCAGGGTGAGTTCCCGCGTACGGTGCAGCGAGAGGACCGCCTTGAGCCCGCGCATCCGCAGCCGGGCCTCGCCGCTCGCGGCCAGTTCCTCCCGCACGGGTTCGTAGCGGGAGCCGAGGTGATACAGCAGCTTGGCGATGCGGTCGTCGTCCTCCGCCAGGTCGAACGCCACCTCGCGGATACGCTCGTCGAGACCGTCCTGCCGGCTGAGGACCTGCTTCAGCGCGTGGGCCGCGGTGCTGCCGACCTCCCGGTACGCCTCGGCCATGCCGCCGGCGACCTGCACCTCGCCGAGATCGTGCAGCGCCATGTCCAGCAGGGTGCCGATCAGCTCGGCCGAGCCATCGCGGGCAGCCCGCTCCGCCGCTCGCAACCGGACCATTTCCTCGGCACTGCGCAGGTCGTCGTGCAGCGACATGGCAGCAATCTAGCGGCTGCCGGCGCGGCCGCGACTCCTCTCAACGTGTCAGCCGGCCACGGCCTTCCAGCCGCGCTGCACCGAGCGGCGGCATCGCTCCGGCTCGTCGCCGGTGCCGACGAACAGAGCGGTCAACATGGGTACGCCGTGAGCGAGGGTCTCGCGTGGCAGGGGACCGGGGGTGACCAGGGAGACCAGGCCGTGGCCGATCACCCAGCTCTGGATCGCCAGTTCCAGCGGCACGGTCGCGGGCCGGAAACGACCGGCCTCTCTGCCCCGGCCGGCCGCCTGGACCAGGTATTCCAGCGTCTGGTCGGCTGCCTCGGCGTCCTCCAGCTCGTAGGTCGCATCGAACATGACCCGGTACAGGTCCGGATGGTCGAGGGCGTTGCCGAGGTACGCCGCGACCAGCGCGGTCAGGTCCCGTACCGGATCGGCGGACATGGTCACCGCGGCCAGCCGGTCCGCCAGCCGGGTGAAGCCCTCCTGCCGCAGCGCCTTCCACATGCCGTCCATGCCGCCGAACCAGGTGTAGACCGCCATGGTCGAAACGCCGGTCCCGGCCACCAGGGAGCGCAGGGTGATCGGCTCGCGGGTGCGCAGCATGTGCCCGGCGCGTTCGAGGAGCAGGGTGCGGACCGCCGGGTCCTTCGTCCTCGCCATGACCTCAGGATACATAGCATTGCACTGCTATAGTTAGCGCCAGTCGAGCCCACAGGCTCCGCGAGACATGGAGGCAGCATGGCCGTCACGCTGGTGAACCCCGAAGGACTGCCCAAGGTCGACATCTACCGGCAGGTGTCGATCGGCACCGGGTCGAGGATGGTGTTCATCGCCGGGCAGATCGCCCGCGATGCCGACGGCGGCCGGGTCGGCGAGGGTGACTTCGCCGCTCAGGTCGAGCAGTGCTACCTCAACATCGGTACGGCGCTGGCCGAGGTCGGCGGCTCTTTCGACGACGTGGTCAAGCTGACCGTCTACCTCGTCGACTGGACCCCCGACAAGATGCCACTGTTCGTCGAGGGCGTCGCCCGGGCCGCCGCCAAGCTGGGCGTCACCCCGATGGCGCCGCTCACCGGGATCGGCGTCGCCGCGCTGGCCGAGCCGGACGTGCTGGTCGAGGTCGAGGCGACCGCGATCCTCGGCTGAGGTGGGACCATGGCGGTATGCGCCGCGATGTGCTGGACCTGATCGACCACGTGCTCCGTGACGTCTCGCTGAGCGACGACGCGATGCGCTGGGCGCCGGACAGCGTTCCCGACCAGCGGCTGCTGATCCACCGGGAGTGGCCGGCCCGGCGCCAGGCGACGTGGCGCTGGTGGTGCGAGACGTGCCGGCAGCCGCTGCCGCAGCCGCACTGGTGGATCGACGGCGTGCCCGCCGGCGGGGTCGTGCTGAGCAGCGGCATGCGCGCCTTCCACCACACGATCGACCCGCGGACGCCGCGGCACGCACTCATCGAGCGCGCGTCGCGAAGCTGAGTCAGTGGGCCGCGCAGCAGGGGGTCGGAAACCGGGTCTCGAACGGCACCAGCCGCCCGCCCGCCGCCGGGCTGGTGAGCAAGGTCAGCTGTCCCGCTCGCCACTGTGGACGGACGAAGTCGCCCGTGTCGATCAGGGTGGCCGGGTCGGCCGCGCCGCCGCCGAGGACCTCGACCTTCTCGATCGCGCTCAGCTCCAGCACCTCGGCGACGCTCAGTATGCCGACCAGTCGCTCCACGCCCGGATAGAGCACCGCCCGACCCGAACTCCGCGCCACATGCTCAGCCACCGCCTCCGGACACGCCGCCCCGAGACCGGTGGAAGAAGCGCCGGGGGAGATGGCCGCGGCACCGAGGCCGGTGGGTGGGGCGTCGGGGTAGGTGGCCGCGGCGCTGGGGTCGGTGGGTGGGGCGCCGGTGAAGACGAGTGTCAGGGCCACGTGCGGGCGCGGCGATCGCACCAGGTGCGTGAAGGCCAGCACCGGCGCCGGGGAGAGCGACGCCAGCCAGTGCTCCGCCGCGACCGTGTCGGGATGCCCGAGACTGACCCCCAGCACCGGCAGGTCGGCCAGGGCCGGGGCGGCCGCCGCCGGGGTGGTGGCGGCGGCCGCGGTCCGGTCGGGCATCACCGGGGCAGGACCCAGATCGGGTTGGTGTAGAACCACAGGTCGCCCCACGGGTCGGCGTCGCCGAGCACGTCGAGCTTCGGGCCCGCCGGGTCCACCGCCGCGCCCATCAGGCCCGGCTGGGTGCGCTTGCCGTCCGTGCCGCGCAGGCGCAGGTAGAACGGCTTGTCCAGGCGGCCCAGCCGGTACGTCACCGACAGCTTGCGGGCGCCCGGCGTCACCTCGTACGACTTGACGACCTTGGTGTCCGGCGCGGTGAAGGTGTCGCGGGCGGCGACCGGGCCGGTCACCGAGCCGACGATCACGTCCACCCGGGACAGCACCGGGACGAACTGCGCCCAGTTCGGCACGTCCTGGAGGTCGATCTCGAGCGTCAGTTCGGTGGCTGTGCCCCGCTTGACGTGCAGGACACCGCCCAGCGGCGTACCCGTGGCAGCCCGGCGGTCGCCCGCCACCCGGACCCGCGCGTCCAGGCTCTTGATCAGGCGGCCGTGGTCGACCCACACCCGCCCGGCCCGCAGGCCGTCCATGACGGCCTTGTAGGAGAACGACGTCGAGCCGACGTTGGTCCGGCCGTAGAAGCCCGGCCAGAAGTCGCCGGCGGTGGTGTTCACCTTGCCGGTGTAGACCGGGTCGTTGTAGCGGCCGTTGGCCTCGAAGTCGCTGCCCGGGCCGCGGTCGGACTGGTCCAGGTAGTTGACGTGGCTGTCCGAGTTGACCGTCACCCACCAGGCCCGGCCCTCGGCCAGCAGGCTGTCCCAGAGGCCGCCGACCGTGGCGGTCATCCAGTCGAAGCCGCCCCAGGTCCGGTAGGTCTCCGGCGGGTAGCCCTGGTACGACGCGGCCGACGGGTTGTTGTCGTAGAGGCCGCGCGCGCCGCCGCGGCCGTTCGGGGCGGGGATGCCGGCGGCCTGGTGGCCGGGGGCGCCTTCCATGCCGATGGCGATGGTCGGGTCGGCGTCGCGCCAGTTGCGGATCTCGTGCGGCGAGTCGATGCCGCGCCGCGACGGGTGGTTGGCCAGGAACAGCGCGCCCTCGACCTTGCGGGCGCGGACCTGCTCGCCGAGGAACTTGATGCCGGCGATCGCGGCGGCCTCGTTCTGCTCGGTGGTGTTGGTGGCCGGCAGCTGCGAGCCGTCGAAGGTCTGCTCGAACTGCTTGAGCACGCCGACCTCGTTGCGGCCCGGGTGCACGAAGACCGTGGCGTGCTCGGCGGCCGGGATGTTCCACTCCAGACCCTGGAAGGTCAGCAGGTCCGGCAGTTCCTCGCGGGTCTTGAGGATGTCGGGGTTGACCTTCTCCACGCCGATCTTGGCGTGTGCGTTGCTGCCGTGGTCGGTGATGACCAGCCAGTCGAGGCCGAACGCGCGGCCGTGCCCGGCCTGGTCGATGACCCGGTACTGGGCGTCGGAGCTGTACTGGGTGTGGATGTGGTGGTCACCCGCGAGCCAGCGGAACCCGCCCTTGGCGGTGCCGCCGCCGGCCGGGCCGTGCGAGTGCGGCAGCCCGGCGGCCGCGGCCGCCGACGGCGTGGCGAGCACCGACGCGGCCGCGCCGGCACCGAGCAGGCCCGCGCTGCGCAGAAAACCGCGGCGGGAGACGTCCGAGGGCGACAGCTCGCTGTCCGGGACGCTCAGATCAAGGGCCGGGGGTACGTCGGCAGCACCGCCGGCGTCGTGTGAGTGGTCGTGATCGTGGTGGTGATGGCCGTGACCCATGTCCCATGGCTCCCGAAGATCGACAAGGATGACCTGGCCAATCTCGCGGCCGCACCGCAACGCCGGATGGCGCCGGGGTGACCGGTGCGCGAACACGGGAGGGTTTCATGCACAGCCGCGCATCAAAAGGCGCGGGTGGGACGAACTACCGGTGCCGGACGACGGAGCCGGCCATCATGTCGTGCAGGGTGCGCGCGTCCGCCCGGAAGACCATGAGGGCGTCGGCGACGCCGAAGAGGCCGAGCGTGAGCATGTTGGGGATCCAGAACAGGAGTCCCTCGATGAGGAACTCGCGCAGGAACATCCGGCCCCAGCCGAACGCCTCGCCCGTGTTCGCGTCGGCGACCACGTGACCCAGCAGCTGCTTGCCGGGGGTCTGCCCGTCGCTCCAGGTGATCATCGACCAGATCAGCCAGCCGATCCCGAAGGTCACCACCATCAGCAGGAAGTCCAGCACCGCCGCCCCGAGCCGGCCGCCGGCGCTGACCGTCGCGAACGCGGGCCGGGTCCAGGCCACGGCCGGTCCGGGCGCGTAGACGGCCGGGGCGTGCTGGACCGGGGGAGCGTAGGGCTGCACGGCCCGGCCGGGCGGCGGGTAGTGGGCCGCGGCCGGCGCGTGCGGGGCCCGGAAATGCGGATCGGTCATGGGTCCACAGCGCCCTTCATCGACTACACAGCGTGGCGCCCGTGACGCTACGCGGCATCACCGCCGGTGGACAGTCAGTGGTCACCCGGCTGCGGTAGGTCACCCGGGCGGACTCGGCCACCCTCGCCGGTGGCGCGTCCCGACGTTCAGCCGATGATCGGCCGGAACAGTCCGAACAGGACGCTGGTGGTCAGGGCGGCGGCGGACACCAGCGTCGCGCCGATCATGAGGGCAGCGTCGGCGCGGCCGAAGGTCTGCCGGCGGGCGTACGTCCTGGGCGTGCCCGCGTCGAAGCCCCGCGCGTCCATCGCCACCGCCAGCCGCCCGCCCCGCCGAAGGGCCCCCACCAGCAGCGCGAACGCCGTCGACACGAACAGCCGCAGCTTGGCCACCGGGTTGCGCCCGGCGTCGATGCCCCGCGCGCGGCGGGCCAGGCTGAGCATCTGCCACTCCTCGCCGAGCAGCGGCACCAGCCGGAACGCGGCCAGCGCGCCGATCGCGAACCGGGCCGGCGCCCGCACGTTCTGCACCAGGGCATCGGCCAGGTCGGTGGGGTCGGTGGTGGCGAACACGATGATGCCCGGCAGCGCGATCGCGAAGACCCGCAGCACCATGCCCAGCGCGGTGACCAGCACCCCGGTGGTCACGTCGAACGGCCCGAGCGTCGCCACCGTGGCCCCGGTGCGCTCGGCCGCGAACAGCACCAGCGTGATCACGATGCCGCCGGCGGCGAGCACCAGCGGCCAGGCCCGCCGGAACAGCGTGCCGTAGCGCATCCCGAACAGCGGCAGCACCGCCAGCTCGACGGCCAGGGCGATGGTCGGGGTCAGCGGATCCAGGGTGGCGATCAGCGGGGCGCTGAACAACAGGGCGGCGGCGAGCTTGGCGACAGGGTTGCGCCGCGCGAGCGGTGCGGTGCTGGCCTCGAAGGTCGGCAGGGTGAGCGTCATGCGGCCCGTTCCAGGCGGTGGACGGAGCCGGCGAGGGCCGCCACGAAGTCGTCGTCGTGGGTCACCGCGACGATGCCGTGGCCGTCGTCGCGCAGCCGGGCCAGCAGGTCGACCAGCTCGATCCAGGTACGCCGGTCCTGGCCGAACGTCGGCTCGTCCAGCACCAGCAGCTGCGGCGCGGTGGCCAGGGCTGTCGCCACGCTCAGCCGCCGCGCTTCCCCACCGGAGAGCGTGTACGGGTTCGCGCCCGCCAGCTTCTCCAACCGCAGCCGTAGCAGCAGCTCGTCGACGACCCGGCGGACCTCGGCCTCCGGGCGCCCGATCCGGCGCGGGCCCAGCGCCAGCTCGTCGGCGACCCGGTGGGTGACGAACTGGTGCTCCGGATCCTGGAAGACCGAGCCGATCCTCGTGGTCAGCTCGGCCGCCCGCCACCGGTGCGGCGCCCCGCCCGGGACGGCGTCGATCGTGCCCGAGGTGGGCTTCAGCAGCCCGCCGAGCAGCAACGCCAACGTGGACTTGCCCGCGCCGTTGGGGCCGGTCACCGCCAGCACTTCGCGCTCGTGGGCGGTCAGCGTGGTGGGCGCGAGGCGGTTGCGCAGGGCGGCGGCTGTGGCGCGTACCAGAGGGGCACCCGGACCGGTGACGGCCCGGCGGGGGGCGACCGGGTGACCCGGCACCCAGACCCCCTCGTCCGCCAGCCGGTCGCCGTGCGCCGCGAAGACCGCGTCCGGCTGGCCGTCGGCCCGGACCCCGCCGCCCGGCTCCAGCACGACCACCCGGTCGACGAGCGTGAGCGCCTCCGCGACCCGGTGCTCGACGAGGATCAGCGTGGTGTCATCGCCCAGCGCGCGGGCGACCGCGGCCCGGATCAGCGCCGCCCCGGCCGGGTCGAGGTTGGCGGTCGGCTCGTCGAGCAGCAGCAGGCCGGGGCGCAAAGCGAGGGTGCCGGCCAGCGCCAGCCGTTGCTGCTCACCGCCGGACAACGCCGCGGTCGGCCGGTCCCGGCCGTAGCCGAAACCGACCCGGTGCAGCGCCTCGTCGACCCGCGGCCAGATCTCCCCGGCCGGTACACCGCGGTTCTCCAGCCCGAACGCCACGTCGTCGCCGCTGCGCGACATGACCAGCTGGGTCTGCGGGTCCTGGAAGACGATGCCGACCCGCTCGCGGGCCTTGCGCGGGTCGAGCCCGTCGATCTCGACCGTGCCCTCGGACTCGCCGGAGTCCTCGGGCAGCAGCCCGGCCAGCGCGGCCAGCAGCGTGGACTTGCCGGCCCCGGACGGCCCGAGCAGCAGCACCCGCTCGCCGTGCGCGACACGCAGGTCGACCCCGCGCACCGCCCACGCCTTACGACCGGCGTGCCGCCACCCGAACCCCCGCAGGACCAGCTCGCCCATGGTCAAACGGCGGCGCGTTCGCGACCGGAGGCGAAGCGGTCCAGCACGCCGGTCTGGGCCAGCGCCCGGACCAGCAGGATGCTGCCCAGACCGGCCACCAGCACCGCGCTGACCGCGGTGATGGCGATGTACGGCAGCCGCAACGTCGCCCACGACGTCCCGCCGTACCAGACGAAAGCGTCGTAGACGGACGCGGCGATCCCGGCCGCGGCCGCCGCCAGCGCCGCCACCGGCAGGTTCCACACCCGGTACGCGAACGCGGCGAAGACCAGCTCGGCCGCGGCCGCCTCGATCGGTCCCTGCAGCACCAGCGTCCAGCCCCAGCTGGTGCCGAGCGCGACGGACACCAGGGCGGCCAGAGTCAGCGTGTAGAAGGCCGCGCCCGGCTTGCGGATGACCAGGGCGCCCAGAACGGCCGGCACCAGCCAGACGCCGTACAGGATGGCCCGGCCGGGCAGCGGGATGGCGTCCGCCGGGCCGTTCCAGAGCAGGCCCCAGGCCCAGAAGATGACCCCGAACGCGACCGCGATGATCGAGGCGATGACGATGTCGATGGTGCGCCAACGGTGCTTCATGTGATGTGCCTCCCAGCTCGTACCGGGAGGAGACGCGACGCCGTGGCCGGGGACGTCTCCCGGACACGGCGCGGCTGGAGAAAGACCGAGCTCCCTGCGCTGGCATTACCCAGATCAGGTTCGAGGGTCTGCGGTGTCACCCGCACTCTCAGCGCTGTGCGCTCCCCTGTCGGATTGCATGTTTGTTTCGGTGCTTGTGTTTCGATGAACGCTAACACCGTACGGCTGTACGGGACAGCGTAGGAGGCGTCACATGCGGATCAAGGCCAGAGGTCTCACCTTCGACGTGTACGAGGGCGGCCCGGCCGACGGTGCACCCGTGCTCCTGCTGCACGGTTTCCCGCAGGACCATCGTGAGTTCGACCTGATCCTGCCCCGGCTGCACGCGGCCGGGCTGCGCACGTACGCCCTCGACCAGCGCGGCTACTCACCCGGCGCGCGCCCTCCCGCGGTCGCCGACTACCGCCTCGACGAGCCGACCGCCGACGCGGTCGCGGTGCTGGACGAGCTCGGGGTCGCCCGGGCGCACGTCATCGGCCACGACTGGGGCGCGCAGGTGGGCTGGTTGCTCGCCGACCGGCACCCCGACCGGGTCAGCACCCTGACCGCGGTGTCGGTGCCGCACCCGCGCGGCCTCGGCGTCGCCCTGCACAACCAGCCGTCGCAGAAGCTGCGCTTCGCCTACATGGGGGTGTTCCGGTCGCGGGTCGCGGAGCGGCTGCTGCTCGGCGCCGGCGGTACGGCGCTGCGGCAGATGATGCGCCCGATCGGGGCCCGGGCCGGCCTCTACGCCACGGCCATGCGCGAGCCGGGCCGGCTCACCGGTGCGCTGAACTGGTACCGCGCCCTGTCCAGTGGTCAGCTCGCCAAGGTCGGCAAGGTCACCGTGCCGACCACGTACGTGTGGAGCGACGGCGATCCGGTCGTCGGCAAGCCGGCCGCGCTGGCCACCGCCACCTGGGTGGAGGCCGACTACCGGTTGGTGACGTTGCGCGGGATCGGCCACTGGATCCCGGAGGAGGCGCCGCGCGCGCTGGCGGACGTGGCGCTGGCCCGCATCGGCGTTTGACGCCGTTCACGTCCGGGCAACCATCCGTCCACCGAGAAGGAGGTTCGATGGCCGCCGAGAAGCGACGGAGCAAGCACGAGACCGAGAAGCAGCGCTGGGACCGCAATTTCGCCGACCTGCTGCAGGAGCTGCGCGTGGCTCAGACGGGCGTGCAGATCCTCTTCGCGTTCCTGCTGACTCTGCCCTTCAGCAACGGCTTCCCGAAGACGACGGACTTCCAGAAGGACACCTACATCGTCGCGTTGCTGTCAGCCGCGGCGGCCACCGCGATGATCATCTCTCCGGTGGCGTTCCACCGGGCGTTGTTCCGCCAGGGCCGCAAGCCCGAGCTGGTCCGCTATGCGCACAAGATGGCCACCGGCGGCCTGGCGTTCATGCTGATCTCGATGGTCAGCAGCGTGCTGCTGATCACCGACTTCCTGACCAACATCTGGGTCGCGCTGATCCTGACCGGCATCGCCGCGCTCTTCTTCCTGACCTTCTGGGCCGCCGTCCCGTGGGCCCGCCGCAACTGGGTCGACGATGACGACGAGGAGGAGGACGAGGAGTTCGCCGAGGACGCCGCCGAACCTAATGAGACTTCGCGGGCTTGAGCCCGAGGTCCTTGAGCTCGAGCGCGGCCAGCGCCTGCACCGCGGCGGCGTCGCCGTTGCGCCAGGACTGGGCGATGTCCGGGCCCAGCTTGGCCAGCTCGTTCAGCGGCCGGCTGGCCAGGGCCCGCAACGCCAGCAGGTCCTGACCGGCCGGCTCTGAGCGCACCTGGGCGGCCACCGCGGCGCGGCGCATCCAGCGCAGCCGCTTCGGCAGCCACAGGAAGAGCACCAGCGCCAGCGGGACGGCGATGATCAGCAGGGCCATGGTCAGCGCCAGATTGTCGACGACTTCCTGCTGCTGGCGACCGGCCTCGGCGATCGACTTCGCGGCGTCGGCGGCGCTGTTGAACGGCGCGGTGAGGTCGTCGCCGACCAGCGGCACCCGGCCCACCTTGCCGCCGATGTCGCCGAGGTTGCCGGCGATCCCGGTGCCCGCCTCCTGCAGTTTCTGCCCTGGCACGCCGAGTTTCTCGACCATGTCGTTGATCCAGAGGCCGGCCCGGATCCAGGCGTAGACCCAGAACACGACCAGGAGATCGGTCAGCAGCTGGCGGACGGCGATGGGCAGCCGGTCGGCGTACATCTTCACGCGCGACAGCGTCCCACGCGCGGGCTAGGAACGCTTCGCCGCGCACTCCGGGCACGTACCGAAGATCTCCATGGTGTGCGAGACGTCGACGAAGCCGTGCCGGCCGGCGACCTTGTCCGCCCAGGTCTCCACCGCCGGGCCCTCCACCTCGACGGCCCGCCCGCAGGACCGGCAGACCAGATGGTGGTGGTGGCCCTGGCTGCACCGGCGGTAGAGGTGCTCGCCGCCGGGCGGGCGCATCACGTCGATCTCGCCGGCGTCGGCCAGACCCTGCAACGTGCGGTAGACCGTGGTCAGGCCGACCCGTTCGCCGCGCTCACGCAGGATGGCGTGCAGCTCCTGGGCGCTGTTGAAGCCCTCGGCATCCGCGAGAACGGCGCTGACCGCACTGCGCTGCTTGGTGTTGCGGACAACAACGCTGTCCTCCGTCATGAGACCTCCCTCGCATGGCTGACGGCATCGGCGACGATGTGGGCGACGTGTTCGTCCACGAGTGAGTATGCGATCTCGCGGCCCCGCCGTGCACCCCGCACCACGCCGGCGCCGCGCAACACCCGCAGGTGCTGCGAGACCAGCGGCTGCGGCGCGCCCAGCTTCTCCACCAGCTCGTGCACGCAGCGTTCGCCGGCGCCGAGCTCCGCGACGATCGCCACCCGGATCGGCGCGGACAGCGCGCGCAGCAGCTCGCCGGCCGCCTCGTACGCCTCGTAGCCGCTCGTCGGCACAGGTGCCACGTTACTGCTCATCGGGCCTCCGCCTGCAGCACGACCTCGGGCGGTTCCAACTGGGCCGCGGCCTGCTGCCGGCCCGGGGCCGAGCGGCGGCGCAACACCCGCCAGGTCCCGGCGCCGACGGTCACGGCGACGAAAGCGGCGATGGCCAGGATGACGATCGTGGCGCCCGGCGCGGTGTCCACCTCGCCGGCCAGCCAGACCCCGGCGGCGGCCGAGCCCACGCCGATCACCATGGCCGCGGCCATCGTGCTGCGGAACCCGCGGGTGACCTGCTGGGCCGCCGCGACCGGCACCACCATCAGCGCGCTGACCAGCAGCAGGCCGACGGTGCGCATGGCGATCGTGACGGTCACCGCGGTGGTCACGGCCATCAGCAGATTGAGCGTACGCACGGGCAGCCCGGACACCCGGGCGTACTCCTCGTCGTTGCAGACCGCGAACAGTGCCTGCCGCAGCCCCAGCATCGCGACCAGCACCGCGACGCCGAGGACCGCGATGACGATCAGGTCCTGCCGCGACGTGGTGGTCAGCGAGCCGAAGAGGAACTGCATCAGGTTGGCGTTGCTGCTGTCCTCGGAGAGCCCGACCAGCACCACGCCGCCCGCGATGCCGCCGTAGAAGAGCAGGGCCAGGGCCAGGTCACCGGAGGTACGGCCACGCTCGCGGACCAGCTCCACCCCGATCGCCCCGATGATCGAGACGACCACCGCGGTGAGCACGGGGGACTGGTTCAGCAGCAGGCCGACGCCGACGCCGGTGAGCGCGACGTGCCCGATGCCGTCACCGATCAGCGACAGCCGCCGCTGCACCAGGTAGATGCCGAGCGCGGGGGCGATCAGGCCGATGATCAGCGCACCCAGCAGCGCGCGGATCATGAAGTCGTAAGCGAAGAGGTCCATGTCAGTTCGCCGGCATCCGGTCGGTGGGGGCCACGCAGATCCGGGCCCGTTCGGCCTCGGCGTGCGGGTGGACGTGGTCGTGGCCGGGCTCGGCGTGGTGGCCGGCCGGCTCGGGCACCGCACCCTCGTACGCGATCAGCCCGTGGTGCACCACGACGGCCTTGTCGATGAGCGGCCCGATCGGCCCGAGCTCGTGGGCGACCAGCAGGATGGTCCCGCCCGCCTCGGCGAAGCGGCGCAGCGCCGAGGCGAAGGCGTCCTGGCTGGCCGCGTCGACGCCGGCCGTGGGTTCGTCGAGGATCAGCAGGTCCGGCCGTCCGGCCAGGGCCCGCGCGATCAGGGTGCGCTGCTGCTGGCCGCCGGACAGGGTGCTGACCGGGTCGGCGATCCGGTCCAGCAGGCCGACGTCGGTCAGCGCGGCCCGGACGGCCTCGCGGTCGGCGGCCCCGGACGGCCGGAAGATGCCCCGGCGGGCCAGCCGTCCCGACGCCACGACCTCGCCGACGGTCGCGGGCACGCCGCTGCCGGCGCCCATCCGCTGCGGGACGTAGCCGATCCGCTCCCACTGCCGGAACCGGCGCTGCGGGGTGCCGAAGAGGGTGACCGTCCCGGCCTCCAGCGGGACCAGCCCGAGGATGGTGCGGATCAGGGTGGACTTGCCGGAGCCGTTGGCGCCCAGGATCGCGACGACCTGGCCGGGCTGCACGTCCAGCTCGATGTCCTGCAGCACGGCCCGGCCGCCGTAGGAGACAGCGGCGTGCGAGACGGTGATGACGCTCATGACGTACATCCCAGGGCGGTGGTCAGGGCGGTCAGGTTGCTGCGCATGACGGAGAAGTAGTCCGTATCCGGCTCGGTGAGCCCTTCGAGGGGATCGAGGACGGCGGTCCGCGCGCCGACCTCCCGGGCGATGGTCTCGGCGACCTTCGGGCTCACCAGGGTCTCGAAGAAGATCGTGGTGGTGCCGGTGGCTTCGGCCTGCTCGGCCACCTCGGCGAGGCGCTGCGGCGCCGGCTCGGACTCCGGCGAGATGCCGGTGATGCCGACCTCGGTGAGCCGGTAGCGGTCGGCGAGGTAGTGGAACGCGGTGTGGCTGGTGACGACCTCACGGCGGGCACAGCTCTTCAGGGCGGTCGCGTATTCCGTGTCCAGCGCGGTCAGCTCGCGGTGCAGCGTGGCGGCCCGCTCGGTGTAGCCCGCCGCCCGGGCCGGGTCGACCTCGCCCAGGCGCTGGGCCAGCTTGTCGGCGATCGCGGCGAAGCGCACCGGATCCAACCAGACGTGCGGGTCGGTCGAGCCCTCGGCGTGCTCGGGCTCACCCGGCACATGCTCTTGCTCGTGCTCCGCGGCGGGCAGCAGCTCCACCGCGGTGCTCACGTCGAGGGCCTTGTCCTTGGCCTCCTGCGCGACAGCCTCGTCGACGGCCGGCTGGAAGCCCTTGAGATAGACCACGAGCCCGGCGTCGCTGATCTCGGCGACCTGGCGGGTGTTGAGCTCGACGTCGTGCGGCTCGGCGCCCGGTTTGGTCAGCTGGCTGACCGTGACCGCGTCCGCGCCGATCCGCTCACTGAGGAACTGCAGCGGGTAGAAGGCGGTCACCACGTCCAGCCGCCCGTCGGTGCCGAAGCCGCTCGCCTTGTCGGCGCAGCCCGCGCCGGCAGCCACCAGCAGGGCGGCGACGGTGATGGAGAGCAGGCGGCGGCGCATCATGCCATCTACTGTGCGTCGTAATGGTAATGATTGTCAAAAGCGCATGTGTCAGATCACCTTTGCCACCACGACGGCGAAGAGCAGAACCAGCATGGTCACCCGGACCGCCCGTACTCCCGGCGACTGCACCGGCCAGGTCGTGAAGGTCAGCGCCACCAGGGCCGCGCCCAGCAGGAAGAGCAGCGCGGCGCCGATGATCCCGGGCAGGAACAGGCCGGCCAGCAGCACGGCGAGGGCCGCCAGGAAGGCCGTCGTCGGGCTGACCCGGGCCAACCGGCGCAGCAGGTTGTCGGACGGAGGTGGTGTCACGTCGGCCGTACTCCTTCGGTGCGTAGGCTCATCCCATGCTGGTGCTCAACCGCTTCATCGTCCCGGGCGACACGCAGGACTCGTTCACCGAACGGGCGCACGCCGCCCTCGCCGCCCTCGCGGAACGACCCGGATATCTCTCCGGCCGGCTCACCCGCGCCCTGGACGACCCCGCCTACTGGACCCTGGTCACCGAATGGGAGTCCGTGGGAGCCTACCGGCGCGCCCTCGGCGGCTTCGACGTGAAGGTGCACGCCACCCCGCTGCTGTCCGAGTCGCTGGACGAGCCGTCCGCCTTCGAGACCCTCGCCGCGGCCGAGCCCGGTGCCGCGGTTGTGGTGGTGGCCAGCGACCGGGCCGCCGAGCCCTGGCGCTGAGCCGTACGCTGGATCCCATGACCCTTCTCGGGCAGCAGCCGCCACCGCCGCCGCAGGGCCCGGGTGTGTTCCCGCCCTTTCCCGCCCCGCCCGTCGAGGGCCGGGGCCGGCGCGTCGGCCTCGCGCTCAGCCTGGGCGCGGGCGTGCTCGTGCTCGTCTGCGGCGCCGGCGTGGCCGCCGCCGTCGGCCTGACCCGGGTGATGAGCAGCGCGCTCAACGAGCAGGCCGAGGTGGTCGTGGGCGACTACCTCGAGGCGCTGCGCGACCGCGAATGGTCGCAGGCCTACGACCAGCTCTGCCCGCAGGCCAAGGAGCAGGAGAACGTGGCGCAGTTCACCAGCCGGGTGTCCACCGGGGAGCCGATCACCGCCTGGGACGTCGGCAACGTCGAACTGGTCCAGCTCTCCGCGCCGGTAACGGTCACCTACGCCGACGGCGACCGTGCCGACCTGCGCGCCTACCTCGGGCAGAACCGCCAGACGGGCGGCTTCGAGGTGTGCCGCGTCGAGGAGTAATCTCCTCATTTTGTCCGATCCCGCGTCCCCGCCGACAACCAGCCGGCGTAGGAGGAACATGCCCGCCGATCGTATCGACGCCGTCGTCAGCCTGGCCAAGCGCCGGGGATTCGTCTTCGGTTCCAGCGAGATCTACGGCGGCACCCGCTCGGCGTGGGACTACGGTCCGCTCGGTGTCGCGCTGAAGGAGAACGTCCGCCAGCAGTGGTGGAAGACGATGGTCCAGCAGCGCGACGACATCGTCGGCCTGGACTCCGCCGTCATCCTGGCCCGCGACGTGTGGGCCGCCTCCGGCCACCTGGAAGCGTTCGTCGACCCGCTGACCGAGTGCCAGTCGTGCCACAAGCGGTTCCGCGCCGACCACCTCGAGGAGGCGTACGAGCACAAGCACGGCACGCCGCCCGGGTCGCTGCAGGAGCTGAACTGCCCGAACTGCGGCAACAAAGGCACCTTCACCGAGCCGAAGATGTTCAACGGCCTGATGAAGACGTACCTGGGCCCGACCGAGAACGCCGAGGGCGTGCACTACCTGCGCCCGGAGACCGCCCAGGGCATCTTCGTCAACTACAACAACGTGGCGACCGCCGCCCGCAAGAAGCCGCCGTTCGGCATCGCGCAGGTCGGCAAGTCGTTCCGCAACGAGATCACCCCGGGCAACTTCATCTTCCGGACCCGCGAGTTCGAGCAGATGGAGATGGAGTTCTTCGTCGCGCCGGGCTCGGACGAGGAATGGCACGAGTACTGGCTGCAGCAGCGCTGGAACTGGTACCGCGATCTCGGCCTGTCCGAGAGCAACCTGCGCTTCTTCGAGCACCCGAAGGAGAAGCTCTCGCACTACTCCAAGCGCACGGTCGACATCGAGTACCGCTTCCAGTTCGGCGGCACCGACTTCGCCGAGCTCGAGGGCATCGCCAACCGTACGGACTTCGACCTGACCACCCACTCCAAGCACTCCGGGGTGGACCTGAGCTTCTTCGACCAGGAGAAGCAGGAGCGCTGGGTGCCGTACGTGATCGAGCCCGCGGCCGGCCTGACCCGCGCGGTGCTGGCCTTCCTGCTCGAGGCGTACGACGAGGACGAGGCCCCGAACACCAAGGGCGGCGTCGACAAGCGCACGGTCATGCGCTTCGACCCGCGGCTCGCGCCGATCAAGGTCGCGGTGCTGCCGCTGTCCCGCAACCCGGAGCTGTCGCCCAAGGCCCGCGGCCTGGCCGACTCGCTGCGCAAGCGCTGGATGGTCGAGTTCGACGACTCACAGGCGATCGGCCGCCGCTACCGGCGCCAGGACGAGATCGGTACGCCGTTCTGCGTCACGGTCGACTTCGACACCCTCACCGACGACGCGGTGACGGTCCGCGACCGCGACACGATGAAGCAGGAGCGGGTCGCGCTGGACCAGATCGAGCGCTACCTGATCGAACGCCTCCCCGGCTGTTGATTTGGCCTCGCCTCCGGCTCTGCCGGGGGTGCGGTCAGAAGTCAAAGCCGCCCGGTCGGTCGTTGCGGTCGGCGATCAGGCCGGCCAGGGTCGCCACGGCGATCTCGGCCGGGGTACGGCTGCCGATGTTCAACCCGATCGGGCGGCGCACCCGGGCGATGTCATCGTCGCCGACCCCCAGTTCCTCGAGCGCGGCGACGTGCGGGCCCTCGTGCTTGGGATTGCCCATGATGCCCACCCAGCGCGGCTTGCCGGCCAGCACCTCCTTGAGCACGGCGCCGATCTCCGGCCGGTGGTGGTCGGTCAGCACCACGTCGGTGTGCTCGTCGATGCCGGCCCCGGCCAGATCGGCCACGTACGTGTCGCCGTGCGGCCGCGGCGGGCCGAGCAGCCGGGTCGGGTCCGGCTCGACGAGGATCGACTGGAACCCCAGCTCGATGCCGAACCGCAGCAGCACCTCGGCGACCGGCGAGGAGAAGACGGCAACCAGTCGCCGGGGACTCTGTTCCACATCCACGTTTTGACTCTGCCAGATACTCGTGTGCCATGCTCGACGGCGTGACTCTCGCTCTTTCCGCCGCTCCGCTGACCCTGGGCAAGCACCAGGTGTGGCCGCCGGTCGTGCTCGCGCCGATGGCCGGCATCACCAACGTCGCGTTCCGCAAGCTCTGCCGTGAGCAGGGCGGCGGCGTCTACGTCTGCGAGATGATCACCACCCGGGCCCTGGTCGAGCGGATCCCCAAGACGCTCAAGATGATCGCCTTCGGCCCGGACGAGGACTTCCGCAGCCTGCAGCTCTACGGCGTGGACCCGGACGTGACCGCCGCGGCCGTGCGGATGGTCGCCGAGGAGGGCCTGGCCGACCACATCGACCTCAACTTCGGCTGCCCGGTGCCCAAGGTCACCCGCCGCGGCGGCGGCAGCGCCCTGCCTTGGCGGCGCAAGCTGTTCGGCCGGCTGGTCAAGCAGGCCGTCGACGCGGCGGCCCCGGCGGGCATCCCGCTGACGATCAAGATGCGCAAGGGCATCGACGAGGACCATCTGACCTACGTCGAGGCCGGGCTGATCGCGCAGGAGGCCGGCGTGGCGGCGGTCGCGCTGCACGCCCGTACGGCGGAGCAGCGCTACTCGGGCACCGCCGACTGGGACGCGATCGCCACCCTCAAGCAGGCCCTGGACGTGCCGGTGCTGGGCAACGGCGACATCTGGGAGGCCTCGGACGCGATCCGGATGGTCGAGCAGACCGGTGTCGACGGCGTGGTCGTGGGCCGCGGCTGCCTGGGCCGGCCCTGGCTGTTCAAGGACCTCCAGGCGGCGTTCAACGGCGAGGTGTCGCAGGAGCTGCCCAAGCTGGGCGAGGTGGCAGCGATCATGTCCCGGCACGCGCACCTGCTGGTCGAGGCCCTGGAGGACGAGCGGCACGGCTGCGCGGACTTCCGCAAGCACGTGGCCTGGTATCTGAAGGGCTTCCCGGTCGGCGGGGACCTGCGCCGCTCGCTGGCGATGGTCAAGTCGCTGGCGGAGCTGGACGACCTGCTGGCCAAGCTGGACCACGAGGAGCCGTTCCCCCGGGAGTCGCTGGGCCAGCCCCGCGGCCGGATCAACGCCCCGGGCAAGGTCTCGCTGCCGTACGGCTGGCTGGACAGCCGCGACGACGACACCGTCCCGGAAGGCGCCGAGATGGAGAACAGCGGCGGCTGACGCTCACCCGTGGTGGCAGACCGCCTCGAGGTTGATGCCGTGCGGATCGAGCACAAAACCGCCGTAGTAGTCGGCGTGGTACTCGGGCCGCACCCCGGGCGCCAGCAGCGATGCCGCGCCGGCGGCGAGCGCCGCCCGGTAGAAGGTGGTCACGTCCTCCCGGGTGTCGACGGTGAAGGCCACATGCATGTTCGTCCCGACCGTGCCCCCGTCGATGAGCCAGAAGTACGGCTTGACGTCGGCCAGCCCGAAGCCAGTCATGGCGGTCGGCTGGTTCGGGGTGGCGTCCGGCGGGATCTCCAGCATCTTGGTGATGCCGATGCTGGCCAGCACGGGCTCGTAGAAAGCCACGGCCGTGGCCAGGTCCGGCACGGCGAGGTTGAGGTGGTCGATGCGGGATCCGGATCGGTTCATGACCGCATCGTGACAGCGGTAGCGGACACGGAATGGCCGCTACCAGCGGGAGGATCGGTCCGTGGCCACCACGTCAGCGCGTCTGCTCACTCTGCTGTCCCTGCTCGGCGCGCGTGCGACCTGGTCCGGGCCTGAGCTGGCCGGCCGCCTCGGGGTCAGCACCCGGACGCTGCGCCGGGACGTGGAGAGCCTGCGCGACCTGGGCTACCCCGTGCCCGCAGTCAAGGGCCCCGACGGCGGCTACCGGCTCGGCGCGGGCAGCAAGCTGCCACCGCTCCTGCTCGACGACGAGCAGGCGATCGCCGTCGCGGTCGCCCTGCAGACGGCACCGGCCAGCGTGTCCGGCATCGACGACGCCGTGGCCCGCGCCCTGACCGGCATCAAGAACGTCATGCCGGCGCACCTGCGCGCCGAGGCCGAGGCGATGCACCTGACGGCCATCCGTAACGCCTGGGACTTCGCCGCCCCGCCGATCGCCTCGGACACGCTCAAGGCTGTCGGTTACGCGGTCCGGGCCGGCCACCTGCTGTACTTCGAGTACCTCACCGCCGACGGCCACCGCCTTCACCCGGGCGAGCCGGGCTTCGCGCCCGCCCGGCGGGTCGAGCCGCACCACCTGGTCACCTGGGCCGGCCGCTGGTATCTCGTCGCCTACGAGCCGGCTGACCACCGGTGGACCGTCCTGCGCGTCGACCGGATCCACCCGCAGGCCGCGACCGGGATCTCGTTCCAGCGCCGGGAGCTGCCCGAGCGCAGCGTGGCCCGCTACGTCATGCGCAGCTACGACCGCGGTGACACCCCGGCCCGCTGGCAGTGCCTCGGCGTCGTGCTCATCGAGCTGCCCGCGGAGGTTGTGGCCCGCTGGGCGCCCGGCGGGTCGGTCATCGAGTACGTCGCGCCGGCCCGTACCCGTCTCACGCTCGGCGCCTGGTCCTGGGCCGGGATCGCCGGCCTGCTCGCCACCTTCGACGCCGACCTGACCGTCGTCGAGCCGGACGAGCTCAAGGCCGCCTGCCGGACCATCGCCGACCGGTACCGCCGGGCCGGGCAGTAGCCCCCTGGGCCGCCCGGAACGCCCGAATGGCTGATTCCGGGCGGGAACCGGACGCCCAGACTGTGCGAGTGAAAATTGAGACATCGACCTGGACCCGGCTCGGCACCGCGCAGAAGGCGGGCGTCGTCGTCGCGGCCGTGGTGGTGCCCGTGGCCGGCGTACTGGCGGTGATCGGTGCCGTCGGCGGCGACTCGGCCCCGCCCGCGGCCACCCCGGAGCGCCAGCCGGCCGCCTCCGCCACGGCGGTCGCGTCGGCGTCGGCACCGGCCCCGGTGGCCGGGAAGTCGCCCGGGGTCCGCAAGCGCAAGGTCACCGAGACCGAGCCGATCAAGTTCACGTCGCGCACGGTCAAGGACAACTGGCTGCCCAAGGGCACCCGCGAGCCGCGCACCGCCGGCATCGACGGGGTACGGACCAAGACGTACGAGGTGACCCTGGTCGACGGCCGCGAGACCAAGCGCAAGTTGCTCAAGTCCGAGGTGACCCGCGAGCCGGTGCCCGAGGTGGTCGCGGTCGGCACCAACACCGGCCCGGACGACAACGCCAACGGCTGACAGCGGCCCGGCACGGCGAACGGGGAGGACGCTCAGCGCCCTCCCCGATACCGATCCGATACCGTGACCGGCTCAGACGTCGAGGTCGTTCTCGATGCGCTTGAGCTGGTGGCGGGCCATCGCCAGGTTGGAGCGGTCCCGGCGCAGGGCCACGTACAGGAACAGGCCTTTGCCCGAGCGGCTGGTCAGCGGCCGGATCAGGTGGTACTGGCTGTCCAGCGTGATGAGGATGTCCTCGATCTTCTCGGTGATGTTGAGCATCTCCATCGCCCGCAGCTTGGCCCGGACCACGTCGGTGTTGCCGGCCGCCGCGACCGTCAGGTCGAGTTCCTTGCCGCCGCCGACAGTGCCCAGGGCCATGCCGCTGGTGTGGTCGACCAGCGCGACACCGACAGCGCCGTCGATGTCCATGATCTCTTTCAGTGCGGTTTCCATGTCAGCCATGAGTTGATTCCTCTTTCGTCAAGGGTGGGTCAGCCGGCTTGCCGGCCGCGGAAGGTGCTCTGCAGGGTGGCCATCGGCGTACGCCGGGCCAGCGGTGTGGACGGCCCCATCTGCGTCGGGATCTCGGGGCGGTGCGGCGCCGGCGCCTCCAGGACGAGGATGTTCACCAGCCGCCGTACGGCCCGGCGCGCCTCGAGGTGCACCATGGCCAGGTTGGCGTTCCCGGACGTGACGAGGGTCAGCAGGGCGTTCGGGCCCGCCGTGTACGAGGTGATGTAGCCGCCGTCGCACTCCACCACCGACTCGCGCAGCTCACCGTGGTTGACGGCGTGCGCGAAGCGCCGGGCGAGGGCCAGGTGGGCGGCGGCCAGGGCGGCGAGGCTGTCCGGTTCGATGCCGTGCGCGTCGTGCGCGACCACCATGCCGTCGGCGGTGGCGAGGACACTGCCGGAGAGCTCAGGCACCCGGGAGCGCAGATTGCCGAGCTCCGTCAGTACCGCCGGATCCACCGTCATCCTGGGTCTCTCCTTCCTGGTCGGGCCGCACCGGTGGGGGAGGGGCCCGGGTCATCGCAGGGCTCGCAGCGCGGTGCGGATCCGTTTCAGCAGCACCTCGTCGGTGCCGGTATGCAGCTGGCTGGTGTCCGCGGCGACGTCTTTGGGCAGCTTCGCCCCGGGTTTGCGGCGGGCCAGCCGCGGCGGCCGGTCCGGTCCGGGCGTCGTGGCCGGGCCGGTCTCCACGGCCGGGCCGGGCGGATCGCCCGAGGCCGGCGCCGGTCGCGGCCCGGTGACGATGGGTACGGTCGGACTGTCCGCGGGCGACAGAGCGGGCCGGCGTACGTCCACAGCGGTCCCACGGGCGCGCGGTAGCCGTACGAAATCGGGTTGGCCTGTCTCCCGCTCGCGGATCTCGGGCCGCTCGATCAGGCCGAGTGCCGCCAGCCGGCGCAGCTCCTGGATCGTCGCGTAGCCGGCCCGGCCGAGCAGCTGGGCCAGGTCCGCCGGGGTGCGCTGGCCGTCGGCGTGCACCAGCAGCTCCCACTGCGCCGCGGTGAGCGTGACCCGTTCGACCGGCGGGCGCGGCACCGGGATGACCGCCGCCGTGTCGAGCTGCGGGTGCGGGTAGATCTCGTCCAGCAGACGCGCGCGCCGGCGGGCCTCGCGGGTGACCGCCGCCGGATCGACCCGCACGATCTGGCCCAGCCAGTGGGTGGCACCGTCCAGAAAGTCGACCGGCGCCGAGGCGGGGGACAGCGCGAAGTAGGCCGCGTCGTAGGTCGCGCCCAGCACGCACAGTTCCAGCTCGCCCTGGGTGAGGTGGCCCTGGTCGAGCAGCAGCCGCCCGACCTGCGCGCGGGAGGTGCCGGCGTCCAGCGCGGCCTGCCAGGTACGCGCGGCCAGCCGGCCGGAGGCGGTCAGCAGCTCGCCGACGCCCGGCGCGGCCGCCGACTCGGCGTAGCTGACCTGACCCTCGATGAGGTAGACCGTGCCGCCGGGATGGCCGCCGACGACGAGTGCGCCGGTCTGCCGCTCGCCCGCTGCCTGCGTGAGCAGACGCCCGGGCGCAGCGGTCTTCGAGGGCTTCACCGTCACTCCTTCTCACCGGGTCGGTATGCGACATCAGGTCGCCACGAGCTCGTCGGCGAGGGTCTGCATGCGCCGCCGGGCCACGGCGAGGTTGCCGCGGATCCGGTCCAGCCACACGTAGAGCACCAGCCGGCTGTCGAAATCGGTCTGGATGAGCCGCAGCAGGTGGTAGCCCCCCGCGGTCGTGATGATCAGGTCCTCGAGCAGGTCGTGCGGTACCGCCGAGACGAACAGCGATCTGCTCTGGGCGGCCTGCACGACGTCCGCCGTGCCCGCCGCCGCTGCGTCGTGGTCGGAGTTGGGTGCGGCTCCGGTCGTCGCGACCGGGAAGCCGGTGGTGTAGTCGACGATGCTGGCGCCGATCGCGCCCGGTATCGCCATGGCCTCCTGCAGGCAGTTCTCAACCCCGGGCACATCTCTCCTCAGCCGAGTGATGTTCCCGCCGTTCGCCGTGCCCGGCCGCTGGCGGGACTGCCGGGCTTCGTTGCCGCGGCCGGCCGGGGTGATGCTGGGTGTGGCCGGCCCGGATCTTGTCGTCCGCGCCGTCACAATGGGCCATCCTGCGGCCACCCCGATAGGGGCGGTCGCACCCGGTGTGCGTCATCGCCATCGGCGTTCATCTCGTTGTTGTCACGCGGGGGCGGGTCCGCCGGGCGGGCCGCAGCCGGTGCGGCGCGGGCCGGGTGTAGAGCCGCTTGGCGGCCTGCGTACCGAGTGAGCCGAGCTCGATCGGGGCCACCGCGCCGAACCAGTGCCGCTCGCCCGGCACGAACCGCATCGGCGCCTCGTCACTGCCCTGCAACAGCGCGTGGGTGGCGGCGGTGATCGCCGCGACCACCCGGCAGGCCAGCTCGTGATGGCCGAGGTGACCGTCGCGCACGAGCGCCCGGCCGACGGTCCCGGTGCCGCGGCCCGCCGCGTACGCGGACTGCCACGCCGTCGCGGCCAGCCGCCCGGAGGTGATCAGCCGCTCGCCGATGCCCGGGCAGGCCGCCGACTCGGCATGGGTGATCCGCCCGGCGACCAGGTAGATCACCCCGCCGGGGGCACCGCCGACGTGCAGGGCCCCGGTACGCCCGGACTCGGCCAGGTTGGTCAGCAGGCGGCGCAGTGCGTTCACGGTGGGCTCTCCTCCGGCCGACCAGGCATCGACCTTTCAGTGGAGTCTCGGCCGCCGTCCGGCAGGGGGTCGCACGGGCGGTGCGTTGTTCCGATCGTGGCCGCGCAGTCGTGTGCGCGTAACATCATCGCCACTTTCGATGGCGTCACGTGAAGGAGTGCCGATGCCCAGTCAGTGGGAGCAGGTCGTTGTCGACGCGGAGGATCCCGCCCGGCTGGCCCGCTGGTGGGCGGAAGCTCTCGGTTACCAGATCGTGCACGAGGAGCCGGACGAGGTGGAGATCCGGCGCACCCCGGAGACCATGCCCGGCCTGCTGTTCACGCCGGTGCCGGAGGCCAAGAAGGGCAAGAACCGGCTGCACCTGGACCTGCGGCCGGACGACCAGGAGGCCGAGGTCGAGCGCCTGGTCGACATGGGCGCCCGGCCGGTCGACATCGGCCAGCACGAGGTGAGCTGGGTGGTGCTGGCCGACCCGGAGGGCAACGAGTTCTGCGTGCTCTCCTCGCGCAAGCCGGCTAGTACGTGAACTGACCGATCAGTCCCTGGATCTCGCCGGCGGCGGCGCTGACCCGCTCGGCCGAGTGCCGGGTCGTGTTGGCCGCGCCGGCGGTCGCCCCGGTGGACGCGGTGATGTTCGTGACCGTGCCGCTGATCTCGGTGGCCGCGGTGGAGACCTCACTGACGTTGCGGGCCATCAGCTCGGTGGTCGTGGACTGCTCCTCGACGGCCGCGGCGATGGTCCGCTGACCGTCGTCGATCCGGGTGATGACCCCGGCGATGGTGTCGATGGCTCCGGCCGTACGCGTGGTCATGTCCTGGATCGCACCGATCTTGGCGGTGATGTCGCTGGTCGCCCGCGCGGTCTCCTGGGCCAGGTCCTTGACCTCCGAGGCGACCACGGCGAAGCCCTTGCCGGCGTCGCCGGCCCGGGCGGCCTCGATCGTGGCGTTCAGCGCCAGCAGGTTGGTCTGCTCGGCGATGGCGGTGATCAGCTGGACGATGTCGCCGATCTCCCGACTGGCGTCACTGAGCGTGGACACCAGCGCGGTCGTGGTGGCGGCGTTCTCACTGGCGGCGGCCGTGGTGGTGGCGGCGTCGCTGGTCTGCCGGGCGATCTCGCGGATGGAGGCGGACAGCTCCTCGGTCGCCGCCATCATGTCGGTGACGGAGTGTGACACCTGTTGGGCGGCGCTGTCCGCGTTGCGGGCCTGCCCGGAGGTCTGCTCGGCCGAAGCGTCGAGTTGACCGGCCAGGTCGCGCAGGTCCCCGCTGGCCGAGGTGAGCGCGCCGGCGCTGGCCGCCGTGGCGGCCACGGTGGACCGGATCGCGCGCAGTGCCCGGTTCAGCGCCTCGGCCATCTCGCCCAGCTCGTCGCGGTGCACGACCTCCACCTCGACGGTCAGGTCCCGGCCGGCAGCGGCCCGCAGCGCGGTGACCATCTGCCGCAGCGGACGGCGCACGGCCCGGATGGTGAACATCGCGGCCGCCGCGGTGAGCAACGCGCCGGCCAGGCCGGCGGCCAGGATGAGCCAGCCACTGGTACGGCCCGAGTCGTCGCCCGCCTTCGCTGCATCCTGCACCGCCTGCAGCATCTCGTCGTCGATGGTGCCGAGCCCGTCCTCCAGCTCCCCGAAGCTCTCCAGGAACTCCGGCAGCCGGGCGGCGGCCGCGGCATGGTCCGTCTCGGCCAGCGCGACCAGGCTCTTCGCCGACTCCCCGTACGCCACCACAGCCGGGCGGACCCGCGCGTACTCGGCGGTCAGCCGGTCGGGCGCCAGCGCCGAGGCGGCGTCGTACTTGGTGACCAGCGTCGTCGCATGCTCGCTCACCTCCGCCACGGCATAGGCCTCACGCTGGGCCGGGGTGGTGGCGTAGAGCGCCGACATCACGTCGGCGCGCAGGCCGTCGTGCATCATGTCGGCGTTCCACTGGCTGCTCATGCCGTCACTGATCGCCGCGATCTTGTCGGTGGCCTCAGCCTGGTTCGCCGACCCCAGCCCCGCGGTGACGCCGACCAGCACCACCGCGGCGACGCCTATGCCGGCCATCAGGACCAGGCGCGCGACGATGGTGAACCGGGACCGGGTGTGCGAATCGGACTCCACACCAATCGCATCGGCCGACACGAGGGACGCCTTAGGGTGGGGACATGACGGACGGCGATGCCCACCGCTGGGTGCGCGAGCCCGCCAAGGACAGCGGCTACGGGCGTACCCAGTACGAACGCGACCGGGCCCGCGTCCTGCACTCGGCCGGGTTCCGCCGGCTCGCCGCCAAGACCCAGGTGCACACCGCCGGCTCCGACGACTTCCTGCGTACCCGGCTCACCCACTCGCTGGAGGTCGCCCAGATCTCCCGCGAGATGGGCGCCCGGCTCGGCTGCGACCCGGACGTGGTGGACGTGGCCGGGCTGGCCCATGACATCGGCCACCCGCCCTTCGGGCACAACGGCGAGGCCGCGCTCAACGAGGCCGCCGAGGCCTGCGGCGGCTTCGAGGGCAACGCGCAGACCCTGCGCGTGCTCACCCGGCTGGAGGCCAAAGTCGACGGCGCCGGCCTCAACCTGACCCGCGCCTCCCTCGACGCCAGCTGCAAGTACCCCTGGCCGCGCCGGCCCGGCCGGCGCAAGTTCGGGGTGTACGACGACGACCGCCCGGTCTTCGACTGGATCCGCCGCTCCGCGCCGGACGGCGAGCGACAGTGCCTGGAGGCCCAGGTCATGGACTGGGCGGACGACGTGGCCTACTCCGTGCACGACGTCGAGGACGGCGTGCACGGCCGGTACCTGTCGCTCGCGCCGCTGCTGCACGACGCGGACGAACGCGCCGAGTTGTGCGCCGACGTGGCCGCCACCTATTCGGACGAGACCCCCGAAGCTCTGGGTGAGGCCCTGCGGCTGCTGCTCGCCGACGAGGTGGTGACCGCTGTCGCCGGTTACGACGGCGGCTACCGCTCCCAGGTCGCCCTCAAACGGATGACCAGCGTGCTGACCGGCCGCTTCGTCTCCTCGGCGGTCGGCGCGACGAACAGCCGGCACGGCTCCCGCCCGGTCCGCCGCTACGACGTCGACCTCGTCGTGCCGCGCACGGTGCGTAACCAGTGCGCCCTGCTGAAGGGCATGGCGTTGCGCTACGTGATGCGCGCCCGCGCGGCCGAGGACTGGTACGAACGCCAGCGCGAGATCCTGGTCGAGCTGGTCGCCGTACTGGGTGAGCGGGCGCCGGACCACCTCGACCCGATGTTCGCCGAGCTGTGGAAGGCCGCGGAGACGGACGCGGCCCGGCTGCGCGTGGTCGTCGACCAGGTCGCGTCGCTGACCGATCCGGCCGCCGTCGCCTGGCACCGGACCCTGATGGCAGCGGGCCGGTGACGCGAGGCAGTATGTAGCCGTGGCGGGCAGGGTCAAGGACGAGGACATCGCGTTGGTCCGCGACCGGACCTCGATAGCGGACATCATCAACGAGACAGTGACGCTGCGCTCGGCGGGCGGCGGCAACCTCAAGGGGCTGTGCCCCTTCCACGACGAGAAGACCCCGTCGTTCACGGTGTCACCCGCCCGAAATGTTTATTTTTGTCATGGCTGTGGCGCGGGCGGCGACGCCATCAAGTTCCTGATGGACGCCGAGCACCTGACCTTCCTCGAGTCCGTCGAGCGGCTGGCCGGCCGGGCCGGCATCCAGCTGCGCTACGACGAGTCCGGGTTCAAGAACGAGGGACCGCGCCAGCAGCCCGGGCAGAAGCAGCGCCTGATCGCCGCGCACGCGGCCGCCGCCGAGTTCTATGCCGAGCAGCTCAGCACCCCCGGCGCCCGCAAGGCCCGCGAGTTCCTGGCCCAGCGTGGCTTCGGCCGCGACGCCGCCGAGAAGTACGGCTGCGGCTTCGCCCCCGACGGCTGGGACCTGCTCGCCAAGCACCTGCGGCAGAAGGGGTTCACCGCCGAGGAGCTGACCGTCGGCGGGCTGGCCAAGCCGGCCCGTTCCGGCTCGCTCATCGACCGGTTCCGCCGCCGCCTGCTCTGGCCGATCCGGGATCTGACCGGCGACGTGATCGGCTTCGGTGCGCGCAAGCTGTTCGACGACGACGACGGCCCGAAATATCTGAACACCCCGGAGTCGCCGCTCTACAAGAAGTCGCACGTGCTCTACGGCATCGACCACGCCAAGCGGGAGATGGCCAAGCAGGGCCGCGCGGTCATCGTCGAGGGCTACACCGACGTGATGGCCTGCCACGAGGCCGGTGAGCCGACGGCCGTGGCCACCTGCGGCACCGCCTTCGGCATCGACCACATCGGCGTGCTGCGGCGGCTGCTGATGGACAGCGACAGCTTCACCGGGGAGATCATCTACACCTTCGACGGGGACGCGGCCGGGCAGAAGGCGGCGCTGCGGGCGTTCGAGGAGGACCAGCGTTTCGTCGGGCGCACCTTCATCGCGGTCAGCCCGGACAACATGGACCCCTGCGAGCTGCGGCTGGCCCGCGGTGATCTGGCGGTCCGCGACATGATCGCGAGCCGGGAGCCGCTGGTCGACTTCGCGCTGCGGCAGACGCTGTCCCGTTTCGACCTCGACACGGTCGAGGGCCGGGTCGAGGCGATGCGCCGGGCCGCGCCGCTGGTGGCCAAGATCAAGGACCGGGAGAAGCGCCCGGAGTACGCCCGCAAGCTCGCCGGTGACCTCGGGATGGATCTGGAGCCGGTGCAGCGGGCCGTGGCCGCCGCCTCGTCGCCGGAGCAGTCCGGTGCGCCCACCCCGCGCAAGCCGGCCGACAGCCCGCAGCGCCTGGTGGAACGCGAGGCCCTGAAGCTGGCCCTGCAGTATCCGGTGCTCTCCGGCCCGATGTTCGACGCGCTCGGCCCGGAGTGTTACGGCGACCCGGTCTTCCAGGGCATCCGCAAGGCGATCGCGGCGGCCGGCGGCACCGCCTCGGCCACCGGCGGCGCCGGCTGGATCGAGGCGGTCCGCGACCTGTGCGACGACCTGGGCGGCAAGGCCCTGGTCGGCGAGCTGGCGGTGGTCCCGCTGCACGTCGACGGCGAGGCCGATCTGCGGTACGTGCAGGTGACGCTGGCCCGGTTGCAGGTCGGCGCGGTCACCACCCGGATCAAGGAACTGAAGTCCAAGGTGCAGCGGATCAACCCGGTCGCGCACAAGGACGAGTATCTGGCTCTCGCCGGGGAGCTCTTCTCGCTCGAACAGCACGCTCGCGCCTTGCGCGACCAGGCGGCAGGTGGATTGTGAGTCTCTTTCGTCGGCGTCCGAAGCTCCCCGCCGCGTTGCGGCCGGCCCTCGAGGCGGAGGAACGCGTCCTGGCGTGGGCCTTCGTCGGTGACCCGGGTGGTGAGCAGGTGCTGGTCGCGACCAACCGCGGCCTGTGGCTGCCCGGTGGTGAGCGGCTCGGCTGGCATGAGATCCACAAGGTGGCGTGGTCGGGGCGCGAGCTGCTGATCACGCCGGCCGAGGTGGCCCAGGAGCGCGACGGCTACACGGTGCAGGTCGACGCGCCGGTGCGGGGTTTCCTGCTGCTGGAGCCCGGTGAGCTGCCGGATCAGGTGCGCACCCGGGTGACCCGCTCGGTGGCGTACACGTCGCACCACCCGCTGCCGCCCAACGGCGGGGTCCGGGTGGTCGGCCGCCGGGTGAGCGGGGTGGACGGGCTGAGCTGGGCGGTCCGCTACGACGCCCGGACGGCCGTGGACGCCGAGCCGATCATCGAGGTCACCGACCAGCTCGTCGGTTCCGCGCAGGACGCGACCACCCCGTCGCTCTGATTTTTGTCGGACCCCTTCACTAGGGTCGGCCGGGTGACGCTCATTCACGCCCGGGGGCTGGTCAAGAGGTTCGAGGGGTTCACCGCGGTCGACGGCATCGACGTCGACGTGCGCCGGGGGGAGGCGTTCGGCTTCCTCGGTCCCAACGGCGCGGGCAAGAGCTCCACCATGCGCATGATCGGCTGTGTCTCCCCGCCGACCGACGGCGTGCTGCGCATCCTCGACATGGACCCGCTGCGCGACGGTCCGGCGATCCGCGCCCGCCTCGGCGTCTGCCCGCAGCTCGACAACCTCGACCTCGAGCTGACCGTCCGGGAAAACCTGACCACGTACGCCCGCTTCTTCGGCATCCCGCGCAAGGTCGCACGCGCCCGGGCCGACGAGCTGCTCGACTTCGTCCAGCTCACCGAGCGGGCCGACAGCAAGGTGGAGCCGCTGTCCGGCGGCATGAAACGCCGGCTGACGATCGCCCGGGCGCTGGTCAACGAGCCCGAGATCGTGCTGCTCGACGAGCCCACCACCGGCCTCGACCCGCAGGCCCGCCACCTGGTGTGGGAGCGGCTGTTCCGGCTCAAGCAGCAGGGCGTGACGCTGGTGCTCACCACTCACTACATGGACGAGGCCGAGCAGCTCTGCGACCGCCTGGTGGTGATGGACGGCGGCAAGATCGTGGCCGAGGGTTCCCCGCGCGACCTGATCGAGCAGTATTCGACCCGCGAGGTCGTCGAGCTGCGGTTCAACGCCGAGTCCCAGGAGGTCTTCGCGGACAAGCTGGCCGGGGTGGGCCGGCGGCTGGAAGTCCTGCCCGACCGCATCCTGCTCTACGTGACCGACGGCGACGACGCGGTGGCGGAGGTGCAGCGCCGGGCGCTGAGCCCGGCCAGCGTGCTGGTGCGCCGCAGCAGCCTGGAGGACGTGTTCCTGCATCTCACCGGCCGGACGCTGGTGGATTGAGATGACCCGCTACGTCCTGGAGTATCACCTCGTCAGCTATCGCCGCATCTGGCGGTCGAGCGTGCTGTCCTCCTTTGTGCTGCCGCTGCTCACCATGCTGGGCTTCGGGGTCGGTGTCGGTGCGTACGTCACCGGCGGAGTCGAGGGAGTGCCCTACCTGGACTGGATGGTGCCGGGCCTGATCGCCTCCACGGCCATGCAGGTGGCGATCGGCGACTCGACCTGGCCGGTGCTGGGCGGCTTCGAGTGGCAGCGGATCTACTTCGGTCAGGCGGCCGCCCCGCTGCGCGTCGCCGACATCCTCGACGGGCATCTCGCCTTCGTCGTCTTCCGCACGCTGATCAGCTGCGCGGCGTTCCTGGTCATCGCCACGGCATTCGGCACGATGCATTCGTGGTGGGCGCTGCTGACGCTGCCGATCGCCGCGCTGGTCGGCCTGGCCGTGGCCACCCCCGCTTTCGCGTATGCGGCGACGGTCCGCATCGACAGTTACCTGGCGGTGCTGTTCCGGCTCGGAGTGATCCCGATGTCGCTGTTCTCCGGCGTGTTCTTCCCGGTCGAGTCGCTGCCGGGGTTGCTGCGCTGGATCGCGTACGCGTTGCCGCTGTGGCACGGCGTCGACCTGAGCCGGGCCGCCACGCTGGGCGTCGCGCCGGCCTGGTCACCGATCGGGCACGTGCTCTATCTGGCTCTGTGGGCGGGCGCCGGCTGGCTGCTGGCCTACCGGGCGTTCCGCCGCCGGCTCGTGGTGTGAGGGGCTGACATGCTGACTCTGGTCCTGCCGCGGCTGATCTCGTTCGAGGGCGCCGGCCGGCGTTCGGCGTCCGTGGTCGAGCGCAACGTGACGACGCTGCAACCGTCGTACTGGCTGGTGATGGCCTCGGGCTTCATCGAGCCGATCCTCTACCTGTTCTCGATCGGCGTCGGCGTGGGCGCGCTGGTCGGCGACCTGACGCTGCCCGACGGCCGGGTGATCGGCTATGCGGCGTTCGTCGCCCCGGCCATGCTGGCGTCGTCGGCGATGAGCGGGGCGCTGTCGGAGACGACCTTCAACTTCTTCGGCAAGATGAAATTCATGAAGCTGTACGACGGGATGCTGGCCACCCCGCTACGGCCGATCGAGATCGCGCTGGGCGAGCTGGCCTGGGCGATGATCCGCGGCAACATCTACGCCGCGGCGTTCCTGGTGGTCATGGTCGCGATGGGCCTGACCACGCCGGGGCCGGCGGTGGCCGCGTTCGGGGCGGCCGTGCTGGTGGGCTTCGCCTTCGGCGGCACGGGGATGGCGCTGTCCACGTTCATGCGCAGCTGGCAGGACTTCGACCTGGTGGCGTCGGTCCAGTTCGCGCTGTTCCTGTTCTCCGGCACGTTCGTCCCGGCGCAGGCCTACCCGGCGGTGCTGCGCTGGGTCGTCGAGGTGACCCCGCTGTACCGCTCGGTCGACCTGATCCGGGCGATCACCACCGGCGAGGTCGGCTGGCTCCAGGCCCTGGACGTGCTCTATCTGCTGGCGCTGTTCGCGCTCGGCCTCGCGGTGGCGGGCCGCCGGATGGGCCGGCTGCTCTGCCGATAGCTGAAAGGTGGCTGAGATCCGGTGATTAGACGGGCATAACACCGGGCAACATCCCAGCTGAGGTCGTCTTTCGTGCGCGGTGTGTCTCCGGGGCACGAGGGCGGAAGCCGACCGAACGGACATTGCCGCAGCGCCCGGAGGGACCCGTCATGAAGCTTCACAAAGACAACGACGCGAAGAGCGAGGCCGAGGACAGGGCCCGCCACGACGTCGCGACGACCAAGACGGGGGAGGACAAGGACAACGACCTGTCCGCTCCGAGCCCCGACGAGGGCCCCGACAACCCGGCGAAGCTGAAGGGCAAGGGCATCTTCGCGGCGCTCAAGCGCACCCTCAAGCAGTTCTCCGAGGACAACGTCACCGACTGGGCCGCCGCGCTGACCTACTACGGCGTCCTGTCCATCTTCCCCGGCGTGCTCGTGCTGGTGTCGATCCTGGGCATGCTCAGCGACAACGGCCAGCAGACCGTGCAGGACACCGTCAGCGAGATCGCCCCGACCCAGATCAAGGACCTCCTCGACCAGGTGCTCACCCAGGTCTCCGACCCGGGCACGGCCGGCTTCGCCGCGATCCTCGGTCTGGCCACGGCGTTCTGGTCGGCGTCCGGCTACATCGGTGCGTTCATGCGCGCCTCGAACGCGATATACGACGTCCCTGAAGGCCGCCCGATCTGGAAGACCCTCCCGATCCGCCTCGGCGTCACCGCGATCGTCGGCCTGATGCTGATCCTGTCGGCCGTCATCGTGGTCTTCACCGGCGACCTGGCCCAGGCGGTCGGCGACACCATCGGTCTGGGTTCGGCCGCCGTGACCACCTGGAACATCGCCAAGTGGCCGGTCCTGATCATCCTGGTCAGCCTGATGTTCGCGATCCTCTACTGGGCCTCCCCGAACGCGAAGACCGGCGGCTTCCGCTGGGTCAGCCCCGGCGGCATCTTCGCCGTGGTGATCTGGCTGATCGCCTCCGGAGCCTTCGCCCTGTACCTGGCAAACTTCGCCAACTACAACAAGACGTACGGCACCCTGGGCGGCGTCATCGCCTTCCTGGTCTGGCTGTGGATCTCGAACATCGCCATCATGCTGGGCGCCGAACTCGACGCCGAACTCGAACGAGGCCGAGCGATCGCCGCGGGCCACCCGGCCGACGACGAACCCTTCCTCCAGCTGCGCGACGACCGCAAGCTCAAGAAGGGCAGCGAAAAAGGTCTGAGCACCAACTGACCGCCCTTCCGGCGCCGAACCGACGGCCGCGACCCCAACCGGGGTACGCGGCCGTCGGCCTGTCCGGGCGCTGTCTACTACTGGATGTCGGAGCTGGTCGGCCCCCGGACCCCTGTCAAGTCCTGCTGAACCAACCTCACCTCACCCGCCGAGCGGTTCCCGCCATCGGCGATGGCCTTGCGCCGGTGGGCGGTCGGGGCCCCGAGACCTTGGTAATTTGTGGCCCCCATAGGGGCCAGATCTTCCCAAGATCTACGTCGCGACACGTAAGGGGGCTGGTGAGCGGACCCCTTTGCACTGGGGGAGCCCGCATGTGCTCGGCGCGGTTGCGCGCATGCCCACCCGCTCCGCCCGCGCACTCGTCTCGCGCGGTGCTCGCCCCGCGCTCGGCGTTCGCGCGGTGCTCGCCTTGCGCTCGGCGTTCGCGCGGCCGGCGTCTCGACGCGTGCCGTGCGCCCGGAATCCCGCGCGTCCTGCGCGCCGCGCCTGCACGTTTGGCGTCCCGTGCGCCGCCTGGTTGCATGCCACGTGCTCGGCGTGTCCCGTCTCCTGGGCGCCTGCCTAGGGTGCTGCGCGTCGAAGGTCCTGCTTCTTCGCGCCCCGTGCCTGGCATCCCGTGCCTTCCTGCGATCTGGCGTTCCGGATTGCGTGGGCCGGAGTCCGGCATGCTGTTGGCTCTTGCTGTTGGCTCTTGCTGTTGGCTCTTGCTGTTGGCTCTTGCTGTTGGCTCTTGCGGTTGGCTCTTGCGGTTGGCTCTTGCTGTTGGCTCTTGCTGTTGGCTCTTGCGGTTGGCTCTTGCGCTTCGCTCTTGCGCTTCGCTCTTGCGGTTGGCTCTTGCGGTTGGCTCTTGCGGTTGGCTCTTGCGGTTGGCTCTTGCGGTTGGCTCTTGCGGTTGGCTCTTGCGGTTGGCTCTTGCGCTTCGCTCTTGCGGTTGGCTCTTGCGCTTCGCTCTTGCGCTTCGCTCTTGCGCTTCGCGCCCCGCTCGCTGCGCCCCGCGTCCTGCGTGGTTCGTGCTTGTCGCGGGCTTGGCGGCCCGCGGGCCTTGCGTCCGGCGCGTGTGCATGCCCGTCGACCGAAGCCCGACAGCCCCTGCGCTCCCTCAGGCCCGCCCCTGCGCTCTCCCTCAGGCCCTGCCCGGCCGGCGACCCCACGCCCGGGTCGCTTCCTCCTCGTCCCTGACCGCCGCGCAAGATCGTCCCATCAGGCGGCACCGGGGCAGCATTCTGTGCGTCGACGGGCACGCTCCGGATGGCTTACTGTCCAGGGCGGCGGATGCAGTTACTTTTGAATCAGGCGACAAAAGTTTGTGGTGATCATCGAGAAGGTATGGACGAGCCCACCGGAAGGGCCCTAGTGTGACGGTCGTGACACCGTCCCGTTTCGGCGGTGTGAACGGCCGGAGGTGCCCGTGCATGTCGTCGACGCCCCCCATTTGCGCTTGCTGCGCTTGTTGCGGGACGAGGGTCCGATCTCTCGGGCCGAGCTCGGTGATCGGCTCGATCTGACCCGTCCCCGACTGCTCGCCGAGGTTGAGCGGCTCGTCGCCGCGGGCTACATCGCGGAGGCCGGGATGGCCGCTTCGCGGGGTGGCCGGCGTTCCACTCTTGTCGAGTTGCAGCCGCGACTTCGGTTCGCCGCTGTTGATCTGGGCGCCAGCTCCATCGATGTCGAGGTCACCAACGGGCGGCTCGAGCCCGTCGCGGCGTACCGCGAAAGCGCTGACATCCGGTCCGGGCCGAAGGTCATCCTGCACCGGGTCAATGAGCTGCTCGCCAAGGCCCGCACCGACGGTGCTTTTGACCGGCTCGATGCCGTCGGCATCGGGGTGCCGGGCCCGGTGAGTTTCCGGGACGGGGTGCCGGTGTCGCCGCCGATCATGCCCGGCTGGGACCGCTACCCGGTGCGTGAGCTGCTCGCCCGCGAGCACGGGTGCCCGGCCGTCGTGGACAACGACGTCAACATCATGGCCATCGGGGAGCGGCACGGCGGGGTCGCCCACTCTGTGGACGACTTCCTCTTCGTCAAGATCGGTACGGGCATAGGCTGCGGCATCCACCTCGGCGGCGGTGTCTACCGGGGTGTCGACGGCTGCGCGGGCGACATCGGCCACATCCAGGTCGACGCGCACGGGCCGATGTGTTCCTGCGGCAACGCCGGTTGCCTCGAAGCGTTGTTCAGCGGCGCCGCCCTGGCCCGCGATGCCGGCGCGGCGGCCCGCAGCGGTGAGTCCCCGGCGCTGGCCGAGCGGTTCGCCGCCAACGGTGAGATCGGCGCCCGGGATGTGGCCGACGGCGCCGCGGAGGGCGACGTCACCTGTATCCGGCTGATCCGCGACGGTGGTCGCCGGGTCGGTGCGACGCTGGCCACGCTGGTGAGCTTCGCGAACCCGTCGATGATCGTCATCGGGGGCGGGCTCGCCCAGCTCGGTCACATCCTGCTCGCCGAGATCCGCAGCGTGGTCTACCGGCGCTCGCTACCGCTGGCCACCGGCAACCTACCGGTGGTGCTCAGCGAGCTCGGCGCCCGCGCGGGCGTGAGCGGCGCGGCCGTCCTGGCCAGCGACACGGCCTTCGAGCAGGCGTCATGACCGCCCCCGAACCGGCCCGCGACGACCGGCCCACCGCAATCCCGGCGACGGAAAGCACGGCCGCCGGAAGCCCGGCCGCCGAAAGCAACGCCGCCAGAAGCGCGGCAACCGGAAGCACGCCCGCCGGAAGCGCGGCAACCGGAAGCGCGGCAACCGGAAGCGCGGCAACCGGAAGTGCGGCGAGCGGAAGCACGCCCGCCGGAAGCACGGCCGCCACGGGAAGCTCGGCTGCCGGCACCGAGCAGCGCGAACGCGACGGCATCGGCGAGGTCGTCCTGCGCCTGGACGGCGTGGTCAAGACCTTCCCCGGCGTCCGCGCCCTCGACGGCGTCCAGCTCGAGGTCCGGGCCGGCGAGGTCCACTGCCTGCTCGGCCAGAACGGCGCCGGCAAGTCCACGCTCATCAAGGTGCTCGCCGGCGTGCACCACGCCGACGAGGGCGGCATCACCTGGCTGGGTGAGCCGTTCGCCCCGGCCAGTCCTCAGGCCGCCATGCGCGCCGGCATCGCCACGATCTACCAGGAGCTCGACCTCGTCGACGATCTTTCCGTCGCCGAGAACGCCTTCCTGGGTCACGAGGAGAGCCGCGCCGGTTTCCTGCGGCGGGGTTCCACCGCGCACCGTACGAGGCAGATCCTGGCCCGGCTCGGGCATGAGCACATCTCGCCACGCCGCCTGGTGCGGTCTCTGCCCGCGGCCGGCAAGCAGATCGTCAGCATGGCCCGTGCGCTCTCGCACGACGCCCGGCTGATCGTCATGGACGAGCCCAGCGCCGTGCTTGCTCATGACGAGGTCGAGAACCTCTTCCGGATCATCCGCGAGCTGACCGCGCAGGGCATCGCCGTCATCTACATCTCGCACCGGCTGGAGGAGATCCGCGACATCGGCGACCGGGTCACCGTGCTCAAGGACGGCCGTACCACCGCCGCCAATCTGCCCGCGCGCAGCACGCCCACGCGGGAGCTGGTCAGCCGGATGACCGGGCGGACCATCGAGTACGTCTTCCCGCCGCGCGAGGTCAAGACCGGCACCACGCCGCTGCTGCAGGTGGAGGGGCTGACCCGGGCCGGTGAGTTCGCCGACGCGTCGCTGACCGTCAAGGCGGGGGAGATCGTCGGGATCGCCGGGCTGGTCGGGTCGGGGCGTTCGGAGCTGCTCGAGACGATTTTCGGGGCCCGGCGGGCGGACAGCGGCACCGTCACGCTCAACGGTAAGCGGATCACGTCCATCGGGGCTGCGGTCCGGGCCGGCATGGGCATGGCCCCGGAGGAGCGCAAGAGCCAGGCTCTGCTGCTGGACGAGCCGATCTACCGGAACATGACGCTGGCCACCTTCAGCGGTTACGCGCGTGGTGGTTTCACCGATGTCGGCAAGGAACGTTCCGCCTCGGCGGAGACCGCCGATGCGCTGGAGTTGCGTCCGCGGGACGTGAGCCGGCCGGTACGCACGCTTTCCGGCGGTAACCAGCAGAAGGTCGTCGTCGGACGGTGGCTGCTTGGCGGGACCAAGCTGTTGCTGCTCGATGAGCCGACCCGTGGCGTGGACGTCGGCGCGCGGGCCGAGCTCTACCAGGTCATTGCGGACCTCGCCGCCCGTGGGGTGGGTGTGCTGCTGGTCTCCAGCGAGGTCCCCGAGGTGCTCGGTCTGGCTGACCGGGTGCTGGTCATGCGCGAGGGGCACCTGATCCACGAGGCGCCCGCGAGCGAGATCGACGAAGCCACTGTTCTTGATCTCGTCATGGCGGGATCTCTGATGGAAGGGGAGCCGGCATGACCGATCAGACGACCAAGGCAAGCCTGCCGGCGCAGAGTCCGCCGGTTGAGCCGCCACCGCCAGCGACCGACCAGACCCGGTCGCGGGGCAACTGGTTCAAGGGCGACGGCGCCGAGCCGCTGCGCCGCAACCTCGGCCTCATCGGGGTGCTGGTGATCCTGGTGATCATCGGCGCGATCACCCGGCCCGAGCTGTACGGCGACGCCACCTGGGTGAAGAACAACACCTTCACGATCCTGCAGCAGGCGTCCGCGATCGGCGTGGTCACCGTCGGCATGACGTTCGTGATCATCGGCGGTGGCATCGACCTGTCGGTCGGCGCGATCATCGCGGTGGCCGGCGTCTGGTCCACCACGCTGGCGACGCAGAGCTACGGCACTCTGGGCATGATTTTCACCGCCCTGGTGGTCGGCATCGTGGTCGGGCTGATCAACGGCGTGCTGATCTCGTACGGCCGGTTGGTGCCCTTCATCGCCACCCTGGCCATGATGGTCGCGGCCCGCGGTGTGGCGGCGCAGATCTCCGGCAAGCAGACCCAGGTGTCGGCGAACACCACGATCAACGACATCGCCAGCACCCGGTTCCTCGGCATCCCGCTGCTGGTCTACATCCTGGCGCTGGTCGTGGCCGCGGGCTGGGTGCTGCTGAACCGCACCACCTTCGGTCGCCGCACGGTGGCTGTCGGCGGCAACCCGGAGGCGGCCCGGCTGGCGGGCATCAACGTCAAGTTCCACACCGTGCTGCTGTACGCGTTGTCCGGCCTCTGCTGCGGCATCGCCGCGATCATGCTGACGTCCCAGGCGACCAGTGCCCAGGCCGCCATGGCGAACCTGTACGAACTGGACGCGATCGCCGCGGCGATCATCGGTGGCACGCTGCTCAGCGGCGGCCGCGGCACCATCATCGGCGCGCTGTTCGGCGTGCTGGTGTTCTCCACCATCACCAACCTCTTTGCGATCAACAATCTCTCCACCGAGGCCCAGAACATGGTCAAGGGCGCGATCATCGTCGCGGCCGTGCTGGTCCAGCAGTTCCGTTACAAGTCACTCACTCAACTCCTGGGTCGTACCAAGAGCTGACCTACCCCACAACCCCCCACGGCGACCGGTGACGGCCGCCCGGTCACCCCTGGAGAAAACATGTCGAACTTGTCCCGCCGCCGCATCCTCTTCGGTGGCGCCGCGGTCGGTGCCGGCGCCCTGCTCACCGCTTGCACCAGCAACACGCCGCAAGAGAACACCCAGGTCAACACCGGCAATCAGGATTCGAACCCGAACGCCGCCCCGGGCACCAAGGTGGTCATCGGCTTCTCCGCGCCGGCCGCCGACCACGGCTGGATCGCGGCCATCACCAACAACGCCAAGGCGCAGGCCCAGGCGTACAAGGACGTGGAGCTGCGCGCCGTCGAGGCCGGTGCGGACGCCGCCACCCAGCGGGCCGCGCTGTCCACCCTGATCGCACAGAAGCCGAACGTGCTGGTGATGCTGCCGCACGACGGCAAGGAGCTGAACGCCTCCGGGTTGGAGGCCATGAAGGCCGGCATCCCGGTGGTCAACCTGGACCGGGCCTTCCCGGACCGGGCCGCGTACCGGCTGCAGATCAAGGGCGACAACTTCGGCATGGGCATCGCGGCCGGCACCTACATCGGCCAGCAGCTCAAGGCCAAGGGGGTCACCAACCCGATCATCGGCGAGATCCCCGGCATCGACTCGCTGGAACTGACCCAGGAGCGGTCGAGGGGCTTCGTCGAGGCGCTGGCGTCCTTCGGCTTCAAGGTCGCCAACCGGCGGCCGGCGGACTTCACCGCCGACGGTGGCCAGCGGGCCGCGACCGACCTGCTGCAGGCCCTGCCCAAGATCGACGCCATCTGGAACCACGACGACGACCAGGGCATCGGCGTGCTCGCGGCGATCAACCAGGCCAGCCGCAAGGACTTCTTCATGGTCGGCGGCGCCGGCTCGAAGGCGGCCATCGACGCGATCACGGCCGACAACAGCCCGCTCAAGGCGACGGTGACCTACAGCCCGTCGATGGCCTCGTCGGCGATCTCGCTGGCCCGGTTGATCGGCCAGAACAAGGGCATGTCGGATCTGGTGGAGCTCCAGGTCCCCAAGGAGATCACCCTCGCCTCCGAGACGATCACCAAGGAGAACGCCGCCCAGTACGCCAAGCTCGGCTTCTGAGCGGTCCGTCCACTTCGGCGTAGAAGGAGATCACATGGGGCAGCTGCGGGTCGGCATGGTCGGGTACGCGTTCATGGGCGCCGCGCATTCTCAGGCATGGCGCACCGTCAACCGGGCCTTCGACCTGCCGCTGTCGGCACGGATGTCGGTCGTCTGCGGCCGCGACGAGGACAAGGTCGCGGCCGCGGCGGCCAAGCTCGGCTGGGAGGGGCACGCCACGGACTGGCGTGCGGTCGTCGAGCGTGACGACATCGACCTGGTCGACATCTGCACGCCGGGCGACACCCACCACGAGATCGCGCTGGCCGCGCTGGCCGCGGGCAAGCACGTGCTGTGCGAGAAACCCCTGGCCAATTCGGTGGCCGAGGCCCGGGAGATGGCCGCGGCCGCGGCCGAGGCCCAGACCCGGGGGGTACGGGCGATGTGCGCGTTCAACTATCGCCGGGTCCCGGCGGTGGCGCTGATGCGGCGGCTGGTGGCCGACGGCCGGATCGGCACCATCCGTCACGTGCGGGCGGTCTACCTCCAGGACTGGATCGTCGACCCGGAGTTCCCGCTGGTGTGGCGGTTGCGCCGGGACGTGGCGGGCTCGGGCGCGCTGGGCGACATCGGTGCCCACATCGTCGACCTGACCCAGTACGTCACCGGTCAGTCGATCACCGGGGTGAGCGCGCTGACCGAGACCTTCGTCAAGGAGCGGCCGCTGCCCACCGCGGCGGCCGGGCTGTCGGCGGAGGGCAACGGCAGTTCGGGCCGCGGTCAGGTGACCGTGGACGACGCGGCGCTGTTCCTGGCCCGGCTGGACGGAGGAGCGGTGGCCACGTACGAGGCGACCCGCTTCGCCACCGGCCGCAAGAACGGGCTGCGGGTGGAGCTGAACGGCTCGCTGGGTTCGCTGGTGTTCGACTTCGAGCGGATGAACGAGCTCGAGTTCTACGACGCCGCGCTGCCCAGCGCGGAGCAGGGCTTCAGCCGGATCCTGGTGACCGAGCCGGACCATCCGTACATGGCGGCGTGGTGGCCGGCGGGTCACCCGATCGGTTACGAGCACACCTTCACCCACGAGATGCGGGACCTGATCGAGGCGATCGCCACCGGACAGGACCCGACGCCCTCGTTCGCCGACGCGTTGCAGGTGCAGCTCGTCCTCGACGCGGTGGAGCGCTCGGCCGCCGCGTCGTCCTGGGTGGACGTGGAGGCCGTGCTGGCCGGTGTGTGAACCAGACCTCCGCCGTACGCCGCGAGGGACGAACCGGTTGCGCCCCGGGTCGTCGGGCGGGCGACGGAGCGGCTGTCCGGCATCGACCGTCCGGGTTCCCGGCCGGTGCCGGACAGCTGTGGGACATCCGCACGTGTGATCGTTCCGTGCGTGTCCAAGTGTGCAATTGATGCACAGATAACGCTCTCTTCGATGGTGTGTCGACTTGCCGTCGGAAGGGTCCACAAGCAGGTCATGGTGGGCGGGGGGGGGGGGGGGGGGGGGGGGGGGGGGGGGGGGGGGGGGGGGGGGGGGGGGGGGGGGGGGGGGGGGGGGGGGGGGGGGGGGGGAGGGG
>NZ_JBVJIR010000033.1:0-58246 GCF_055586185.1 Actinoplanes sp. NPDC051405
CCCCGCGGTCTTCTAAAAGAGGGGGTCGTCCCCCCTTCCCCCTCGCGGTTCAGCGGGATGCCGCGCAGGCGGGGATCGGTGGTGGTGCCCTCCCCCCCCCCCCCCCCCTTCCCCACCCCCCCCCCCCCCCCCCCGAGCCGGTAGAACATCTCGAGGTACTCCAGCAGAGCCTCCTCGGGGTCCACCGCCAGCGCCCGGACCTCGCCGTCGCCGCGGGCCGGGGTCGCGATCCGGCGTTCCGCGTACGGCAGCGGGTCGGTGCCGAACAGCTGGGCGATGCCCTGCCGGCCCTCGACCTCGACGAGCAGCGTGCGGTGACCGCCCGCGGCCAGCCCGAGGGCGAGCGCCGCCGCCACGGTCGTCTTGCCGGTGCCGCCCTTGCCGGTCACGACGTGCAGGCGCGCCGGCCACTCATTACTAGCCACAGATCGAGCGTACGGCCTGAGCTCAGCCGGTCACGTCGCAGACGAGCCAGCCCGTCTTGCGGATCACTGTGAAGTTCAGCTGCTGCTGGGCCGTCTTCTCGTCGTCGGTGCTCATCGTGAGCTGTACGCCGACCGTGGCCTTCTCGTCGGTCTGCCCCGAGACGGCCGGGTCGTTCCAGCGGAAGGAGGGGGCGTCGTACTCGTTCGCGTACCCCTTGATCTGCTCGACCCGGGCCTTGAGCTTCTCCTCGTCGCGCGCCTCGCGGCAGACGACTTCCCCCGCGGTCTTCGGGTCCTGCTGGGTGTAGATGGCCGTCATGAACCTGTTGACCGCGGTGGCCGGGTCGGGCGCGCCCTTGCCGCTCTCGGCGTCGCGCAGCAGCAGATAGGCCGAGACCGTGCCGCCGCCGAAGATCAGCAGAGTGAGGACCAGGGCCACCGCCACCCAGAACGGGCGCTTGTGCTTGCGCGGCGCGTCGAGCAGCACGGTCTCGGTGGCATGCGGGTCGAACGGCACCTCCCACGGGTGCGGCAGCATGCTCAGCGGGATGGCCTCGGTCGGCTGGTCGTGCTGCACGCCGGGCTGGACCTCGGCCGGCGGCGAGTGCTCCAGCGCCAGGTGGGGCGGCGGCTCGGTGCGCCACTCGCCCGGCTTCTCGTGGCGGGCGTGGAACGGCTCGGTCGGCGGCGGCTGATGCCACACCGGCTCACCGATCAGCACCTCGGTCTCGGCCGGCTGCGCCGCGAAGACCTGCGTCTCGGCCGCGGAGTCGAAGGTGGCGGCCCGCTCGAAAGGCGGGGCGGGCTCAGCGGGAGCCGGGTGGCCGGGCTCGCCGGGATAGGCGCCGATCGGCGGCCATTCGGGCAGCTCGGCCGGAGGTGGGGCGTCGATGAAGTCGGACGCGGGTGCCTCCGCGGCGGCGATCGACGAGGGTCGTGCCGTCTCGCCCTGCTGCGGTTGCGTCATCGTGCCCCCTCGGCCGGCGGAGTCGGGGCCGCGCCGCCCCGGTGCTCAGCGTAACGAAATCCGGACAGCCGCGAGGCAGCTCCGGCCGCCTGGCTAGGCTGTCGCCGTCGCCGGGCAGCCGCCCGGAGCAGCCCGTACGAGTGACAGGGAGCTGGACGAGCAATGCAGAAGTGGGAGTACGTGACCGTGCCGCTGCTGGTCCACGCGACCAAGCAGATCCTCGACAACTGGGGTGACGACGGCTGGGAGCTGGTGCAGGTCGTTCCCGGACCCAACTCCGAGCAGCTCATCGCGTACATGAAGCGGGCCAAGTCGTGACCACGCCGGTGACCGGTGAGGGTGGCGCCGACGCGTACGCCCGCCTGGCGGAGCTGGGGCTGACGCTGCCGTCGGTCGTGCCGCCGCTCGCGTCGTACGTGCCGGCCGTGCAGTCCGGTAACTACGTGTACGTCTCCGGGCAGCTGCCGATGGTGGACGGCAAACTGCCGTACGTCGGCAAGGTCGGCGCGGAAGTGACCGTGGAGCAGGGCACCGAGCTGGCCCGCTACTGCGCGCTGAACGCCCTCGCGGCGATCGACGCGCTGGTCGGCCTGGGCCGGCTCGTGAAGATCGTCAAGCTGACCGGCTTCGTGGCGTCGGCCGAGGGCTTCACCGGCCAGCCCGCCGTGGTCAACGGGGCCTCGAACCTCTTCGGTGACGTGCTGGGTGAGATGGGCCGGCACGCCCGCAGCGCCGTCGGCGTCTCCGAGCTGCCGCTGGGCGCGCCGGTCGAGGTCGAGGTCATCGCCGAGATCGCCTGAGCCATCCACTGCGTGTGGTTTTGCCACCGCGTCGTGACCGCCGGTGACCGGATCGCACATCCGGTCCCCGGACGGTCAGCGCAGCGCGACGTACGATGCGGTGCATGGGGGCCGCCGAGGTCGTGGAGTTGCCGGGGTGGGTGACGCTGCTGCGTGCACCCAACGCCGGGCCGATGACGCTGGACGGCACCAACACCTGGGTGCTGCGCGCCCCTGGCGCCGAGCACGGGATCGTCATCGATCCCGGCCCGCTCGACGAGGGACATCTCGCCCGGATCGCCGGACACGGACCGTTCCTGTTCATTCTCGTCACTCACGGTCATCACGACCATGTGGAGGGCGCCGCGCGCCTGTCCGAGCTCCTCGGCGGCACCCACGTCCTGGCGGCTGATCCGGAGCACGGGGTGCTCGCCGGGCCGCTGGGCCGCGACGAGCAGCTCGGCGCCGAGGGCCTGGAGATTCAGGTACTGGACACGCCGGGGCACACGCGTGACTCGGTCAGCTTCCTCGTCGAGTGCGGCGACGAGCGGGCCGTCTTCACCGGCGACACCATCCTGGGCCGGGGTACGACCGTGGTGGCGTGGCCGGATGGCGACCTGGCGGCGTACCTGACGAGCCTGGAGCGGCTGGCGGCGTACGAGGGTGTGCTGATGCTTCCCGGGCACGGGCCGGCGCTCCCCGACTGTGCCGCGGTGGCCCGGGCCTATCTGGCCCACCGGCAGGAGCGGCTCGGCCAGGTCCGCGCCGCGATCGCTGCCGGGGCGGATTCGGCCGAGGCGATCGTCGAAGTCGTCTATCCGGACATCGCACCAAGAGTCCGTTTCGCCGCGGTTTGGTCGGCGCGCGCGCAACTCGCTTACCTGAGGCGGGAATCACAGCCCACCCCGGAACAGTTGGACCCGCTGTGACCTGTCCTGTGTGTGGAACCGTCGCCGTTCCCGGTGCCCGTTTCTGCCACAACTGCGGTGCCGCCCTGCCCGCCGCGGCCACGCTGCCTGCGGCGGAGCGGCGGATCGTCACCGTGCTCTTCGGCGACCTCTCCGACTTCACGTCCTGGTCCGAGGACCTGGATCCGGAACGTGTGGGCGCCGTGACCGACCGTGTGCTGGCCGCGCTGGCCGGTGCGGTCAAGACCTTCGGCGGGCACGTCGACAAGCTGACCGGCGACGGGATCATGGCCGTCTTCGGCGCGCCGGTCGCGCACGAGGACGACGCCGAGCGTGCGGTCCGCGCCGCCCTGAGCATGCAGCGGGCGGTCCGCCGCGTGCTGGACGACGAGCGTGGCGGCGGCGCACCCCTGGGCCTGCGCGTCGGGCTCAACACCGGCGAGGTGGTCGCCGGCATCCAGGCCTCGATCGAGTACACGGTCATCGGCGACACGGTGAACACGGCAGCCCGGCTGGCCGACGCCGCGGCGGTCGGTGCGGTCTACGCGGGGTCGCGCACCTCGGCCGGCACCCGGCACGTCGCATCCTGGCGGCAGCTGCGGGCGCTGCGGCTGAAGGGCAAACGCGAGCCGGTGCCGGCGTACGAGCTGCTCGGTCTGCACGACGCGCCGGGCACCCGGTCGGGTCTCGGCGACGAGGCCCCGTTCGTGGGCCGCGAGACCGAACTGGGCCGGGTCGCCGGCCGGCTCGCCGAGGTCATCGACTCGGGCACGCCCCGGGTGATGGTCATGACGGCCGAGGCCGGCATCGGCAAGACCCGGTTCGCGGGCGAGGTCAAGCGGCTGGCGGCCGGCTACGACGTCGGCGCGGGCCGCTTCGCCACCCACACCGGGGCCCGGGTGTTGCGGGCGCGGTGCCGGGCGTTCGGTGAGCGCCGCCGTTTCGCGCCGCTGGCCGACCTCGTGCGCAAGTCCGTCGGCCTGCCCAAGGACGTGGCCGCGACGATGAACCGCACGGTGGTCGAGGAGCGGCTGCGCAAGCTCGTCGCCCGGCTCAGCCGTGACGGCGAGCCACCTGACCTCGACATCGACCGCCTGCTGGCCCTGCTCGGCTACGGCGAGGCCCCGGCCAACCCGGTCGGCCCGGCCGCGGTGGCGGAATATCAGCCCACCGGTGGCACCCGCCCGGAGACCGAGACCATCCCGATCGCGGTCGCCGGCCTGCTCAGCGCCCTGGCCCGGGAGACGCCGCTGGTCGTCATCGTTGATGATCTGCACGACGCGACCGCCGAGACGATCGACGCGCTCGGCGGGGTGCTGTCGCGCCTCGAAGGGCCGGTCGTGCTGCTGCTGCTCGGCCGCCCGGAGCTGGTCCGGACCGCGGGCGCGCTGACCCGGCTGGCCGACGCCGAGATCCACACCCTGCCGCCGCTGCGCGGCGCGGACGCGTCCCGGCTGCTCACCTCCTACCTCAACGGCGGCAAGCTGGTGCAGGCCGACGCCGACCGGCTGCTCGCCACCGCCCAGGGCAACCCGTTCTACCTGGCCGAGCTGGTCACGCTGCTGATGGAACGCGGCGCGCTGATGCCGGCCGTCGGTGCCAACGCCGCCGGCAAGTGGCAGCTCGCCGACGGTTCGATGGGCAGCCAGCTGCTCTCCCGCGACCTCGCAGCGGTGCTGGCCGCCCGCATCGACGCGCTGCCGACCGAGCCGCGCTCGGTCCTGCGCGACGCCGCCGTCGTCGGTGACACGGTGCCCACCGGCGTCATCGAAGCTCTGCGTGAGCGCCGGGCACCCGCCGACGCCCGGCCGGGTGCGGTGGCGGCCGTCGAGCTCGAACGGGCCATCGACGAGCTGCTGCAACGTCGCATGCTGCACCGGGTCCGCGGTGGATACGCGTTCAGCACCCCGCTGATGCGCGAGGCCGCGTACGCCGGGCTGGGCAAGGCCGACCTGGCCGACCGGCATGCGTACCTGGCCCGGTGGGCCGCGCCCGAGACCGTGACGGCGCTGGGCTACGACGGGGCCAGCCGGCTCAGCCTCGCCGAGAACGAGCGGGACGCGTTCGTGGCCACCCACGCCGAGTGCGCGGTCGAGCTGGCCGACGCGGTCCGGCTGCGCCCCGACGCGACCGCCCGGGACGTGGCACCGCTGGGGGTGGCCGCCCTGGGCCGGATGGCCCGCCGCGCCCTGGCCAATATCGAACCGGCCGCCTCGATCGCGTACGCGGAACGGGCCGCCGCCATCGCCAAGGACGGCCTGCCGCTCTCCGACCAGCTGGTGCACGCCCGCGCCCTGCTGCGACTGGGCCGTGCCAACGAGGCTCTGACCTACGGCGAGAAGATCGCCGGGAGCGCCGACGAGGAGCCGGTGTGCCGGGCCGAGGCGTTGCTGGTCGTCGGCCGGGCGCAGGAGGCGCTGGGCGACACGTCCCGGGCCGTCGCGGCCTGGCAGCAGGCGCTGGACGTGGCGACCGAGGCCGAGCTGGCCCCGGAACGCGCCAACGCGATGCGCCGGCTGGGCATGGCCGACTTCCTGGCCGGCAAGCTGAGCCAGGCGAGCAGCCGGTTCGCGGCCGCGTACCAGGTCACGCTCACCGCGGGGGACCGGCACGGGCAGGCCTGGGCGCTGCAGAACCTGGCCTGGGTGACCACCACCCGGGGTGACTTCGCGGGTACGGACGCCGTGCTCGGCCGGGCCGCCCGCCTGTTCGCCGAGCTGGGCGACCCGGTCGGCCGGTCCTGGCTGCGCGGCACCACGGCGTTCGCCCGGTTGCTGGCCGGACGCCTGCACGAGTCGCGCCGGCTGGCCCGGATCTTCCTGCCGTTCGGTGACCGGGTCGGCGAGGGCTGGGCGGTCGGCACGCTGCGGGCGGTCGAGGCGTACGCGGCCGCCGAACTCGGTGACCTGGCCGAGGCGGACGGCGAGGCGCGCCGGGCGTACCGGGACTTCGCCGCGGTCTCCGACGACTGGGGACGCGGGCTCGCCCTGGTCGTCCGCGGGGCCATCGCGCGTGGCCTCAACGAGCCCGAGCACGCCGAGGACCTGCTCACCGACGCGCTGGCGTACGCCGACAAGACCGGTCACCCGTTGCTGCTCGGCATGGCCGGCACCCTGCGCGGCTTCGTGGCGCTGCAACGCGGTGGCGTGGAGGCCGCCGAGGCGGACGCGCGCCGGGTGATGACCGCGGTCGAGCCGCACAACCCCCTGGCGCCGGCGCAGGTCGGGCCGCGGGTGCTGCTCGCCGAGGCGCGGCTGCGGGCCGGTGACGCGGCCACCGCGGTCGGACTGCTCGCCCCGATCGCCAGTGACACCGGCGGCTCGCTGCTCTTCTCCCGCCGGCACGCACTGGCGTCGTACGCGTCCGCCCTGCTCGCCGACGGTCACGTCGAGGCGGCGGCGACGTGGATCCGGCGCGCCCGCGAGGTGCCGGCCGAGGACGTCCGCAGCGGAGTGGTCGCCGCGATGGTGCTGGCCCGGGTGCACGCGGCGGCCGGGTCGCTGGACCTCGCGCGGGTGGCGGCCGAGGAGGCTGTGCTGCTCGCGTACTCCTCGGAACAGGTCAGTGAACGAGTCGCGGCGGAGGAATTGAGGGACGCCCTGGCCCATTCCATCGTGGAACCGCCGGAATCTGTCGCGTACGCGTCTGACGTGCCGGGATGAAGCTGACGCCCGGTCGCGTATTTTCTAACCCGTGACCGACACCCCGCCTGGCCGCCTCCCCGCGCCGTACGTGCCTGGCATGTCCGGCTTGACGGTTATGGCCCGAGGTGGGTACGCCACTGTCTACCGGGCGACGCAGGATTCCGTCGGTCGTGACGTCGCCATCAAGGTCGAGAACAGGACGCTGGACAACGCCCGGGACCAGGCCCGCTTCCTGCGCGAGGCGAAAGCGGCCGGGCGGATGTCGTCGCACCCGCACGTCGTGGACCTCTTCGACGTCGGGGTGACCGTCGACCAGCACCCGTACCTGATCATGGAACTGTGCGACGGGTCGTACCTGGACCGGATGCGGATCTCCCCGCTCACCGCCGCCGAGGCCCGCGACCTGGGCGTGAAGATCGCCGACGCGCTGGTGCACTCGCACGCCAACGGGGTGCTGCATCGCGACGTCAAGCCGGCGAACATCCTGTACTCGCATTTCAACCCGGCCGTGCTCGCCGACTTCGGGCTGGCCGTGCTCGGCGAGATGCGCGACTCGTCGGTCACCCTCGAGGTGCTCACGCCGGCGTACGCCCCGCCCGAGATGTTCTCGCACGCCGAGCCGTCCGGCGCCGTCGACGTGTACGCGCTCTGCGCCACCCTCTACGCCGTGATGCGCGGCCGCCCGCCGCGCTGGGAGTCCGACCGCAGCCCCAGCCTGATCACCCTGATGGACCTGTTCAACCAGCCCATCCCGGAACTGCCGGGCGTGCCGCGCGCGCTCACCGAGATCCTGCGGTACGGCATGGCCAACGACCCCCGGGCCCGGCCCACCGCGGAGCAGCTGCGCGAGATGCTCGGCGGCGTGCACCTCGGTCACAGCGGCCACCAGGTCCCGCCGACGGTCTACCGCGCGTCGACGTTCCAACCGCCGGAGCCGCATCCGATGCCGCGCAACCCGCGGCCGGTGCCGCCGGTGTCACCCACCCGGGAGGTGCACGGCGCTGATGAGACGCCGACTGTGCACACCGAGGGCCGCAAGCGGGCCAAACGCAAGTGGCTCTTCGGTGGCTTCGGCGTGTTCCTGCTGGTCGCGACCTCACTGGGGGGCGCCTGGCTGGCGTCCGCGCACGGCCCGAAGGTGCGGTCGTTCGCCACCCGGCTGGCCGCACCGGCGACCTCCACTGTGCCCGTGGCGCTGTCCCGGCTCCCCGGCTGCGCCGCTCCCACCGCGCACTGTCCCGAACAGGTGGAGTGCTACACGCGGCGGGCCGACGACGGCCGGACCGCCCGCAAGGTCTCGTGCACCCGGCCGCACAGCTGGGAGGTCTTCGCGATCGGGCGGCTGCCGTCCGGAGTGGAGCCCCGCGACCGGGACGCGGTCACCACCGACCCGATCGTGCGCAAGGTGTGCAGCACGGCCACCTTCCGGCGGACGACGACCCGTACCGACAGCACCGAGTGGGCGTTGTCGGTGCTGCCGCCGACCAGCGCCGACCGTACTTTCCGCTGCCTGGCCGGTCAGGGCCGGGACCAGCTCCGCGGGCCGGTGCTGGCCCGCGGCTGATACCCCTTACTCGGGGTCGAGCACCGCCAGCAGCTCGCCCGTGTCGACCTCCGCGCCCGGCTGCACCGGTAGCGAGGCGACCACGCCGGCCGACGGCGCGTGCACCGGGTGCTCCAGCTTCATCGCCTCGAGCGTGAGCAGCAGCTCACCGGCGCGCACCCGCTGACCCGGGACCACCAGAACCCGGCGGACCGCGCCCGGCAACGGGGCGATCAACGAGCCCTCGGTGGTCTCCGGGGCCGGCAGCGGGAAGCGGGAGAGCTCGCGCAGCGTGACCGAGCCCTCCGGACTGTCCACGTAGGAGATGTCGCCGACCCGGTGCACCTTGAGGCTGAGCCGGATGCCGTTGACGTCCAGGTCCACCCGGCCACCGTCGGCGTGCACCACCACCGTGGGCGGATGGTCGTCGAGGGTCGGGGCCTGGCCCAGCCCCGCCAGGTCCAGCTCCTCCGGGTCCACCGCGCGGACCCACCAGCCGGCCAGCTCGCCGTGCCGGTTCATCCGGTAGCCGACCTCCACCGGGCCGGCCGGGCCGTCGTACACGGCGGTCTGGGAGCCGGACGGGACGTTGCGCCAGCCCGACGGCAGCGACTGCAGCACCGGGGCGGTCGCGCGCCGGGCCGCGGCCCCGGCCAGCGCGGCGGCCAGGCAGGAGATGCGGACGGCGTCCACCGAGGACAGCAGCGGGGCGAAGACCTCCGGGTGCCGGTCCAGGAAGCCGGTGTCCACGTCACCGACCCGGAACGCCTGGTGCCGCAGCACGCGGACCAGCAGGTCCCGGTTGGCGACCACGCCGTGCAACTGGGTCCGGGTCAGCGCCGATGCCAGCATCCGCGCCGCCTCCTGCCGGGTGGGTGCCCAGGCGACGAGCTTGGCCAGCGTCGAGTCGTGGTGCACGCCGACCACGGTGCCGTCCATCACGCCGGCGTCCAGGCGCAGGCCGGGCTGGGGCAGCGGGCGGAACGAACCGGCCACATCCGGTACGGCGAAACGGTGCAGCGTGCCGGAGGCGGGCAGCCACGCGTACGCGGGGTCCTCGGCGCAGATGCGGACCTCGATGGCGTGCCCGCGGATCGGCGGCGGACCGGGCATCGGCAGGCTGCCGCCCTCGGCCACCAGCAGTTGCAGGCGGACCAGGTCGTACCCGGACACGCACTCGGTGACGGCGTGCTCGACCTGGAGAGTGGGGGTCAGCTCCAGGAACCAGAAGTCGCCGTGCTCGTCCAGCAGGAACTCCACGGCGCCGGCGCCCACGAAGCCGATGGCCCGTACCGCGATGATCGCGGCCCGGCACAGCTCCTCCCGCAGCGCCGGATCGACCGCCGGGGACGGGGTCTCCTCGATGATCTTCTGGTAGCGCCGCTGCACCGAGCACTCGCGCTCGCCGAACGGCACCACGGCCCCGTGCGCGTCCGCGATGATCGGCACCTCGATGTGCCGCACGTTCTCCACGTACGGCTCGCAGAAGACCGTGTCACCGGTCTCCTGACGGGTCGAGGAGATCGCCTCGGCCAGTGTCACCGGGTCCCGGACCACCCGCATGCCCTGCCCGCCGTGGCCGGTCGCCGGCTTGATCAGCACCGGGAAGTCGGTGATCTCGGCCGGGTCGGTCAGCGTGGGCAGCACCGGCACCCCGGCCTCGGCGACCATGGCCTTCGTCTCGATCTTGTTCTGCACCGTGCCCAGCGTCTTGGCGGGCGGGCCGACCCAGATCATCCCGGCCTCCGCCACCTCGGCGGCGAACCCGGGGTCCTCGGCCAGCCGGCCGTCACCCGGATGGATGGCGTTGACCCCGGCCCGCTTGGCCGCCGCGATGATCAGATCACCCCGCAGGTACGTCGACTCGGCGGTGTTGCCGGACAGGTGGACGGCGTAGTCGGCCTCGGTGACGTGCGGCGCGTCGGCGTCGGCATCGGAGTAGACGGCGACCGTCTCGATGCCGACCAGGCGGCAGGTGGCGAATACCCGGCGGGCGATCTCGCCGCGGTTGGCCACCAGAAGACGTCGGATCACTGGTCTACCTTTCAGGGACTTCAGGGTCGGAAGACGCCGACGTGCTCGGCGCCCTCGACAGCCGCGCTGTGCACGGCGGACAGGCAGAGACCGAGCACCGTACGGGTGTCGCGCGGATCGATGACGCCGTCGTCGGGCAGCTTCCCGAGCGGGGGTGAACCCTCCGCCGGCCGTTCCACCGGCCAGCTGAACAGGAACCGGGGTTCGTAGGCCCGGCCGTAGATGCCGCCGGCCTCCTCGGCGGGCCGGGCGCCGATCATCAGGGTCAGATGCGGCACGGTCGACTTGGCCACGGCGTGCACCAGCGGGGCGCCATGCCGCACGTCCGCGGCCTCGTGGGCCTCGGCGGCCGGCGCGCCGGTGTACTGCACGAACAGCAGGGACGTGGCCGTCGCGTTGGCGAGCTGGATGAAGTGCACGGCCTTCTGCGTCTCGGCCGGCGAGAACGCCCCGCCCAGGTTGGCCAGCACGCCGATCGGGTAGCCGTGCAGCTCGCCCCAGCCGGTCACCAGCGCGGTGCCCTGGGTCGGCTTGAACTCGTCGAAGTCGCTGCCGTCGAGGATCCGGGCCAGCACCTCGCGCGGCTCGAACACCGTCGCCGGGTCGGCGCCGGCCATGCTCAGCAGGTCCTCGGCGTCGTACTTGGGCGGGTTCGGCGGGAAGCAGCGCGGCGCCGGGCCGCGCTTGCGCCAGTTGAAGCGCCGGACGCACTGGCGGGCCAGGCGCAGCCCGTCGCGCTCGTCCTCGGCCAGCTGGTCCGCCGGGCCGGTCACCCCGGCGGGCACTGTGGGCGCGCTGCGGACCTCGGGCGCGGGCCGGCCGTTGGCGCCGGCCGCGCGGACCGGCTGCGGGTGGATGGTGAGCATCTTGGCGTGCCCGCGCACCATGATCGTGTAGTCGGAGAGGGCCGGCAGGTAGGCGGCGTCGCCGGTCGTCGCGCCGAAGACCACGCAGACCGTCGGGACCCGGTCGGCGGTGAGCTGGCTCAGGTCGCGGGCGATCGCCCCGCCCGGCGGCGGGCCGGCCGGGGCGGCCGCGCCCGTGGACTCCACGAGATTGACCAGCGGCAGGCGGTTGACCGAGGCGATCCGGGCGGCCCGCCGGATCTTCTCCACCGTGTACGGGTTGACGGCACCCCCGTCCACCGTCGGGTCGTTGGCGATGACCACACACTCCACGCCCTCGACCACGCCGATGCCGGTCACCACGCTGGCCCCGATGGGGAACTCCGAGCCCCAGGCCGCCACCGGGGACAACTCCAGGAACGGGCTGTCCTGGTCGAGCAGCATCTCGACCCGCTCGCGGGGCAGCAGCTTGCCGCGCGCGTGGTGCCGGGTCACCCACTTCTCGCCGCCGCCCGCGCGGGCCGCCTCCAGCGCCGCCTCGAGCTCCGCCAGCCGCTCCAGCATCGCGCTACGGCTCTGCAGGTAGGCCGGGTTGCGCGGGTCGATCGCGGTCTCGAGCACGGTCACGGGATCACCTCTGCCCTGCCCTGCGCTGCACGCCCGCCACCATCTTCAAAACCCCGCGCCTCTCACCCGTGTAGTGCCTCTCGACCACCTCCGTAACGAGCGGCCGACCGGGTGCGACACGGATCATGAGAGGGCGGCTTTGTCCCCTGATCAGGTGGGTGGACACGCCGTCGAGGGGCCGCCCATCGGGACGGCCCCTCGTCGTGCTCGTGGTGCTCTGCCGGTCAGACCCGCGCGCGGCGGGCGAGCCTTTCCGGATCCAGGATGATGACGCTCTTGCCGTCCAGCCGCAGCCAGGCGCGGGAGGCGAAATCCGCCAGCGCCTTGTTGACCGTCTCCCGGGAGGCGCCGACGAGCTGCGCCAGCTCCTCCTGGGTGAGGTCGTGCGTCACACGCAGCACGCCACCGTCGCGGGTGCCGAAGCGGCCCGCCATCTGCAGCAGGTTCTTCGCCACCCGGCCGGGCACGTCGGTGAAGATCAGGTCGGCCAGTGCGTCGTTCGTCCGGCGCAGCCTGCGGGCGAGCACCCGCAGCAGCTGCTCGGCGATTTCCGGCCGGTTGTTCAACCACGGGCGCAGCGACGACTTCTTGAGCCGGGCCAGGCGCGTGTCGGTCACCGCGGTGGCCGTGGCCGTCCGCGGACCGGGGTCGAACAGCGACAGCTCACCGAGCATGTCCGACGGTCCCATGATCGAGACGAGGTTCTGCCGGCCGTCCGCGGCCCGGCGACCAAGCTTGATCTTGCCGGAGAGAACGATGTAAAGGCTGTCACCCGCCTCGCCCTCATTGAAGACGATGTCGCCCTTGCGGACCTCGATCGTCTCCATCTCCTTGGCGAGTGCCTCGGCAGCCTCCGGGTCAACGCCCTGGAAGATCCCGCTGCGAGCCAGTACCTCATCCATCGCTGTACCTCCGAATACGCGCTTCGCCGCGCTCGATCAGTCTAGGCGCACGCGGGCCGTAAACGGGCGGGCACCCCTCGATCCAGATCTCGCAGCGTAACCGGTCGTGCCCCGGACGTCGAAAGAATCGTCGCTCTCGGTGAGCAAGGACCGGCCGTTCGACGGTCGACCCCGCTTGTCGGCCGACGGTATCGTCCTCGTCGATGAATTCCCACCCCCCACCGCGCCGCCCGGGCCTGTTCGGCCGCCCCGCCCTCACGATCACCCTCGCTGTCGCCGTGCTCGTGGGCGCCGGCCTCGGTGGCGTGGCCCTGGCCGATCGGAGATCCGACACTGCCGCCCCGGTCTGGAAGGCGCCGCCCGCCTCAGCCGCTGCTCCCGCTTCGGCCCCCTCCGGGAAGCCGGAGACGGAATCGGCCCCGGTCGAGGACTCGTTCACGTTCTCGGCGACCGGCGACATCATCATGGGCAGCGCGCCCAACAAGCTCCCGGCGAACGGCGGCAAGGGCTTCTTCGACTCGGTCCGCGAGGGCCTGAAGTCGGATCTGGTGATGGGCAACCTCGAACAGCCGCTCACCGGCGACACCGGCTCGTCGAAGTGCGGCAGCCCACCCCGGGCCAACTGTTTCGCCTTCCGCTCCCCGCCGGCGTACGCCGAGCACCTGGTCGACGCCGGCTTCGAGCTGCTGAACACGGCCAACAACCACTCCAAGGACTTCGGCGCGCAGGGCTACAAGAACACGGTCAAGGCGCTGGAGACGGCCGGGCTCGAGCACACCGGGGCCGAGGGACAGATCACCGTCGTGGAGGTCAAGGGGATCAAGGTCGCGGTGGTCGGCTTCTCCTCGTACGCGGGCGCGAACAACCTCAACGACCTCGACGCCGCCCGGGCCGTGATCGAGGAGGCCGCCGGACAGAGCGACGTCGTGGTGGTGCAGGTGCACATGGGTGCCGAGGGCTCCGACAAGATCCACGTGCGGCCGGGCAACGAGACCTTCTTCGGGGAGAACCGGGGCGACCCGATCAAGTTCTCCAAGACGGTCATCGACGCGGGCGCTGACGTCGTCGTCGGGCACGGGCCGCACGTGCTGCGCGGCATGCAGTTCTACAAGGGCAAGCTGATCGCGTACAGCCTGGGCAACTTCGCCGGCGGCGGAAAGACGCTCAGCAGCGACGGCGTCCTCAAGTACGGCGGCATCCTGCACGTCACGCTGACCCGCGAGGGGGGCTTCACCGGCGGAAAGTTCCTGTCGACGTACCTGGACAGCACCGGCAAGCCGGTCCGGGACAGCGACAAGGAGCGCGGTCTGGCCCGGGTCCGGGAGCTCTCGGCGGACGACTTCGGTGACACCGCCGCGACCATCGGTGAGGACGGATCCATCGCGGCGCCCCGGTGACGGGTATGTGACCCGGGGCGGTCGTGGGTGCGACGTACTCTTGCTCGCGTGAGTCGTCCCGTCGTCGCCGCCACCGCAGGTGCGGCCGTGCTCGCCCGGTCGGTCAAGCGCTTCGCGGGGGAGACCCCGATCGGGCGCAAACGCCGGGCCCGCAAGATGGCCAGACTGCTGGCCGAGACCCACCCCGACGCGCACTGCGAGCTCGACTTCAGCACTCCGCTGGAGCTGGCGGTCGCGACCATCCTGTCGGCGCAGTGCACGGACAAGAAGGTCAACGAGGTCACCCCGACGGTCTTCGCCAAATACCGCTCGGCGGCCGACTATGCCGCCGCCGACCGTGCCGAGCTCGAGGTGATCCTGCGCCCGACCGGGTTCTTCCGGGCCAAGACCGACTCGCTGATCAAGCTCGGTCAGGCCCTGCTCGAACGCCACGACGGTGAGCTGCCGGGCCGGCTGGACCAGCTCGTGGCGCTGCCGGGCATCGGCCGCAAGACGGCGAACGTGATCCTGGGCAACGCCTTCGACGTCCCCGGCATCACGGTCGACACCCACTTCCGCCGGCTGGTGAACCGTTTCGGCTGGGTCCACGAGGAGGACCCGGTCAAGATCGAGTTCCTGGTCGCGGACCTGATCGAGAAGCGCGACTGGACGATGCTGTCGCACCGCATCATCTTCCACGGGCGCCGCGTCTGCCACGCCCGCAAGCCGGCGTGCGGGGCGTGCACCCTGGCGACGATGTGCCCCTCGTACGGCACCGGCCCGACCGAGGCGGCCCCGGCGGCGAAGCTGCTGAAGGGCCCGCGCGCGAAGGAGCTGGCGGCCCAGGCGGGCGTCGACCCCGACCTGGTGCCGGACGCAGCCGTCCTGACGCCGGAGGCCCCGTGAGCCGAGTCCGGGGCGGGCCGGTGCTGGCGCGGTGGCTGACGCCACCCCTGGCGCTGCTGCTCGCCGCGTGCACGGCCACCGAGGTGCCACCATCGTCACCCGCCGAGGACGCAGCGTCACCCTTCACCGACTGCGCTGCGCTCTCCGCGCCCTTGCTTTCCTCGGCAGCGCCGTCTTCCTCGGCCCTGCCGTCTTCCGCGGCCTCGCGTTCTTCCGCGGCCTCGCGTTCTTCCGCGGCCTCGCGTTCTTCCGCGGGGACGCCGGACTCCGCGGCCTCGGCGTCGTCTGCGGCCTTCCCGTCCCCGGCCTCGGCGGACTCCGCGGCCTCGGCGGACTCCGCGGCCTCGGCGTCGTCCGCGGCCCTGCCGTCCCCGGCCTCGGCGGCCTCCGTGGCCTCGGCGGCCTCCGTGGCCTCGGCGGCCTCGGCCGACTCCGCGGGGTCGTTGGATTCCGCGAGCCTGCCGTCTGCGGGGCCGTCCGACTCGGCAGATCCGGTGGGGACCGGGCCCGCTGCTGATCTGCCGGATGTCTCGCTGCCGTGCTTCACCGGTGGCACCCCGGTCCGGCTCACCGCCCTGCGCGGGCCCGCGGTGATCAACCTGTGGGGCTCGTGGTGCGGGCCGTGCCGCGAGGAGCTGCCCGTCATGCAAGCGCTGGCCGATGCGACCGCCGGCCGGCTGCGGGTGATCGGCGTCGACACCCGGGACTCCCGGGACGCCGGGGCGTCGTTCGCCGCGGGCCGGGGCGTCTCGTTCCCGACCCTGTTCGACCCCGACCAGCAGCTGCTCACCGCGCTGGGCAAGGTCGCCCTGCCGGTCACCGTGTTCATCGGCGCTGACGGCAGCCGCGAGCTCTACACCGGCAAGGCCCTCGACAAGCCCACCCTCGGCGCTCTCGTGCGGACCCACACCGGCGTGACGGTGACCGGGTGAGCGGGCGTCCGGACGGGCTCCCCGACTGGTGGGAGCCGCTGCTGACCCGGGTCGGCTCTGCCCGTACCGAAGATTTCACCGCCCTGCGCGCACCGGCCGACGGCGGCCGGGCCAGCGCGGTCCTGGTGCTGCTCGGCGAGCAACAGCCGGGCGAGCCCGATTTGCTGGTGCTGCAGCGGGCCGCCACCATGCGCAACCACGCCGGGCAGGCGGCTTTCCCCGGCGGCGCGGCCGATCCCACCGACGCCGACCCGGCGGCCACCGCCCTGCGCGAGGCGAACGAGGAGGTCGGTCTCGACCCGGCCAGTGCGACCGTGCTGGCCACCCTGCCGGAGCTCTACATCCCGGTCAGCCGCTTCGTGGTGACCCCGGTGCTGGCCTGGTGGCACGCCCCGCACCCGGTGCACGTGCGGCAGCCCGCCGAGGTCGCGCACGTGGCCCGGCTGCCCGTCGCCGAGCTGGTCGACCCGGCCAACCGCATCCGGGTACGGCACCCGAGCGGCTGGGTGGGCCCGGCGTTCCAGGTGCGCGGCATGCTCGTCTGGGGCTTCACCGCCGGGGTCGTCTCCGCCCTGCTGGACATGGCCGGCTGGAGCCGCCCGTGGCAGCCCGGCCGGCTCATGGAACTGCCCGACACCCCGGTCGCCGTGCCGGCCGCCTCCGACGAGGTGGTCTCGTGACCGTCACTTCTACTCTGAGCGAGTGCTTGTGGTCGATGGAATCCTGATCCTGCTCATGCTGGTCTTCGCGATCAGCGGCTACCGGCAGGGTTTCGTCATCGGTGCGTTGTCCTTCGGCGGGTTCTTCAGCGGTGTGCTGATCGGCCTCCAGGTGGGCCCGCTGATCGCGAACCAGTTCGCGGACGGCACGGTCCGGCTGGTCGTCTCGCTGGTGTCGATCTTCGCGCTGGCCGTGCTCGGGCAGACCCTGGCGGGCTGGCTGGGCACCCGGCTGCGCCGCTCGATCAGCAGCCCGCCGCTGCAGCGGCTGGACGACGCCGGCGGCGCGGTGGTCTCGCTCGTCGCCGTGCTGCTGGTGGCCTGGCTGATCGCCGTACCGCTGGGGTCGACGCCCTTCCCGGGCATCAACAAGCAGGTCCGCAGCAGCGCCGTGCTCAACGGCATCAACTCGCTGATGCCGGAGCAGGCCCAGGCGCTCTCCGCCGGGCTGCGCGAGTCGCTGAACACCAACGGCTTCCCGGACGTCTTCGGCGGCCTGGCCCGGACCAACGCCCGCGAGGTCGCCGCGCCGGACCCGGCGCTGGCCAAGGCCCCGGTGGTGGTCAACTCCCGCAAGTCGGTGATCAAGGTGCTGGGCACGGCGCCCAGCTGCTCGCGGCGCATCGAGGGCTCGGGCTTCGTGTACGCCGACGAGCGCGTCATGACCAACGCGCACGTGGTCGCGGGCACCCGCAACGTGCAGGTGGAGACCACGAACGACCGGCTGGACGGCAAGGTCGTGGTCTACGACCCGGAACGCGACCTGGCCGTCATCTACGTGCCGGGCCTGCGGGCGCCGGTGATGCCGTTCGTCAAGAAGCCGGCCGGGACGGGCGCCAACGCGGTCGTGCTGGGCTACCCGCTGGACGGCCCGTACGACGCGCAGTCGGCCCGGGTCCGCGAGGTCAGCAACATCACCGGCCCGGACATCTACGACTCGGGCGACGTGACCCGGGAGATCTACACCATCTACGCGAAGGTCCGCAGCGGCAACTCCGGCGGCCCGCTGGTGGCCCCGAACGGCGACGTGCTCGGCGTGATCTTCGCGGCGGCGGCCGACGACCAGACGGTCGGTTTCGCGCTGACGGCGGCGGAGGCCTCGGGCACGGCCCGGCTGGGCATCGAACGCACCCGCGGCGTCAAGACGGGCGACTGCGCTTAGCCGTCGAGGGCGGCCACCGGCTGGCGGAGGATCGTGCGGAGTTTGTCCGGGGCCACCCGGCGGGCGTCGCTGAGGTAGATCTCGTGGTGCAGACCGACCGGGCGTAGTCCCCGGCTGGGCAGCAGCTCGTCGTGCAGGTGGGCCAGGATCGGGCCCTCGTCGTCGTACGAGCCGAGGTGCAGGGTCTGCAGGCAGCGGCCCTCATTGAGCTCGACGACCCGCAGCAGGCCCTCGGGATCCCGGCCCTTGGCCTGAGCCTGCTCGACGGCCGCGGCCAGGAGCTGCTCGTCGAGCCAGTCCGGCTGGCGGATCAGCATGCGCCACGCCCAGCGATGCTTCTCGCGGGTCAGGAAGGTCGTCATGTCGTCGGACCACCACAGGCCTTCGAGAGGCATGACGACGTAGTCGCGGTCCAGCTTCTTGCTGAGGAACTTGGCGGCGTAGGACGCGGTGAACAACGCCTCGACGGCCTGCTGGTAGCTCTCGGAACCCGGGCGCCCGCTGCCGTCGACGGCCAGGTAGCGCATGACCGGGACGTCCACCTCGGCGTACCGGCCGGTCGGCGGGGCGTAGAGGGCCCGCTGGTCGCGCTTGAGGTCAACCTTGGACATCCGGGGCCTCCAGGGACTCGATGGTGCGCCGGACCCAGCCGTGCTCGGCGTCCAGCATGGCGAGGGCGTAGTCGAAGAGGGCGGCGACGACCGGTGGGGCGCCGGCAGCCTGCTGGTCGCGGTGTGCGGTCAGCCGTTCGAGCTCGGCGGTGATCGCGTGGCCGCGGGCGTGCAGGGCCTCGACCGTGGTCGCCGGATCGAGCATCGGTGCGTTGGCCAGGCCGATCAGCACCGGTGGGTGCGGCGGGGACAGGGTCGCCAGCGCTCGGCGGGTGGCCTCGGCGGTGAGCTGCCGGCCGGCGCTGGTCGGCGCGTAGACACGGCGGCGGGGGCTGCCGCCGGTGACCGGGGCGATGAGGCCGTCGGTTTCCAGCTTGCGCAGCAGGTAGTAGAGCGAGGAGAAGGCGATGGGGGCCCACTCCCGCATGCCGCGGGCGGCGATGACCTGGTCGAGGTCGTAGCCGTGTCGCGGGCGCTCGGCCAGCAGGCCCATGACGAGGAGTTCGGCGGGGGTGAGCTCGCGACCCATGCCGTTACTCTAGTACTGGAGTAAAAGTAGGGTGTGCGGCATGTCGACGCCGCACTCCGCCGAGGTTCTGGCGGCCCTACGCGATTTTGTGGCCCGCCTCGACGGGCTGGATCCGGCGGCGCCGCTGGTCGGTGAGCTGGTGGTCGGGCTCGGGGACGAGACGGAGCGGCTGCCGCTGCGGGTGCCGGTGGCCCGGGCGTTGACCGAGGCGCTGCGCGGCTACCACGACCAGCGGGATCGGGGGAGCTGTGCGCACTGTGCGACCGGCCGGCTCGACGACGACTTCGTCTGCCGCGACTGCGGGATCGTGAACGGGCTCTTCGGGCAGACGATCGCCGCGTTCGCCGCCTCGGCGCCCCAGGACCCGGAGCCGCGCGGGATCGGGCCCGCGGGACGCCCCGACGGCACGCTGGGCGACTGAAACCGCGGTTGGTCAGACGACGCGGGCGAAGCGGCGGAACGTGAGGATCGCCGCCACCACCGACACCATGAACAGCAGGCCCGCCACTCCCCAGCCGCGCGGGGAGGTCGAAGGCTGGGCATCCCCCGCCCGGGCCGCCGTGCCGTGAGCGCCCGGGACGCGAGCGCCCACCACCGCGTTGTTCGGCGCCGACTGGGCCTGGCCCGAGGCCGGGGCGTTGCCGAAGCCGGCGATGCCCGGTGAGGCCGTCGTGTCCAGCGGGTTGCGCAGCACCGCCGGGACCTCGGCGGTCAGTGCGCCCGTCGGGTCGACCAGGCCGTAGCCGTACTGCCCGTCGCGGCCGGTCGGGCCGCGGTCCTTGGCCGTCTTGATGATGCGGTTGACGACCTCGGCCGCCGACATCGTGGGCCAGCGGGAGCGGACCAGCGCCGCGGTGCCGGAGACCATCGGGGCCGCGAAGCTGGTGCCCTGCACCCGCCAGTAGCCGCCCGGGCGGGCCCCGACCAGCTGGGTCGCCGGGGCGGTCACCACCGTCTCCTTGCCCGTGATCGAACCCGACCACAGCACGTCGCCGGCCTTCTCCATGCCCGCGACCGCGATCACGCCGGGCTCGCGGGCCGGATACCAGACGCCGGACGAGGTCGACGCGTTCGCGTTGCCCGTGCAGGCCACCACGACCACGTCCTTGGCGAAGGCGTAGTCGAGGGCGGCCGCCAGGGCCGGGCTGCTGCCGTTGCCGCCGAGGGACAGATTGATGACGCGGGCGCCGTGGTCGACGGCCCAGCGCACGCCCTTGGCGACGATTAGCGCGTCGTCGTAGCGGTTCTCGCGGTCCAGGACACGGACCGGAAGGATCTTGGCTTTGGGGGCGATGCCGACCACGCCCGCCTCGTCGTCGCCGCGGCCGGCGATGAGGGCGGAGACCGTGGTGCCGTGCCCGACCAGGTCGGTGTCGCCGTCGCCGCCGGAGTCGACCAGGTCGAGGCCGGGCAGCACCTGGCCCTGGAGGTCCTTGTGGCCGGAGTCGACGCCGGAGTCGATCACGGCGACCGTGACGCCGGCGCCGGACGCGTACGTCCAGGCGCCCGCCACGTTCAGCGTCTTGAGATGCCACTGCTCGGCTCGGACCGAGTCACCGAGCCAGGGCTCCGGCTCGGTGAGCGGGCCGTTGAGCGTGCTGGGGGCCGTGGCGGTGGGCTCGATCTCGGCCTTGGCGGCGAACGCGGGCCCGCCGCTGAGGCCGATGCACAGGCCCGCGACGCTGGTGGCGGCGGCGAGCCGGACGGGCAGGTGCCGGGCGTTCACCAACGGGCACCGCCGCAGGCCCGACGGCGTACGGCATCGTCGCGCCTCGATCGGCGGGACGCACGCGGTGCTTCGCTCACAGCGCTCACTGGCGGCATGACCATTCTGATGATGGACGGTCGATGCTGGGAGATTACTCCGAATCGGCGCGTTGTCGCTGGGGTCTGTCGATGCGGATCGCACCACAGGTGTGACGGCGCAGGTCGAGGCCTAGTACGGCGGCAGATGAGACAGCTGGATCAACCGCACTCCCTCACGCCGTGTCATCAGTCGACCACGCCCTGGTGGCATCAGGGTCGGCCGGATCGGTCCGATGAGCGCGCCCTCGTCGCTCGGCCCGGACATCACCAGTCCCGGCGACGACAGCTCGCGCAGCCGCTGGATAACCGGGTCGTACATCGCCCGGCTGGCGCCACCGGCCCGCCGCGTGACGATCAGGTGCAGGCCGACGTCGCGGGCCTGCGGGAGGTACTCCACGATCGGCTGCAACGGGTTGGTCGGGCCGGACGCGACCAGGTCGTAGTCGTCGACCAGCACGAACAGCTCCGGGCCGGTCCACCACGACCGCTCGCGCAACTGCTGGGCGGTGACGTCCGGGCCGGGCAGCCGGCGTTCCATGTAACCCGCCACGGACTCCATCAGCTCCAGCGTCTTCGCGGCCTGGATGCCGTAGCCGATCCGGTGGTCGGACTCGGGCAGGTCCATCAGGCTGCGCCGGTAGTCGACCAGGATCAGCCGGGCCTCCTCGGGCCGGAACCGGCGCATCACGGTGGTGGCGAGCGCCCGCAGGAACGACGACTTGCCGCACTCGGCGTCGCCGAAGAGCAGGAAGTGCGGGTCACCGGCGAAGTCGATCTCGACGGGCTGGAGATCCGACTCGGCGATGCCGATCGGCAGGCGCAGGCCGGCGGAACGGGCCACGTCGATGTCCGCGTACGGCAATGACGGCGGCAGCAGCCGCACCCGCGGCGCCACCGGCCCGGTCCAGTTGGTCGCGATCATCTTGACCAGCTCGGCCGTCTCGCCGGCCCCGCTCAGCTCGGGCCGCACGGTCAGCAGGTGCAGGCTCTTGTTCTTGTCCGTGGGGTGCTCGACGAGGCCACGGCCGGCCTTCTCCGGCACGTTGACCGCCGCGCGCCGGTTCACCATCGAGTCGGTCGGGTCGCCGAGGCGCAGCTCGACCCGGGAGCCGAACAGGTCGCGGATCGCCGGCCGGAAGTCCATCCAGCGCGGTGCACTCGCGACCACGTGGATGCCGTACGAGAGGCCGCGGGTGGCGATGTCGGTGATGACGCCCTCGAGCTCGTCGTAGTCCTTGCGCAGCGTGGTCCAGCCGTCGACCACCAGGAACACGTCGCCGAAGGGGTCGGTGTCGGCGCCGTTGTTGAGCCCGGCCTGGGCCGCGCGGCGCCGCCGGTACGAGGACATGGAGTCGATGCCCAGCTCACCGAAGCGGGCCTCGCGCTCGGCGAGCAGGGTGGAGACCTCGCCGACCGTACGCCGTACGCCGACCGAGTCCAGCCGCCCGTAGACGCCGCCGACGTGCGGCAGGTCCTTGAGCGTGCCGAGCGAACCGCCACCGAAGTCGAGGCAGTAGACCTGCACCTCGGCCGGGGTGTGGGTCAACGCGAGCCCGCAGATCAGCGAGCGCAGCGCGGTGGACTTGCCGGACTGGGCGCCGCCGACGACAGCCACGTGCCCGGCGCTGCCGCTGAGCTGCAACCACATGACGTCGCGCAGCTGCTCGCGCGGCTTGTCGATCAGCGCGATCGGCACCTGCAGGGCGCCGTGCAGCTCGGGGTTGGCGAAGGCCAGGCCGCGCACCGGGTCGACGGTCACCGGGCCGAGCAGCTCGTCCAGGGCGGCCGACTGGTTCAGCGGCGGCAGCCATACCTGGTGGGCCGGCGGACCCTGACCGTTGAGGCGGGCCACCATGACGTCGAGCAGGCTCTCGCCGGCCGGCGTCTCCTCGGGCACGGGCTTGGTCGGCTTGACCGGCTTCGGCGCGGGCACGTAGTGCGTCGAGTAGGACAGCACCTGCGGCGCCGAGCCGTCGCGGGTCGCGCCGGGACCGCCGCCGCCGGCTTTGCGGAACGCCCCGGACACGTACGCGGCCTTGAACCGCACCAGCGGCTCGGTGCCGAACTTGAGGTAACCGTGGCCGGGCGAGCGCGGCAGCTCGTACGCGTCCGGCACGCCGAGCACGGCCCGCGACTCCAGCGCCGAGAAGGTCCGCAGACCGATCCGGTACGACAAATGGGTGTCGAGGCCGCGCAGCCGGCCCTCTTCGAGCCGCTGGCTGGCCAGCAGCAGGTGCACGCCGAGCGAGCGGCCCAGCCGTCCGATCTGGACGAAAAGGTCAATGAAGTCCGGCTTGGCGGAGAGCAGCTCGGAGAACTCGTCACAGATGACCAGCAGCGACGGCAGCGGTGACAGCGCCGCCCCGCCGGCCCGGGCCTTCTCGTAGTCGCGCAGGCTGGCGAAGTTGCCGGCCTTGCGCAGCAGCTCCTGGCGCCGCAGCAGCTCGCCGTCGATGGCGTCCACCATGCGGTCGACCAGCGGCAGCTCGTCGGCCAGGTTGGTGATCACGGCGGCGGTGTGCGGCAGCCGGTCCAGCGAGGAGAAGGTCGCGCCGCCCTTGAAGTCGACCAGCACGAAGTTCAGCGTCTCGGAGGAGTGGGTGGCGGCCAGCGCGAGCACCAGCGTGCGCAGCAGCTCCGACTTGCCCGAGCCGGTGGCCCCGATGAGCAGGCCGTGCGGGCCCATGCCGTCCTGCGCGGACTCCTTGAGGTCCAGCTCGATGGCGCCGCCGTCCGCGCCGAGGCCGATCGGCACCCGCAGCTTGTCCCGGTTGGGCCGGGGCAGCCAGGCCTGGGCGACGCTGAACGAGTCCGGGTCGCCCAGGTTGAGCAGCTCGGCCAGGCCCATCTCGGTGGCCATCGGGGTGTCGGCGGAACGCGACATCGCGGCCAGGCGCAACGGTGCCAGCCGGCGGGCGACGGCCTCGGCCTCCTCCTCGCTGAGCCGGTCCGGCGTGCCGACATCCGCGGCGTGATCCATCGCGTACGTGTGCAGTTCGTGCTTGCCGCTGCCCGGCTTGACCTCCAGCACCAGCAGTGAGCGGTCCAGCAGCCGGGGTGGTACGTCGTCGAGGTCCAGCACCGTGACGCCGTCGATGCCGTCGTCGAGCTGGGTCGCGCCCTTGAGGTCGGCGCCGTCGAGCACGATCACCACGTGCGGGCCGTTGCCGCTGCTGCCGGCCGGGTTGAACCGGGGCCGGTTGCCGATCACGTCCTCGAGCAGCTTCTCCAGGTCGGGACCGGCGCTGGCGACGAGCCGGACCTGGCCGAGCCGGTCGGTGCGCGACGGGTGCAGGTTGTGCGGCAGCCACTTGACCCATTCCCACATCGCACGGCGCTCGGGGCCGGCGCAGACGGCGATGATCAGATCGTCCGGGGCGTGGAAGACCGCGAGCTGGGCCAGCACGGCCCGGGTCAGGGCGCGCGCGTCGGCCTCGCCGGTGGGACCCTGCCCGCGCATGAAGACCCGGGCGAAGCCCCGCAGCGAGACCGCCACCGGCAGGTCCGGGACCACCGAGTACGCGTCCAGGAACCGGCGCAGGGCGCCGGCGGTCATCGGCTCGAGATCCTCCAGCGGCCGGGTGACCGGCGGGATCAGCGGCGTGGCCAGGGTCTGCGGGCCGACGGCGAGCCGCACGACCCCGAAGTCCGGGTCGGCCGAGCGGCGCTCCCAGACCCGGTGGCTCTCGGCGGTCGACCAGAGCTGCTGCGGGTCGGGGTGGCGGTAGAACAGGCCGATGCGCTGCTTGCTGGCGGTGTCGCGCACGCGCCGGCGCAGGCCGGACAGATGCCGCAGATACTCCCGGCGGGCGGCCATCATCTCGGCCTTCTTGGGCCCGCCGCTGCCGCCGAAGGACGTGGCCAGCATGGCCAGCGACGAGACGCCGAACAGGCCGCCGACCACATAGGAGAACGCGCCACCGCCACCGCGGCCCATCATCATGGCCATCGCGACCGAGCCGCCGAGCATCGGCAGCACCATCATCGCCTGGGTCCAGCGGCCGCCGACCGCCTGCGGGATCTCGGGCGGTGGATCGACGGCGAGCTCGCCGGTCGGGATCTCCGGCGCCGGCCGCCGGGCAGCCCGCTTGATCACCACCGTGCTCATACCGAGAGTGTCCCTTTCATCCGCAACCACCCGCCTTGCGCACATCATCCACTTTGGCGGGTGGTGGCTGTGCCCCGTCCGCATGACCAGCGACCGGTCACCGCGCAGGGCTCATGGTAGGTAAAGTCCCCTCAGTTCCGCAGCCTCCTCACCATCGATGGGAATAACGGCATGACCGCCTGCACCGAGCGCCGCCCGCAGATCGTGGGCGACGGCCGCGACCGCGAGGGCCGGAAGCGCATGCGAGAGGTGGCGCTGTCATGAGCGTGGGCTTGGCCCGAGTCACGATCAGCGCGCCGCAGCGCCGGGTCGACGTGGCGCTGCCCGAGCACGTACCGCTGGCCGAGCTGCTGCCCGAGGTCCTCCGGCACGCCGGCGAGGGCCTGGCCGACGACGGTGAGAAGCACGGCGGCTGGCTGCTGCGCCGCACCGACGGCGTCGCGCTGGCGACCGCCCAGGGCCTGTTCCCGCAGGGTGTGCGCGACGGCGAGGTGCTGCACCTGGTGCCGGCCCGGGACAACTGGCCCGAGCTGGAGTACGACGACGTCGTCGAGGCGATCGCCGAGGGCGCCCGGCGCCGCGGCACGATCTGGTCGCCGGCCTCGACCCGCACGGCCACTCTGGCCGGCTGCGCGGTGCTGCTGGCCGTCGGCCTGCTCGCGGTGCTCGCGGCCGGACCCGCCTGGGGCGGCGCGGCCTTCTTCGGGCTCGGCGTCGGCCTGCTGCTCGCGCTGGCCGGCATCACGGCCTCCCGGGCGTACGGGGACGCGCGCGCCGGGGCGGTCCTCGGTGGCTGCGCGCTGCCGTACGCGTTCATCGGCGGCGCCGTGCTGATCGCCTCCGGTGACCCGGTCGGCGTCTTCGCGCTGCTGCCCTGGATCGGCGGGCCCGAGCTGCTGACCGGCTCGGTGGCGTTGCTGCTGGTCGCCGCCCTGGGTGCGGTCGGCGTGGCCGCATCCCTGCGAATCTTCACCGCCGGCATCATGATCGGCCTGTTCGGGGCCTTGACCGCCCTCGTCGCCCTGCTCACCTCGGCCGCCGGCGCCGCGGCGATCCTGCTCTCCGCGCTGGTCTGCGGCATCGGCGCGCTGCCGCTGCTGGCCATCCGCCTGGGCAAGATGCCCACGCCGCCGGTGACCTTGCCCACCGGCAGCGAGGCGGAGCAGAGCTTCACCGGCGCCCCGGCCCGCAGCTCAGCGATGGACGCGGCGCGGGAACGGCCGGACCGGGCCCGGGTCTTCGCCGCGGTCAGCCGCACCGAGGAACTGCTCACCGGCCTGCTGATCGGGCACGCCCTGCTCTGCGTGGGCGCCTTCGTGGTGCTGGCGTCCGCCGGCGGCCTGTCCGCGCAGATCCTGACCGGTCTCGCCGTGGCGGCATTGCTGCTGCGCTGCCGGCTGTTCGTCACCCTGCGCCAGCGGCTGCCACTGATCTCCGCCGGATTGTTCGGCCTCTTCACCCTGGGCGTGGACCTGCTCTGGGGTGCGGGCGAGGCGATGCTGCTCGGCCTGGGCGTCACGGTCCTGCTGGTCGCGCTGGCCACGGTCGGCGCCGGTGCGACCTGGACCCGCCGGCCCCCGTCGCCGTACCTGGGACGGGCCGCCGACCTGCTGGACACCCTCGCGGTGGTGGCGGTCATCCCGGTGGCGTGCGCGGTCATCGGCCTCTACGGCATGGCCAGCAACCTCAGCATCTGACCCGGGCGACGAAAAAACGCGGCGGTCGAGCGACCAGGCCGCCGCGTCCTGTCAGATCAGTGACCCTCGTCGTGGTGCTCGGCGGCCTCCGCGCGCTTGAACGACGCCCGGATCTCCTCCTCGGCCTCGACGCGGCCGGTCCAGGTCGCGCCCTCGACCGACTTGCCGGGCTCGAGGTCCTTGTAGACCGTGAAGAAGTGCTGGATCTCCATCCGGTCGAACTCGCCGAGGTGGTGGATGTCGCGCAGGTGCTCCTGGCGGGGGTCCTCGTAGGGCACGCAGAGCACCTTGTCGTCGCGGCCCTTCTCGTCGGTCATCCGGTACATGCCGATCGCCCGGGCCCGCACGAGGCAGCCGGGAAAGGTCGGCTCCTGGATCAGCACCAGGGCGTCCAGCGGGTCGCCGTCCTGCCCCAGAGTGCCTTCGATGAACCCGTAGTCAGCCGGATACTGCGTCGCGGTGAAGAGCGTCCGGTCCAGTCGGATCCGGCCGGTCTTGTGGTCGACCTCGTACTTGTTCCGCTGGCCCTTGGGGATCTCAACCAAGACGTCGAAATCCATCGTTCGCTCCCTTGTTAGCCCCGCAGTCGGACCCGGCAGGGCGTGGCGACGGAGCGGGAGCAGGAATCGGCCCCGAGGATCCGCGCGCACCGGTGTGCCGGATGTTTGTAGTCTCCCCTAAGTCTGACGCCACGTACGGAGGAGGGGCTCGTGGGGAGGCAAGATTCACAGAACACTCCTGAGTACGACGGCGTGTCAGGACCGGAAAACGGTCATTCGCCGGTAGGGCGGGCCAGTGTGCCGCCGGCCGCAGCGCCGGTGACACCGCCGGCGCCACGTCCCGCCGGGACGACCTACGGCCGCGCCTCGGTGCCGCTGAACATCGCTCATCCGCAGCCCCAGGCTGCTCAGGGGGCCCCTGCGCCCCAGCCGGCCCCGGTGACCCCACCCTTGGCGCAACCCCCGGCCGACCCGCCGGGTCAGCCCGGAAGTCCGGCACCAGGCCCGGCCGTTCCCCCAGCCGGGGTACCGGCAGCGGCGGAGCCGGGTACGGGTAAGTCGCGGCGTACCGTCGTCTTGTCGGTTCTTGCAGCCCTCGTGCTGGTCGTGGTCGCCGCGGCCGGAGTGCTGGTGGTCCGGCCCGGTCCGGTGGACGGCTGGCTGTCCGCGGACCCCGCCTCGACCCCCTCGGCGGCCCCCACTCCCGACCCGACGCCGACGCCCGTGCTGGCCGCGGCGGACACCTCGGGCAGCGCGCCGACCGCCGCCGGGGTCCGCGCGGCGATCGCTTCGCTGCTCAAGGCGGGGCCGCTCGGCCCGCAGGTCAACGTGTCGATCGCCGACGTCGCGACCGGGGAGTCCCTGTTCGAGCAGAACGCGGACACGATGACCACGCCGGCCTCCACCACCAAGCTGCTCACCGCGGCCGCCGTGCTGGCGGCCCGGGGACCGGCCCACCGGCTCGCCACCCGCGCGGTGGCCGGCGCCCAGCCGGGCGAGGTCGTGCTGATCGGCGGCGGCGACCCCACCATGTCGGTGGGGGCGAAGGGCCAGTTCCCCGGCGCGGCCCGGCTGGACAAGCTCGCCGCCCAGGTCAAGACGGCGCTGGGTGGGCAGGCCCCGACCAAGGTCACCATCGACACCTCGCTGTACGAGGGGCCGCTCACCGCGCTCGGCTGGGACGGCGACGTCATCGGCGGCGGGCAGGTGGCCAAGATCCAGCCGCTGATGACCAACGCCGGCCGGATCGAGCCGGTGCACAACGAGTTCGGCGGCGACCCCCGCTTCTCGGACCCGGCGCTGGCCGCTGGCCGCGCCTTCGCCAAGCAGCTCGGCCTCGCGCCGGGCAAGGTGGGCAAGGGCAAAGCGCCCGCCGCCGTCGAGTCGGGCACACCTTCGGCCGCGCCGTCCGCCGCGGCCGGTGCGGCCCCGGCGCCCGGCGCGGAGCTGGGCAAAGTCGAATCGCCGCCGCTGGTGCACGTGGTCGACTGGATGCTGGAGCAGAGCGACAACGTGATCGCCGAAGCGCTGGCCCGCCAGGTCGCGCTGGCCGCGGGCCAGGCGCCGTCCTTCGAAGGGGCGGCCGAGGCGATGGTGGCCAAGCTGGGCGAGCTGGGCCTGCCGGCCGACGAGGCCGCGCTGTCCGACGCGAGCGGCCTGTCCCGGCGCAACAGGATCAGCCCGAACCTGCTGACCGAGACGCTGAAGCTGGCCGCCAGTGGCAAGAATCCCGAGCTCAGCGCCATGTTCGGCGGGCTGCCGGTGGCCGGCTGGTCCGGCACGCTGCGGACCCGTTTCGTGACGCCGGCGCCCAACCGGGTGGGCCAGGGCCTGGTCCGGGCCAAGACCGGCACGCTGACCGGGGTCAACACGATCTCCGGCCAGCTGGTCACCGCGGACGGCCGGCTGCTGGTCTTCGCGATCATGGCCGACCGCACCGGCGAGTCGGTCGCCGCCCGGCAGGCGCTCGACAGGATCGCGGCCAAGCTGGTCACCTGCGGCTGCACCTAGGGGATTTCTCAGGGCAGGCGGCTGGTCGGACGCGGGTACGGTGGACGGCATGGCGCAGTTCGTTGACTGGGATCTGGCCGCCGCCACCGCGGGCGCGCTGTCGAAATCCGGACCCGCGGTGTCCTACGAGGAAGCCACGCAGGTGGTGGCGCAGCTGCGCGATCTGACCGAGGAGGCCGCGGGGCACGTCGCGGCCTACACCGGGCTGACGGCCCAGGTCGAGGCCCCGCCGGTGCGGGTCGTCGACCGCAAGGACTGGGCGGCGGTCAACATCGCCGGCCTCAAGCAGGTGATCATCCCGCTGGTCACCCGGCTCTCCGGCGACAAACAGCCCGGTGCGGTCGCCGACGCGATCGGCTCCCGGGTCACCGGCGTGCAGGCCGGCACCGTGCTGGCCTACCTCTCCGGCCGGGTCCTCGGCCAGTACGAGGTCTTCTCCGCCGAGCCGGGCCAGCTGCTGCTCAACGCCCCGAACATCGTCGAGGTGGAGCGCAAGATCGGCGCCGACCCGCGCGACTTCCGGCTCTGGGTGTGCCTGCACGAGGTCACCCACCGCACGCAGTTCACGGCCGTGCCGTGGATGCGCGGCTACTTCCTCGGCGAGGTCCAGGCGTTCGTGGACGCCTCGCAGAACGGCGAGCACATCCTCGAACGGATGCGCCGCGGAGTGGCCACCCTCTCCGACGCCCTGCGCGACCCGGACAGCCGCTCCTCGGTCATCGACCTGGTGCAGACCCCCGCGCAGAAGGCGGTCCTGGACCGGCTGACCGCGCTGATGACGCTGCTGGAGGGCCACGCCGAGTTCGTCATGGACGGGGTCGGGCCCGAGGTCATCCCCTCGGTCGAGTCCATCCGGGCCAAGTTCAACCAGCGCCGCGAGAGCGGCAACCCGCTGGAGAAGGCGATCCGCCGGCTGCTCGGCATCGAGGTCAAGATGCGGCAGTACGCGGAGGGCCACAAGTTCGTGCACGGCGTGGTCGAACGGGTCGGGATGGCCGGCTTCAACAAGATCTTCGACTCGCCGCTGACCCTGCCCCGGCTGGACGAACTGGGCGACCCGGACGCCTGGGTGGCCCGGGTGCACGGGCCGGTCGGGCTGGCTTCCTAGCGGTACCGGCCGTGGCCAGGATCGCGGCGTCGGTCGCGGCCGTCCGCAACGCGGTCCGCGGGGCACTGCGCTCCGGCGCGGGGTCCGGCGCGGTCGCAGCTGGCGGCGCGGGACCGCGCGAGGTCTCGGAAACGTCGGCTGGGACGGCCTCCGGGACCGGCGTGGCGTCGCAGCCGGGTTCTAGGCAGCTTGTTCTTGTCGCGTGTTCCGGTGGGGCCGACTCGCTCGCTCTCGCTGCCGCGACGGCCTTCGTGGCGCCCCGGCTCGGCCTGCGTGCCGGGCTGGTGACCGTTGACCACGGATTGCAGGAAGGCTCCGCGGCCCGGGCCGCCGCCGTCGCCGACTGGGCGCGGTCGGCCGGGCTGGCCCCGGTGGAGATCGCCACGGTCGACGTGGCCGGCCGCTCCGGCGGACCCGAGGCCGCCGCCCGCGAGGCCCGCTACCAGGCACTTTCTGCCGTCGCGGCTCGAACTGGCGCCGCGACGGTGCTGCTCGGGCACACCCGCGACGACCAGGCCGAGACCGTGCTGCTCGCGCTGGCCCGGGGTGCGGGGCCGCGGGGACTGTCCGGGATGCCGTACCGGAAAGGCGTCTTCGTCCGGCCGCTGCTGGACGTCACCCGGGCCGACACCCGCAAGGCCTGTGCCGCTCTCGGCCTCGCGGCCTGGGAGGACCCGCACAACACGGACCCCGCGTACACCCGGTCCCGGGTCCGGGCCGACGCCCTGCCGGCGCTGATCGCGGCGCTGGGCCCCGCGGTGGTCGCCAACCTGGCGCGGACCGCCTCGCTGGTCGCCACCGACGTCGGATACCTCGACGGGGTCGCCGCGGAGGCCCTCGACGCGTGCCGGTCGGGCGCCGGTCTCTCGGTGGGCGCCCTGGCCGCGTTGCCCGCGGCCATCCGGAGCCGGGTGCTGCACGCCTGGGCCCGCGAGCTGGGTGCGCCGGGCGCCGCGCTCTCGCACCGGCACGTTCTCGCGCTGGACGCGTTGGTGACCGACTGGCACGGCCAGGGCCCCGCGTCGCTGCCCGGGGGGATCGTCGTGGGTCGCCGAGCGGGTGACCTGGTGCCCGCCGCCTTGTGACAGTTGTCACTGTCCGTGCTCCCGGTCCGGACGCCGGGGCCTGATTCGCCCCATAACCAGCGCTTGGACGGGCACGGACCGCTGCCCCCGGCCACGACCGGCCACGTTGATGCGGCACGCTAGGCGCATGGCAGACGGCTCATGGTACGACGCCGACATCGACCGCGTGATCATCTCCGAGGAGCAGATCCGCGAGAAGACCGAAGAGCTGGCCAAGCAGGTCGCCGCGGACTACGCGGAGGCCGAGGGCGGCATTCTGCTGGTCTGCGTGCTCAAGGGCGCGGTCATGTTCATGGCGGATTTCGCGCGTGCGCTGGGCCGGCAGGGCCCCTCCTCCGAGATGGAGTTCATGGCCGTCTCGTCCTACGGCTCCGGCACGACCTCCTCCGGGGTGGTGCGCATCCTCAAGGACCTGGACCGCGACATCACCGGCCGGCACGTGGTCATCGTCGAGGACATCGTCGACTCCGGCCTGACCCTGTCCTGGCTGATGAAGTACCTGCAGTCCCGGCAGCCGGCCAGCGTCGAGGTGGTGGCGTTGTTCCGCAAGCCGGACGCGATCAAGGTGCCGGTGCCGACGAAGTACGTGGGCTTCGACATCCCCAGCGAGTTCGTGGTCGGCTACGGACTGGACTTCTCGGAGCGTTACCGCGAGGTCCCGTACGTCGGAGTGCTCAAGCCAGAGGTGTACGCCCGTAGCTGAACGGTCTCCCAGCCGACTCTCAGGAATCGGCGGCATGGTCCGTAACCGGGCTGTATTGTCCGATTCTGTGCCTGTTTAGCCGGGGCTCCGGCGTGAACAAGGGGTGACCGGAGGGGTCGCGGAGGCCGGGCTGGACCAGTCGCAAGAGGCGGCCACGGTGTACGGTCGAGTGACCGATGGCGCAGTGTCACAAGCGCCGGAGGGGTCGGATCGGTAGCGGTCGCACCGGTGGGGTTTGCCGGAGCGGCTTCAGGTTACCGATGCGGCAGTGTCTCCACCGCGGGGAAAGCCTTCATCGGCGCCCGGTGGCGGAGGCAAGTCAACCCAGGTGACCAGGACGCCGATCAGGAGGGTCCGGGCGCATCAGGCGCCCGACAACAGTATGGAACGTACGCGTTTCTTCCGCCGCCCGGTGGTCTGGATCATTCTGGTGATCATCGGTGCGATTGCGCTGAGCTCATTCTTCACCAGTGGTCCGAGCTACCAGCGAGTTGATACTTCCGTCGTCCTCGAACGACTCAACCAGCCCGGCATCAAGAAGGTCATCCAGGAGGACAAGGAGCAGACGCTCCAGCTCGAACTGGCGACACCGGAGCGGTTCGACGGCAAGTCCACGGACAAGATCGAGACCCAGTATCCGTACGAACTCACGGATGAGATCTGGGCCGACGTCCAGGAGGCCAAGGCCGCCGGCCGGATCACCGGCACGGTCAACGCCACCGTCTCCGGCGACAGCATCCTGCTGAGCCTGCTGGTCAACCTGCTGCCGATCGCCATCCTCGTCATCCTGCTGCTGCTGTTCATGTCGCAGATGCAGGGCGGCGGCTCCCGCGTGCTCAACTTCGGCAAGTCCAAGGCCAAGATGCTGACCAAGGACATGCCCAAGACCACGTTCGCGGACGTGGCCGGGGCCGACGAGGCCGTCGAGGAGCTCCAGGAGATCAAGGACTTCCTGCAGAACCCGGCGAAGTACCAGGCGCTGGGCGCCAAGATCCCCAAGGGCGTGCTGCTCTTCGGCCAGCCGGGCACGGGTAAGACCCTGCTCGCCCGGGCTGTCGCGGGTGAGGCCGGAGTGCCGTTCTACTCGATCTCCGGCTCCGACTTCGTCGAGATGTTCGTGGGTGTCGGCGCGAGCCGCGTCCGCGACCTGTTCGAGCAGGCCAAGACCAACGCCCCGGCGATCGTCTTCGTCGACGAGATCGACGCGGTCGGCCGGCACCGTGGTGCCGGCATGGGCGGCGGTCACGACGAGCGCGAGCAGACGCTCAACCAGCTGCTCGTCGAGATGGACGGCTTCGACACCAAGGGTGGCGTCATCCTCATCGCCGCCACCAACCGGCCGGACATCCTCGACCCGGCGCTGCTGCGCCCGGGCCGCTTCGACCGGCAGATCCCGGTGGACAACCCGGACATGGAGGGTCGCAAGGCCATCCTGCGGGTGCACGCCAAGGGCAAGCCGTTCACGCCGGACGTCGACCTCGACTCGGTGGCCCGCCGCACGCCCGGCTTCTCGGGTGCCGACCTGGCCAACGTGATCAACGAGGCCGCGCTGCTGACCGCCCGTAACGAGAAGCGCGCGATCTCGAACTTCTACCTCGAGGAAGCGATCGACCGGGTCATCGCCGGCCCGGAGCGGCGCTCCCGCGCGATGAGCGACAACGAGAAGAAGATCACCGCCTACCACGAGGGCGGGCACGCGCTGGTGGCGTACGCGTTGCCGCACTCCGCGCCCGTGCACAAGGTGACGATCCTTCCCCGTGGCCGTTCGCTGGGGCACACCCTGGTCCTGCCGACCGAGGACAAGTACACCCAGACCCGCGCCGAGATGATCGACACGCTGGCGTACGCGCTGGGTGGCCGGGCGGCCGAGGAGCTCGTCTTCCACGAGCCCACCACCGGTGCCGGCAACGACATCGAGAAGGCCTCCGGCCTGGCCCGCGCCATGGTGACCCAGTACGGCATGAGCTCCAAGCTCGGCGCTGTCAAGTACGGCACCAGCGGCGACGAGCCGTTCATGGGCCGCAACATGGGCCACGAGAAGGACTACTCGGACGCGGTCGCCGCCGACATCGACTCCGAGGTCCGGGCCCTGATCGAGCTGGCCCACGACGAGGCCTGGGAGATCCTGGTCGAGTACCGCGACGTCCTGGACAACATGGTCCTCGAGCTCATCGAGAAGGAGACCATCACCCAGGAGGACATGAACCGCATCTGCGCCCGGGTGCAGAAGCGGCCGCCGATGGCCCCGTTCAACGGCTTCGGCAAGCGGCTCCCGTCCGAGGCGCCGCCGGTCCTCACCCCCGCCGAGCGGGACAAGCTCAAGGCCCAGGCGGAAGCCGACGGCCAGGTCGCCGTGGGGGGCGTCAACCCGAGTGCGGGCAGCACGCCGAACGGCTCGGTGGAAGGCAACCACTGATCACCGACGGCAGCTCGACGGAGCCCAACGACTCCGACGAGCCTGACTACCTCGCCGCGCGTCTGGTCGACGGCAAGCTCACCGGAACCCCGGTCGAGCAGGCCGTCGACCTGGCCCGCATCGAGAAAGCGGTCCGGGAGATCCTCATCGCCATCGGTGAGGACCCGGACCGCGACGGTCTCCAGCGCACCCCGGCCCGCGTGGCCCGGGCCTATGCGGAGCTCTTCGCCGGTCTGCGGGTCGACCCGGCCAAGGTGCTGACCACGACGTTCGAGGCGAACCACGAGGAGCTCGTGCTCGTCCGCGACATCGAGCTCATGAGTCTCTGCGAGCATCACCTGCTGCCGTTCAAGGGTGTCGCGCACATCGGCTACATCCCCGGCGTCGACGGCCGGATCACCGGCCTGTCCAAGCTGGCCCGGCTGGTCGAGGTCTTCGCCCGCCGCCCCCAGGTGCAGGAACGGCTCACCTCGCAGATCGCCGACCTGCTCATGGAGAAGCTCGCACCCCGGGGCGTCATCGTGGTGCTGGAGTGCGAGCACATGTGCATGGAGATGCGCGGCATCCGCAAGGTCGGCGCCCGCACGGTCACCTCGGCCGTCCGCGGCGCGTTCCAGAGCGACGGCAAGGTCCGCGCCGAAGCGATGGCGCTGATAAACGCGCGCTGATCGCCGGCCGATTCGCGATACTGGCGCGATGCTCGAGAAGTTCAACCCCGCCGGTGTGCACGAACCGCCCGGCTACAGCCACGTCACGATCACGTCGGCTGGCCGCCTCGCCCACCTGGCGGGCCAGTGCCCCCTCGACGTCACGGGCAAGGTTGTCGGCCCGGGCGACTACGCGGTCCAGACCGACCAGGTCATCGCCAACTGCCTGGCCGTGCTCGCCGCGGCCGGTGCGAAGCCGTCCGACGTGGCCCGCTCGGTGATCTATGTGGTGAGCACGGAATCGGCCGTGCTGGCCGGCGTGTGGGACAGGCTGATGGCCTCGGAGCTGGCCCCCGCGTTCACCACGGCGAGCACGCTGCTGGGAGTGGCGGCGCTCGGCTTCGGCGGCCAGCTCGTCGAGATCGACCTCACCGCAGCCCTGCCTGATTGAGCGTCACACGATCATGCGGTAGGCGTCGGCGCTGTCCATCGCCGACCGGGCCAGGGTCTGGGCCTCGTCCAGCCGGGTGCGGGCCTGTTCGAGCTGGGCGATCGCGGTGGCCACCGACGGATGGAACGATCCGATGGCCGTCATCCGCAGCAGGGCCAGCGCATCGTCCAGCTGGTCCGTGACCTGCTGGATGCTCGCCACCGCCCGCTGCGTGCCGTCCACGGACGCCGCCACGTTCGCCTTGACCTCTTCGACGCTGGCCATGTCAGCCCCTCCTCACCGGATGAACGCGAGCAGGCCGACGCCCATGCAGGTCAGCAGCACGGGCGTCAGGCATGCGATCGCGCCGACGATCGGCGTGCGGTCCACCTTCGCGGGGCCGCCGCCGTAGACGAAGCCGATCGTCAGCCAGCCCAGCCCGAACGCCAGCAACGGCATGCTCAGCCCGCACAGCAGCGCGTACGTGGGCAGGGAACCGGACGGAGCGATCAGGTAGAGCACGATCTGGACGATCAGCACGGCGGCGGCGAACGGCCCGTACACCAGCAGGTTGCGGGCCCACGGCCGCCACGGCGCCGCCGGCCCGGCCCCGTTGAGCATGGCGGCGTCGGCCGCGTCCGCGGTGCCGCGCGCCTGCCGCAGCGCCGCCAGGATCGCCTCCGGGCCGGCCGCGACGCTCTGCGCGGCCAGGGCACGTTCGCCGGGCTGTGCGGTCAGCGAGGCCACCGGGACGCCCAGGTCCTGCACCAGCCGGGCGCGCTGCGGCGCCAGCCGGGCCCGGACCGACACCAGTTCCTGCTGCGCGGCCTGCAGGGTGGCGGCCTGCTCGCCGGCCGCCGAACTAGCAGCCCGGCGCACCGCGTCAAGACGCTGCGCAGCGGCCAGATACGCGGCCCACGGCCCGGCGACAGCCTCCGGTGTCACACCCTCGCTGCGGTCGGTCATGCCTGGTCACTCTCGGGCTCGACGAACGGCACGATCGTCACCGTACGGTCGGCGTGCCGGTCGTGCAGCAGCGCCCGGTTCTCCCGCGGCTGCCAGTCCAGCGATTTGCCGACCATCATGCAGACGTCCTGCTGCGGCACGTTCAGGAATACCAGGCCGGCCACGTCCTCCCGGCCCGCACTGCCGCCGGTCTCCTCGCTGAACCGGCGCAGCCCGCGCCACCACGACAGCAGGTGCACGCCGCGCCCCGGCCCCTCGCGCAGCACCCGGCGCAGCGACGGCAGCGTCCCCGGGCTGATCGCGTCCATGCCGAACACCACCCGATAGCCGGGCCGCTCAAGATCCATCTCGGCGGCCAGGCCGGCCGCATCGACCACGACCACCTCCTGGCGGTGGCCGATCTCGACGGCGAGGGCCTTGGCGATCTCGTCGCCCTCGGCGACCAGCGAGGAGATGACAAACCTGGTGGTACGGGGTGAGTGGAACGCCGCGACACTGCGGGCGGCCGCCTCCAGCACCTCGGCACCGTCCGGACGCGAGCCGAACACCGCCAGGTGCCGCCCCGGCGACGAGTCCAGCGGAAACGCCGCGGACGACAGGCCGACGTCGATGACCCGGCCGAGCAGCGCCGCCGGGCGTCCACCACGACCTGCGAGCGCGGCCCGGTAGGTGGGGTCGTCGGCGAGGTGCTGGCGGGCATAACCGGCGAAGATGCGCGGCGGGGCGGCCTCGGGGTCGCGGGCGCCCCACAGCTTGTGCCGCAGGTCGCTGAGCACGGCCCGGTCGGCGTGCGGATCCGGGAAGCGCACGATGCGTTCGTGGCCCCGGGTGGCGCCCCGGGGACCGCCGAGCCCGCCGGCCGTGTTGACCACCGCGGTGCCCAGGGGCAGGCCGGCCGCGGAGTCGTTGGTCGGCTCCAGGACATCGCCGCCGCCCGGGAGCGCGATCCGCACCGGGAACTGACCGAAGATCGAGTCGCGTTTCGCGTACAGGGCCTCCACGCCGAGCACGGTCTGGCTGGCCAGGATGAGGTGGATGCCGTACGAGCGGCCCTTGCGGGCGAGTGACTCGAGCAGCTGGACCGCCTCGCCGGCCATCGGGTCGTTGCCGGCCAGCAGCACCTGGAACTCGTCGATGACGCAGAGGATGCGGGGCATGGGACGGCCGCGGCCCTCCTCGACGGCGACCGCGCGCAGATCGGCGAAGCGGGTCACCCCGGCCCGCTTGTACGCCACCGAACGCCGGGTCATCTCCGCGTCCAGCTCGCGCAGCACGGCCAGGCCGTACTCCCGGTCGGACTCGACGCCGACGGCCCGGGCGTGCGGCAGCCAGGTGCGGTCCCGCTGGGTCGGCACGAACTCGGCGAACGAGACGCCTTCCTTGAAATCGAGCAGGTAGAGACCGAGCTCGTCGGGGCTGTAACGGGTGCCGAGCCCGTACAGGACATTGATCAGCAAGGCCGTCTTGCCGGCGCCGGACCGTCCGCCGACCATCCAGTGTGGAGTCAGATCGTTGAACCACAGGACCAATGGTGTGTCGCCGTCGTGACCGACCGTGGTGCCGATCCCGTCTGCGGCGTCACCGGTCCAGATCTCCTCACCGGGATCGGGCAGCAGATCGGCCAGCGTCACCTGCGAAGCCGCGGCGGAATGCGCGGCCAGCTCCCGGCACACCGCGTCGACCAGGTGCGGCGGCGGATCGTCGTCGAGAAAAACCGGGGCATTCAACCAGAGGGCCTCCGGGATGGACCCGAAGGTCGCCCCGGGCGGGTCGCCGACCACCGCGTACGGGTTACGCAGCGAAACCTGGGTGGTGCGGGGCAGCGGCGCCTGGGTCGTCTCCGCGGTCAACGGCGGCGGCGGCCAGCCGGCCACGATGAGGTGCAGACCGGACTCGGGCCCCTGCTGTGCCAGCGCGGCGATCCGCACGAGATCGGCGCCCTCGGTCAGCTCCGGCAGGCTGGCGATGACCAGCAACATCATCCTGTCCCGCCGGCCCCGGCGAACCGCACCCCCGCGAACGGGCCGCAGCCACTTCTCGGCCTCGGTGAGCACATCCCGCAGCTGCGCGCGGTCGGTGGCGGTCGGGGACAGCAGACCCGCGTCGGCGAGTGCGGCAAAAGGGGAGAAGACGGTACCTCCGCCCGTACCGTCGACGGCGCGGACCAGCAGCGACCCGGCGGGCGCCGTCGCGAGCAGGCGCAGCAGCAGGCAGCGCAGCAGTCCGGCGACCCGCGGGTCGCGGGCGTCGGCGTCGACGGTGAGATGCCCGGTGCCGAGCAGCGGGATGACAGCGGGAAAACGGGCGTCGTCGAGCGGCTGCGCCATCCCGAGCCGCACGAACTGCGGCGGATAGGAACCACCCAACGGCGTGGTCGCCGACTGGGCATCAAGCGGCGCGCCGAGCCAGCCGGGAGCCAGCTCACTCGCGGCGGCCCGCAACTCCTCGGCCAGATGATGCTGCTCGAGCGGGTCGACAGCGGACGGCGCCTGCGACTCCAGCGCCGCGGCGGCCGCCTCAACGGTGGCCTCCGCCTGGCGGTGCAGGGCAGCGGCCTGATCGATGCGCCGCGTCGACTCCACCGCCTCACCTCCGTGTGTGCGCTCAAACCGTACCTTGCAGCGGCCGCAGGACCACGTCGCGCAGCCGATGCGCAATTCTCCCAGTACGGGCGGAGCGCACCACCCGGCGGGCTGCCCACCGCCCGGCGGGCTGCCCACCGCCCGTCCACAGCGGAACGCACTAACCTCATAGGGGTGCAGCCCCCGAACCCGACCCCGCAGCCCGCGGCGCCACCGCCCGCGGCAGGAAAGCCGCGAAACCGGCGACTCCGGCTCATTCTCGCGATGGGAGCGGGGATTTTGGCGCTGCTGTGCCTGGGCGGGGTCGGCGTGTTCATCTCGTTCTACGACGAGGCGACAAAAATCGAACGAAGCAAGCCGGACGCGGTGGTGGACCAGTTCCTCCGCGCGTACCTGGTAAACCGGGACGACAAGGAAGCAGAGCTCTTCACCTGTAAGCAGGGATTGGAGCTCTCGCGGCTCGACGCCTTCCGAACGGACATACAGAGCCGCGAGCAACGCTTCACGATCGGCATCCGGGTCGACTGGACGAGCCTCACGATCTCAGAGCAAGGCGGTAGGACGACGGTCAGCACCGACATCCGCCGGACGATCGCGGACGGCAGCGAGCGCACGACGGACCGTTGGCAGTTCTCGATGGTCGACGACGACGGGTGGCGGGTCTGCAACGCCGCTCCCGTGGTCTGACGCTCACTCCACCCAGAGCAGGTGGACCGGAATCTCGAGCGTGCTCGGCGCCCGCCCGCTCCAGCCCCAGCGATACCAGTCCAGCTCGGTCGTCACGCGCGCGCAGATGTCACCCTCATCGCTGGTGTGCAGCTCAGTGACCGCCCGTAGATCGCGTCGCTCACCGCCGTCCTCCAGCAGTTGCACAACTCGCCGTCCGGTGAGAGCGGCTGCGTCCAGCGCGGCGACCGGATTCCGGCGCGGCGGCTCGTCGAGCGATACGAGCCTGGACACGACGTCGCCAGGCGCGGCGTTGAGGGCCGCCATCCCGAGTTCCTCGACCCAGACCCGCTCGACCGGAACGAGAGGCGCGAAGACCTCCGTCTGCTCCGCCTCGGCGCGGTACCACTCGGCCTCCGGCATCACCGGAACGTAGGTCCGGCTACCCTGCACGACCTTCTCGTCAGCCCGCAGGTCCCCCCGCCAACCGTGACCGGGCAGTCCGATGAGCACCCGGCGGCCACGCATCTGACCGGCCATGATCGCTGCCGTCGGCACCACCGGGCGCGGTGGGTCGGGGGTCCACTCTGAGCCGGTGAACGGGTCTGGCATCGCGCCACCGGTCACTGTTCCGCTCCCAGCGGTGAGCCACGCTGGGCCATGAACTGCACCGGATCAACCGCACTGGCACTGGACCGGTCGTTGTTGAGGTGCACCTCGAAGTGCAGGTGCGGGCCCGAGGAGTTGCCGCTGGTGCCGCTGGTCGCCACGACCTGGCCGGCGGCGACCTTCTGACCCACCTGAACGTCCGGCCGGCGGACCAGGTGACAGTAGCGAGTCATGATCTTGCCAGGGTGCCGGATCTCCAGCATCCAACCGCAGCCGCCCTTGCCGGGATAGCCCGGTACGTCACAGTCCTGCCTCCCGCTGAACGTCTCGTCGCACTTGATCCGGGAGATGACCCCGCTGGCCACCGACCGTACCGGGTTGCCGGTGCCGATGATGAGGTCCACGCCCTGGTGACGCGGCCGGCTCGCGGTGCGGAAGCCGGAGCCCACGACCATCTTCTGGCTTCTCTTCAGGCCCTTGCCGCTGGCGGCGAGCGGGCTGGTCCAGCCGGAAGCGGACACCTCGCCGATCTCGGGGCAGGTCATGGCGAGCGAGTTGCCGACCGCGTTCGCTGCGCCGTCGGCGAGCATGTTCACGATCTGTGTGGCGACGGGCTCGTGCTTGGCGTAGGCACCGGGATAGGCGCTGATCTGCACCCGCTGAGCGGCCCGGGTGAGAGCCAGCCTGTCCCAGTTCTTAACATTCCGGAGCTTTCCGTAGAACTTGGTCGCCGCGTAGACCGGATCCGTGACCTGTGCCGGCGATCCCCAGCCGCTGCTCGGCCGCTGCTGGAAAAGGCCGAGCGAGTCGTGGTCATTGCGCTTTCCGAGGTGACCGAGATTCCTCAGGTTGGATTCCTGCATCGCCGTTGCCACCGCGATCACCCAGGCGCGCGGCGGGAGCTTCAGCTGCTTGCCGACGTTGATGATGATCGCCGCGTTCTTGATCTGCTCCGGACTGTACGACCCGATGTCCGGCAGATCCGCCTCCGGATCCATGGGGCCGCCGACGCCGCAGTTGGCGCTGAGGAGGCTCAGGTTCTCCTCCTTGTCGTCGAATTCACCCACCAGCAGAGCACTGACAGCGCCGCCGCAACAGAGCAAGGCGAGCGTGGCGGTCAGAGCGACCAGCAGAGCGACCCCCCGCGGCCGCGGCACGTTCACGGACCCTTCCAATCGATGTCGTCCACCAGCCACCGCCCGTCCGGGGCCACCAGTTGCAACGTCAGTTCTCCGGAGTTCACCTTGACGACCGCGTTGACTAGACCGTCACCGATCGGCACCAGGGTGGGCCGGCCGACGACCTTGTCGGCGGGCACGTCAGCCGGATCGACTCCGTCCAACTCGTCGGAGAGATCCTTGGTCGCATTCGGCACCAGACCGTTGTGCCAGGTGTCGGCCGAGACGTTCTTGTGGTCGACCCACGCGGCGGCGAACGCATACGCGACCGCCTCCGGTTCGGCGCTGCCCGGTCTGGTGGTCGGCGACGGTGGCGGATCGTCGTCGACGATGACCCCGTCGTCGTCCTGGCTCGGATCGATCGACGCCGTCGGGCCGGGCGAGACCCGGTCGGTGATCGGGGCGGCAGTGTTGCCGTCGGAGAAGATCCGGCCGACGCCGACGATGGCCAGCACCAGCACGGCGATCACCAGGGCGACTCCCCACCGGGACCGGAAGAGTCCGGTGAGGCTTCGTTCGAGGAATCTCGGCATCGGCGATCACTTCGCCTCGGTGCGTACCCGCGGGGACGCTGGTTCTTCCCGGGTCGTGTTCCCGGTCTCCGGTCGATAGATGGCGAAGGAGGCGGGCCGCTCAGCCACATCCGGCTCTGTCCAGGTGGACGACCGGCGCTGCCGCATCGCGGATGCTGTCACCGGGACCGGGGTGCGGTCGCCCGGCTCGGCACTCTCGCGGATCGTCTCGTTGCCGTCCGGCCGCGCCGCCGGAGCCGCGCCGCCGCGGTCCGACCCCGGTACCAACGTCTGGCCGCTACGTCCGGCCGAACCGTGCGAGGGATCCTCCAGCCGCGCCTCGGGCCGGAGGTTGCTCTGGTCGACGTAGACCGTGCGCCCCTTGCCGATGAGAGGTTCGTTCGTGCCGCCCGGTTCGGCTACATCGAGCTTGGCGGCCTCCCGCATGTCCCGGAAGAACCGGCGATGCCAGGAGCCGGCGGAGGTGATGGCCGCGGTGCCGTCCTTGCCGCCGAGCTGGGTGATCCGCCGGTACGGCCGTAGCAGGAGCCAGCCGACCACTCCGACGAGCCAGACCAGCACGACCTGCAACCAGCCGGCCAGGCTGGCGGTATTCATGATCAGGTCCACCGCGAAGAGGTAGATCGCGGCGCCGGTGCCGAAGATGGCGATGTTGAAGATCGCTGCCACCACGGCGTTGCCGAGGCGGCGGATGCCCGAGCTGGCCGGCCGCAGCAGGCCCACTGTGCCGAGGATCGGGGCAGCGATGACCGCCCAGCGGAAGATCAAGAATCCGAGCAGGACCAGCAGCGATGCGGTCAGGTCGAACATCGCGAACATGAAAGCGGCCAACACGGCGATGAAGCCCGCGCCGATTCGATCCATACCGTTGGCGCCCTGGAGGTACTCGTAGGCTTCCGGGTCCTCGGTCTTGATCGTCTCGGCGACCTTCTCCCACTGGTCCTTCTTCGAGGCGAGGGTCGTCGGTCGAGTGTCCGGGTTGTCGCGCATTTTCTGCACTTCGTCCCAGGTATAGGACCGGGCGTCGTAGAGAGCTCGGCCGTACTTCTGCGCCGTGAGACTGTCCGCCGAGCCGAGGACCCCGCGGAGCCAGTTGCGGTAGAGCATGGTCTCCGTGACCGTGTCACTGGCGCGAACGGCCGGCGGGCGGTTGTCCTTGCAAGCGTCCGGCTTGCCCAGCTTGCAGCCAGAGGTGTCGCCGTCCTGCGCGCGTGGACCCACTGCGTCGTGGACCACACCGAGGGTGGTGATCAGAGTCTGGTCAGCAAGGTTCGCCGACTTCACCGGCCACGCTGCGATGGCCGTCACGGCGACCATGATCAAGATGGCCCAACCCGCTGTCGTCGTCGCCGCGCCCATGTCAGCCTGCTGCGAGCGCCAGATCAGGTAGAGGCCGACGACGGCGAGCGTGATGACGCCGAAGACGCTGAAGACCTTCTCGTACACCGCCTTGGTGGCCTGGTCGACAAGCGGGTCGGCCCAGCCCCACAGGGCCTGCGGATCCCAGGCGCGTTCCCGCAGGGCGTTGGAGGCACCAATGACAGCGGTGGCGATCATGAATTCGCCGTTGGCGACCGTGGTCTCGAATTTGCTCGCCGGTTCGACCAGGGTGCCGCCACAACCACCGAGATCGTAGGTCGTGAAGTTGTAACCGGCGTAGCCGTACTGGCTGTAGATGCCTTGGGGACCGTTCAGCGTGGAGGACGCGGGCCGCTCGGCGAACCAGCCGGCCAAGCCGGAGTTCGGCGCGCTCGGGGTGGGTGCCTTGACGCAGGTCACGCCGTTCTCCACCTCAACAGTGAGGCGGCCGACACAGCCCTTGAGGTCCTTGTTCCACTCCTCGACGTTGCAGGCGCCGCCCGGGGCCTGCAACGGCCCCGCCGTAGCGGCTGATGGCGCGGCCACCGCCCAAGCAACACTCGCCACCACCGCCACGAGCATCACCAGCACCAGCGCGCATCCCCGCCGTACCATCTCAGACCTCCAGGTCGGACAAGGACGGAATCGCCGTCGGCGTCGCCTTCGCGGCTGCCGGGGTCGTGTCGAGGTAGTCCAGCAGGCCGTCGACGTACGACACGTCCACCCGGACCTTCTGCACCCGGCCGTCGACGTCGCGCATCACGAATTCGCGGAAGCCCAGGCGGGCCGACGATGAGGTGTCCGCCTGCGACAGGGAGGCCAGCGTCGCCTCGTAGCCGTCGTGGACCGGGACCCGGAGCAGGCGGAGCGCTTCCGAGGCGATTTCCTGGTCCTCGGCAATGCGGCCCACGAAGACCGTCGACACCAGGTTCTGCACGTCCAGGCCGAGGATGTCGCGGGGGTTCTGGGAGGCCACGAAGGCCGCCAGGTTCCACTTGCGGGAGTCGCGGGCGAGGCGGACCAGGAACGACCGGCCGGAGCGCCAGCCTTCCATGAAGTGGGCCTCGTCCAGGCCGACCATCTTGCGGGAGGCCATCGAGCCGCCGTAGCAGCGGCGGACGGCCAGGCGGTGGGCCGTGTGCAGCATCGGCAGGGCCAGGGATTCCTCCGCCGACCAGTACTCGCGTTCGATCTTCATGTCCGGCAGGCGCAGGCCCGCCATCGTGATGACCGTCAGGGCCGAGTCGGCGCTGAGCAGGTGCGCCGGCGGCCGGCCGAAGAACAGCAGGGCCAGTGGCATCTCGGCGGTGTCCAGGAGCAGGTTGGCCAGTTCCTTGCCGTCGTCGTCGAGGCCCTGCAGGCAGGCGATGACGTCGTCGAGGGTGGAGGTCTCCTCGGCCGGGACCTGGCGGACCGCGTGCCGCAGCAGCGTCGCCGTGGACGCCTCCTTGGCCACCTGCGGTGGGACCAGCATCGAGCAGATGTCCTGGACCAGCATGCGGCGCTCGGCCCGGGCGTTGGAGACCGCGATCTCGTACTCGCGGTCGCCGCCGGGGCCGGCCGCGAACTCGCTGCGGACCGGGGTCGGGATCAGCGCGTACGGCGCCAGCGTCCCCTGCTCCGACCCGGTCAGGTTCAGCACCCGTGAGTACGGCTTCAGCTCCGGCATCGCGCACAGCCGGGCCAGCGGGCCGGACGGGTCGAGCAGTGTCACCTGCACACCGCGGCGCGCGTTCAGGTAGCCCAGCGCGCCCATCAGCGTCGACTTGCCACCGCCGGGCTCCGCGACCAGGACGCCGAGGCCGGAGCGCTCCCGGACCTCCATGGGGAAGTGCAGGTCCAGGAAGACGGGTCGGCGGCACGTCCCCGACGTACGCCCGATCAGGTCTCCCCGCCGGTCACCCACCGTCGACGCGGCCTGGGGCAGCGCCGCGGCCAGCAGTTTCACCGGCATCCGGCGCACGTAGCCGGTGTTGGCGATGGGCTCGCCCGGGATGAACTCGCGGGCCAGCTGATCCTGGTTCTTCGGGTGCTGGAGCGAGATGCGCAGCTCACGGGAGTAGAGCTGGATCAGGCGGCGGGCCCGTTCCAGGCACTCCTCGCGGGTGCGGCCACCGACGGCGATCCGGTGCCAGCCGTGCGCGCGGGCCGACTCGACCGGCAGGCCGGTGGTCATCTCGTCGCCGATGACCAGCGCGCGCTTGGCCAGACGCTCCAGCTCGGGCGGGGCGTCGATGCCGTGCTCGGCGTAGTCCAGCTGCTGCGAGCGGATCATCCGGAGCCGGTGCTCGAGGTTCTTGAACGAGCTGTTCGAGCCGAGGATGTCGATGCGCGAGGAGAGCTCCATCGGCCACGGCAGCCGCTCGTGGAAGTGCATCCACGGCTCGTGCTTCTCCGGGATCTCCAGCGGCTCCATCCGGCCCACGGACAGCACGGCCACGTGCCGTTCCTCGCCGGTCATCCGGTTGACCAGCTTGACCGTCGAGCCGTACGGGGTGCGGTAGCGCTCCACCTGCTCGGTCAGCGCGAGCAGGTCACCGCGCTCCCAGTGGCCGTTCGAGATCGGCGACAGCGGGCCGGGCGGGGACATGCAGAGCGCGACGGAACGGAACAGCAGCCATTCCAGCTCCTGCGGGGTGACCCGCCGGCCGCGCATACCGAACGCGTTCAGCACCTCGTCGAACTGCTCGACCGTACGGCCGAGCTTGCGTCGTTCCCCGTCGGAGGTGCCCTTGCCGAACATCCGCAGGATGCGCTCGGAGAAGGTGTCGCCGAGCGAGCGCCGGGCGAACGTCACGCCCAGGTAGGTCTGGCCCTCGGCGTGGTTCACCGACAGCAGGTGCCGCTGCGCTGCCACGAGGTGGTCCGACCAGGAGGTGGCGCCCGCGACGTCGGGCAGCGGCTTGGCCGTGTGCGAGTCGACCGTGCGGGCCCACTCGTCGGCGGGGAACGGCCGGTTGGTGCGCCGCAGGTGCAGCCGGAAGCCGGCCAGGCCCGCGTACTGCTCGGAGATGGCGGAGAGCAGCGCCTCGCGCTCGGCGTCGGGGCGGAACGCCCAGCGGACCTCAGGCAGCGAATACCACGCGGTCACCGTGCTCTGGGTGAACGTCAGGTGCCCGGCGATCTCGCTGATCTCCAGCTCGATGCTGGGGTCGCGGTCGCTGAACTTGAGCTTGTGCGGGCGCAGCGGCGCCGCCTTGACCTCGTTCTTCTTCGGCCGCACGGCCGGCAGGTTGGCCGGCTCCTTGCGGCGGCCGCGGCGCTTGGCGGGCACCTTCTCCGGCATCGGCGCGGGCAGGTCGGTGCGGGCATCGGCCTCGGCCGGCGCGCCCGGGTGGTACGCCTCGACGGCCGCCACCGGAGTCACCCCGGGCGCCGCGGCGTTCTGCCACAGCGGTGCGCTCTGGACCGGCTGCGGTGCCGTGGCCGGGGCAATTCCGGGATGGACGTCGTCGGGCCAGTCCTCGAAGTCGGACTCCGGCGCTTCGCGCTCGTCGTAGAAATCGGCCTGCGGCCCGGCCGGCGCCCGCATGAAGGGCGAGACCGGTGCGTCGGCCGGCGTGGTGCCGGGCCCGGCACCGTTCGACGACGGTACGGACGGCAGCGCGATCGCCGAGTCCGCAGCGAGGCCGGACGGCTGCCCGTTGATCCCGGAAGGCTGCCCGTTGATCCGGGAGGACGGCTCGGTGAATGCCGGTGCGCTCGCCTCAGGACCCGACGCGGCGTTCTGGGCGCTCGCCTCCGGTCCCGCCAGAGCCGAAACAGAGCCGTTGGAAGCCGCCACAAACGCGCCAGGAACGGTGGTGGGCTCTGTGGGCGCCGGCTCGGGTTCGGGGGAAGCAGGAGCTGCCGGGGACGCCGGTGCCCCGGAGGTCTGCTTGCTCGCGTCCGCGCCGTCGAAATCGAATCCGAAGTCGAAATCGACATCCGGGTCGTCGGCGGGCGGCTCCGGCTCGGCGGCCGGCGCCGCCGGCTGGGCCGGCGTGCCCCCGAAGAGATCGAGGAACGGCGAATCGATGTCCATCGGGTCGACCGGCGGAGCGCCGTTGGCGCGGGGGCGTACCGGCTGCGGGGCCTGGAAGACCGCGACTGCGCCGTGGCCCGGACCCGGCACCTGATCAGCGCTCTCATCCGGAGAGTGGTTGTCCGGTCGCACAGCGTTACTCTGCCTGCCCGGGAGGGACGATTCCGCGCGGGAATGCCCGGGCGGTGGGGTAGCGGTCATGAACGGGCCCCGTTCGGGCATGCGACGAGATTGGCGAAACTGGTCATACCAACTCCTCCCGAACCCTGATGCGCGTGGCGACAAGTCTCGGGTCGCGCTGTTCGACGGCCGGCTCGCGGGTGCGGCGCCAGTCGGTCAGCGCGGTGCGGATGACCATCCGGGCCGGCCGATCGGGGTCGACGTGCCGGAACACGTAGGAGGTGGTGACCATGGCCAGCGCGATCTCCCAGGCGGGGAAGGCGTCGATCTCGAACGTGATGAGGTAGTGCAGAAACACGAACAAAGGCACTAGTAGGACGAACATCCCATACTGCGCATACGGCAGATGCATGGGCAGCGTGTAGCCGGGCGGGCCCAGATAGACAAGGCGTGCCCGGTAGATGTCGTCATCGGTGCGCAGCCGCATGTGTCCGCCCGCGGCCTCAGGCGAAGATGAGGCTGATGAGGTAGTCGCCGACGAAGAACAACGTCGCGGCGCCGGCGATGAACGCGAGGCCGACGATGGCGATCGCGGAGCTGGTGAGCACCTTCGAGATCTCGCCGCGGCTGGCCCGTCCGATGAAGATGATGCCCAGGACGGCGAGCAGGATCGGCGCGATGTTGCTGGCGAAGAAGGTGACGACGCCCTCGGTGTTGATGCCCTTGGGCTCGGGGGCGGCCAGGGTGCCCTGCTGCAGGGCCGCTACGACCTGCGTGGCGAACTCTGTGGCGATCATCGGTAAACCTCCCGGGTGCCCGGCGTGAGGGCGCCGAGCACACTGCAGTTGTAAAGCCTCGCTGACGGCAACGCCCATATGGTGCTACTTCCAGCTCACCGCGTCGAGTGAGCTGTTCAGGGCGCTCCTGTCCTACCCAAAGCCCGTCTGCTCTCTTCGGTCCTTCAATGATGCCCAGTTCCGAAGAGTACGGGCCGTACTTCTTACCTACAAGCTGCCTGATTCGTTACCCAAGGTAAAGACATGACTGAAGATGAGTCACGTGGCATCGTACACATGTTCTAAAACCTCAGGCCCGGTACCTTCTTCCCGTGACTGATCCGACCGGTATCGCAACGACCGCGCAGGTCAGCGGCGATCCGCTGCTGCAGCAAGATCACCCGGTCGTGATGGGCGTGCTCAACGTGACCCCGGATTCCTTCTCCGACGGCGGGCGGTATGCCGATGTCGACGCCGCTGTCAAGCACGCCGTTGCGCTGCGCCGGGACGGAGCCGACATCATCGACATCGGCGGCGAATCCACCCGGCCGGGCGCCGATCGGGTGGACGGTCCGACCGAGACCGCGCGGGTGCTGCCCGTGATCAAGGCGCTGGCCGGCGCCGGCGTACCGCTGAGCATCGACACCACCCGGGCCGAGGTGGCTGCCGCGGCCCTGGCCGCCGGAGCTGTGGTGGTCAACGACGTCTCGGGTGGGCTGGCCGACCCCAGCATGGCCGCCGTGGTGGCCGACGCCGGCTGCCCGTGGATCCTCATGCACTGGCGCGGGCACTCCCGCCGGATGCTCGACCTCGCGCACTACGACGACGTCGTGGCCGAGGTCCGCGCCGAGCTGCTGGAGCGGGTGGACGCCGCGGTCGCCGCGGGCGTCGACCGCGGGCGGCTGATCCTCGATCCCGGTATCGGCTTCGCCAAGCGCGCCGAACACAACTGGGCGCTCAGCGCGCACCTGGACGAGCTGATCGCTCTCGGTCATCCGGTGCTCTTCGCGGCCAGCCGCAAGACCTACCTCGGCCGGCTGCTCGCCGGGCCGGACGGCGAGCCCCGGCCCGTGGACGGCCGCGAAGCGGCGACGATCGCCACGTCGGTGCTCGCGGTCGCGGCCGGCGCCTGGGGCGTCCGGGTCCATGACGTACGCGCGACCGTCGACGCCCTGGCCGTGTGGCGCGCCACCGGCAGCCCGCGCATTTCACGATCAACCGGGGGTACGCCGTGAGCGACCGCATCTCCCTGCAGGGCCTGCGCGTCCGGGGCCACCACGGGGTCTTCGACTTCGAACGGCGCGACGGCCAGGACTTCGTGGTCGACGTCGAGCTGGAACTCGACCTCACCAGGGCGGCGGCCAGCGACGACGTCACCGACACCGTCCACTACGGCGAGCTGGCCGGCCGGCTGGCCGAGGTGATCGCCGGCGAGCCGGTCAACCTGATCGAGACGCTGGCCGAGCGGCTCGCGACGGTCTGCCTGGCCGACGCCCGGGTCACTGCGGCCACGGTCACCGTGCACAAGCCGCAGGCACCGATCCCTCTCGAGTTCGCCGACGTGGCGGTCACCGTCCGGCGGGCCCGATGACCCGGGCGATCCTCTCGCTGGGCAGCAACCTCGGCGACCGGTACGCGTACCTCAAAAGTGCGGTGGAGCGGCTCGGCGAGAGCGTCGTCCTGGTCTCGGGGGTCTACGAGACGCCGCCCTGGGGTGACGTCGACCAGCCGGCGTACCTGAATGCCGTGGTCCTGGCCGTGGACCCGGCGGCGGATCCGGCCGGCTGGCTCACCCGGGTCCGCGCGGCCGAGCAGGCGGCGGACCGCATCCGGGACCCGCAGCGGCGCTTCGGCCCCCGCACGCTGGACGTGGACGTGATCGCGGTGTGGCAGGACGACGGCACGCCCGTGCTCAGTGACGACCCCGAGCTGACCCTGCCGCATCCCCGGGCCCACCAGCGGGCGTTCGTGCTCAAACCCTGGCTCGATCTGCAGCCCTACGCCCAGCTGCCCGGGCACGGCTGGGTCACCGATCTGCTGAACGCCCCGGAGCTCACCGCCGACGCGAACGCACTGACCCCGCGGCCCGATCTGCCGTTAGAGTCACAAGAGTGAGCAGTAACCCCGGCGGTGGCGCACCCGATCCGTCGATGCGGCCGACCAGCCTGTCCGTCCTGGTGGTCGCCGGGCTGGCCGCCGCCGCGGTCGGCTGGCTGCTGCTGAGCGCCCTGTATTCGCAGATGCCCCGGCTGCCCTGGCTGCCGATCATCGTGCTCGGCACGCTGGCCGTCGTCGAGGCGACCCTCGCGCAGAACACCGCGGCCCGGATCCAGCGCAAGCCCGGCGCGCCCCGCGTCGACCCGCTGGCCGTCGCCCGGTACGCCGTGCTGGCCAAGGCGTCGTCGCTGGCCGGTGCGCTGTTCGGGGGCTTCTCCGCCGGGCTGCTGGCCTGGCTGGCGCTGGAGCCGACCAGAGCTGCCCGCGACGACGTCCCGGCCGCTATCGCCGGGGTGGTCGCGGCGCTCGCGCTCGTCGGCGCGGCGCTGTGGCTGGAACGCTCCTGCCGGGTGCCGGAGAAACCCGAAGAGAAGGACAGCGGCGGCCCGGGACGGCAGGCCGGACGGTCCTGATCGAGTCCGATCCGGGACTTGAACTGAGGGCCCCTCGTTTCCGTATGCTGTGCCGGCGGCGAAGGAGGTGTGCGAGATGGCCTACGACGAGACCACATATCGGCGTAATGCCGGTGACCAGGGCGAAAGTGACCCGGCGGCGTACCGGGCCGGCATCGCGGCCACCGACTTCCGGGCCCGGCGGCGCGACCTCGATCCCGACGAGGGCGAGGGTGTGCAGCTCGTCGAGCCGGCCGGTGACACCGGTCGCCGCGGCGGGGACTTCGACGACGGGCGCGACCGGCTGGGCATCCACATCGGCTGGGAGATCGTGCTGCTGCTGGCGGTCGCCGCGATCGCGTACCTGCTCTATCGGCTCGACCCGGCCAGCCTGCGCCGCCCGGCGCTGGACACGCTGCTCATCACCGGTGCCTCGATCGGCCTGCTCGCCCTCGGCGCCGGCCTGACGCTGCGCGCCGGCGTGCCCAATCTCGCGGTCGGCCCGATCGCCCTGGGCGCCGCATTGCACTTCGCTGAGAACGGCGACGAGGGCCTGGTCCAGGCAGCCGTGCCGGCGCTGATCGTGGCCGCCGCCGGTGGTCTGATCGTGGCCGTCTTCGTGCTCGTGCTGCACGTGCCCGGCTGGGCCGCGACGCTCGGCGGGGCCATGGGCGTCATCGTCTACGACCAGCTGCGCACCGCGCCGGTCACCGTCCAGGCCGGCTACGACCCGGCCAACCAGGCGTTCTACCTCTTCGGCGGCTTCGCCCTGCTGGCCGTCATCGGCGGCGCGCTGGGCACCGTGATGCCGATCCGGCGGCTGGTCGGCCGGCAGCGACCGGCCGGCGACCCGGCTCAGCGGCGCGGGGTGGCCGCGGCGTTCCCGGTGACCGCCGCGCTGGTGCTGTCCTCGGTCTTCGCGGTCGGTGCGGGCATCCTCATGGCGGCCCAGTCCACCGCGCCCATCGCGCCCGGCACCGGCCTGGAGTGGACCGGCCTCGCCTTCGGCGCGGCCCTGCTCGCCGGCACCAGCGCGTACGGCCGGCGCGGCGGCATCTTCGGCACCCTGCTGGCGGTGGCCGGGCTGACGCTCTTCCTGGACTACGCGGCCCGCCGCGACTTCGACATCGCGCTGTTCGCGATCGCGGCCTGCGCGGTCGGCGGCGGCCTGATCGTGACCCGGCTGGTCGAGACGTACGGGCGCCCGCTGCTGGTGCCCGCGGCGGCGGACTGGAACGCCGCGGCCTCGGCCGGCACCACGTGGACCCCGGACATGCCGCAGACCTGGTCCACCTCGCCCGAACCGCCGGACAGCAAGCCCCTGCGCTGGGACGAGGGGCCCTGGGGCAGTGCCCGTTGAGGGCGCGCCGTTGCGCCCTATGCTGGCAGTCATGACCGACTCGACCTTCGCCGAACTGGACGCCCTGCCCACCGAGGAGCTGCGTGAGCGGGCCTTCGCGAAGGCCCGGGAGCGCCGCGACCTGAGCTTCTTCTGGTCCGTGTTCAAGCACCTGCCCGACGCGGACGAGGCGGCGTCGCTGGACGGCGCGCCGAACACGGTGGGCCCGACGATCGAAGAAGCGGTCGCGCTGTGGCGTGAACTGACCGGACACGGGTACGGGGAGCAGGAGCCGCTGCTTCGGGCAGCCTTCATCGATTACCTGCAAAAGCACTGACACCACCGCAAGGCACACATTCACGGATATCAGTTCCGGCGCGTTTGGCGAGCGGAATCCGCAGGGAAATAGCGGGTCCATGGCTCTCACCAACCGCTACAAAACTGCGCCCGGCGCGGGCACGATAGCCGCGCTGATACTCGTCCTGGTCTTCGGCAGCCCGTGGTACGCCGACTGGGCCCAGGACAACACCAACCCGGAGACCGCCGGTGGCTGGTGGCTGCGCCTGCTGGCCTGGCCGCACTGGCGTTTCGACTCCGACGACTCGCTGCGCTCGATCATCATCGGCGACCTCAAGGCGATTCTGGTGGTCGTGCTGACGCTGGTCTTCCTCTACCTGCTGCCCGGCTCGCAGCTGGCCCGGGCCCGCGGCACGATCAGCCAGTTCTTCGCCGGCTGGGCGTCCTACATCTTCGCCGGTGGCTTCGCCGCCCTGCTGACCACGCTGTTCCTGGCCAACCCGTCGCTGCTGGGCGCGTTCCGTACGGCCGGAGAGGGCGCCACCTACGGCCTCTTCATCGGCTGGATCATCGGACTCGCCACCCTCGGCGGCCGGCGCGGCACCCGCTAGAGCCTCGTTCCGGCCCGGCCGTTCGGCGTCCCGCGCCGCCGTACGACCCCGGCCCGCCGCGGCACCAGGTGACCGCCGCCCCCGCGGGCACCGCACCGCCGCGACACCCCGCGGCGTGACCGGACGATCCCCCGTCCTCCGGTCACGCCGCGGCTCGCTGTCAGGCCGGCGCTGCCGCTGTCAGGCCGCGGCTCGCGGTCAGGCCGGGGCCGTTGCTTGCGCGTTCGGCGCGTCGAAGAGGGCCGAGCGGGACACCGCACCCACCGGCTTGCCGTCGGAGACCACCACGACGTTGAGCGAGTCGCTGGTCAGCATCACGGCGAGCGCGTCGTAGAGGGTGCCCGAGACGTCGACCGTGGGCAGGCGCTCGATCTCCTCGATCTGCCCGACCGGGCGCATCGCGTCGCGCACCGGGGTCACCGCCAGCCGCCGTACTCCCCGGTCGGTGCCGACGAACTCGCTCACCGTCGCCGACGCGGGCTTGCTGAGCAGGTCGGCCGGGGTCGCGTACTGCATGAGCCGGCCGCCCTCGGCCAGCACCGCGATCCGGTCGCCCAGCCGTACGGCTTCATCGATGTCGTGGGTGACCAGCACGATGGTCTTGCGGACCGCCTCCTGGAGCCGGAGGAACTCCTCCTGCAGCCGGCCGCGCACGATCGGGTCGACCGCCGAGAACGGCTCGTCCATCAGCAGCACCAGCGGGTCGGCCGCCAGGGCCCGGGCCACGCCCACCCGCTGGCGCTGACCGCCGGAGAGCTCGTGCGGATAGCGGCCGCCGTAGCGCTTCGGGTCGAGCCCGACCAGCTCGAGCAGCTCCTCCGCGCGGTCCTTGATCCGCTTGCGGTTCCAGCCCAGCAGCCGCGGCACCGTGCCGATGTTGGTGCGGATGCTCTGGTGCGGGAACAGCCCGACGTTCTGGATCACGTAGCCGATCTGCCGGCGCAGCTCGACCGGATCCTGCTGCGAGACGTCCGCGCCGTCGATCAGGATGCGGCCCTTGGACGGCTCGATCAGCCTGTTGATCATGCGGAGCACGGTGGACTTGCCGCACCCGGACGGCCCGATCAGCACGGCGAGCTCGCCCGCCCGCACCTCCAGGCTGATGTCGCCGACCGCCACGGTCCCGTCCGGATAGACCTTCCCGACGTTCTCGAGCGTGATAGACGCCGCGGTCCGGCCAGCGCCGGAGTCGTTGATCGCGGTAGCGTCCACGTATGTCCTTCCTGTCGAGGGCCCCGGTGCCTGCGTGGCCCCTCGCTGCTCCCCGGGAGCTGGCCGCCCCCGCCGATGACGGGCCGGGAAATCCGTGGTTCTCGTGGCGCTATGTCCACGACAACGCCGCCGAGATCCTGTCCGCACTGCAGTTCCACGCGGGTCTCACCGCCCGTGCGGTGATCATCGCGCTGATCGTCGCGTTGCCGCTCGCGGTCGTCTCCTACTGGTGGCGACCACTGACCGGCCCGATTCTTGCACTCTCGGGCGTCCTCTACACGATCCCGTCGCTGGCACTTCTCGCCCTGGTCGCGCCGGCGGTCGGCACGACCAGCGACACGTCGGTGCTGATCGCCCTCGTCCTGTACGCGCTGCTGGTGCTCACCCGCAACTCGCTGGCCGGGCTCACGCAGGTCCCGGCCGAAGTCCGCGACGCGGCGGCCGGCATGGGCTACGGGCGCTTCGGCCGGCTGTGGCGCATAGAGCTGCCGCTGGCGCTGCCCGGCATCCTCACCGGCCTGCGCCTGGCCACCGTCTCCACCGTGGCCCTGGTCACAGTCGGCTCGCTGATCGGCAAGGGCGGCCTCGGCGAGATGATCCTCGGCGGCTTCCGGAACAACTTCTACAAAGCCGAGATCATGACCGGGACGCTGCTCTGCGTCGGCCTGGCGCTGGTCCTCGACCTGGCCCTGGCCGGAGTGGGCCGGCTGCTCACCCCGTGGGCGCGGGAGCGCAGCTCGTGAACTATTTCCAAGAGGGCTTCGTCTGGCTCAACGACCCGCTCAACTGGACCAACCCCGGCGGCCTGTTCGACCGCCTCCAGGAACACCTGCTGATCAGCCTGTGGGCGGTGCTGCTGGGCTGCGTCATCGGCTGGCCGCTGGGCATCTGGCTCGGCCACCGCGGCCGGGGCGGCGGGGCGGTGCTCACCTTCGCCAACCTGACGCTGGCCATACCCACCCTGGCCCTGCTCACCATCCTGCCGCTGACCCCGCTCGGCTTCGGCCAGCCCCCGGTGGTCGTCGCGCTGGCCGTCTTCGCGGTGCCGCCGCTGCTGGCGAACGCGTACACGGGGCTGCGCCAGATCGACCCGGAGACCCGGGAGGCGGCGCGCGGGATGGGGCTCTCCGGCGGGCAGGTCCTGCGGAGGGTGGAGCTGCCGTTGTCGGTGCCGTACCTGGCGGCCGGGCTGCGCACCGCGGCCGTGCAGGTCGTGGCGACCGCAGCGCTGGCCGCGTTCGTCAACGGCGGCGGGCTCGGCGAGATCATCTCCGCGGGCTTCGGGATCGGGATGAGCAACGGCGGCGGCGGGCAGATCGTGGCGGGCGGCATCGCTGTGGCGCTGCTCGCATTGCTGGTGGAAGCGGTGCTCGCAGGCGTACAACGGCTGGTGACACCGGCCGCGCTCCGGACGGATCGGCGCCGCCGGCCCACCGCGGCGGCCCCGGCCGGGTAATGGTCTCGCATCGTTACGAAACTTGTCACACCCTGCGAGTAGGAATGAACGTGGGCCGCTCAGCGGGCCCGACAAACTGAAAACACACGGGCATCGGACACCGACTGCCCGTCGGACACGCGGCGCGGCCCCTGGCCGTGCCGGGACACAGAAGGCGGCAGTATGCGTCGACACCTGCTCTTGACGGCCGGCACCCTCATGACCGCCGCCGTCATCCTCGCCGGCTGCGGCGAGTCCGGCTCCTCCGGCACGGAGGCCCCGGCGAGCTCCGCCGCGGGCAACGGCTGCGCCCCCGTCGCCGGCGACAAGCTGGTCGTCCTCACCGACGACAAAAACCTGCAGAACACCGACAACATCGTCCCCGCGATCAACAAGAAGTCCTCGTCGCCGCAGCTCATCGCCGCCCTCGACAAGGTCTCCGCGGCGCTCGACACGACCAAGCTGATCGAGCTCAACAAGGCCGTCGACATCGACCGCAAGTCGTCCAAGGCGGCCGCCGAGGAGTTCGCCACGGCCAACTCCATCACCACCGGCATCGAGAAGGGCCCCGGCGGCGACCTGACGGTCGGCGCGGCCAACTTCAGCGAGAACGCGACCCTCGGCGAGCTCTACAACATCGCGCTGACGGCCGCGGGCTACAAGGTCAAGGTCCAGCAGATCGGCAACCGCGAGCTGTACGAGCCGGCCCTGGAGAAGGGCGACATCGACGTCGTCCCGGAGTACGCGGCCACCCTGGCGACGTTCCTGTCCGGCAAGGTCGACGGCAAGAACGCCAAGGACCCGTCCTCGCCGCAGCTCGACACCACGATGACCAACCTGACCGCCCTCGGCGACAAGGTCGGCCTGGTCTTCGGCAAGCCCTCCACGGCGCAGGACCAGAACGCCTTCGCCACCACGGAGGCCTTCTCCACCAAGTACGGCGTCAAGACCCTGTCCGACCTCGCGGCCAAGTGCTCGGGTGCGGCGACCGTCCTCGGTGGCCCGCCGGAGTGCCCGCAGCGGCCCAAGTGCCAGCAGGGCCTCGTCGAGACCTACAAGTTCGAGGCGGGCAAGTTCAGCTCGCTCGACGCTGGCGGCCCGCTCACCAAGACCGGCCTCAAGCAGGGCACCATCAGCGTCGGCCTGGTCTTCAGCTCGGACGGCGCACTGGCCGCCGGCTGACGACTGACTGTCGCCGGTTCCTCGCCGGCCGACCGAATCACCCCGGATGCGGGGCATCGCAAGAGCGATGCCCCGCATCTGCCCGTTTCGTGACGGCTGCCGCTCTCGGTAGCATCTGCGACCATGCCTGACCGGGACCCCGAGGCGCCGCCCAACGCCCGCCTACTCACGGCCCTGATCTGGGCCGGCGTCGGCCTGGCCCCGGTCGCCGCCCTCGTCGTGCTGCTCGGCGGCAGCGACAACTCGATCCGCTTCGCGGTGCTCCTCATCGCCGTCTGCGTGGTCCTGATCGGCGCGGCGCTGCTGGTCCGCAACGATCCGGTGCTGCTCAAGATGGACGCCGAGGACCAGGTCACGGCGATGCGCGACGAGCTGCGGGAGGAGATCGCGGCGAGCGCCCGGGGGACTGGTCAGCGGGTCAAGGCCTTGCAGGACGAGATGACGCGGATACGGGCGGCCGGGTCGCCGGTTGCGGCGCTGGCCCCGGCGGGCCCGCGACCGATGGGCGCGGTCGGACCGATGGGCGCAGTCGGACCGATGGGCGCAGTTGGACCGATGGGTGCAGTTGGACCGATGGGTGCAGTTGGACCGATGGGTGCGGCCGGGCCGGTGGGTGCGGCCGGGCCGGTGGGCGCGGGGCCGAATGGTGCTGGTTCGGTGGGTGCGGCTGGGCGGATGGGTGCGGCCGGGCAAATGGCGGCGGCTGGGCGGGTGGGTGCCGGGCCGGCGGGCGCTGAACCGGCGGATGGCGGGCCGAATGGTGCTGGCCGGGTGCAGCCTAGGCCTACGACCGGTGGCCGGGCGTCGGCCGCCGTGCCGGGATCTGCCGCGGGCGCGGCGCAGGTGGCTCGGGCCGGTGGGCCGGTGCCGGGTGCCGGTCGCGAGGCTGGGTTGGTCGGTTCCGGCGGCCGGGCGTCGGCCGCTGTGCCGGGGACCGCAGGCGGCGCGGTGCAGGCGGCCCGGACCGGTAGCCGGGCGTCGGCTCCTGTGCCAGGTTCGCCCGCTGCGCCCGGGCAGGCGCAAGCCGGTGGGTGGTTGCCGGATCCCGATCGCGACTCCGGGTCCGTCGGCACCGCCCGGCCGGTGGTGGCGACCGCGTCCGTGACGCCCATGTCGGCGCCCAGGGCCTCCGGGGCCGCTGCTGTGTCGGCGCCGGTAGCAGTGGCCTCGGTTCGGCCCGGTGCTGGGGGGGGGGGGGGGGGGGGGGGGGGGGGGGGGGGGGGGGGGGGGAAAAAAAAAAAAAAAAGCGGACGGTCGGACAGGGTCCGCGGGCTGGGGATCTTGCCAGCCCGGGGGAGCTGATGTTCCCACCATCCAAAACCCCCCCAA
>NZ_JBVJIR010000034.1:0-57352 GCF_055586185.1 Actinoplanes sp. NPDC051405
AACGCCCGGTCTCATTCCGAACCCGGAAGCTAAGCCCTCCAGCGCCGATGGTACTGCACTCGGGAGGGTGTGGGAGAGTAGGACGCCGCCGGACTTAACGTTGGGGAAGGCCCACACCAGTGATGGTGTGGGCCTTTTTCATATTCGCATGGAGCCCACCTTGGGGACGGGGTGGGCTCTTCGGCGTTTCTAAAGCTTTTTCGGCCGGTGCCCGGTCAGCCCGCGGTTGGTGGCAGCTCGGACGCTGATTGCCGGTCAGGGTTGGGCCCATTGCCGGTCAGGGTTGAGGCGATACAGCGGCGATGCCGACCGTCGTGCGGGCGACGCACGGTGCCGACGTCACCCGGGCGACGTCGCCCGGGCCGACGTCACCCGCCGACGTCACCCGCCGACGTCACCCGCCGACGTCACCCGCCGACGCCACCCAGGCGACGTCACCCAGGCGACGTCACCTGGCCGGGGTCACCCGTCGACGCCACCCAGGCGACGTCACCCAGGCCGGGGCCACCCCGGCTAGACCATGGCTCGGCCAGCGTCGCAGCCGAGAGCGGACTCAGGCCGGCAAGCAGAGGAGGCCGCGGGGCAAGACGCCGGCGCGGACCGAGGCCGCGGACCAAGGTCGGTGGGGAGACGCCGGCGCCGACCGTGGCCGCGGACCAAGGTCGGTGGAGAGACGCCGGCGCCAACCGAGGCCGCGGAGCGAGACGCCGGCGCGGACCGAGGCCGCGGATTGGCCTCGGCCCCGCGGATGGGCCCCAAGAGCGTGACCTGAACAGAGCCGATCATCGCTCTTGTGCCGACGGGCTGCCGGTTGGCAGTCGCGGCGGAGCATCCCGCGCACGACTACGCCGTCACACGTAGCGGACGCGGGCACCGTCGATCGCGGTCAATCGTCGGTCGGAACGCAGGCCCAGCTGCGAACCGGGTTGTCTGACCCGTTGCGAAGCAGGGGGTGGCGTGATGGAGTCTGGCCGCGTGGTCGTGTAGTCGACGAAGGCGGTGGGTAATAGGTGAACGTGATTGTCCGGGTGGGCGCGTTCGCCGTGGCCGTGGGTCTGCTGGCCGGGTGTTCCGCTGCCGACGGTGGTGGACGGGACTACAACCCCGCCCATCAGCCTCGCTATGTCGTGCCTGACGAGTCCGACGGGGTTCCTGGTCCGGCTGCCACGTGGCCCGGGTCCGGCACCGGTCTCGGGCTGCCCGGCATCGGACAGGCCGCACCCAGCGAACCTGACCATGTCGTCCGCGGCGGGGCCGTTTCCGCGATCAAGGACAAGCCCGCGACTTTCTCGCTCGTGAACGCTGCTGACGTCGTACGGGTGACGGTTGGGGATCTTGGTCCTGATCTTTTTGAGGTCTCCACGCCGGCGGAGTCCAAGGTGGTGCCCAAGGTTGATGGTGACGGGCCTGCCGTTGTCGCCGGTTTGCGGGGCACCGGGCTCACCGGCCCGGCGCTGGTCACCGTGGTGCTCAGCGACGACGTGCGCTGGAGTGTTCGCCTGGCCGGTGGTGCCAGCGACCAGACCGTTGACCTCAAGGGCGGGCCTGGGGGCGATGTCGACTTCGCGGCCGGCACCAGCCGGGCCGAGGTGTGGCTTCCGGCCGCCACTGGCACCCAGCGGGTCGTTCTCGGCGGTGGGGCCAGCCAGCTGGTCGTCAACCTCACCGGGGCGGCGCCGGTGCGGGTCGCCGCGAAGAACGGGGCCGGCGAGGTCACGGTGGACGGGCAGACCAAGTCCGGCGTGCCCGGGGGTGCGGTGTACACCGCACCTGGCTGGGACGCGGCCGCCGACCGCTTCGACATCGACGCCACCAGCGGCGTCTCCTCCGTAACGGTCGCGCGCAGCTAGACCGATCGCCGGCGCGGTAAGTGGGATCCCTCCCGGAAAGCTGACCCGATCACTGGCGCGGGAAGTGGATCCCTGCCCGAAAGCTGACCTGATCGCCGGCGCGGGAGTGCGATTCCTGCCCGAAAGCTGACCTGATCGCTGGCGCGGGAAGTGGATCCCTGCCCGAAAGCTGACCCGATCGCCGGCGCGGGAAGCGAAATCCGTCCCCGCGCTGACCCGATCATCGGCCCGGGAGCGTGACGGTCAGCTGACCGCGGGCTGTCCGGCGGCCCGAAATCGCTGCGGTGGCACGCCTGCCGCGGTCAACCGGGTCGCCACCTCGGCGGACAGGTTCTCCATGAAGACGACGACCTGGTGGTCGTCCGCCAGGTCGCACAGCGCCGCCAAGGTCCCCAGGTTGATCGGATCCACGTCCGGCACATCGCCCAGGTCGACGATCAGGCGCGGCGGCCGAACCTTCCGGACCGTGTGCACCAGGATCTGGCGGAACTGCGCCGCGCAGTCCGTTCCCATCGGGCCGTGGGGCTGGACCACCACGCTTCCGTCCGCGTCCGTCCGGACGTCGACCGCGGTGTTCAACATCGGTCTGCCTTCCGCCACCCAGCGTTCGCCGGGCGGTCAGCGTATGACGGTTCGCGCGGCCCGTCGACCGGCTGTTTGTGCCAATCCACGAGCGGCGACGACAAGCGGCGAGGTGCTGATCCGCCCCGCAGCGGCAGAGGAAGGCAGTAAAAGAAGCGAGCCAGAAAGGAAGCGGGGAGAGGAAGGGGAGAAGGGGAAGGGAGACGGCTAGGGCAGGTCGGGGTCGCCGACTACCTTGCCGGGGTTGAAGAGGTTCTGCGGGTCCAGGGTCTGCTTCACCGCCTGCATCATCGCCAGCGCCGGCGCCTCCAGCTCCTGGCGCATTCCGCGCCGCTTCAACAGGCCCACCCCGTGCTCGCCGGTCACCGTGCCGCCCAGCCCGATTGCCGCTGCCAGGATTTCCTCGAATGCCGCCTGCGCCGCCGCCCGCGCCACCTCGTCACCCACCGGTGTCCGGATCAGCGGGTGCAGGTTTCCGTCCCCCGCGTGCGCGATGGTGGCGATCGCCACCCCGTGCCGTGCCGCGCTCTCCTCGATCGACGCGAGCATCGTCGGCACCGCCGACCGCGGCACGCAGACATCCTCGGTCAGCACCGGACCCAGCCGTTCCATCGCCGGATAGGCCAGCCGGCGCGCGGCGAACAGTGCCTCCGCCTCGAATTCGTCGGTCGACTGCTCGGCCCACTGCGCGCCCGCGTCGCGGAAGACCTGGGCCAGGGCGTCCGCTTCGGACTGGCCCGATTCTCCTGGCGTGTCGATCTGCGCCAGCAGCAATGCCTCGGCCGTCGCGGACAGGCCCAGGTGCTTCCATTCCTCCACCGCTTGCAGGCACGCCCGGTCCAGCAGTTCCAACGCTGTGGGGAGCAGACCCATCCGGGTGGTCGCGGCCACCGCGTCGCCGGCGGCGACGATGCTGTCGAAAGCCCCCACCACGGTACGGGGCGCAGCAGCGCGAGCCGGCCGCAGCCGCAACGTGACCTCGGTGACGATCCCCAGCGTCCCCTCGGCCCCGACGAACAGGCTGACCAGGTCGTAGCCGGCCACACCCTTCGTCGTGCGGTGGCCGAGGCGCACCGCCGTACCGTATGCGCCGGCCGGGCCGCCCACGACGGCCTGCAGGCCGAGCACGTAGTCGCGGGTCACGCCGTATTTCAGGCAGCACAGGCCGCCTGCGTTCGTCGCCACGTTCCCGCCGATGGTCGACCAGGGCGCGCTGGCCGGGTCGGGTGGATACCAGAGGCCGTGCGCGGCGACGGCCGCTTTCAGGTCGTCGTTGACGACGCCGGGCTGGACCACCGCGATCATGTTGTCCGGGTCGATCTCCAGAATCTTGTTCATCCGGGTCAGGTCGAGGATCAGGCTGCCGTCGACCGCGTTCGCGCCGCCGGACAGACCCGTGCCGGCTCCGCGCGCGATCACCGGGATGCCCCGGGCTGCGCACGCCGCGACGATGGCGCTCACCTCTTCCGTGCTGCGGGCGCGGATCGCGCCGACCGGCCGCCCTGCCGGGGCCCACTCGGCGTCGTCGTGGCTGAGGGAGTCGAGGACGTCCGGGTCGACGATCAGGTCCAGGCCCGGCAGGTCCGCCGCCAGCGAGCCGGTCATGCCAGGCCGGCCAGAAACTTGAGCAGTGCCTCGTTGACCAGGTCGGGTTGGTCGATGTTGGCCGCGTGGCCGCTGTCCTCGAGGATCAGGGCGGCCGCGCGTGAGTTCGTCGCGGCCGCGGCGGTGGCGTGCTCGCACGGCCACAGCTGGCTGTCGCGGCCGGCGATGAACAGGCTCGGCACCGCGACCCGGGCCACCACGTCACGCCAGTCCTGCTCGGCGTGGTCCTGCAGCAGGGGCCAGGTCTCCGGGGCGCGGGCGTCGCCCATCTGCGGCACCCGGCCCAGCGCCTCGATCAGCCGGCCCAGCCGCTGCACCGACTCGGCGACCGGGAGGCCGCGGCCGGTGTCCGGCACGCCGTCCTCGAAGAACGTGCCGAGGTTGTGCCGGGTCAGACCATAGAAGCCGTGCTGCCACACCTCGTCGTTGACCATCTTGGGGGTCTGGTCGACGGTGACGATGCCGCGCAGCCGGTCGGCGCCGAACAGGTCGTAGTAGGCCCAGATCGCGCTCGCGCCCATCGAACCGCCGACCAGGACGACCTGGTCCAGGCCGGTGGCGTCGAGGAAGTCGCGGATGTCCTTGCCGTGCCGCGCCATCCGCTGGCCGTACGCGGGATTGTCCGAACCGCCGTGCGAGCGCCGGTCCAGGCCGAGCACCCGGTGGCCGGCCCCGAGCAGGGCCCGGCGCTGCAGCTCCCAGGTCTCGGCCGAGGCGGTGAAGCCGGCGATGAGCACGACCGGCTGACCACCGCCCTCGTCGGTGTAGTGCAGGTTGACCCCGTCGCTGGTGGCGATCGTCGACATGCCTCGACACTACGGCGGGCTCACGGCACGCGCTGGAGGAACTGCCCGGGGGCCAGCGCCCGGGCGGTGATCCGGACGTCGCCGAGCCAGCCGTAGAAGCCCTGGCCGTAGCGCAGGTCGAAGGACGTGGCGCCGAGCACGAAGGGGCGGCCGAGGGTGGCGATGCCGTGCGAAGCCTCGCTCGGGTTGCGCAGGATCTTCGAGCCGTCGATCCACACGGTCGTCCGGCGGCCGTCGTTCACCACCGCCACGTGCATCCACCGGCCCACCGGCACGGCGTGGCTCCACGACGTCGGGTCGGCGTCGCGGTCGGCCGGGTAGACGACGTACTGCAGGAAGCGTTCGGGGGACACGTTGAGGCTGCAGGTCGGCTCCAGCGGCGACCAGCCGCTGTGCTTGCCGGCGTCCCCGCTGCGGCCCTCCCAGCTGAGGATGCCCATCCAGGCGTGGTCGCCGACGAACGGATCGGGCAGTTTCAGGAACGCCTCGATGGTGTAGCCACCCGTGAAGGTCATGCCGTTCAGTGCGGCGTCCGGGGCGGTGTGCAGGATCGCGCCGCGGTCGGGGCCCTTGCCGCCGTCGAAGCGGAGGCTGGCGTGGGCGGGCTGGCCCGGGTGGTGCTCGGTGGAGAGTGTCAGGACGTCGGGGCCGCTGTTCGCCAGTCGCCGTACCGTGAGGTCATTGCCCTTTCCGGTCAGGTCCCGGACCGTGGCGCCGTCGGCGACCGACTGCCCGGCCGTATCGAAACGCCAGTAGGCGGCCGTGTGGCGGTCGACGACCGCGGCGGCCGGCCGGGGCGCGGGCAGCGCGGGCGGGTCGAAGCCGGCGAACCGCTCCGCGAAGTCGATCTCCAGGCTGAACCGGTCGGCCGGGCCGGTGAGCTCGATGGTCTCCGCCGCCAGCGGCGTGCGCGCCGCCGGTCGCTCGGCCAGGAACCACGGTGCGAACGTCTCGACGTCGATGGTGTCGCGGGCGAGGTCGAACGTGTAGGTCCGGATCATCCCCGCGCCGCCGTAGTAGCGGTCCTGGTAGTTGGTGATGTGCACGTGGACGTCGTGCCCGGCGTCGTTCTTCAGCACGGTGCGCCCCGGCGGCCAGTAGTGCCCGTTGAGGGTCAGGAAGATCTGGTCGTTGCCCTTGATCAGGCGGTCCCACAGGCGCTGCCCGTGGGCGGACAGGGCCGCGACTCCGGCGTCGTCGGCGTAGGCCAGGTCGTGGGTGGTGACGATCGCCGGCACCCGCCGGTGCTTGTCCAGGATGCTCTGCGCCCAGGCGAGACCGCGGTCGGAAATGCGCCAGTCCAGGGCGAGCACCAGCCACTGCCGGCCGCCGGCCGTGAGCAGATGGGCGTTGTTGTAGCCGTCGGCCGATGCCCCGGCGAAGGTGGGCATCCGGGCGAAGCGGTGCGGACCAAAGGCATTCAGGTACGCCGAATCGCCCCGCTGATCGTCCGTGGACGAGTTCACGTCATGGTTGCCGGCGAGCACGCTGTACGGCAGCCGCCCGTCCAGCCGCCGGAAGCACTCCCCGGCCAGCCCGAGCTCCTCGGCCGTACCGTGCTCGGTGACGTCGCCGAGGTGGGTCATGAAGACGACCTCACGCTGGTCCAGCAGGTAGCGGAACGTCTCGCGCAGCGGCGCCGGGTCCGCGCTGTCGGCGTCGAAGAGGTACTGGGTGTCGGGCAGTACGGCGAGCGCGAAGCGTTCACCCGTACCGCCTCGGGTCTTGTCCGCCGCCTGGGCGGCCGATCCGGTCAGCAGGGGTACGGCCGGGGCGGCCACAGCCGCGCGCAGCAGGTTCCGTCGATCCACGGTGATCACTCTGCTCAAGTCGTGGCAACAGCCGACGTCGGCGAGGCGAAGAACGGGCGAACAGCGCTCTTGTCGCCCACCGTTCCCGTTCCCGTCACAACATCGTGGCCTGGTGGAGCGGGACCGCCACCCATCCTCTGCCCATGCGAATCGCGCTGGTCACGGAGTCCTTCCTGCCGGATGTCAACGGTGTCGCACACTCGGTCGTCCGGGCCGCCGAGCATCTCGTGCGGCGCGGGCACGCCCCGCTGGTGATCGCGCCGCAGCCGCCGCCCGGGGTCCGCGGCAGGGTCGGCGGGCTGCCCTATCCGGTGGTGCGCATCCCGTCGCTGCCGATGCCCGGTTATCCGCAGATCCGGCTCGGGCTGCCGACCCCGGCGCTGACCGCGGCGCTGCGGGCGCACGGGACCGACGTGGTGCACCTGGCGAGCCCGTTCGTGCTCGGTGCCTGGGGTGCGGCCGCCGCCCGGGCGCTGCGGGTACCGGCCGTCGCGGTCTATCAGACCGATGTCGCCGCGTACGCCCGGGCGTACAAGGTGTCGATGACCGAGCATGCCGCGTGGCGGTGGATCCGGACCGTCCACAACGCGGCGTTCCGGACGCTGGCGCCGTCGACGGAGTCGGTCGCCGCGCTGGACGGCCACGGTGTGCGCCGGGTGCACCTGTGGCGGCGCGGGGTCGATGACGTGCGGTTCCACCCGCGGCACCGCAGCGCCGGCCTGCGCCGGGCGCTGGCGCCGGGTGGCGAGGTGCTGGTCGGCTTCGTCGGGCGGCTGGCGGTGGAGAAGCAGGTCGATCTGCTCGCGGAGACCAGCCGGCTGCCGGGGGTACGGGTGGTGGTCGTCGGTGACGGTCCCGCCGCCGGTACGTTGCGCCAGGCCCTGCCCGATGCCGTGTTCCTGGGGGCCAGACACGGCGCCCAGCTGGCCCGGATCTACGCGAGCCTCGACGTGTTCGCGCACACCGGCCCGTACGAGACGTTCGGCCAGGCGATCCAGGAGGCGATGGCCAGCGGGCTGCCGGTGGTCGCGCCGGCCGCGGGTGGGCCGCTCGATCTGGTCGCGGACGGGCTGACCGGGCATCTCGTGCCGCCGTCCCGGGCCGAAGGCTTCACCGCGGCGATCGCCGGGCTGGTCGCGGACCCCACCCGGCGCGCGCTGTTCGGTGCCGCGGGCCGGGTCGCGGTCGAGGGCCGGACGTGGGCCGCTGTCGGTGACGAGCTGATCGGGCACTACGAGGCGGCGCTGCAGCCGGCCGCCGAGCGGGTGCTGGTGCCGGCATGAGACTGGTGCTGGCATGAGAATCGTGCGGCTGGCCAACTTCGTCACGGCCCGCTCGGGTGGGCTGCGGACCGCGCTGCGGGAACTGGGCGCCGGCTATCTCGCCGCCGGGCACTCGCCGGTCCTCATCGTGCCCGGCGCCCGGTTCGCCGACGTCGAGACCGAGCAGGGCCGGGTCATCACGGTGCCCGGGCCGGAGGTGCCGCGGCTGGGCGGCTACCGGGTGCTGCTCGACCGGCGCCGGGTCGCGGACACCTTGGCCCGGTTGCGGCCGGACCACCTCGAGGTCTCCGACCGGACGACGTTGCGCTGGACCGGCAACTGGGCACGGCGGCACGGCGTCCCGTCGATGATGGTGTCGCACGAGAGCCTGGACGGGCTGCTGCGGCTGTTCGGTGGCGGCAACGCGCGGTGGATGGCCGACCGGCTCAACGCGCGCAGCGCCGCCGGCTTCGACCGGATCGTGTGCACCACCGGCTGGGCGGCGGCCGAGTTCGAGCGGCTCGGGGTGCGTGACGTGGCTCGCGTACCGCTGGGTGTTGATCTTGATCTGTTCTCACCGGTCCGGCACGACCCGGCGCTGCGGCGCCGGTGGGCCGCACCCGGCGACGTGCTGCTGGTGCACTGTGGCCGGTTGTCGGTGGAGAAGCAGCCGCGGCGCTCGCTGGCCGCGCTGGCCGAGCTGCAAGCCGCCGGAGTGCCCGCGGTGCTCGTGGTGGCCGGCGGTGGGCCGCTGCGGCCCGCGCTGCAGGCGGAGGCGGCCGAGCGTGGCCTGCCGGTCCGCTTCGTCGGTCATCTGCGCGACCGGGGCGAGCTGGCCGCCCTGCTCGCCACGGCGGACGTGGCGCTGTCGCCCGGCCCGATCGAGACGTTCGGCCTGGCCGCACTCGAGGCCCTGGCCAGCGGTACGCCCGTGGTGGTCAGCGCCTCGAGCGCGTTGCCGGAAGTGATCGGGACGGCCGGGGTGGCCGCCACGACCGACGCCTCCTACGGCGCCGCGGTCCGCGCCCTGCTCGACCGCCCCGACCGCCGGATCGCCGCCCGCGCGCAGGCCGAACGGTTCCCCTGGTCGGCAGCGGTGGCCGGTTTCCTGTCGATCATCACCGCGGACCGGGCGAGCGCCGGTCGACGAGCCGCCGGTACGGCATGATGGCCGGGTGACCGGGGGTTATCTGAAGGGCCGGATCCGTCGGGAGGACATCATCACGACGGCCGTCGCCGTGTACGCGGAGGCCGGCTACCACGGCTCGTCCCTGCGCGAGATCGCCCGCCGCGTCGGCATCACCCACGCCGGCCTGCTGTACTACTTCCCGACCAAGGAGGCGCTGCTCGCCGCCGTGCTGGAGCGCCGGGACGCGCAGGACACCGAGCGGGAGCGCCTGGCCGTACCGCCCGGCCGGGAGGCCCTGGCCCACCTGGTCGCGCTGGCCGAGCACAACGTCCGGCACCCCGGCATCGTCGACGTGTACGCCCGGCTGGCCGCCGAAGCAGTCGCCGCGGACCATCCCGCGCACGACTACTTCGAACGGCACTACCGGATGGCCCGTGACTACGCGACCGCCTCGTTCCGGGTGCTGGCCGCGCGGGGCGAACTGCGCGCCGGTGTCGACCCCGAGCACGCGGGCCTGAATCTGGTCGCCCTGATGGACGGCCTCCAGGTGCAGTGGCTGTCCAACGGCAGCGCGGTCGACCTGGTCGGCGCGCTGCGTTCCTACGTCCAGGACCTGATCACCGTCCCGCTCGACTAGAGAGTCCGGGCGTAGGGATCCCAGTCGGCCGGCAGGGCGGGTGGCGTGTCGGCTGTGCTCTGCACGACCACCGGCCGCCGGTCGGCGATGGACTCCTCGATGGACTGCATCGCGTCGAGCACGTGGTAGGCGAGCGCTCCCGAGGCGCGTTCCGGCACGCCGGCCCGGATCGAGCGGGCCAGTTCGAGGACGCCGGTGCCGCGCGAGGCCTGATGCCCTTGCGGCGCCAGCTCCTGCGGGTCGCCGCCGGCCAGCAGGTGCAGCCGGGTCGGGCCGTCGAACCTGTTCGGATCGGGCAGGACGGCGGTGCCCAGCGTGCCGGCGACCTCCAGGGTGGTCCGGGGTAGCGCCGAGTCGAAGGTCAGCACCACCTGCGCGGTGCCGCCCCGGCTGAACTCCAGCAGAGCCGTGACGGTGGTCGGGACGGTGACCGGGAATTCCGTACCGGCTCGGGGGCCGGAGCCGATCACCCGGGTCTCGCGGGCCCGCCCGCCGGTAGCGGTCACCCGGCCGATCGGTCCCAGCAGCTGCACCAGCGCGGTCAGGTAGTACGGGCCCATGTCCAGCAGGGGACCGCCGCCGGTCTGGAACAGGAACTCCGGCGCCGGATGCCAGCTCTCCGGCCCGGGTGACTGGAACAGGGCCAGCGCCGTCCGCGGCACACCGATCCGGCCGGCGTCGACGGCCCGGCGCGCGGTCTGCAGGCCCGCACCGAGCACTGTGTCCGGTGCGCTGGCCACCCGCAGGTCCAGCTCGCGGGCCCGGTCCAGGAGCTTGCGGGCGGACGGACGGTCCAGCGCGAGCGGCTTCTCGGCCCACACGTGCTTGCCCGCCTCCAGAGCGGCCAGACCCACGTCGACGTGCGCGGCCGGGATGGTGAGGTTGACGATGAGCTCGATCGCCGGGTCGGCGAGCAGTTCCTGGGCCGTGCCCGCCGCCGGGATCCCGTGCTTGGCCGCCTGCTCGGCGGCCCGGGCGGTGTCCAGATCGGCGACCATGCGGACGTCGACATCCGGGAAGCTGGTCAGATTCCGCAGGTAGGTCTCGCTGATCGTGCCGGCCCCGATGACGCCGACCCGGACCGCTCCGCCGCTCACTGCCCCTCCCCGTCCTGCTGCTCGCGGTCGCGCAGGAACGCCAGGCTGGCCCCGAGCGCGGTGAAGATGTCCCCGTCGTAGCGGTCGAACTCGATGACCCGCAGGGCCTGCGGAGCCGCGGCCAGCACCTCGAGGACCGGAACCCGGCCCTGACCGGCGGGAACCTGACCGGAGCCGTCGGTGGCGAGGTCGCCGTCCTTCACGTGGATCGCGCGGACCCGGTCGCCGAGGCGGCGGAGCAGGGCCGGCGCCTCCGCGCCGCCGGCCGTCGCCCAGTACGTGTCCACCTCGAGGACCACGGCCGGGTCGAGCTGCTCGGCGAGCACCTCGAAGGCGGTCCGATCGGCGATCCGGGACTGGAGCTCCCAGAAGTGGTTGTGGTAGCCGACCGTGACGCCGTGCTCGGCGGCCACCTTCGCAGCGTCGTTGAGCCCGGCCGCGGTGGCGGCGATGTCGGCGGGGTCCTGCCAGCGGGCCGGCTCGACCATGGGGTCGATGACGATGCCGATGCCCAGTTCGGCGGCGGCGGCGAACACCGCGGGCTGGTCGATGCGCTGGTCGAGGAGCTGGGCGTGGGCGGTCGGCGCGGTCAGTCCGTGGTCCGGCAGCGCGGTGCGCAGCACGGCGAGGTTCTCCCGCACGCCGTACGGCTCGACCTGGGTGAAGCCGAGGCCGGCGAGCCGGGCGAGGGTGCCGGTGGGGTCCTGGGCGAAGGCGTCTCGGACTGAGTACAGCTGGACGGAAAGCTTGCTCATCGCTACCTCCAAGCGGTCTTCATCTTTTCTACCAGCTGGTCAAAATTGACACCAGAGAGCGCTTCCTCGATCAAGCAATCGGCATGATCCACCGGCTTTATCGCGTGTCGCTATTTCACGGCAATAAGAGAGGAATGACGGCTCCGCCAATGGGTATGAACCGGTCCTAATAGGCCGAAAGTATGAGCCCTTGTGACCGCTGGTTGAGCGCTCATCGGCCGTTCGGTGGATTAGTCGACGCGGGGAACGATTTTCGGGTTCTCTGCCTGGTATGCACGCGACACGGACTATCACCTAATCGGGTTAATGTGGACGTAGGTCCACAATTCCGGCACTGGATCATGATTCTGTGGATCTAGTAATAAACCTGCCGAGAAAAGGTGGTTCCATGAGTAAGGCAACACGAATGCTGGCCATGACCGGAATGGCGCTGGTCGCCGGTGTGACGATGGCCGCCGGCCCCGCGGCGGCGTCTTCGTCGACCGCCCAGGGAGCCACCTCCGCCAAGCAGCAGCAGGCGGGGAACCACGGCGACCGTGACCGCGACTGGGTCGCCGGCTACTACCGCACGCGCCTCCAGTGCGAGCGGGTCGGCCGGATCGGCGAGCGCTTCGACCGCTGGGACGACTACGAGTGCGAGCGCGTGCGCCGTGGCTTCCGGGTGATCTGGCGCCTCGACGTCGAGCGTAACCGTCACGGCGGCGACTGGGACAACCACAACGGTGGTGGCCACGACTGGGACAACGACAACGACCACCACGGTGGCGGCCACTGGAACAACAACCGCCCGCGTCGCTGACGCCCAGCACCAACTGACCCGACACAACGTCGCCGGCCCGCGGTCTCCGCGGGCCGGCGACGCCCTTTCCGCCCCGGAACGGCGGAAGGCCCCGGCCGGGCGGTCGGGGCCTTCCTTTTCCGGTACGGCGTTACTTGGTGATCTTCCGCGTGTAGCTCTTGCCGGCCGAGGTGTTACCGACCTTGTCGGAGCCCCAGTAGGTGACCGTCAAGGTGCCCTTCTTGACGCCCTTGAGGCCGAGACTCCAGGTGCCCCGGGCGGTCGGCGTCACGGTGAAGACCGTCGCCTTGGCCGAGGCCTTGCTCTTCGAGGAGGTCTTCACCCAGGTGCGGCCGGTGTAGTAGTACCACTTGCCGTTGCGCTGCTCGATGAGCTTCACCCGGACCCGGGCCACCCCGACGCCCTTGTCGGTCGCCGTACCCGTGATCTTCGACCAGGAGGACGCTTTGTCGGCGTGCTTCGGCACGTTGAAGGTCACGACCGGCTTGTAGGTGTCCTTGGTGACCTTGACCGAGCCGACCGTGACCGGCGTGCCGGCCCCGGCCTGGTTGAACAGCGTCACCTTGACCGTGAACGTGCCGGCCTTCGGGTAGACGTGCGCCGCGCTGCCGACGTTCGGCGACATCACCGAGGTCGCGCCGTCGCCCCAGGCCACGGAAACCTTGCTGGCCTGGCTGACGCCGCTGAGGCTGAGCTTGACGGACTGGCTCGCCCAGATCGACTTGCGGTCCAGGGCGTACCGGCCCGGCTGCGCCGCGACCACCACCGTGGACGGACCGGTGAAGCCGGCCGCCGCGGTGTTGCCCGCCTCGTCGGTCAGCGCGACCGACACCGGGAAGCTGCCCGCGGCCGCATAGGTGTGGGTCGCGGTCGTCGCGCCGGCCGCCAGGGTCTGCGGCGCGCTGCCGTCGCCCCACGTGACGACCCGCCGGATGCCCGCCGGTGCACTCACGTCGTCGGTCAGTACGGTCTGGGTCAGGGTGACCGTCTGGCCGGGCCAGAGCGCCGCCGCGTTCAGGGCGAAGGTGCCCGTCGGCGCGGTGGAGTCCGACACGCCCGCGGTCGCCCGCGGCGCCGGGTCGGCCGTGACCGGCGTGTGCGCGGCGAAGTAGCTGACCAGCATGGTCAGGTCGTTGTCGCCGGTCGTCACCTTGTTGCTGCCCCCAGCGAGGGCGGCGAAGTTGTCACCGCCGGTGGCGAGGAACGAGTTCGTCGTCACCCGGTAGGTGCCCGCCGGGTTCAGCGTGACCCCGTTGAGCTTCAGCGACGAGGCGATGATCCGCTGACCCTGCGGCTGGGCGGCGTCGTAGGAGTAGGTGAGCCCCTTCGACACGCCCAGGTGCAGCACCGGACGGGACGCCCCGGCGGGCTGCCACTGCTGCTCCAGCGCCAGCTTGATGTCGGCACCGGTCAGCGTCTGGGTGATGACGTCGTTGGCGAACGGCTGCACGGCGAACGCGTCGGCGTAGGTGACCGTGCCGTCGGTGCCGTACTTGAGGTCGGACCGGAGGCCGCCCGGGTTCATCAGGGCGATCTGCGCCCCGCCCCGGCCGGCGTCGCGGGTCTGGTCCAGCTGGACGTCGGCGATGAAGTTGCCCAGCACCGACTCGATGCCGCGGTCCTCGTTACCGGCGGCGGTGTAACCGCGCAGGATGTCCCCGGTGATCTTGCCCAGGGTCTGCTTGCCGAGCTCGGCGGCGTTGGCCTTGGCCTGGGCCACGAGGTCGGCGATCGCCGGGTCCGGCGTGACGCCCGTGACGGGGAGCAGCTCAGCCGTGGACGCGGTCACGGCCCGGGTGGCCGGGTCGTAGGTCAGCACGGCCTTGCCGAGCTTGACGCCGTAGTCCTCGGCCTGGATGACCGGCCGCGTCCGCGACGTGCCGGGGACCGGCACCTGGAACGCGTACGGCTGGTGGGTGTGGCCGCTGAGGATGGCGTCGATCTCGGGGCTGACCTGGGTGTACTTGCCGAAGACGGGGTCGGCGGCCAGCTCGGCGGCCGAACCGATGTGCTCCGACGCGGCACCCTCGTGAGCCAGCAGCACCAGGACGTCGGCCTCGCCGTTCGCCTCGTTGCCGTCGGACAGCTCGGTGGCGAGCTTGTTCGCCTCGGCCACCGGGTCACGGAACTCGACCCCGGCGATGCCGCCCGGCGCGACCAGCGAAGCGGTCTGCTCGGTGACCACGCCGATGTAGCCGACCTCGACGCCGCCCAGGCTCTGCACGGAGTAGCCCGGCAGCACCCGCTTGCCGTCCTTGTAGACGTTGGCCGCCAGGTACGGGAACTTCGCCCGGTCCTCGACCCGGCCCACCAGGTCGGCGAGGCCCTTGTCGAACTCGTGGTTGCCGACCGCGGCGACGTTCAGCCCGCCGGCGTTCAGCACGTCCAGGGTCGGGTTGTCGTTGTCGATCGCCGAGACGAACGTCGACGCCCCGATGTTGTCACCGGCGGAGACCCACGCGGTGTTCGGGTTGGCCGCGCGCAGCTGGTTGACCAGCCCGACGAGCTGAGCGGCGCCACCGACGGGCTGACCACCCGCGGTGGACGGCGACTCGAGCCGGCCGTGGAAGTCGTTGATGCTGAGCAGCTGCAGGTCGACCGGCGCGGTGAGCCCGGTCTCCAGGCCGATCACCACCGGGTCGTGGTCGCTGGCCCGGTACGGACCCGCGTCGTAGAACGGCGCGTACACGTCGTACTCGTAGGCGTACGACTCGACGGAGTTGATGTTCCAGATGTCGACGCCGGTGACCCGCTCGGCGAGCGAGGCGGTGGCCAGCCCGTGGTCGAGGGAGCCGGTCTCGCCGCCGAAGACGTACGAGTACTTGTCCGGCGCGCCGGTCGTGTGCACGTCGGTGAAGCCCTTGTCGTACAGGGCCTGCATCGGGTCTTCCCGCGTGTAGGCGTTGAAGTCGCCGAGCAGGAGCACCCGGTCGCTGCCGCTGCCGGCCTTCAGCTGGTCGACGAAGCCGGCCAGCGAGTTCGCCTGCCGGACCCGGTCGCCGTTGTACGGGCCCTGGCCGTCCCCACTGTCGACGTTGTCGCCGCTCGGCGGGGTCGAGGCGCTCTTGGACTTGAAGTGGTTGGCCACGACGGTGAAGGTGATCGCGCCCGAGGTGAACGTCTGCGCGATCGGCTCGCGGGCGTTCGACCACACCGACTCGTCGTTGATCGACCGGGCCGCGCCCTTCGGGGTGACCTTGGCCGGCTTGAAGATGATCGCCGTGGTGATGAAGTCCTGCTGAGCGGCGGCCGGCAGCTCCGCCGGCGACCGCACGTAGTCCCAGGTGCCCGCGCCGTCGACCGCGTTGAGCGCGCCGACCAGCGTCTTGAGTGCCAGCTGCGGGTCGTCGGCCTCGAACCGGACCGAGTTCTCGATCTCCATCAGCGCGATCACGTCGGCGTCCAGCGCGGTGATCGCCGAGACGATCTTCGCCTGCTGCTTGGCCAGCGCGGCCGCGTCGGTGGCGCCACGCGCCTCGCCACCGAAGTGGACGAAGTAGTTCAGCACGTTGAAGCTGGCCAGCTTGAGGTCACCGCCGACCGCGGCGGGCGCCGCGGTGCGCGGGTTGGTGTCCTTGAACGTCGTGCGGGCCGTGGGCGGGGTGGCCGCGTCGACCGGGATGGTCGGCTGCAGCCGCCACTCGCTGAATCCGAAGCCCAGGACCGCGGGACCGAACGCTTCGACGGTGTCACCCACGCGGACCGGGTCGGTCTTGGACAGGTACGGCGGGGCCAGGCCGGCCGAGGACAGGTTCGTCGTGCGCCCGTCGTCGAGCAGGATCCGGCCGAGCTTGTTCGCCGCCTTGACCTGGGCCGCGGCCTCGGTGCCGGGGCGGGCCACGTCGGTCGGCACGCGGGCCGGGGCATTGCCGGCGGCGAGCACGATCTCGCCGTACCGGTTGGTGTTGTAGACGTCGGAGACGGTGAACGCCCCGACCGGCGCGACCAGCATGCCCTCGGCGGACTCGCGGGCGTCGTCGGCCAGCGGCAGGCTCAGCGGTACGGGCGCCGGCAGCGGCGCGTCGTGCGCGCAGACCTGCACGTCGGTCTTGGCCGCGATGCTGAGCTGGGTGAACGCGTTGAACTCGTTCGCCGTGCCACTGACGCGGACCAGGTCACCGAGGGCGACCGTGGGAGCCGTGCCGGTGGGCAGGTAGACGAAGACGGCGTCCGAGGCCGTGCCCGCGGCGACCGGACGATCGCCGCCGCTGCCCGCGGTCTGCACGTAGATGCCGTTGTAGCCACCGGTGCGGTGGTCGGCGGTCACGACGCCCTCGACGGTGACCCGGGTGCCGGCCAGCGTGGTGGCGGCGCCGGTGCCCTGCACCTGGGCAATGGTGTGGTCGACCGCGACGGTGCAGCCCGGCGCGGGGTCCGGATCGGGATCCGGGTCCGGCGCGGCGGCGTTGCGCACGCCGAAGGTGTTCGCCGCCGATGCCTTCCAGACACCGTCGATCTTCTGCAGCGAGTCGGCCGCGGTGGTGCTCTGTCCCTCGGAGACGCCGATGTCGGCACCGGTGGTGCCGGCCGCCGGCCCGCCGGTCGCGGGGAAGGCTCCCTCGTAGGTGAGGAACTCGGCGACCGCACCGGCCGGGTTCACCAGGGCCACGCCGTCCGGGCCGTTCTGGATGCCGTCCACCGGATACCGCTGCACGACCACACCCGCGGCCGGCACGGTCCCGGCGAGCGTGTCGGTGTCGTAGACCACGCCGCCGTTGCCGTTGTAGAGCACGATCTGCCAGCCGGACAGATCAAATCCGGCGGGCGCCTCGATCTCGACGGCCTCACCGCTGTCAGTGCCGGAATTGTCGTAGTGAATTTCGCTGATGAATGGTTCCGCCACCGCTTCCGCCGCGCGTACCGGCGTTGTTTCCGCGGCGCGGGTCGGCGCTTCCGCGGCGTGAGCCGGACCGGTGAGACCGAGGCCGAGGGTGGTGGCCACGAACGCCGCACCGAAAGCGTGCCGCCCTGACCGGGATCGCGGAGCGACCCCGGCTGCGGGCATGTATCGACGCATTGAATTTTGTCCTTCCAAGGTGCTGATCGCCGGAGCGTAAGCAGGTCCAATGACGATCAACGCTCGTTCAGGTAACGAACAGGCATACGAGTCGACACCCGAGCACGAGCATGCCTCACGTATAGTCGCCGCCGATCACCGCAGCACACTTTCTCGACACGGGGGATTCTGCATGTTCCTGTTCCACCGCAAGGCTTTGACGGTCGCCGGCGTCACCGCGGCGGCGGTCGCCTCGACCACGCTCTTCGCGATGCCCGCCCAGGCGGCGTCCGCGGGCGCGGCGAAGGTCGTCGGCTCCTCGGCCGTGCAGTTCAACGCCCTGCTCGGCAAGAGCAACGGGCTGACCATCACCATCTCGGGCCGCACGGTCACGCTGGATGACAAGGTCGCCATCAAGGCCGGCAAGGGCTGCAAGGCGGTCAAGGGCGACAAGACCAAGGTCAAGTGCAAGACCAAGAAGAAGACGTCGCGGCTCAGCGTCGCCCTCGGTGACAAGAACGACTGGGTCGTCAACAAGACCTCCGTCTACATGCTCGCCGACGGTGGTTCCGGCACCGACAAGCTCACCGGTGGCTCGGCTGCCGACCAGCTGCAGGGCGGCACCGGCAACGACAAGCTGTACGGCAAGGGCGGCATCGACACGCTCTTCGGCGGCTCGGGCAACGACCACCTGGCCGGCAGCACCGGCAACGACCGCATCGACGCCGGCCCCGGCGCCGACAAGGCCTACGGCGAGGCCGGGAACGACCTGATCCTGGGCGGCTCGGGCAAGGACCTCCTGTCGGGCGCCGCCGGCAACGACGAGATCGCGGGCGGCTCGGACAACGACACGATCGCCGGCGCGGCCGGCAACGACGTGCTCGTCGGCGACGCGGGCAACGACAGGATCATCGCCTCGACCGGCGACGACATCCTCTACGGCGACGCCGGCAACGACACGATCGCCGGTGACGCGGGCAAGGACATCATCTTCGCCGAGGCGGGCAACGACAACATCGCCGGCGGCGACGGGGACGACATCCTGTACGGCAAGGCGGGCAACGACACGATCGCCGGCAACAAGGGCGACGACATCCTGATCGGCGAGGACATCGTGTCGGGCCGGCCGTACGGCAGCGACGCGGCCCTGGACCGGCTCGACGGCGGCGCCAACGCGACCGCGCTGGGCGACTACTGCCTGGCGCTGGCGGCGGCCACCGTGCGGAACTGCGAGGCCACTGCGGAGTCTGCTTCGGCGCGTACGGCTGCTCCGGCCGCACAGCTCGAGATCGCCCGGCAGGCCCAGACCCGGGCGGCCACCGCCCGGGCGGCGGTCAAGTAACAGCACGCACTGACGGACGGCCCGATTGCGCGGGATTTACCCCCCGCTTGATCGGGCCGTCTTCCGTGTACTGGTTTCGGGTGAATTCCGGTGGCATGCTGGCTTCGGAAAGCGGCCGGAGGTGCGCGGTGGAGACATCACCCCAGCGGGACGGGGCAGGCGACACCCCCTCAGCCGTGCGCGTTCTCGTCGGGGCCTACCTGCGGCAGTTGCGTGAGGACAGTGGCCTGACCAGGGCCGAGGCCGGCGCTCCGCTGCACCTCGCGGAGCCGGCGATCACCGGCATGGAGCTGGGCCGGGTCCCCCTCGAGGAGCCCGACGTCCTCGCTCTGCTGTCGCTCTACGGCATCCACGACGCTCACGAACGGGCAGCCCTGCTGGCGCGCGTCCGCGAGGCCAACGCGCCGGGCCGCTCGCATTCCTACAGCGACGTGACACCGAACTGGTTCCAGCGGTACCTGAGCCTGCAAGCGCGGGCGTCGCTGATCCGGACCTACGAGGTGCAGTCCGTGCCGGGCCTGCTGCAGACCGAGGCGTACGCCCGGGCAGTCGTCCCACGCCGGGTACGGCAGCGGCTGGCGCAGCAGCAGGTGCTCAACCGCCCCGACCCGCCGAAACTGTGGGCGCTGGTGCACGAGGCGGCACTGCGGCGCCCGGTCGGCGGCAGGGCGGTGCTGCGCGACCAGTTGGAGGCGCTGATCACCGTCGTGACCAAGTCGCCGAACGTACGGCTGCAGGTGCTGCCCCTGGCCGCGGGCGGGCACGCGACGGCCGGCGGCTCGTTCACGATCCTGCGGTTCCCGGAGCCGGACCTGCCGGACATGGTCTACCTCGAACAGCTCACCAGCGCGCTGTACCTGCACAGCCGCGCGGACATCGACTTCTACTTCCACGCGGCGAACCGCCTGTTCGTCGAGGCCGCGCCGCTGCGGGACACCGCCGGGATCCTGGAACGGATCATCGACGACCTGCACACTCCGCAACGGACCCGCACTCCACAACGGACCCGTTCTCCACGACGGACCCCACCGAACGAAGGGCATCCTCGATGACCGACGGACAGGCACCGCAGATCGACACCACCGTCCCGCAGACGGCCCGGGTCTGGAACTACTGGCTGGGCGGCAAGGACAACTACGCGGTGGACCGTGACCTCGGCGACCAGATCGCCAAGGAATACCCGATCATCGTCGACATCGCCCGGGCCGACCGCGCGGTGCTGAACCGGGCCGTCCGCTACCTGGCGGGCGAGGCCGGCGTCCGGCAGTTCCTGGACATCGGCACCGGCCTGCCGACCACGAACAACACCCACGAGGTGGCCCAGGAGGTGGCCCCGGAGTCCCGGATCGTCTACGTCGACTACGACCCGCTGGTGCTGGTGCACGCCCGGGCACTGCTGACCAGCGGCCCGGAAGGCGCGACGGACTACATCGACGCGGACCTGCGCGACACGGAGACGATCCTGCGGGAGGCGGGGCGCACTCTGGACTTCACGAAGCCGGTCGCGCTGATGCTGTCGGGGATCCTGGCGCATCTGCCGTCGGCCGAGGAGGCGGCGGCCATCGTGCGAAGGATCATGGACGCCTTGGCGCCGGGGAGCTATCTGGTGGTGGTGGACGGGACCAACACCAACCCGGAGCTGAACGAGGTCATGAAGATCTGGAACGCTACGGCGAATCCGCCTTATGCGATGCGGAGTCCGGAGGAGATCGCCGGCTATTTCGAGGGGCTGGAGCTGGTGGAGCCGGGTCTGGTGGATGTGACTCGGTGGCGGATCGAACCGGGGGAGACGCGGCCGCTGCACAACTTGGTCGGGGTGGGTCGCAAGCCTGCCTGACGTCGGGCCGGGCGCCGGGGAGAGGGTTGCCACTGCTCCCTGGAGCGGCCGCCGAGCACGGCGAATGTGATTGAGAAAACGACTCGCCGATCAGCAGCAGCACGATCACCGCGATCACATGCGACGTGATCAGCACGATCCGAAGCGGTTCGCGCTCTCCCCGGCGAGCGTTGTAGATGACCCAGCCCAGCCCGCCGAAGACCCCAGCGACCCGGTGTCCAGCAGGCCGGCAGGCCGGCAGGCCGGCAGCGATCATCGTTTCGGTCCACGCCCGGTTGCAGCTCTGCTCGCCGGAGAGCACCGAAAAGAAGAAGCTGTCCAGGAGCAGGACGAAGAACGACGGCAGCATGAGAACGTACGGCTAGGAGTCGTTCTCCCGTGGTTTTTGCTACCCGAGCATTCCAGTCCAGGTGGCTGCAGTTGTCCACGCGGGCCCCCAACGTTTCTCCGTAGGAGAACGAACGTTGCTCGATGTGGCAGTCCAGCGGACATCCGCCGATCATCCATTAAAAATGACGCGCGAAAGCCGGACAGCGGGACAGGCGCGAAGCCTGCACCGATTCCACTGATCGGACTATCACCGCCACCACCGGACGGCGCAAACAATCCGATCAGGAACGCGCCGCGTGCCCGACCGGCCGATGTGGAGGGACGCGTTTCGGGTCAACCATGTGCCTCGGCGACGCCGGTCGCCGGCTGACATGGGCCACGAAAGGTGGGAGACATCGCGTGCTGGTGGCAGCGGAACCCGCGGACCTGCCCGAGATCGCCGGCTACTATTCGCAGCTCGCCGGGGTGCTGGCGGGCTTCTCTTTCGCGGCCCTGGTCGCGGTCGCGACACTGCGGCCCGACATCGGCGCACCCACCGCCTTCCAGCGCAGCCTGGCGCCGTTGACGAGCGCCTTCGCCGCCCTCATCGCGTCCAGCCTCAATTACGCGGTGATGACGGGGGAACGGGCCGGCACCCCGCGCGTGGCAGTCCTCCAGGCGATTTCCGGCATGGGATTCAGCGTGGCCGGCATCATGCTCTTCTACTCCGTTCTGGTTCTGCTCAGCGATCTCTGGCGGGACAAGGGCCTGGTCGCCCTCGTGCTCCTGCGCAGATTGACGGTGTACGTGCTGCCGCCACTTCTCGTGCTCCTGATGTGGGGTGGAGTCCGTGATCACCTCGGTCAGAAGTACGGTCCTGACGTCGGCTTCGTCGCCGCGGACTGGGTGGCGATCGGTGCACTGGCGACGACCGTCATCGCGTGCGTATCCTTCCGCTTCCTCCCCTCAGAGGGCAGGGACGACCAGGGCGCCGCGTCCGACCGGATCGATTCCCGGCTGTCCGGAGCCGGCGCCGGTCTGGCGTTCTTCTCCCTGGTTTGTTCGGCCACGCTGATCTCACTGACTCCTGCGGACGCCGTGCTGCCGGACGCCCTGCCGGTCGTTGCCTTGCTCCTGGGCGCGGCCTTCAGCGTGGGAGTCGCCTATGCCGCCAGCGAGCGCCGCGCCGCTGTGGCGGCCGGAGATTCCGGTTCACCTTTGCCGGACGAGCCGCCCGAGCCGCCGGAGGGGAGCGGGCCGGCGACCGCCGTCGCGGAGAAGAAAGAGATGACCGAGCTGGAGCCGTTGAATACCGTGGTCCTGGCGCGGCGTTCGATTGAGATCTTTCCGCAGGGCTACCTGATGAACATCAGCATCATTCAAGGCGTGGCCCTGAGCGTGATCACGGTCGAGACGGTGAAATATTTGAAGGCGGCCGAGAGCGGTCAGCTCGCGCCAGCCATCGCCCAATCCGCTCTGAGCCTCGCCGGTCTGATCATTGTCTCGTACGAATATTTGTGGTTCAGCACGATCCTGCGCTGGACACCCACCTTCCGAGACACCGCCATCCCCGTGGTTCTCGGTGTTACGGAGATCATTCCCTCGCTGCTGCTCGACAGCGGCATGGCCTGGTGGATCGCGACAGCGGTATTCGCGCTGTTCGGCGCCGCGGCGTTCACCAACACGAACACCCGCCTCACCGAGCAGATGTTCGAAGGGGAGGGTTCAACTCCCCATGCTCTGGTGCGCCGGCTGCTCCGCGTCTGCGCCGCCATCTGTCTCGTCACGTCCGGTTTCGCGGTGGCGGTCGCGGTCCTGGTGCAAAGACTCCCGGAGCATGCCGCATGGATCTCCACCGCCGGCGCGTCGACGGTCGTCCTGCTGAGCGTCGTGGTGATGGCCGGCTACAGCGAGAACGTGCTGAACAAGGTGTACGCGGGCTTCGGGATCAGGCGCCGTCCGCCCGCGTTCAAGTGGATGCGCGACGTCCTACACCGTGATTGATCCGGGTCGGATCACAGGCACGGCGGGGTGTAGCGGTGGAAGCGCATGCCCCGGAAGGTCAGCTCGTTCGGGGTCTTGCCGACGAAGACCAGGCCGCGAGCCTCACTGATCGCCTCGGCGAACGAGTGGGCGGGGGCGCCGAGCTCAGGCACTGCCGTCCACGCCTCGGGCCGGAAGCTGAAGAACCTGGTCACCGTCCGCCCGTGGGTCGAGGGGATGGCGGTGGCCCATTGAGCGCCGCCGCTCCAGTGCGACGCGGGCCGTAGTTGCACGTACAGGTCGTCGGTCGCGCTGTAGGTCAGCCAGAATCCCCTGGATCTCGACAGGTCGACCTGGGCCTCGAACTGGTTGGCGAGCCAGACGACGACCACGTGCCATTCCGCGTTCAGGAAGGTGACTTCGGCTTTGTAGCCGGTGCGGGTGGGCACGAGCAGGCTGCCGGTCGCTGGGATGGTGGTGCCCTCGCCGCTGGCCAGCCATTGCTGGAGGCGATCGATCGACGGGGTCGCACACTCGTGGGTGCTTGGGGATGGTTGGTGAGCGTTCGCGGCTGTGGGGGCGATGAGCAGGCAGGCGGCGAACGCCGCCAGAGATGACCTCATTGCCACCGACAGTCGCTGCATGGACAGCCTCCCCGCTTCAGTTAACCTTGTTAAAGGTTGTCTGGCGGCTCAAAGGAAGTCAAGGGCATCGATGCCGTTCGGGTCGAGGCTTCGCCCGGGTGCTTGGCCAGCCACAGCTCCAGGCCGTCGAGCACCCGTTCGAAGGGGGCGGGGACCGGCCGGCATTACTCGGTCGGCGGAGGACCGGCTACCCGTACACGGAACGCGTCCGCAGAGGCAAGGATCGCCCCGATGTCGAACGCGGCTGGCGCCTCGTCAATGCTGGAGACCGGCGAACCGTTACCGGTGAACCACTCCTCGACCTGCCCTGGTGCGAACACCGCGGCCAGCCGTGCGGTCTCGCTGCGCACCAGATAGCTGTGCGCGACACCCCGCGGCCCGTAGGCGGCCTGCCCCGGCTCCAGGTCGAACGTCTCGTCGCCGACGAAGAAGCGGATTTTCCCGTCCAGGACGATCCAGACTTCCTCCTCGCCCTCGTGCACATGCATCGGTGGCGCGTGGCCGGCCGCGTCGGTGAACTCGACGACCGACAGGGTGCCGCCGGTGGTCTCGCCGGGCACGAGCACGCGGGCCTGCCCACCGAGGAACCAGAACGGGGAGCCGGCTTCCGGCAGCGTGGTCATTTCTTTCCTTTCAGGAAATGAAGCAGTAGGCCGGTCATCTGGGCCGGGTGCTCTTCGTAGACCCAGTGGCCGGAGTCGGCGACGGTGATCGGGGTGACGTGCCGGGCATACTCGGCGGCCTGTTCACCGACCAGCGGCCCGAGGCTGCCGGACGCGCCGATCGCGAGTACCGGCATGGTGAGCTTGATCTTTCGATTGCGCGCGTTGTCCGACATGTCCTGCGGCAGGGTGCGGAACCACGCCAGGCTCGCCCGCAGGTGGCCGGGTTCGCGCAGGTGCCCGGCGAACACGGCGACCTCCGCCGGAGTGATCGAGCCTTTCTTGACCTCGAGGTTGTCGATGAACTTGTCGATCCACAGCGCCTCGCGGCCCTGAATTACTTCCTCGGGCATGCCGTTGGCGAGAGCGAAGAAGCCGAAGTGCCATGCGCCGGGCCCGTCCTTGGTCAGCGAGGGGAAGTCGTAGATGCCCGGGTCGGAATCGGCGCCTCGCTGAGTACGAGCTTTGTCACGTCGGCGCGGTGCGCGGCGGCGTACGCGTAGGCGACCATCGTGCCGATGTCGTGCCCGACGATCCGGACGTCCCTGGTCCGGCCGAGCCGGCTCAGCAGCCCATGCAGGTCCGCGGCCAGGGTCTTCTTGTCGTAGCCGGTCGCCGGGGCGTCACTGCCGCCGGCGCCGCGCAGGTCGGGCGCAATGACCGTGTAGTGCTCGGCCAGGGTCGGCATGATGTGCCGCCACTCGTACCAGGTCTGCGGGTAGCCGTGGATCAGGACCAGGGTCGGCCCGTGCCCACCGATCACGTAGTGGATGCCGACCGGGCCGATCTGCGTCTTGTGCTCACTGAAGCCGGCGGGGATCTCCTCCGCGGCGGCCGCGCCGGAGACCGGTGGGACGGCGCCGGCCTGCCGGGTGACGACAGTACCGGTGAGGCCGGCCACCGCCATCACCGTGGCCAGGACGAGGCCGAACGGACGGGAAAGCGTACTGGGCAAGCGCATCGGGAACTCCTGGTGATCACAGGGTGCTGACGAGGCCGCCGTCGATGGCGAAGTCGGCGCCGGTGATGTTCGCGGCTCGGTCGCCGGCCAGGAACACCACGAGGTCGGCGACCTCTTCGGGCCGGGTGAACCGTCCGGTCACCGCATCGCCGGCGGCCTTCTTCGCGACGGCTGTCGGATCACCTCCGGTGGCCTTCGCGACGGTCTCAGCGACCCCGCCGTCACCCAGCCACAGCGCGGTCGCGACCGGGCCGGGACTGACCGTGTTGACCCGTACACCGGACGGCCCGAACTCCTTGGACAGCGATTTGCACAGGCTGGACAGCGCGGCCTTGGCGGCGCTGTAGTCGATCACCAGCGGATCGGGCAGCACGGCGTTGACCGAGCCGACCGTGACGATGCTGCCCCCGCCGCCCTCGACCAGCCGGGGAAGCGCGGCCCGGGTCATCCGGACCGCGGACAGCAGGTTGATGGCCAGCGTCGCGTCCCAGTCGTCGTCGGTGACCGACAGGAACCCGCCGACCCGGGGCCGGACCGCGCCGACGTTGTTGACCAGCACGTCCAGTCGCCCGAAGGCCGCGACCGCCGCCTCGACGACCTCGGCGGCCCCCTGCGGATCAGTGAGATCTGCTGGGACGGCCAGTACCTGCCCGGTCTCCTCCAGCGCCTTCAGGTCAGCCGAACCGTTCTTGGAGACCGCCACCACGGACGCGCCCTCGTCGGCGAGGGCGCGCGTGACGGCCAGGCCGATGCCCCGGCTCGCGCCGGTGACGATCACGCTCTTACCGGACACGCCGACATCCATGACAAACCCCTTTCGACGTACGGACTCAGAGCGACTGCCGGCGCAACCAGGTCAGCGCGGTGTCGGCGACCTCGCGCCAGCCGCTGTCGATGGTCAGCGAATGACCCTTGTCCGGGAACTCGACGATGTCGGTCACCGCCTCGGAGTGCCGGTACTGCTTGAGCGTCGCCCGCACCACCGCCTCCGGAACGGTGTGGTCCTTGCCCCCGGTCATCAGCAGCAGCGGGCCGCGCGATTCGTTGCCGGTGTCGACCTTGGCCGGCGAGTGCGGGCTGAAGTTCGCGGCGGCGGCCTCGAACAGCGGCTTGCCCGGCGCCGGGATGGTCCACTGCTCGAACAGCGCGTCCGACTCCGCCTCGGGGATCGCGTTGCCGAACGCGAACCGGAACTGCTCGGCGGTCAGCGAAACCGCGCGATGCTTGTTCGCCGGGTTCTTGAACACCGGCAGGGTGGCGCGTAGTGCCGACAGCGGCAGCGGCAGCACGCCCTTGATCTGCGCGGCGTCGATCGCCACGGCAGCCCGGGCCAGATCCTGCCCGAGCAGCTTCTGGGCGATCATCCCGCCGAACGAGTGACCGATCAGGATCGGCGGTGCGTCCAGTGTCTTGATGATTCCGGCGAAGTGCTCGACGACGTCGTCGATGCCGTGGTCGGCGATGCTCTCCGGGTTCTCCCGCGCCTCGGCCACGGTGTCCGGGTCGCCGGGCCAGCCGGGGGCGATCGGTGCGTAACCCTCCGCGGTGAACAGTTCGATCCACGGTTGCCATGAGGTGGCGTGCAGCCACAGCCCATGGATGAAGACGATGGGGGTCGGTGTCGTCATGAAGGTCCTCCGAGCGCTGAGCGGATCTCTCGGTCAGGACACCACCCGGACGGTGCCTTCGAATCAGGGAAAGGCCACAGTCCGGGTATCGGGGTTGCGCCGCACAGCTGGGGATTTCTAGAGTCGTCAGTTGCGGCCCGGGACGTCGCGGTGCAGGTTCAACGGGTGGTCGCCACGGTGCCCAAGGAGCGATCTTGACCAGTGGTGAACTCTTCGTGGGCCGGGTGCGCGATTCCGAACGGGTGCGGGACTGCGCCGACCAGGTCAGGGCCGGAGAGTCGTGGCTGGCCGTGGTCGAGGGCGAGCCCGGGATCGGCAAGACCTCTTTCGTCCGCAGATGTGCCGCCTCCCTGGACGACTTCACGGTCCTGTGGGCCACCGGTGACCCCTCGGAGGCCGACCTTCCGTACGGTGTGATCGAGCAACTCATCCGGCGTGCCGACCCGACCGCACTGCGGCAGTTCCCGCTGCTGACCGACCCCGCCGCGGAGACCGGCCCGCATGTGATCGGCGGGCTGCTGCTGCTCCTGCTGGGCGAGTTGCAGCAGCCCGGCAAGCCGGTTGCGGTGATCGTGGACGACCTGCAGTGGGCCGATCGGCAGTCGGTCCAGGCACTGAGTTTTGTGCTGCGCCGGCTGTGGGCCGACCGGATCCTCACCGTTCTGGTGACCCGGCCGGACGGCGGATCGTCCGCCGAGACGGTGGACCGGCTGCTGCGCGCCTCTGACCGTACGGTGAAAGTCGAGCTCGGCGGCCTGGACGACCGCGAAGTCGTACAGTTCGCCCACGCTCTGCTCGACGGCGCCTTGACGCCGGCCCTTGGCGACCGGCTGTACCAGTACACCCGCGGACACCCGCTGCACGTCCGTACCGTGCTGTCCGAGATCCCGCCGGACGTGCTGCGCGACGGCGCGCTGGAACGGTGGCCGGTGCCCGGCTCGCTTCTGGTCGGTATCCGGGCCCAGCTCGACAACCTGCCGGCCGAGTCGCGAGAGCTGCTGGAGGCGATGGCGGTCTTGGACGCGCGGGCGCCACTGGCCACGGTGGGCCGCCTCGCCGGCTCGCTGAACCCGACCCGCGCCTTCGGCCCGGTCCTGACCGCCGGACTCGCGCAGTGGTGGCCCACAGAGCCGGACAGCCCGGTCGCGCTGGTGCACGCCCTGCACCGGGACGCGATCTACGACACGCTTGGCCCGGAACGGCGCCGGAGCCTGCATGCCGGCGCGGCGGAGCTGGCGAACGCGGCCTCGAGCTGGGCACACCGGGTGGCGGCGGCCACCACCACCGACGAGGACCTCGCCGCCCGACTGGAGCGGTCCGGGATGGCGGAGGCCGCGCGCGGGCGCAGCGCGGTGGCCGCCACCCGCCTCGCGTGGGCGGCGTCGCTGTCCGCCGCCCGCCCTGATCGGGAGCGCCGGCTGCTCGCCTCGTGCGCCCAGACGCTGCGCACCCCGCAGCCCGCGGGCATCCCGGCGCTGCGCGAGCAGGTCGAGGACTGCTCGCCCGGTCCGCTGCGCAGTTGCGTCCTCGGAATCATGGACATGATGGCGGGCCGGCTGCCGGCCGCCGAGACGCATCTGGAACAAGCCTGGCAGGATGCCCGGCAAGCACCCGAAACCGGCTGGGTCGCCGCCTTGGCCGGCACGTTCCTGGCCCAGATGATGATCTGGACCGGCCGGGGCGCCGAGGCGGCGGGAATCGCCCGCCGCACGCTGACGATCGGTGATCTCGACCCGGCCACCGTCGATCTCACCCGGGCGCTGCTGGCGACCGGCCGGATGTGGCACGAGGGCCCGCGCGCCGCGCTCGGCGACCTCACCCACCTGCCGATGTCGAGTGCAGCGGTGCGCAACGACAACCTGGACACCCTGGCGACCCGCGGCGTCCTGCGGCTGTTCCTGGGTGATCTCGTGTCGGCGAGCGCCGATCTGTCGACCGCCGCGCTGCGCGACCGGCAGGGCGCCGGGTCCAAGCTCGGCCCCGTGACCCTGGCGCTGCAATCCGTCGTCCTCTACCTGGCCGGCGAGTGGGAGGAGAGCGAGTCCGCCGCGGAGCGGGCTCTGGCCGTGGTCCAGGCCCAGGAACTGACGGCCTTCGAGGCGGCGGCCCGGTTCGCGACCGTCTGCGTCGACGCGGGTCGCGGCGACTGGGACCGAGCCCAGGGGCGCCTCGTCGAGCTCTCCGATCTGGTGCAACGTCTCGGGTCCGCCCCGGAGACTGTTTACTCGTCACTGGCGGCGGCGACCATGGCGCAGGCTCGCGCCGACCATCCCGCCATGGCGAGCGCGCTGCGGCCACTGCTCGACGACCCCGGCGGGTTTCACCTGCGGTACAAGCCCTTCTGGCTGTGGCAGCAGTCGCTGCTCGTCGAGGCTCTGACCGGTATGGATCAGCTGGACGATGCCTCTGCCGCGCTGCACGACCTGCGTGCCCAGCATGACGGCACCGGCTATCTGCGGGACGTGGTGGCGCGGATGGACGGCCGGCTCGCCGAGGCCCGGCACCGTCCGCTCGACGCGGTGGAGATCTATCGGCAGGCCCTCAGTGCCGAGGCGGACGCGGACACCGCGCCGCTGTACCGGGCCATGCTGGAACACGCGTACGGCAAGGTCCTGCTGGCCACCGGAGCGTCGTCACGTCGCGACGCCGCGGGCTGGCTGCACCGCGCACACCGTCGCTTCGGTCTGCTGCGGGCCGTGCCGTTCCGGCGGCGGTGCGAGGCCGACCTGGTCGCGAACGGACTGATCGTGTCCGAGAACGATTCCGGTGTCCGGCCGACGTTGACCGAGCGGGAGACGTCGGTGGCCTATGTCATCGCGAGTGGGCGCACCAATCAGGAAGCCGCGGCGGAGCTCTACGTCAGCCAGAAGACCGTCGAATACCACTTGTCCAACATCTACGCCAAGCTCGGCATCTCCTCCCGCCGGCTGCTTGCCGACGCCCTCCGTGTCCCGGACCCCGGATCTGACGCCTAGGGTCCGACCCTAGGGCCCCCGGAAGCGTCCGATGTTCCCCTTGTTCCAGGCGGAACACGGGGGCGGTGCGGACATGGAACGGACGGGACTGTTCATCGGCCGGCATCGGGAGCGGCGCGTCCTGGCCGACCTGCTGGCCGGCGTCCGGGAGGGACGCAGCGGCACGCTCGTGCTGGTCGGTGAGCCCGGGACCGGCAAGACCAGCCTGCTCGATGAGGCCGCCGCCGGATGCCCGGACGTGCACACCGTACGGATCGCCGGGGTGGAATCGGAGATGCGCCTCGGCTTCGCCGCCCTGCACCGCCTGCTGCGTCCCTGGCTGTCCCGCATCGACGCGCTACCCGCACCGCAGCGCGACGCGTTGCACACCGCGTTCGGCCGTCTCGCCGGCGTCGCGCCGGACCGCTATCTCGCCGGAATGGCCGCACTCACCCTGCTCGCCGACGCCGCCGGACCCCAGCCCCTGCTGTGCGCGGTGGACGACGCGCAGTGGCTGGACCGGGAGTCAGCCGAAGTGCTGGCGTTCGTCGCCCGCCGCCTGCAGGCGGAGGCGATCGGGCTGCTCTTCGCCACTCGCCCGCACGGACCGGACCTGGTCAGCGGACTACCCGCGCTGACCGTGGCCGGGCTGCCCGACGACGACGCGCGGAGCCTGCTGTCGACCAGCATCACCGGACATCTCGACGGCGGGGTTGCCGCGAAGATTGTCGCCGGCACCGGCGGCAACCCGCTGGCGCTGCTCGAACTCGCACGTGCGCTCACCGCCGAGCAGCTGACCGGGATCACCCCGCTGCCCAGCCCGCTGCCGGTCGGCGCTTTCCTGGAGAACCACTTCCTCCGGCAGATCCAGCAGCTCCCGGCCGAGACTCAGACGCTACTGCTGCTCGTCTCCGCCACCCCGCCGGAGGACCCCTCGCTGCTCTGGCGGGCCGCCGACCATCTCGGCATCGCCGCCGACCGGGTCGACCCCGCGCTGTCCGCCGGCGTCCTGACCCCGCAGCTGCACTTCCGGCACCCGCTGATCCGTTCGGCGGTGTACCGCGGCGCCGATCCGGCCGGCCGGCGCCGGGCCCACGCCGCCCTGGCCGCCGTCTGCGATCCGGCGCTCGATCTCGACCGCCACGCCTGGCACCGCGCGGAAGCCACCATCGGGCTCGACGAGCAGGTGGCCGCGGAACTCGAACAAGCCTCCGAACGGGCCCGGGCTCGCGGCGGTAACGCCGAGCGGGCCGCTTTCCTGACCCGCGCGGCCGAGCTGTCCCCGGAACCCCGGGCCCAGGCCGCGCGCCTGGTCGCGGCGGCCCACGCCCATCTGGTCCTCGGCGACCCGGCGGCCGTCGGCCCGATGCTGGACCGGGCCGAGCGCGGTCTCGACCATCCGGTGCCGCGAGCCGTTGCCCGGCAGACCCGGGCGATCGCCGAGATGTACACCGGCCGGTTCGCCGGCGCCGCCACCATCCTGCTGGACGCGGCCGGGTCGATCGCCACGGTCGACGCCGGCCTCGCCCGGACCATGATGTTCGAGGCACTCCAAGCCGTCCTGTTCACTGACGACGGCGAAGCCGCCCTCACCCTGCAGGACCTGGCCCGCGCGGTGCTGGCTTCGCCGGCCTCGACCCGGACCGATGAATTCCGGTACGGCTACGCCGATCTTTTCCTGTACGGCTACACCACCCGCATCTCCGTCGGCTATCGCCCGGCCGTACCGCTGATGCGTGCCGCCTTGGCCGCGTTGACCAGCGCGAGCCTCGCCGAGGAGTGCTTGCCGCTCGCCGTGATCAGCATGTTCGCCGCCGAGGACGTGTGGGACGAGGACGGCGGCCGGCGGGCGTGGCGCCGGCTCGAGGCCCACGACCGCGACCACGGCGCACTGGGGACCCTGCGGACCACGCTGGTCGCCGGGGCCACGTGGGAGCTGCGGGCCGGCCGCTTCGAGGTCGCCGCCGCATTCCAGGACGAGCTGGCCGACCTTTCCGACGTGGTCGGCCAACCGCACCGTGGCGGCATCCAACGGATCGAGCTGCTCGCCTGGAGCGGACGCGAAGCCGAGACCCGGGCGGTCGCCGCCCAGCAGCTCGGCTTCGACGACTGCGTACGAAACTCGTTGGCCGTCCTGGAGATCAGTCTGGGACGTTACCGGGAAGCGCTGGTGCTGCTGCTGCCCACCTTCGGCCGCGACAAGCCCGGCGTCGCCACCCGCTCGCTGCACGAGATCGTCGAGGCCGGCGTCCGCGGCGGCGACGACCATGCCGCGAAGGCCGCGCTCACGCGGATGGAGGAACGCGCCCAGGCCAGCGGCACCCCCTGGGCGCTGGGCCTGCTCGCCCGCTGCCGGGCCCTGATGGCCGACGACGAGCAGGCCGAGGACTTCTACCGCGAGTCAGCGGACCTGCTCGCCCAGACCACCATCGTCACCGAACTGGCCCGAACCCACCTGCTCCACGGCGAGTGGCTCCGCCGTCGCCGCCGGCGCGCCGACGCCCGCGCCGAACTACGCACCGCCTACGAAATGTTCACCGACATGGGCGCCGCCGCCTTCGCCGAGCGGGCCCGAGCGGAGCTGCTGGCCACCGGTGAGAGACCCCGCAAGCGCAACGAGCAGGCCACCCGCGACCTCACTCCGCAGGAGAAGCAGGTCGCGAGCCTGGCCGCGGCCGGCGCCACCAACAGCGAAATCGCCGCCCGGCTGTTCCTCAGCACCTCCACCGTCGAATACCACCTCACCAAGGTCTTCCGGAAACTCACCATCACCTCCCGCCGCAATCTGGCCTCGGTCCTCGCGGAGCAGCGACGAGGTTAAGTGGGTCGGGTCAGGGCTCCCCGGCGGCTGCGTGGCGATCCGGAGCCGATTACAGGACCACCAGCCGGCGGCAGAGCTTCGCCAACGACACGTCACGACAACGTGAACCAGGGCAAGGGCGACCAAGACCCTTCGACCTGCAACCGTCGATCAGCTTCTACCGGTGCACCTACGCCAAATGGGGATCGCCGTGAAGTCGTACTGGGCACTCACGCTGCGGGCATCGGAGAAGACGGTCCTGCAGACAATGCGCAACACCTGCACGGCCTGAGCCTGTAGCGGTCCTGGCCGTCAGCGCCGCGCTCGGCCTTACGGGCGAGGGGCAGAGCGGATGTTCCGCTCTGCCCCTCTGATGTATGGGCGTGCTGTGGTGTTACCGGTGCACGCGCTTCGCCCACAGGGGGGCGACGACGGCGATCAAGCCCGCGGCGGCGGCGATCTGGATGATGTGGCGAATCCAATCGATGCCCTTGGTGTCCTCGACGCCCAGGGCGGAGGCGATGAGATTGCCGATGATGGCGCCGACCACACCCAGGAGGATGGTCAACCAGATCGGGATGTTCTGCCGGCCCGGCAGGATCGCTCGTGCGATCAGACCAATGATCAACCCGGCGATGATGGCCCAGATGAACGACATGAGGCGCCCTTCGGTGAGGTTTCCGGTGTGCTTGGGATGTCTGTGCACGTGCCGGGTGATACACGAGCCCGCCAGCGAGGACCCAGCAAAAGAATCATGCTGTGAGGTCGGTTGCGGCAAGCACGATCAACGATGACGGTTGTTTCCCTAACGCGTGACCGGCAAACACACGCGATGAGATCAGGTAGGACCTTGGCCAGTCAGTGCTGGAGGCAGCGGCTGGCCTTCTGATCTCGGACGCCGCCGACACGAATTCATGACCGTCGACCGCTGAGAGCCACCGGCGTTCCATCCGTACGCCGACGCACTCCTGGAACTCGTCCTCCTCGGACCTTTTCACGGTCCTCCTCCCACACGGCTCCGCGGGCACGACGGAACCACGGTGTTCGAGGTTGCACGCTGCGTGGTTCGGTAGCTGTCTCCTCGGCCACTGCGGAACCCGCCGCCTGCCGGACCACGCCGCTACGAGCCGGACCACGTCATGACCGCGTTCGGGCTGGTTGCTGCATGGTTGCTCGCAGATCCGGCAAGCTACGAACACCAACCCTGCTCAGCAGTCTGTTGCTCGGGCGGCATCCCTCTGAGCAGCGCAAACACCGACGCGCCAGGGACAGGGCACTTGTCACCAACCCTGGGCAGGTACCCTGATCGACGCGGGCTGCTAGCTCAATGGCAGAGCTGTGGACTTTTAATCCATAGGTTCCGGGTTCGAGTCCCGGGCGGCCCACTTTGACCTGCGATTATGTCACTGAGTAACCGGATCAATACGATGTATTCGCCCGGTTCCGGGTAGCCGGCGAGCAGTCCACGAGCAGCCACGACGGTGCATCAGTCCAGCCCTGATCCGCTTTGCATCCGCGGGACCTGCCTCGTGGGTGTCGCCTGTCCCTCGCCGCTGCGGTCGCTGGGCTCCTCAGTCCGGGCGACGCCGGCCCGGGGCCGCGAGATATGTCAGGACGGCGAGCACGCGACGGTGCCCGCCGTCGGTCGGGGCCAGGCCCAGCTTGCCGAAAATGGCGTTGATGTGCTTGTGCACGGCGTTCGCGGTGATGAACAGTCGGCCGGCGATCTCGGTGTTGTCGCGGCCCTCGGCCATCAGGGCGAGCACCTCCCGCTCCCGTGGGGTCAGCATGGAGACGGGGTCGTCGCTGGCCCGGGTCAGCAGCTGGGCGATGACCTCGGGGTCGAACGCGGTGCCGCCGCCGGCTACCCGGCGTAGCGATTCGATGAACTCGTCGATGCGGCTGACCCGGTCCTTGAGCAGGTAGCCGATGCCACGCGGGGCGCCGGCGAGTAGCTGGGTGGCGTACTCCCGCTCGACGTACTGGGAGAACACCATCACCGGGAGGTCCGGGTGGCGGCGGCGGGCCTCGATGGCGGCCCGGATGCCCTCGTCGCGGAACGTCGGTGGTAGCCGGACGTCGACGACGGTCACGTCGGGGCGGTGCTCGTCGACCGCGTCGAGGAAGGCGTCGGCGTCGGAGACGGTCGCGACCACTGTGAAGCCGTTAGTGCTGAGCATCAGCTCCAAGCCGCCGGACAGGAACTCGTTGTCCTCGGCGATCACCGCTCGGAGCACGGCACCTCCAGCGTGATCTCGGTCGGTCCGCCCGTCGGGCTGCGCACGTTGAGCGTGCCGTCGAGCGCGCCGGCCCGCCGGCGGATGCCGGCGAGGCCGGTTCCTCGCGCCTCGTCCGCCCCGCCGGCGCCGTCGTCGGTCACCGTCACGGTCAACAGATCGCCGTGACGGGACGCGCGGACGCCCGCCCGAGTTGCGCGACTGTGCCGGGTAACGTTGCTCAGCGCCTCGGTGACCGCGAAGTATGCCACCGTCTCCACCGCCACGGGTACCCGGCCGAGGCCACTGACGTCCACAGTGGTCGGTAGGCCGCTGCGGGCCGCCACAGCGACGAGCGCGCCGGCCAGGCCCCGGTCGGCCAGGATCGGTGGGTAGGTGGTACGGATTACCGTGCGTAGCTCGGCCATCGCCTCCTCGGTGCCCTGGTGCGCCTCGGCGACCAGCCGGTTCACCAGGTCGGGGTCGCCGGCCACCTGCCGGGCCACCGCGAGGCGCATCGCCACCGCGACGAGCCGGGCCTGCGCGCCGTCGTGCAGGTCACGTTCGATGCGACGCAGTTCGGCGCCGTGCGCGTCGAGCACGTCGGCCCGGGTGCGGGTGAGATCGACGACCCGGGCGGCCAGCCGCTCCGCCTCCGACGGCGTCAACGCCCAGCGAGTGACCCGGGCGTGGGCGCGGGCCAGCGCCGGGAACGTTCCGTAGGTCACCGCCGCGAGCACCGCGAGCTGCACGACGCCGAGCCCGACCGCGGTCGCCCACCCGGCGACCGGCACCTCGACGAACAGCGTGACCGGCTCATCGGCCGGGAACGCCCACCAGAGCGTCATGGCGATCATGGCGGTCACGAGGTTGCCGGCGACCAGCAGGGCGAACAGTCCCAGAGGCAGTCCGGTGGTGAAGTGGACGGTCAGCCAGAGCAGGTATCGGCGGAACCGCACCGGGTGCCACTGCCGGTCGCCGGCCAGCCGCAGGTGCCACCGGGCCCACCGCTCGCGCACGCCGGGCAGGCACAGCATCGGCAGGCCGGCCAGCGACACCACCGCCGTGCCGAGTATTGCCAGGAGGTAGGCCGTGGCCCGCCGACGCGTCATGACCACATCTGTACCCGAACCGATCATCGGCCCGCACTACAGCCAGCTGTAGCCGTCGGTACGGTAGCCAGCGGTATGGGGTGCGGCACCGCGGATTCCTAGGTTTCAAGGCATGAAACTTGTACGAATCGCAGTGGCAGCGGTCGCACTGGTCGCGGGAGTCGGCGTCACCGTTGACGCGCACGCCGGTTCCGGGCGGCTGACCGACCTTGACCGGCTCCGTCGTGACACCGCAGCCGTGCACGCCCTGGGCCTGCCGGGAGTGCAAGCGCGTCTGGTGACCCCGAACGGGCGCGCGGTCGTCGCGACCGCCGGCGTCGCCGATCTGCGGACCGGTCGCCGGGTGCCGCCGAACGGCCGGGCCCGCATCGCCAGCACCGGTAAGGCCTTCATCGCGACGGTGGTGTTGCAGCTGGTGGATGAGGGACAGATAGGCCTCGACGACCCGGTGGAGAAGTGGCTGCCGGGCGTGATCCGCGGCTACGGCAACGACGGCCGCGCCATCACGGTCCGGCACCTGCTCCAGCACACCAGCGGCCTGCACGACGACGTGCCCGACTTCGCCACCGCCGCCGACTACTACGAGCACCGGTACGACGTGCACACACCCGCTCAACTGCTTGCGCGGACCTTGCGGCACACGCCCGACTTCGCGCCCGGGACGACGTGGCGGTACGCGAACGTCGGCTACATCGTGGCCGAGATGGTGATCGACAAGGTCACCGGACGCCCGTGGCACGAGGAAGTGCGTCGGCGCGTCCTCGACCGTGCCGGTATGCGCGACACGACGTGGCCCGGCAACCTGCCGACACTGCCCGGCCCGCATGCACGCGGCTACCACGAGTTCGATGCCGGCGAGCTGACCGACGTCACCGAGCAGGTCATCGCCGACGGCGGTGCGGCGTTCATCTCAACCACCGCAGACATCAACCGCTTCTTCCGAGCGCTGCTCGGTGGCCGGCTGCTGCGGCCGGCGCAGCTCGCCGAGATGACCCGTACGGTGCCACTCGGGCCGGAGTTCGAGGAGCTGCTGCCGGGGGCCAGATACGGGCTGGGCCTGTTCGAGCGGCCCCTGCCGTGCGGCGGCACTTACTGGAGCCACCCGGGCGGTGGCAGCGGCTACACCAGCGACAACGGCGTCACCCGCGACGGCCGTCGCAGCGTGTCGGTGTCGGTGTCAGGTACCCGGCCGGACCTCGCTCTGCGGCACCAGCGAGCCACCGATGCGGTCGTCGAGAATGCACTGTGCGGGCAACGCGGAATATGAGTACTCGCTCCGGGCGGCGTGCCGAAGCGGTGCGGGGCACCCGAGGCAAGCGCCAAATCCTGTAGTGACCTCCGCGTTCAGACGACGCACCGAAACCCCTTGCGATGAGGAGTTTCAGGTAGGTCCATGACTTTCGGAGCGGTTGTAGGTCAGGAAAGCGGCACCGCTGCCCAGCACGGTGTGGTCCGTGAGTTGCCAGCCGCGCGGGTCGAATGTCGCGGTGCGGGAGAACAGTGGGATGCCCGTGCCGATGGTCAGGGCGCCCACTTTGAGGATCAGTTGGTCGATCTCCTGATAGAGCGCGCCGGCCAGTTCGGCGCCGCCGATCAGCCAGATGTCCTTGCCTTCCTGGCTTTTGAGGTCGCGTGCCGTCTCAGCCGGGTCGGTGGCGACCAGTTCGACGGTGGGGTCCGGGCTCTCGGTGAGGGTCCGGGAGAAGACCAGGTGGCGCAGGTGCGGGAAGGCGTTGGTTACCCCGGCCTTGAGCCCGATCTCGTAGCTGCGGCGCCCTTCCAGCACGGTGTCGAAGTGAGTGCCTTCGGCGGTGATGGACAGGGCGGCGCGGGCCGGGGCGGGCAGCGTCTCGGGGTAGTGGGTTGCGATGTGCCCGATGTAGTCGGCCGGCAGGGGCCAGAAGCCGTGCGGGCCGGTGGGATCGGCGCCGTCCGGGCCGGCGATGAAACCGTCGAGGGTGGTGGCGATGTAGTACACCAGCTTGCGCAACGGGAGCCTCTCTTTCCGGGACTGTCAGGCGGCGTGCGGAGTGGGCCACTCGACGAGGCCGCCGGCGACGGTGAAGACCAGGATCACACTGAGGAGAATCTTTCCATGGCCACCCCCGCACCCGCCGCGACCGCGGGGCTGCGCGAGACCAAGAACCAGTCGGCGTCAGAGGCCGTGGTGCATGGGCTGCCAACTGGGTCGGCAGGGCGGGGTAGCGGGCACGGTGGCCGCGCACCGCTCGGTGCAGAGCTACTGCCCGCCGCGGCGGTAAGGTCCGGGCCCACGAGGTGGCCGGGGATCGCCGAGGCGCTGGCGCGCCGCGGCGCCGTTGCCCTGGAGGTGCCGGACCGCACCACCTGGGTCGGTGACCGGTGGAGCGCTGCCACCGTACGGGTCCGGCGTGCGTACGGCCTCGATCTGACCGTGGTCTGGCCGCGGCTGTGGACCGTCCTGCCGGAACAGTCACGGACCGATATCGCCGCTGCTCAACTGGCGCCGCCGATCTCTACGGTCCTGCTCTCGCCGAACAACTGCGTGTGACCGTGTCGGGGCCGCTCACCACCGATGTCGGCGACGAGATCGTAATACGCGGCAGCCCGGCGCCGAGGCGCCGGGCTGCGGTAAGCGAAGGTCGGTGTGCCGGTCGCCGGAAGGCGAGTGGCGCGACACGGCTCCAGCCGAACGGTATTCCGTGAAGGCAAAGGGGTGAGGCCCTGGGACACTGAGCACACCGACACTCGTCACAACGGGACGGCGGTCCCGGGCAATCCCGGCCCGCCGGTGACGCCGATCACGTCCCGACGCGATCGGTCTGCTGACCGTCGGCATCACGGAAGCGGGAATCCCCTGGCTGTAGGGCTCGTCCGCACTCGGCACACTGCAAATCCTGCAACTCCTTGTTATTGCATCGAGGGGTATCTATTGTCCCCAGGTAAGCGCTTTCCTGCCTGTGGGCGGTGGTGCCACGTTCTCGATGACGAAGGTGAGACAGGGATGAAGAGATCAGTTGCCTTGCGGTGGATAGCCGGCGGGGCCACCGCGGCCACCAGCGCCGCGATCCTGCTGGCGATGCCGATGTCGCAAGCTTTGGCCGCCGACAACCTCAGCCTCGGCGCCGGTGCCGACGGCTCGAGCAAGGCCAGCGGCTCCAGCTACGGCAACGTCAAGGACGGCAGCACCAGCACCTACTGGGCGCCGGGCAGTTCCACTGGTTACGTCTCGGTCAAGTGGGGCAGTGCCACCACTGTCTCCTCGGCCGTCATCAAGCAGGCCTCGGGTGGCGGGTCGATCAGTTCCTGGCGGCTGCTCAACGCTGACAACGGCGCCGTCCTTGCCAGCGGCAGCGGCAGCCCGAGCAGCATCTCCTTCTCGTCGACGTCGCTGAAGAAGCTCACCCTCGACATCACCGCCGCGTCGAGCGCGCCGCGGATCGCCGAGTTCGAGACCTACGCGACCGGCGGCGGCTCCACCCCGACCAGTACCCCGACTGCCGGTCCGACCAGCAGCCCCACCCCCGGGCCGACCCCGACGAGCAACCCGGGCGCGCCGACCGGTGCGTGGCCGGCTTCGGCCGGCTCGGTCAGCATCTCCGGTACGGTCAACGTCTCGGGCACCTTCGACGGCGGCATGAAGACGTACTGCTGCATCGGCGACGGTTCGCAGAACGAGTCCCAGGATCCGATGTTCAAGATCGCCAACGGTGGCACCCTGCAGAACGTCATCATCGGCTCGCCCGCCGGTGACGGTGTGCACTGCGAGGGCACCTGCACCATCCGCAACGTGTGGTGGAACGACATCGGTGAGGACGCCGCGACCTTCAAGGGCACCGGCAACGGCACCAGCTACGTCATCGGTGGTGGCGCGCGGTCCGGCAGCGACAAGACGTTCCAGCACAACGGCAACGGCACGGTCAGCATCTCGGGCTTCTACCTGAGCGGCGCCGGCAAGCTGTACCGCGGCTGCGGCAACTGCACCAGCTCGTACGAGCGCCACGTCAAGATCGATAACGTGCTGCTGAACGACATCGACATGGTCGCCGGCATCAACAGCAACTGGGGCGACACCGCCACCATCACCCGCGTCACGATCAGCAACAGCTCCAGCGTCGTGGTCTGCGGCAAGTACAAGGGCGTCGCCAAGGGCAGCGAACCGAGCTACCTCGGCGAGGGCTGGAACGACAGCAACTGCAAGGTCAACCGGAGCGACATCACGATCAGGTAGATCTTGTGTCCTTCAGGGCGCCCGCCAGTCGGTGGGCGCCCTTCTGGTCACCAGGCGTGAGCCTGCGGGGCAGGCGCAGCGCGCCGAGGCCGAGCTCTGGGCCAGCGCCACGTCGCAGCCGGCGAAGTTGCTGCTGCCCACGTAGATGATCTTGCCTTCGCCGGCCAGCTGCTCGATCGCCTGCCGATCTCCTCCACGGCGGGGTGATGGCCGCGTCGATCGCGGCGCCCTGACGGCTCGGACTCGGCCTGGACGCGTTGCCCGTCGAGCCTGCGCCCGGCGACATCGACCTTGATGCCCTCCTCGGATACACCGGGAGCGAGTGTGGCTGAGCAGGACGGATTCGGTCCGGCAGTGACCGTTCGCTACGGGATGGTCGGGACCGAATAGCCGTTCGGCGAGCGGGGAGCCGGGGCGGGCGCCGGGTTGACGAACGGACCGCTCTGGCCCGCGCCTAGCACCAGCGTGTCGTCGTCGTCAGCCGGCATCACGAACTGCATCGGGTTCTGGTGGGCGGCCTTGAGCTGCTGGTGACGCCACTCCTGCAGGACCGTCTGGGCCACCTCGCGCTGCACGTCCACGATCTCCTGCACGAAGGCGTCGATCGAGGCGGTCTCCGCGGTGCGGCGGGCCTGGTTCTCGTACAGGGCCAGGTCCTGGCCGCCCTGCAGGTCGTCGGCGGCCACGTCATGGAAGGCCTCGTCCTTGCGCTCGCGCAGCCGGTCGTAGACGCTCGGGCTGCCGATACTCAGGAGGATCTTGAACAGCACCGGCAGCACCTCGAAGGCGGTCAGGAACAGGATCAGCACCAGGTGGGCCATGCTCAGCGTCGCGTTCGCGTCGGTCAGCCGGCTCATCGCGGTCATCCGGGCCAGCAGGCCCTCGTTGTTGCGTTCGGAGGCGGCGAACTCCGCCTGGGCGGCGTCGCGCGCCTCGATCGACTTCGCAAGCTCGGCCCGGGTGGCCTCCAGGTCCGTGCGAACCTGACCGAGGCTTCCGGTACGCGTACCGCGCGCGGCCGCCTCAGCCTGCGCGACGACCTCGGCCTGGGCGGCCCGTTCCCGCTTGAGCCGGTCCCGGTTGGCCTTCTTGAGCTGGTACGACGTGCCCTGTCCGGCCTTGCCGGTGCCGCACTTGCCGTCGTTCTCGCAGATGACCTGCTGCACAGCGTCCTGGTACTCCTTGTCGGCCGCGGCGTAGTCGGCGCGGGCCTTGGCCACGGCCGGGTTGCCGCTGACGTCGCCGCCCTTGTCCAGGTCGGCCTGCATGGCCGCCACCGACTCGGTGAGCTGGGGGATGCGGGCGAACCGCTCGTCGGTGGCCAGCTTGCGGGCGAAGGTGTCCTGGGCCTCACGCTGCATGACCTGCAGTTCGGCATTGATCTCGTCCTGGAAGATGCGCAGCGTCAGCGGGGTCGACACGACCAGGCCGATCAGGACGCCCAGCAGCACGCGCGGCGCGGCGAGCATCAGATTCTGCCCGATGGTCGCGCGGCGCTGGGTGCCCGAGATGAGCCAGCGGTCCAGGTTCATGATCGCCACACCCCAGGCGAGGGCGAGCACCACGGAGACGACCAGCGGCAGCCGCATCGCCATGTGCAGGGCGAAGCCGCAGGACAGCGCGCCCAGCATCGAGGTGGTGAGCACGGCGCCGCCGAGGCCGAGGTACTTGACGCGCTCACCGTACGGGCAGCTCCGGAGGATCTCGGGATCCGCGCCGGACAGCCAGATCAAGGGTGAGTTCATGGGTTGTGCCTTTCGATGTTGATGCGGTCGGTGTTCCGTGGGCGCCGGAACGACGGGAAGCGTGGTGGTGCGGAGCCGGCGAACCGCGGCGCGGCCGCGGGCAGCCGGGCCGCGACGGGATCCGGCAGGGCGGGCCGCTCGGCCAGGGGGATCGGCGAGGGCGGCCGGGCCGGCGGCGGTACGGGCGCACGGAAAGTCGCGTCCCCGGGCTCGCCCGCACCGGATCGCAACGACAGCGGGAAGCGCACCCGCACCGCGCCGAGCTGGGGCACCCGCAGCACCTCGATCCGCACGGTGCGGGCCTCGGCCACCCCGAACGGGCCGACGGCGTGCAGCACCACGGGACGGGGCCGGTCGATCGGCACCGCGACGCTGCCGTTGGCCGGCCCCGCGTCCCGGCCGTCGAGCAGGATCCGGTGCGCGAACCGCGTACGCCAGGAGACGGTGACGCTCTCACCGCTCAGCACGTAGCCGCGGTCGACACGCAACTCGTCGATGACCGGGTCACCGATCCACCGGCCGAGCGTGTGCACCCATGCGTCGGCCGCGGGCCGGGCCGTGCCGTCCTGCCAGCCGTGCTGGAAGGTCCGCGCGAAGAGGTCGTGCACCTCGGCGGGCAGGAGCCGCAGCGCGGCGGCATAGCGGTGCGCGAAAGCCGCCGAGCCGGCCAGGTGATGCTCCGGCCAGGTCCGGTTGCGCAGATAGCCGCCGATCACGCCGGGGCTCAGGTCCGGCAGGAAGTGGTACGGATGGTGCCCGGTCAGCACCTCGTGCAGGGCCACCGCCAGCGACCAGCGATCGGCGGCGGCGGTCGCGGCCTCGGGGTGCTCGCCGACGCCGTCGTACAGCTCGGGCGCGAGGTAGCCGGCAGCGGCACCGACGGCCAGCGGCAGGTGGCCCGCGTCCGACGCCATCGTCGCGGATTCCACCTCGGTGATCCGTACCCGGCGGCCGGCGACGTGCAGCAGCAGGGTGGACGCGTCCAGCCCGCCGTGCACCGCGCCGAGGCCGGCCAGGTCACCGGCCGCGGCGGCCAGCGCGTACGCCAGCTCGAAGCGGGTGCGCATCGGCTCCGCCGCGAGCAGGCCGGAGGTCAGCGCCTCGTGCAGCGACAGGTAGCCCTCGGCGTACGGGTCCGGGGCGAGCACCGCGTGTGTGCCGGGCCGGCCGGGCAGGTCCACCGTGCCGTGCCACACCGCGGCCGCCGCCAGCCCGTCCGGCAGCGGGTGGGTGAACGAGGCGAGCCGCCGGCAGAACTCGGCGGTGTGGGCGGCGTGCCGGTCCCCGAGCACCGGGAAGCCCAGCAGCAGCCCGGAAACCGGCCGGCCGTCCAGGCTCATGACCTGGTACCCGTACGTGCCGACGCCGCCCGGCCGGGGGCGGAAGCCGAGCGTGGCACCGACCATCGGCAGCCCGGGGCCGGCGCTGGTCCGGACCGTGCGTACGTTCACCGTCCGGGTGCTCATCGCAGCAGCACCGTGTGCCGCCGCCGGGAACGCAGCTCGGCGAGCCGGACCCACCACTCCTCGGCGAGGTCGGTGGGATCGTCCACCGCGGACAGCAGGACGCGCAGGTCGTCGGGGCAGACGACGTGGGCACCGGGGGAGACGAGGGCGAGCACGTCGACTGCGCCGGGCAGCCCGTCGGGGGTGTGGGCGAGGAACTGCTCGGCGAGATCGGCGAGTGCCACGGTCGCGCCGTCCGTGCGGGCCGCGGTGGGGCAGGGCACCCACAGGTCCCACGGCGGCGGGGTGCCGACCGGGATAACGCGTACCAGGTCGCAGCCGTAGACGACGGCCGCGAAGCCGTGGTCGTCACCGCCGGGTGCGGCGTCGACCCGGGCGATGGTCTGCGCGATCGCGTCGCCGACGAGCCGGCGTCCGCCCGGGTCGTCGCAGTAACCGGCGTCCACGGTGAAGACGACCAGGCGGTGCGCCGCGCGGGGCCGGGGTGGCCGGGCGCCGGTCACGGGAGCCTGCCCTCGGCGCGGACCGTGCGCAGGACCGGCAGGAAGCCGTGCCGGCGTACGGCGGCTTTGATCTGCCGGAAGCCGTCGCCGTACACCGGGTCGGGATCCCGCGCGATCGCCTCGCGCAGCAGTCGGGCCCGCGGGTCGCGTTGCCGTTCCAGCCAGCCGTCGGAGGCGAACTGGCTCAGCCCTTCGGCGATCGGCGGTGCCACGATGCCGAAGCCCCGCTGGACCATCCACGCGTGCATGCATTCGTGCGCCACCACGGCACCGAACTGCGGTGCGGGCAGGCCGGCGACGATCGCCAGGTCGACGACCTCCGCGTCGATCGACATCGTGCAGCCGGTCACGGTGCCGGCCGGGGCGCCGCTCATGGCCACCATCTCGCCCGTGGAGACCAGGCGTACCCGTACCGGGGTAGTCAGGCGCAGGCCGAGCCCGTGCAGGCCGGTACGGATCCGCGGCAGCAACGCCTTCACCCCGTCCTGGGTCACCACCGCGGTACGCGTACAGCGTGGACAGAGGCCGTCGGCGTCCGCGCCGGGCACGGCACAGGACCGGCAGGACGGCTCGGTGTGCCGGAGGCAGACCCGCTCACCCATCGGTGTCTCCCACCACGTGTCGCCGAGCGGGGCGTCGCACAGCCGGCACCCGTACGGATCAGGCCGGGATCCAGCCATGCGGCCCGCGCCTCCATCCGGTCTCGCGGGGCTGCCGGATGGGCACGGCGGCGGGGACCACCGGCATGGCCGCGATGCCGAGCCGGGAGCGCAGGTAGAAGACCCATTCCCGGGCCAGCGGACGCCCGGCCGGGTCGGCGCCGAGGCCCAGCTTCAGCAGCCGCAGGCCCTGGGTGTCCAGCACCGCCGACGCGCTGCGCCAGTCCCGGTTGAGGGACGAGCCCTTGCCGGGCACGAGGCAGCGCAGCACGAACAGCGCCAGCTTGTAGCGGTCGGTCGTGAAGCTCTGCCCACCCGAACGTTCCGGCGGATCCCAGTCCGGGCTGTGCTGCTGCTTGTTGACCGCGGCGCTGCCGTGCACCCGCGCCGCGTCACAGTCGACCAGCAGGACATCCGGCCGTGGCCGGAGCTGGTAGAGGACATTGCGGGCGGACACATCACCGTAAACGAGGTTGGCGCCGTGCAGGATCGACAGGATGTAGGAGAAGCGCTCGCAGATGCGCAGCCGGGTGTGCGGATCGCCGTCGGCCGGCACGTCGACCTCGCGGCGCCGGGCCACCGCCGCCTCGAAGATCAGGTGCTGGACCTCGCGGGGCACCTGGTCGCGGCGGCCGGACGGCAGGGCCATCTGCTCGAAGTAGCCGCCGGGAATCAGCTTCATCAGCACGCCCAGCGGTTCGTCGGCCGGACCGGCGACCGCGCACAGCGGCCACACGGTCATCTCGTCCAGCACGGCCCGGCGCTGGGCGGCCAGGCTGCGCCGGACGTCGACCAGCTTCTCCAGGCCGCCCAGCGACGCCCGCACGACGCTGAGGTTGTACTCCTTGAAGACCAGCTCACCCGGCTCGTCCACGAGCTGGAAATCGTCGAGCCGGTGGATCGTGCCGTTCGCTCCGGAGTTCAGCCGGGTCATCGGGCCCAGCGCCGACACCGGTACCGATCCCCGGCGACGGGTGGCGGCGCCCGGCCCGGCTGGGCTCATCGTGGTTCCTGCGGACTCGCCGGCCAGATCGCCACGACCGTACGGTCGTCGTCGTAGCTGCGCCGGCCGAAGCCGACCTGGTCGGCGAAGGCCAGCGGGGCCGGCGGCCGCTGCCACCACTCGGCGAGCTGCGCGGCGACCTCGCCGCGGGCCTCGGCGATCGGGTCGCCGGTGCCGTCGGTCATCAGCAGCAGGGTGGACCGGTGGTCCAGCATGTGCTCCTGGTACGGCAACGCGCCGGGGTCCCGGGGCACCTTGGGTAACGCGACGACCCGGGAGCTGCCGACCTCCTCGCCCTCGCCCTTGACGGCGGACAGGCTGGTCCAGGCGCCGTCCGGCGCGATCGCCCAGGCGGGGGAGTCGCCGGTCCACGCCACGTAGACGTGCCGCAGGCCGTGCCGCTGGTAACCGGTCTCGCAGACCAGGAAGGTGGCGGTCGTCGCCATCGCCGCGGCGACGTCCGTCTCGGTGGGAGCGTCCGTGGCGTACCGCTCGGGGTCGTATCGGCGCAGGCTGCGGGTGCCCTCGGTGAGGATCGTGGCGGCCAGGCCGGTGAAGATCTCGTGCCACGGCAGCTCGGCCGCTTCCGTACCGTCGTCGAGGCGGCGCACGACCTCCCGCGGACCGCGGCGCGCCACGAAGGACGCGGCCTCGTGGGACAGGTGACCCGCCGAGACGCCGTCGGCGACCACCGCCACCAGCCAGTCCTGTCCCGCCGTGACCGCGAAGCCGTAGGCGTCCTGGCGTGGGATGCCGTTCTGGCGGTGCGACAGGCCGCGAACGCTCGCCGCGCGGATCTCCAGATCACGGACCGAGCCGTGATCGACCGTGGTGTCCGGTGGGTGGGCGGGATCGGTGCGCAGCAGCGGGCGGACCTCGGCGTGGGCCCGGCCGGGATCGCCGATGGTCGCGGGTGGGTCGGCGACCGCCCGCGGGTCCTGCAGCGCGATGTCGACGTCGGATTCGATGGTCACGGTCAGCTCAGCCAGTCGTCGTCGACGTCGATGGTCGGCGGGAGCTGGCTCTTGTCCGGCAGGACGAAGCCCGAGTTGCCGTCCACCGCGCTCTGCCCCGAGGACAGCACCGACGAGATCAGGATCTCGGCCATCGCCTTGATCGCGGCGGCCGCGTCGGCGCCCGAGGTCATCGTGTAGAGCTTGCTCTTGCCGGGCGGATGCACGAGCTGGCGCATGGTGTCCTTGCTGGCATCGGCGACCCCGCAGGGCACGAGGACCGGGTACCACTTGAAGCCCTGGCCGGTCTCCTTGTCGTACGTGGTCAGCGCCGCGAAGTCGTTCTGCCAGCCCTCCATCGGCTCGCCGTCGCTGAGGAAGAAGACCGCCGGCCGGTGCACCTTGAAGCCGTCGGCCCGCAGCTGACCGATGTCCTGCTGCAACTGACTGCGCAGCAGCCGGAACGCCGCGCCGTAGTCGGTGCCGCCCCGCACGACCAGTTTCGGCAGGTAGTCCTGGCCGCTCATGTCGGACAGCGGCAGGACGACCTGGGCGTCGTCGGAGAAGTCGAGCAGGCCGAAACGGATCTTGTCGGCCAGGATCGGGTTCTTGGCCAGGGCGTCGGCCACCGACGGCAGAATCTCGTTGGCGGCGTCGATGTTGCGGCCGGCCATCGAGTACGAGACGTCGACGACCAGGTAGAACGGCAACAGGATTCCCTGTTCGGACATGGTTTCCTCCGTGCTGGGGGGTGCTCAGGACAGGGTCTGGACGATCTCGGCGATGCCCTGGGCGGCGCCGGCCACGGCACCGACCTCACCGGCGCCGACGGAAAGGTCCCGCAGCAGGGCGAGCAGGCGGTCCTTGCGTGGCCGCGGTTCGCCGGCCTCGGCGCGCAGGGCCAGCGCGGCCGCCTTGACCCGTTCAGGCTCGGCCAGCGCGGCGCGGTTGCGGTTGACGACCTCGAACAGCGCGGCGATCGCGGCGGTCAGCTGGTCGGCGGGGGTGCCGTACTGGTGCACCGTGCCGTTCGGGCCGATGACCTGGGTGCCGCCGCTGATGTGCTTGATCTCGACGTTCATCTCGGGCTCCTCGCTACGGGATGGCCGCGGGCGCCCACGGCGCCGCGGTGGGCTGACCCGGTACGGCGGCGGACGGCTGCTGCACGACGGTGCCGTTCGCGCCGATCACGGTGTTGCCATTGGTGATCGAGCCGATGCTGATGCTCTGGTTGACGATGCTGGTCTGCTGCCGGGTGAACTCGGAGGTGTCGATCCCGTGCGCGCTCAGGAAGTCGAAGATCGACTCCAGCATCGCCTGGCGCAGGATGCCCAGGTCACGGTCCTCGTCGGCGTACTGGAAGAGGCCGATCCGCTCCGCGCTGGCGGCATCCTCACGCAGCCCGCTGCCGGCGCCGTAGTCGTAGATGGGACTGCGCCGGGCCTGCTTGCGCTGCCGGTTGGCGGCTCGCGCCCGGCGGGCCGTGCCGCGCGCGCCGCGCAGCAGAGCACCGGGGCTGCGCAGCAGCTCCCCCAGCGTGCCGGTCACCGAGCGCAGCACCACCCGCCAGGCCACGTTGCTGGGCAGGTACGCCGCGACGCACAACTCGGCCCGCAGCGGCAGCAGTACAAAGGCGTGATGCTCGACGAACAGGTACGCGGCGGTCCGCTCGACCCGGACGAACACCTCGACGACCAGGTCACCGCCCCACGAGACCTTGCGCAGGCACAGGTACGTACGAGTCGTCGGCTGCGGCTGGTCGATCCCGGCGCGCAACGCGGCTGAGCTCACGGTGGTGAGCGGACGGTTCATCGGATCGGGATGCAGCCCCGGTACGGTGCCCGCCGCGGTGCCGGCCACGAACAGCCGGTTGTGCACGTCCAGTCCCGGAATGCCGGTGCGCCGGGCCGCCAGCGTCAGATCCTTGTGCAGGTCGGCGGCGGTGAACGGGCGGACGGCCGTACCCGCCCGCGCGGGCCGGGTGCAGTTGATGTTGAGCTTCCAGCGGGCCAGCAGGGACCCGGAGCCGACGAACGGCTCCCCGCCGGAGAAGACGACCACGTTCGAGGTCATCACCGAGGCCAGGTACGCCTCCGTCGCCCTGTCCAGCGGCGGTGCCAGGTCCCGGGGCTGGGCCGGATCGTCCCGTACGGCCAGCGCCCGGCGGTAACCGTCGAGGCGATGCACCAGCAGCACCGTGAAACCGGCGATCCAGCCGCCCAGCATCACCATGATCAGCAGGGGCACCGCCGCCTCGCCGCCGGCCACCAGCACCGGCAGGGCCAGGGCCAGCGTGCCCGCCAGCACCCCGGCGAGCAGGCCGCGCTGCCGCCGGTGCCGGGTCACGGCGAGATCGGCGTGCCGGGCCAGCGCCACCAGGTCCATCCCCGGGCTGGGCCCCAGGGCGTCCAGCGAGTCACCGGTGAGGACGCCGAGCACGTAGCCGGCGAACCCGTCGGAGAGGTGCACGGCCGAGCACAGGTAGCGGTCGGCGTACGAACCGGTGCTCGTGGTGGGGGTGGTCATGGGACCGGCACGGAACCCTTCGTCTATGCGTTCGTTAGCTGCAGAGAGAGAACTTAGGGACGCTCTGGCGCAGCTATGGCGCACGAGGATCGGGGGAACGGTTCGTGACGGGGGGCGACTCGGGGCGGCAGGGACGCTGCACAGCCGAGCTGCGCCGCCTGCTGGAAGGCCCGTACCGGTACGTCTGGCTGCGGTCGGTGAGCCGCGCGCACGGCGAGCAGATCAACTTCAGCGCGGTGGCGAAGGTGCTGGCCCGGACGGCTGAACTGGACCGCCCGGAGGGTGTGCACCACCGCGAGCTCCGCGATCGGGTGCGCCGCGCGCTGACGCACGACCGCCTGACGAACGACACCCTGGACCTGTTCATCCGGGCGTTCGGGATCCGCACCCCGGACGCCGAGCGGCTGTGGATCTTGCTGCTGGAACGGCCCGCGGTGCCGGAACCACGAACACCGCAGCACAGCGACAGCGGTGTCGAGATCGACGGCCGCTGACGCAAAAGGCCCCGCCGAGCTGCGCCGGGCAGCTCGGCGGGGCCTCCGCCGTCAGGGGTCAGGGCAGGTTGACGGGGCGCAGCACGCGGTCGACGGCGTGCGCGATCTGCCGGTTGCCGGCGTTGATGTTGAAGACGACGACGCGCGGGTCTTGAGCTTGGCGTTGTCGGCCTTCTTCTCGCCCGGCGTCCTGCCCGCCTTCGTCGCCTCCTTGGCCAGCTGCTGGAACGCGCCGTCGGTGGGCAGGAACGCGGTGTGGTCGAAGCCGCTCTTGTCTCTTGTCCTTCATCAGCGGACCTTCCTGTTCGAGCGGCGGGTCGTGACTGCTGTCACGACTACTGCTTCGCGCGGGAGGCCCTGGTGGATGCGGCGGACGACCGCCTTCTCGCCGGAACAATCCGGTGCCGCCGTTGGTTACGACAGTCAGCGCAGGTGGAAACCGGGCCTGAGAAGGTGATGAAGGCCATGGCTCAGCCGGACCGCACCTGAGACGATGCTTGTGGCAGTGGCCGGGGCACGCTACCTTTAGCGCAGTCGGGACCTGGACGTAGGCGGCACTACCCGCCCCTGGGAATCCCAAATCGGCCGAGTTTCAGACACCGGCCCCCTGTTTCTTTTTTCCGGCGCACGGGCTGTCGTCGATCTTCCGCAGCCGCGCCGACGCGTATCCGCGTACCTCAGATGAGGAGTAGTTCATGACAGAGCGTGACGTTCGCTCCGGCGAACGCCGTACCACCAGTGCCCGCCGCCGGCCCGCCGGCACCGGGCCCCGCAACCGCCCGGCCGATACCGGCCCCGGCGCCCCCGGCGCCGATGTCGCGGTCGACGGCCTGCTCGACATCGTCGACGACAAGGCCTGGCTGCGCGCCGACGGCTACCTGCCCGGCCCCGACGACATCGCGGTGTCCTCGGCCCAGGTCCGCAGCCACGGCCTGCGCCGCGGTGACCACGTCACCGGCATCGCGCACGTCCCGAGCGGCCGCAAGCCGGCCACCCTGGACGTCGTCACCATCAACGGCGAGGACCCGCTGCGGGCCACCCGCCGGCCTGATTTCTACCAGCTGACCGCCCTGTACCCGCAGGAGCGGTTGCGGCTCGCGACCGAGCCGCACGTCCTCACCACCCGGGTCATCGACCTGGTGATGCCCATCGGCAAGGGGCAGCGCGCGCTGATCGTGTCGCCGCCCAAGGCCGGCAAGACGATGGTGCTGCAGGCGATCGCCAACGCGATCACCCACAACAATCCCGAGGTGCACCTGATGGTCGTGCTCGTGGACGAGCGGCCCGAAGAGGTCACCGACATGCAGCGCTCGGTGCAGGGCGAGGTCATCGCGGCCACCTTCGACCGGCCGCCGACGGATCACACCGCACTGGCCGAGCTGGCCATCGAGCGGGCCAAGCGCCTGGTCGAGACCGGCCGCGACGTGGTCGTGCTGCTGGACTCCATCACCCGGCTGGGCCGGTCGTACAACCTGGCCGCGCCGGGCCGCGGCCGCACGATGTCCGGCGGCCTGGACTCCACGGCGCTGTACCCGCCAAAGCGCTTCCTCGGCGCCGCCCGCAACATCGAGCACGGCGGCTCGCTGACCATCATCGCGACCGCGCTGGTCGACACCGGGTCGGCGATGGACACCGTCATCTTCGAGGAGTTCAAGAGCACCGGTAACGCCGAGCTCAAGCTCGACCGTTCGCTCGCCGAGTCCCGGCTGTTCCCGGCGATCGACGTGACCGGCTCGGGCACCCGGCACGACGAGGCGCTGGTGGCGCCGGCGGAGCTGGCCCTGATGCACCAACTCCGCCGGGCACTCGGTGGTGAGGACCGCAAGCAGAGCATGCGGCAGTTGCTCGACCACCTCAAGGCGACCAGCACGAACGCCGAGTTCCTGCGTCGCGCGACACGAAATTAAGGCAGGTCGACCGGGCGCAGCACGCGGTCGATGGCGTGCGCGATCTGCTTGTTGCCCTTGTTGATGTCGAAGGCGGCGACCCGCGGGTTGCGGTCGTTGCGGTCGGCGTCGATCAGCGCCACCTTCTTGCTCCGCCACCAGGACCGGTAGACGTCGACGGTGATCGTCGCGCCCGCGGCGGTGGTGAGCCTGGCGCCGTCGGCCTTCAGCGCGGCCTTGCGGTCGATCGTGGCCCCCGGTACGACGTGGTAGAGCAGCACCGCCTCGACGGTGTTGATGCCCAGGCCGGCGACCGTGGTGAACGCCGCCTTCTCGGAGGGCAGCCGGCGGGACTTGCTGACCTCCTTGGCGAGCTGACGGAACGCACCGTCGGTGGGCACGAAGGCGGTCAGGGCGACCGTACCGTCGGTGAGGACCTTGACCGGGCTCGCGGGCTTGGCGTCCAGCACGGCCAGCACGGCCGCGGTGAGCACGTCGAAGTCCTTGGAGTTGCGGTCGAAGCCGCTCTTGTCCGCGGTGAGCACGGCGGCGAGCGACTTGGTGCCGAGCGGTTTGGTCTTGCCGTGGGCCTGCGCGGGCGCCCCGAGAGCAGCGGTGGCGAGAACGGTGGCCGTGGCCCCTGCGGCGATGCGGGTGGCCAGTCGAGCGATGTTCATCAACACGCCTTTCGTCATCCGTACCGGTCGGCGGCGAGTGCCGCCTCCTGGTGTTCGCCCACGATCGGGGCGCTGGATGCACGTGGCGCTCAGCGGTCCAGGAATTCACCCAGCAGCCGCTGCCAGGCGGCCGGCTGGTCGAGGTGCGCGTCGTGGCCCGAGTCCGGGATCGTCACCAGTTCGACGTCGGGACGCAGCTCGAGCATGCGCGCGACCTCCTCGTCCGGGATCCGGCTCTCCGCGCCGCGGACCAGCAGTGTCGGCACGCGGAGCCGCTGCCAGCTCTCCCATTGCGCGGTCGCGGCGACCTCGCGGATGGCGGCCTCCATGATGTCGGCGTCGAAGCGCGGCCAGTAGCCGTCCGGTCGGTGCTCCAGCTCCTCGGCCCAGGCGCGGGCCAGTGAGCCTTCCCCCAAAAACTCGACCGCGGCCGTACGGGACGGGAACGGCACCGGCCAGGAGGCGAACCACTTGCCCAGCCGGCCGGGGTAGTCGTCCTCGCTGCCGCCGACCCCGCCCTCCAGCATGATCAGCCGGCCGACCAGCTCCGGATGCCACGCCGCGGTCAGCATCGCGGTGTGGGCGCCCATCGACTGGCCGGCCAGAGCCACCGGGCCACCACCGGCCAGCGTCTCTATGACCTTGACCACGTCGGCCACGTAAGCCGCGCGGGAGACGTCGGCCGGCCGCCGGAGGCTGTGACCGTGGCCGCGCTGGTCCGGGGCGATGACCAGGTGTCCGGGCCGGGCCACCGCCAGCTCCTGTGCGCTGCCGGCGAGGCCGTGCAGGAGCACCAGCGGCGGACCGTCCGCATCGGAGACCAGACAGGACAGATGATCAACCATGACACGCCGCATGTCCCCATCATCGGTTCGCCGCACCGGGGTCCGCACACCGGACTTTCGGGCAGCTAACCTCCGCGCTACGGACAATTCAGCTCACGGCAGAGCGAAGTCGCTGGTCGTCGACCATTTCGGCGTGCCAGGCTCTGCTGGTGAACTCAGACCCCGCCACAGTGCCCGCCCGGGTGTACACCGCCGAGCAGACGGATGCCGGATGGCGTTCCATGTCCCTGCTGGTCCGGCATGTGCAGCGGGGTGGTCACCCGGTCGCCGTGACACCGACGGTCGAGCTGGAGGCCGAGGAGAAGCAGTACGGCTCCTTCCTGGTCGACGCGTCCGCGTACTTCTCCACCAAGGTGGACTATTCGAGCAGCATCTTCGCCAGCGGCGGGCTGTTCTTCACCGGGCACAGCGCCGAGCAGAGCAGCGAGGCCCGGGCAGGCTGGAGCGACGGTGAGCGGCGGGCCGCGACCGTCACCAGTCAGCGGCTGCTGGTCGGCGACACGGCTTACGACTTCCGCTCGCTGATCATGATCCAGCCCAACCCGCTCGACTGGTCGGTCAACCTCTACTTCCAGGGCGCCCAGCCGATCATGCTGCGCGGGCCGTGGGTGCCGTGGATGACCGTGGTCATGTGCGCCGAGCTCTACGGCTCGCCCTGGCCGCCCGGGCACGCGCCGGAGATGGACATCCCGATCAAGGACATGTGCGAAAACGCGCAATAGCGCGGGCGCGGCCCGGGAAATCCTGTCACGCTGAGGCCCGTGTATGACTACGACGTGTTGGTCCTGGGCTCCGGGCCCAGCGGTCAGAAGGCCGCCATCGCCGCCGCCAAGCTGGGCAGGCGGGTCGCCATCGTCGACCGTCGCGACATGCTCGGCGGAGTGTGCATCAACACCGGCACAGTGCCCTCCAAGACCCTGCGCGAGGCCGTGCTCTACCTGACCGGCCTGAGCCAGCGGGACCTGTACGGCAGCAGCTACCGGGTCAAGGAGCAGATCACGGTCAGCGACCTCGCGGCGCGGACCCAGCACGTGATCACCCGGCAGACCGACGTCATCCGCAATCAGCTGGCCCGCAACCACATCGCCATGCTCACCGGCACCGGCCGCTTCGCCGACCCGCACGCGATCTGGCTCGATGGCGGCACCGGGCACGACGCCAAGGTCAGCGCCGACAAGATCATCATCGCCGCGGGCACCCGGCCGGCCCGGCCGGACAGCGTCGACTTCGACGACCGGACCATCGTCGACTCGGACGGCGTGATCAACCTGGAGGCCGTGCCGCGCAGCATGGTGGTGGTCGGCGCCGGGGTGATCGGCATGGAGTACGCCTCCATGTTCGCCGCCCTGGGCACCAAGGTCACCGTGGTCGAGCGGCGCGACAAGATGCTCGACTTCTGCGACGAGGAGATCGTCGAGTCGCTGAAGTACCACCTGCGCGACCTGTCGGTGACGTTCCGGTTCGGCGAGGAGGTCGCCGCCGTCGAGCGTCACCAGACCGCCGCCCTGTGCATCCTCAAGAGCGGCAAGAAGATCGTCGCCGACACGGTGATGTATTCGGCCGGTCGCCAGGGGCAGACCGACGACCTGGCCCTCGAGGCTGCCGGGCTGAGCGCGGACAAGCGCGGCCGGATCGACGTCGACACCAACTACCGCACCGCGGTCGACAACATCTATGCGGTCGGGGACGTCATCGGCTTCCCGGCGCTCGCCTCGACGTCGATGGAGCAGGGCCGGCTCGCGGCCCAGCACGCGTGCGGCGAGCCGGCGCGCGAGATGCACGAGTTGCAGCCGATCGGCATCTACACGATTCCGGAGATCAGCTTCGTCGGGAAGACCGAGGACGAGCTGACCGACAGCGCGACCCCGTTCGAGGTGGGCATCGCCCGCTATCGCGAGCTGGCCCGCGGGCAGATCGTCGGTGACTCGTACGGGATGCTGAAGCTGCTCGTCTCCCCGGACGACGGCCGGCTGCTGGGCGTGCACGTCTTCGGCACCGCGGCCACCGACATCGTGCACATCGGCCAGGCCGTGATGGGCTGCGGCGGCACGGTGGACTACCTGGTCGACGCGGTGTTCAACTACCCGACCCTGTCGGAGGCGTACAAGGTGGCGGCCCTGGACGCCAGCAACAAGATTCGCAACATCACGAGAATCGACGGCTAATAGACCCAGACCCGGGTGTCGACCGGGATCTTGTCGTTGGTCCACAGCCAGTTCATCGCGGCGATGGACACCCGTGCGCAGCCGTGCGACGCCGGGTACGGCGGCACACTGTTCGCCCCGTGCACGGCGATGCCGCCGTTGAAGTACTTCGGCCGCCAGAGCAGACCCAGCGGTGCGTGCCGCCAGCCGTCGATCTGCCGCGACACCCGGAACTTGCCGCTGGGGGTGTCGGCCAGGAACGTCGCGCCGTTCTGCTCGTAGTGCTCCATCGAGCCGGTCGAGGTGTTGAAGACGTGGCTGACGGTGCCGTTGTCGACCAGCATCAGCAGCTGACGCTTGAGGTTGATCTCGATGACCCGGCCGTTCTTGCTCTTCGCCTTGGGCCGTACGCCCTGGTCCAGGGCTTTCTGGGTCTTGGGTCCGACGACGCCGTCGCGGTTGAGGCCCGCCGCCTTCTGCAGCGCGTAGACCGCCTGCTGGGTCCGGCCGCCGAAGGTGCCGTCGGCCTTGCCGTTCCAGTAACCGAGGTCGGTGAGGCGCTGTTGCAGCGCGACGACCCGGGCGCCCTTGACGCCGGTCTTCAGCTTCTGCGGCTTCGGCGGGGCGGTCGGCTTCGGGCTCGGCGACGTTGAGGGCTCCGGCTCGGCGGACGGGGGCGCGGTCGTGGGGGTCGAGGCCGGGGCCGTCGAGGGGACGGAGGTGGGCGCCGCGGCCTGCTCGGAGCCGCCGGTGTCGCACCCGGCGGCCAGCGTGACGAGGGCCGCCACCGTCGTCGCGTACGTCAGAGCTCTTCGCATGGTCACAGGCGAAAACTTCTCAGTGCGGCCAGCGCGCCGTCAAGCGCGGCCTCCAGCGGGGCGATGGAGTCGCGGGCCTGCATCAGCAGCAGCCCGCCCTGCAACGCGGCGAAGACCGCCACGCCCAGCCGCTCCGGATCGGCGTCGGCGCGCAGCTTGCCCTGCTCGCTCATCCGGCGCAGGCCGGCGGTCAGGTACGCGCACCAGCGCTCGGCGTGTCCGTTGACCTCGGCGGCCCGCTCGGGGTCGTGGACCAGCAGGTCGGTGACCATCGAGCTGATCGCGCAGCAATTGTGGGTCTGCGACGCGTAGTGCTCGACCACCGCGTCCCGCCACGCGTCCCAGTCCTCCCAGGTGTCGAGCGTGTCCAGCCAGGGGCGCTGCGCGGCCAGGACCCGTTCCATCTGGAAGGCGGCGATGGCGCTGACCAGCTCGCTCTTGCCGCCGGGGAAGTAGTGGAAGAGCTGGCTCTTGCTGGTCGCGGTGCCGGCCCGGATGTCGTCGAGGCTGGTCCCGTTCACCCCGCGGGCCAGCACGAGGTCGGTCGCGGCCTCGACGATCCGCCCGCGGGTCGCCGCGCCCTTGGCGGTCAGTCGGGTCATGAGCACCACACTAGCTCTCTGGACCCAGCGGTCCAATCTTGTGCTAGCTTCTGGACTATACGGTCCAATCAAAGGAGTCGGCATGCGACTGCAGGGGAAGACGGCGCTCGTCACGGGGGCCACCAGCAACATCGGCCGGGCGATCGCTGTCGCGTACGCGGCGGAGGGCGCCCACGTCGTCGTCTCGGGGCGGAGCAAGGAGCGTGGTGAGCAGGTCATCGCGGACATCCGGGCGGCCGGCGGCCGGGCCGACTTCGTCCAGGCCGACCTGGACGGCTCCGCGCGGGTGTCGCACGCCCTCGCCGAGGAGGCCGGGCGCCTGTTGGGTGGCCGGATCGACATCCTGGTCAACAACGCCGGGATCTTCCCCGGCGACAGCACCGCGGCCACCGACGAGGAGACCTTCGACCGGGTGTACGCGGTCAACGTCAAAGCGCCGTACTTCCTGACCGGTGCCGTCGCGCCCGCGATGGCTGCCCGGGGCGACGGCGTGATCATCAACCTGGGCTCCTGGGTGGCCCGGCTCGGCCTGGGCATCGGCACGCTGTACGCGTCCACCAAGGGCGCGGTCGAGACGCTGACCCGGGCGTGGTCCGCCGAGTACGGGCCGGCCGGCGTACGCGTCAATGCGATCTCGCCCGGAGTGATCCGGACGCCGGACCTGGACCCGGCGGTCCCGCACCCGGGGGAGGTCATGATGCGCGGCACCCCGGCCGGCGGCAGCGGGGCGCCGGAGGCGATCGCCCACGCGGCCGTCTACCTGGCGAGCGACGAGTCGGCGTTCGTGCACGGCACGGTGATCGACGTCGACGGCGGCCGGATCGGCGCCGCGGTCATCGCCGCCTGACGGGTTTGAGAACGATCGTTCTTGACTCGATCCGCACGCGGCTGTCGACCTGATCGAGCAGGCGTTGTGACGGGCGCGGGGGGGGGGGGGGGGGGGGGGGGGGGGGGGGGGGGGGGGGGGGGGGGGGGGGGGGGGGGGGGGGGGGGGGGGGGGGTGGTGGGGGGGTGGGGGGGGGGGGGGGCAGGGGGGGGGGGTGG
>NZ_JBVJIR010000035.1:0-48839 GCF_055586185.1 Actinoplanes sp. NPDC051405
AAGAAAAAACAAAAGAAGAAAAAAAAAGCGCTGGGCAACCCCCCACACCCCCCCCCCCCCCCCCCCCCCCCCCCCCCCCCCCCCCCACCACACCCCCCCCCCCCCCCCCCCCCCCCCCCCCCCCCCCCCCCCCCCCGCCCGTTCAGACGGTGGCGAGCGCTTGCGTCGGGGTCAGGCGCGACGCCCGTACGCAGGGATAGACGCCCGCCAGCACGCCGACGACGATCGCCCCGCCGATCCCGAGCACCGCCGAGCCGGCCGGGACCACCAGCGGCCAGTCCTGCCAGGCCGCGTACCCCATGGTGGCGAGCAGGCCCAGGACCGTGCCGGCCAGCCCGCCCACCGTGGCCAGCACCACCGACTCGGTGAGGAACTGGCCGCGGATCTGGCCGCGGGTCGCGCCCAGCGCGCGCCGCAGGCCGATCTCGGAGCGCCGTTCCAGCACCGAGACGACCATCGTGTTGGCCACGCCGATGCCGCCGACGACCAGTGCCACCCCGGCCAGGGCCAGGAACAGCACCGAGAAGCTGCGTTCGGTGGCCCGCTTGGCCGCCAGCGCGTCGGACGGCCGGGTGATCATCACCGCGCCGGGCCGCTCGGCCGAGATGGTCTCGGGCAGGACGTCGCGTACGGCCTCGATCTGCGACTCGTCGCTGCGCACGTAGAGCACGGTCGGGTGGCCGTCGAAGCCGAGCTCGGACTTCGCCGACGGCCAGCCGACCAGCACCGAGCGGTCGATGTCGGGGGTCAGCGGCGTGGTGGCCAGGATGCCGACCACGGTGAACCTCCGGTCGGCGATCATCACCTGGGGCGACGGCGCGCCGGCGGGCAGCCCGGTGATGCCGAGCCGGTCGGCGGCGACCGAACCGAGCACCACGGCCGGGAACTTCTCGGTGACTGCGGTCAGCCAGGCACCCGAGCGGATCCGCGCGTTGATGACGGGCAGCAGGTCGGTCCGGGTGGCCAGCACGGTCAGGCCGGAGCCGTCCCTCGGGTCGGTGCGGTCGTTGCGGCGTACCACGGCGTGGGTGTTGGCCACTGCGCTCGCGCCGGTGACCGGGCCGATCCGGCGGACCATGGCCACCGCCGACTCCGGCAACCGGGCCGGCGGGTCGACGTCGGGCAGCGCCATCGCCTGCAGCGTGTTGGTGCCCAGGGCGCTGAGCTCGTCGACCAGCGCGGCCTGGCTGGAGGCCGGGATGCCGGTCACCACGATCATCGTGGCGATGCCGATCGCGATGCCCAGCCCGGACAGGGCGGCGCGGGCCGGGCGGGTCCGCAGGCCGATCATCCCCAGCGCCAGCAGGTCCATCGGGGCCAGCCGGGCCGGGCGGACCGAAGGACCGCTCTGTGCCACCTTGTTCATGGCCGCACCGCCCCGGCGTCGCGGACCAGGCGCCCGTCGCGGATCTCGATCTGCCGCGGCAGGGACGCGGCGATGTCCCGGTCGTGGGTGATCAGCGCGATGGTGGTGCCCTCCTCGTTCAGCCGGTGCAGCAGGCTCAGCACGGCCTGGCCGTTGGTGGTGTCCAGGGCGCCGGTCGGTTCGTCGGCCAGCACCAGCGACGGCTGGTTGACCAGCGCGCGGGCGATCGCCACGCGCTGCCGTTCGCCGCCGGAGAGCTCGTGCGGGCGGTGCCCGGCGCGGTGGGCCAGGCCGACCCGGGCCAGCGCGTGCCGGGCCCGCTGTCCGCGGTGGCGGCGGGGTATCCCGGCGTAGAGCAGGCCGGTGGCGACGTTCTCGGCCGCGCTGAGCCCGTCGGTGAGGTGGAACTGCTGGAAGACGAAGCCGATCTCGCGGGCCCGCAGCGCCGACAGGTGCCGGTCGCTGAGCGTGGCCACGTCCTGCCCGGAGATCCGGACCGTGCCCGAGGTGGGACGGTCGAGCGTACCGATGATGTTCAGCAGGGTCGACTTGCCCGACCCGGACGGGCCGACGATGGCCACCATCTCGCCCCGGGCGATGTCCAGGCTCACCCCGGCCAGGGCGGTCACGCCGCCGGGATAGCGCATGCTCGCGTCGCGGACGCGCAGCACGGGTTCGTCCGTCACGACGCGACCACCACGTCGGTGCCCGGGGCCAGGCCGTCGCCGCTGATCTCGACCCAGCCGTCGGCGAACATCCCGGTCCGCACCGCGACCAGTCCCTGCGGGCCCTGCACCGCGTAGCCGCCCTCGGTCAGCGCGATCAGTGCCTCGACCGGCGCGGCCAGCACGTCCTCGACGGTCCGGCCGGCCACGTTCACCTGGACGTCCGCCGAGTCCAGGCCGGCGATGGCCTTCGGGTCGTCGACGGTCACCGACACGGTCATGGTCGGTGCGCTGTCGGCCACGCCACCCTCCGGGGCGGCGAGGGTGCGGCCGACCGAGGAGATCTTGGCTCTGACCGTACGGTCGTCGGGCAGGCTCACGGTCACGCGCTTGCCCCGTTCCAGGACGGCGGCGTCGCTGAGCTCGGCCGGCACGGTGATCACCTTGCGGGTCGAGGTGACCGACATCAGCGGGGCGTTCGCCGGTGAACCGGGCTGCACGGCGAGCGAGTCGACCCGGACCGCACCGGGCAGCACCTCGACGTCGCCGACCGCCACCTGCCCGGTGACCGGCCGGCCGAGGTCCTGCTGCCACTTCTTGATCGCGGCGGTCAGCCCCGTGGTGAGGACGCCTTCGCCCGACTTGACCTGCACCTTCGTGGCGGCTTTGGGTGCCGTGCTCGCGGGGGGTGACGGCGCCGGCTGGGTCACCCGTTCGCCCGGCGCCGGCTGGTGCCCGATGCCGTACCCCAGCGCCCGCAGATTGTCCGCGATGATCCGTACGTCCCGGCCGACCAGGTTGCGCCCGGCGATCGGCCGGTAGAGCGGCATCTTGCCGTAGAACAGTGTCACCGGCTTGTCGTCGGCCCGGAACAGCTGCTTGCCCCGCTTGATCGTGGCGCCGACGGCCGGCAGCCAGGTCACCGTCGCCTCGGTGTGCCCGGAGACCGGGCGGGGCGCCCCGAAGCCGATGCTGCCGTTCAGCTGCTTGGTGGTCGACAGGTCCCGGCGCTCCAGCTTGACCGTCTCGACCGCCGAGGGCGCCTGCGCCGCGGGCCTCCCGGACGCCCGGTGCCGGGTCAGCAGGACCCCGGCGACGACCGCGAGGACCGCGACGACCAAAACCCCGGCGAGCCATTTCACCGCGCTGCGGCGCCGGCGGGGCGGGTCCGGGACGAGGGGGATCACCTCGGTCGGGGAGTCGAGCTTCGGATGCATGCCGACGAGCGTCGCCGGAGATCGTTAGGAAGCTGTCAGGTATCGCCGAGGACTCCGCTCCGCGTGCCCGGCGGGCCTATCATCGCCGCCATGCGTGCCCGTGTCCTGGTTGCCGATGACGATCCCCGCCAGGCCGAGGTCGTCCGCCGCTACCTCACCGCGGCGGGCCATGACGCGCACGTCGTGCACGACGGCCGGGCCGCGCTGGACGAGGCCCGGCGCCGGCGGCCCGACCTCGTGGTGCTCGACGTCATGATGCCCGGCCTGGACGGGCTGCACGTGTGCCGCACGCTGCGCGAGGAGTCGGACGTGCTGGTGCTCATGCTGACCGCCCGGACGACCGAGGACGATCTGCTGCTCGGCCTGGAGCTGGGCGCCGACGACTACCTCACGAAGCCGTACAGCCCGCGGGAGCTGATGGCCCGGGTGCGGACGCTGCTGCGGCGGGCGTCGCGGGGCGCCCCGGCGCCGGCCGGTCCGGGACTGCGCCGGATCGGCCGGATCGGCGTCGACCCCGCCCTGCACCAGGTCACGGTCGGCGACGAACCGGTCGAGTGCACCCGTGGCGAGTTCGCCATCCTGGCCGCCATGTCCGAGCAGCCGGACCGCGTGTTCACCCGGGCCCAGTTGCTGCACCACACCCGCGGGATCGACCGCAGCTCCACCGAGCGGACCATCGACGTGCACGTGATGAACCTGCGCCGCAAGATCGAGACCGACCCGCAGCGACCCGCCCAGCTGATCACCGTCTACGGCGTCGGCTACCGGCTGTCCGCCGGCTCGGCGGAGACCGGATGAGCCGCGGCCGGGTGCCGCTGCGGCACAGCCTGGTGACCCGGCTGCTGGTCACCTCCGTGCTGATCGCGATCGCCGCGACCGCGGCGACGGCCTGGCTGGCCGCCAGCACCGCCACCCGCGCCATCCGGCAGGAGCAGGGCCGCTCGCTCACCGAGGACAAGGGCGTGTACGACATGCTCGTCGGCCACGCGGCGACCCACGCCGACTGGTCCGGAGCGCCGGCGCTGATCCGGGCCCGCTCCGCCAAGCTGGGCCGCCGCATCACGCTGATGACCGCGGACCGGGTGGTGATCGCCGACTCCGGCCCGGGCCCGTCGCTGGTGGCCGCCCGGCCGTCGGCCACCGTCGACCCGCTCAACCTCGACCTGGCCTTGACCGGGGGCACCGAGCGCATCGACGCGCGGGCGGTCGGCCCGTTCCGGCTCCCGGCCGGCGAGCGGGCCGAGCTGCGGAAGATCGCCGAGGACCAGCTCAGCTGCGTGCGCCGGATCGGTTCGGACGGGCGGATCACCGAGCTGCCGAACGGCCGGCCGGCGCTCACGGTGAACGGCCCCGACAAAGTCATCGCGGCCTGCGAGACGAAGCTGCCCGCGTTGACCAGGGCCGAGGCCAAGCCGCTGGGCAAGCTGGGCGCATCGGTCACCCGCTGCGCCGGCCCGCCGCCGGGTTACCGGCTCGGCGTGTGGCCCGACTTCTCGACGTACGTGGAGAAGGCCGACCCCGTCGAGGGTACGGACCCGAAGGTCGCGCCCGCACTCAGCGCGCGGGACCTGTTCGACCCCGGCAGCACCCGGGCTACCGCCCGCATCCGGGGCTGCGTCGAGAAGTCGCGGCGGGCGATGCTGCAGCCGTACGTGGCACCGCCCGCCCTGCTGTTCGTCACCGACCCGGACACCGGCTCCGACCAGACCCGCTTCACCCTGTCCCGGCAGAACACGATCCGGATCGGGGCGACCACCGGCGGCGTCCTGCTCGCCACCATCGGAATCACCGTGCTCGTCGGCCGCCGCCTGATCCGCCCGCTGCGCGCCCTCACCGACGCCGCCGACCGGCACACCCCGGCCCTGGTGTCCACCCAGGACGAGATCGGCCGGCTGGCCCGCGCGCTGAACGACTCGGCCGAGCGCCGCGACCGGGCCGAGGCCCAGCGCCGGGCCATGGTCAGCGACGTGGCACACGAGCTGCGGACCCCGCTGACCAACATCCGCAGCTGGCTCGAGGCCGCCCAGGACGACCTGGCCCCGACCGACGGGCAGCTGCTCGAGCTGCTGCACGAGGAGGCGGTGCTGCTCCAGCACATCATCGACGACCTGAGCGACCTGTCCGCGGCCGACGCCGGCACGCTGCGCATCCACCCCGAACCGACGTACGTCCGGGACGTGCTGGTCCAGGCGGTGGACAGCCAGCGCGCGCCCGCGCACGCGGCCGGGGTGGGGCTGGCCATGGAGGTGGACGGCGACCCGGTGGTGTCGGCTGATCCGGTACGGCTGCGCCAGATGGTCGGCAACCTGGTGTCCAACGGCATCCGCTACACCCCGCGCGGCGGCTCGGTCACGGTGGTTGCGCAGGGCTCGACGATCGCCGTACGCGACACCGGCGTGGGCATCGCCGCGGAGAACCTGCCCAAGGTCTTCGACCGGTTCTGGCGCGCCGACGAGTCCCGCAGCCGGGCGACCGGCGGCAGCGGCCTGGGGCTGGCCATCGTGCGCAAGCTGGCCGACGCGCACGGCGGCACCGTCGAGGTGGACAGCGCCCCCGGTAGAGGTACGACCTTCACCATCAGGCTGCCCTGACCCGGTCACAGCGGGTCACCTATCCGACTGTCCGGCCCGGCCTGGCCGGCCGGTCCGAGACGTATTCTGACGCTGCTGCAGCGCATACCCGGCCCGCCACAGGCAGGTGCCACCATGCCCGACGCCACATCCACCGGGTCAGCGGCCTCGCTACCGATCAGCGACCCCGCTGCCCGCCCCGAGCCCACCAGCGGCACCGCTCTGTGCCTGTCCGGTGGCGGCTACCGCGCGATGCTCTTCCACGCCGGAGCGCTGATCCGGCTCAACGAGACCGGCCTGCTGCGCACCCTCGACCGGGTGTCGAGCGTGTCCGGCGGGTCGATCACCGCGGCCGTGCTCGCCCTGGCCTGGCGGGATCTCGACTTCGGGCCCGGCGGAGTGGCCCGCGCGCTCACCGAGCGGGTCATCGCCCCGTTGCGCGCGATGGCCGGCCGGTCGATCGACAAGAAGTCCGTGCTGACCGGCGCGCTGCTGCCCGGCCGGACCGTAGCCGAGACGGTTGCCAAGGCCTACGACCGGCACCTGTTCCACGGCGCGACGCTGCGGTCGCTGCCCGAGGACGGCGCCGGTCCCCGGTTCGTCATCAACGCGACCAACGTGCAGACCGGGAAACTGTTCCGGTTCTCCCGCCCGTACGCGGGGGACTGGACAGTCGGGCTGTGGCGGGAACCCGGCATCACGCTGGCCGACGCGGTCGCCGCCTCCAGCGCGTTCCCGCCGGTGCTGTCCCCGCACCGGATCACGCCGTCCGGACGGTTCGAAGCCGTGCCGGGCGGGGTCCATCAGGCGGCCGCGTTCCGCGAGTCCGTCTGGCTCTCCGACGGCGGGGTGTACGACAACCTCGGACTCCAGACCGCCTGGTACCGCTGCCGTCGCCTGCTGGTCAGCGACGGCGGCGGGAAGTTCGACGCCGAGCCCGCCCCGGCACGCGACTGGGCGCGGCACGGCATCCGCGTCCTGGAGATCGTCGACAGCCAGGTACGCGCCCTGCGCAAGATCCAGCTCATCGCCGCCTACCAACGGGAAGTCCGGGACGGGGCGTACTGGGGGCTCCGGACCCAACCGGCCGACTACCGCCTGGCCGATCCCGTGGCGATCGCCGAGGCGGACGTGCAACGGGCCCGGACGGTCCCCACCGGGCTGTCGCGCCTCGACGAGCCGACCCAGCGAGCTCTCATCAACTGGGGCTACGCGATCGCCGACACCGCCCTGCGCAGCCGGGTCGACCCCACCCTCGCCAAACCGAGCCGACTACCCATCACCTGAGGTAGGTGCGTCATGCGGGTCAGCGTTCCCGTGATCGTCAAGGACCCCGTCGTCATCCGGTACAAGGACATCCAGCCGACCGAGCAGATCACCGTCGACGCCGACATGTTCCTCGACGGCCCGATCTCACCGCGGGTCGCCGTGCTCGACTTCGAGCCCGCGAGCGGAGCCCTGGCGCCGCCCGCCCGGTTCGTCCCGCCCAGGGGGCGGGCCAAGCGCGGCTCGTACGAGGTGCCGCGCCCGGTGAGCCTGGACGCCGAGGACGTCGACACGATCGCCACCGCGGTGTCGGTGTTCGGCGCGGTGCACAAGACGATCACCATGTTCGAGGAGCGGGACGCGCTCGGCCGCACCGTCGAGTGGGCCTTCGACGGGCCGCAACTGCTGGTCGTGCCCCGCGCCGGCGAGATGGCCAACGCCTACTACGAGCGTGACTCGCACAGCCTGCAGTTCTTCCAGTTCACCGTCGCGCACCGGCCCGGCACCTGGGTCCGTACCGCGAACTCGCAGGACATCGTCGCCCACGAGACCGCACACGCGCTGCTCGACGGCATCGCCCCGGACCTGTACTCCGCGATCTCACCGCAGTCGCTGGCGATCCACGAGGCGGTCGCCGACCTCGCGTCGCTGCTCGTCTCGTTGCGCTGCAAGGAGCTGACCGAACGCGTCCTCGCCGATTCCCAGGGGCGGATCGACGACACCAACGTCTTCAGCGGTCTGGCCGAGGAGTTCGCCATGGCGCTGGACCTCCAGAACCACCACCTGCGCAACCTGAACAGCGGCGCCGCCATGAAGAACGTTCCGGATCACGACCCGCACCTGCTCTCCACGGTGCTGTCGGGCGCGGTCTATTGCGTTCTGGTGCACACGTACGAGGAGCTCCGCAAGCATGCCGTGGCGCCGAAGGCGCTCTTCGAGGCCGCCGAACAGATCAAGCGCATGCTGATCCGCGGCCTGGACTACCTGCCGCCGGGTGATGTCAGTTTCGCCGATCTCGCGCGGGCCGTGCTCGCCGCGGACGAGGCCTCGCACCCGGACCACCCGCAGGTCCGCAAGCGCTTCGTCCAGGAGTGCGTCACCCGGGGCATCGTGCCCACGCGGAAGCCTCTCGACGTCCGGACCGACTTCACCCACCGGGCTGTCCGGGACGCCGACATCGCCGGGCTCATCGCCTCCGACTTCGCCGCCTACCGGTTCGCCCAGCGCAACCGCCGGTGGCTCGGGATCCCGCCGGACACCCCGTTCGAGGTGCGTCCCCGGCTCGACGTGACCAAGAAGTACTACCACCGCGACGGCGACAGCATGGTCCGCGAGGTGCTGTTCAAGGTCTCCTGGTCCGGCACCGAGGACAACGGCTCCGCGGGCGGCCTGCCCGGCCGGCGCCGGTACCGGGCCGGCACCACCCTGGCCATCGGGCTCGACCGCCCGGCGGGACCGTACGTGCGGGCGCTGCTGACCTCCACCCGTCTGCAACCCGACCGCGACGCCACCGACGCGATGCTCAAGAACCTGATCGAACGCGAGCAGCTGCACGTGTCCGCCGCGCCGGTCAGCCGCCCGTCGCCGCTGCACGGCGCGATCGAGGCGGACGTCTCCTCCGGCGTCCTGCGGGTGCACGGGATGGCCCGGATGCTGCACATCATGGCAGGGGAACGCTGATGTCCGAGGACCTGGTCGTCCGCATGTACAACGTCCGCTTCGGCGACGCCATCCTGGTGACCGTCCCGGACCGGAACCCGGCCACCGGGCGTACCGTCACCCGGCGGATCCTGATCGACGTCGGCAACGCCCCCAAGGTCGCGGGCACCGGCCGCGGCGGCGAGGACGACGTCTTCGAGGCCGTCGTCGGCGACATCCTGGACCAGCTCGACGGGCACCCGCTCGACCTGTACGTGATGACCCACGAGCACCTCGATCACGTCCAGGGCCTGTTCTACGCCGCCGAACGCCTGCCGCGCCTGAAGCTCGCGGAGCGGCTCGAGATCCGGCACCTGTGGCTGACCGCCTCGGCCGCGCCCGACTACTACGACAACGGCAAGCACCCGGAGGCCAAGGAACAGCGCCTGGCCTTCGACGCCATGTACCGGCGGGTGGCCGCGCTGATGACCGCTCGTACGGCCGCGGCGGCGGCGCCCGGAGTGCTCGACATGCTGGCCAACAACGACCCGACCAAGACCAAGCAGTGCGTGGCGTATCTGCGGACTCTGAACCTTGCCCGGACCCACTACGTGCACCGCGAGGCGAAGCTGCGGGGCATGCATCCGTTCCGCGAGGCCGAGCTGTCGGTCTGGGCGCCGGAGGAGGACACCTCCGCCTACTACGGACGGATGCTGCCGCTCGACTCCGGTGCCGTACCCGAGCGGCCGGAAGGACGACGGGCCCGGACCGCGCCGGACCCGCTACCGCCCCCGGGTGTCGACGCGGGCGCCTTCCTCGGACTCGTCGCGGCCCGCCGGGCCGGCGCGGTCGACAACCTCTTCGCGATCGACAAGGCGGCCAACAACACCAGCATCGTCTTCGCACTGGAATGGCGCGGCTGGCGGCTGCTCTTCTCCGGCGACGCCGAGATCCGGAGCTGGCGGACGATGGCCCGGCAGAACGTGCTCAAGCCCGTCCACTTCCTCAAGGTCTCGCATCACGGCAGCCACAACGGCACGCCCACCGACGAGGTCTTCGACGCGATCATGCCGGCCGTGCCATCCGACGACCGCCCGCGCCGGGCCGCGATCTCGACCTGGGACGACACGTACGCCGGCATCCCGCACGAGCTGACGAACAGCCGTCTGGCCGAACGGGCGACCCTGCTGTCCACCCTCGACCGGCGCGACGAGCTGTTCTACGACGTGACGTTCGAAGGTTGAGTCACCAGGGCAGGACGCCGTTCTCGTCCTGGTAGGTGCCGGTCGGGCCGTCCGGGCCGAGCGTGGCGAAGCGCACCACGACGGCCGCGCTCTCCGCCGGCGGCCGGCCGACGCCGAAGTCCGCGTCATGTCGGTCGCGGTGGTGCCGGGCTCGATCGCGTTGAACTTGATGCCGGGCTGCGCCTTCGCGTACTGGACGGTGAGCATGGTGGCTGCCGTCTTGGACGCGGAATAGAGCGCGAGCGGCAGGTGGTACTCGGGCCGCTCGGGGTTGTTCACCGCCCAGAACGAACCGGCGCTGCTCGAGACGGTGACCACCGTGGGGTTCGACGACTTGCGCAGCAGCGGCAGCGCCGCCTCGGTGACCCGGACGATGCCCACCGCATTGGTGTCGAACGCCCGCAGCGCGGCCGGTCCGTCCAGCTCGTCGTCGGCGAGAATGCCCGCGTTGTGCACGAGAACGTCGAGGCGGCCCTCGGCCGCACCGATCGTCGCCAGCGCGTTCCGCACCGAGGTGTCGTCGGTCACGTCGAGCTGCACGAATCGGGCGCCGAGCGTCGCCGCGGCCTTTTCACCCCGCTCGGCGTCCCGTGCGCCGACGTAGACGACGTGACCCAGTTCCAGCAGCTGCCGGGCGGTCTCGAAACCGATGCCCTTGTTGGCCCCGGTGATCAGTGTGATGGTCATTCGTCGGTTTCTCCTGTCGCGATGGCTGCCCGATCGGGGCTGTCAGCGACGCTATGCCCGGCTGTTCGGGCGAGCCAGAGCCCTCTCGTGCCAGGGGAACGACAGGACCCCCTCTGCCGGCCGTGCCGAGTTCTAAGCTGGCCCGGTGAGCGAGACGACCAATCCCCTCGGTGCGTACCTGCGGGCCCGGCGCGAGCTGGTGACGCCCGAGCAGGCGGGGATTCCGGACGTGGGCGTACGGCGGGTGCCGGGGTTGCGGCGCGAGGAGGTCGCGATGCTGGCCGGCATCAGCGCCGACTACTACCTGCGGCTGGAACGGGGCCGCAATCGCCACCCCTCGATGCAGGTGCTCGAATCGATCGCCCGCGTCCTGCACCTCGACGAGGACCATTTCGCTCACCTGCTGACGCTGGTCGCCGAGGTGTCCCGGCAGCGCCGGCGCCGGCCCCGCAAGGAGACGCCGCCGCCCGGCGTGCTCAAGCTCGTCGAGTCCCTCATCCAGCCGGCTTTCATCGAGGACCGGTATTTCGACATCCTGGCCTCGAACAGCCTCGCCCGGGCGCTTTCCCCCGGCCTGGCGGGGGGCGGCAATCAGCTGAGAGATCTGTTCCTGAATCCGGCCGAGCAGGCCCTGCACCCGGAATGGGAATCCGTCACGGAATGCTTCGTCGCCAACCTGCGACAGGCCGTGGGAAACGACGTCGGCGATCCCCGTTTCATCGAGCTCACCGGAGAGCTGTCCCTGGCGAGTCCCCGGTTCCGCCAGCTCTGGGCCCGCCACGAGGTACGCGGGCAGCGCGGCACACCGATCCGGATGAACCACCCCCAGCTCGGCGCGCTGACCCTCAACCGGGAACGGCTGGGCATCGGCGGCACCGACGCGCTGATGCTCGTCGTGTATCACCCGGACGCCGGTTCCAGCGACGCGGACAAGCTGGCCCTGCTGGCATCCGCGGATCTGCCCACCTCGAACGCCCAGCGGACCGGACGCGCCCGCAGTCAGTTCTGACGGCCGACGACATAGGCCTCCACCTGGGGGTCCACCCCATCCCGGGTGGCGAGGTCACGGAACAGGGCGGAGGCGACCCCGTACTTGCGCTCCACCGCGTGGGCCACGCCGAGCTGCGCGCCGACGGGGAACTCGCCGATCACCCCGGCCAGGGACTCGAGGGCGCCCGGCACCCGCAGGTCGAGGGCGGCGCAGAGGGTACGGACCGGTTCCTCGCTGCGGCGTACCTGGTCGAGCGGCAGGTCCCGCAGCAGCAGCCGGGTCCGGTCGACGGCCCCGTCGTCGAGTCCGGCCCGTAGCGCGTCGGCCAGCAAAGCCAGGGCTCCGCGTACCAGTGCGGCGAGCAGATCCTGCTGATCCGGGCCGGGCAGCTCGCGGGCCCGCGTGGCCATCAGGTCAACGGTCTCCGGCAGCGACGCGGCGTCGGCCTGGCCGTCGGTGGCGGGGTCGAGCCGCAGCATCGACACGATCTGGCCGCACACCGGGGACGAGGCCGTCGCGGCCAGCGCTTGTCGCAGGGCCAGGCGGACCTCCGGGCCCAGCGGCTCCCCGCGTTCCCGGCCCGCGGCGAGGACCTGCACTGCGCTTTCGACCACGCCGTCGGTGGGGGCGGTGAGCAGGCGCGCGAGGTAGGCGTTGTCGTACCAGTTCCAGGCCATCGCCGCGGCGGCCATCCGCCGGGCTGCGGCCCGTGCGTGGGCGGCGTCCGGACCGAGCATGAACCGGGTGGCTTCCTCGCGGGCCTGCTCGTCGACCGGGGCGAGCAGCCCCGCCAGCCGGGCCTGCAGCTCCAGCGAGCCGCCGGGAACGAGGGCGGCGCGCAACGCCGGGGCCAGCGCGGGTATCTCGCGCGGCGGGGCGTTCAGCACCGCGGCGAGGACCCGGTCCCGCCGTTTGCCCGGCGGCACCTGCCCGATCCGGGCCAGGACGGAGGCCAGCAGCGGGATCTCCTGGCGGGCGAAGTTCGCCGCTCCCTGCAGCACCTGCTCGACCGCCGGGGCGTCCGCCGCCGCCGGCGGCTCCGCGCTGCCGCCGGGCTTCACGCTGTCTTCGGGGTCTTCGGGGTCTTCGGGGTCTTCGGGGTCTTCGGGGTCTTCGGGGTCGAGGGCGGCGAGCAGCCAGTGGACGAGGCGCCGGGCCTGCGGCTCGGGCAGCTCGCCCAGCCGTTTCGCGAGCGACCGGGCGGCCTCCACGACAGCGCGCGTCCGCGGTGCCGGGAGCGCCGCGAGGGCGTCCGCGACGTCAACCGGTCGCTGCTCCGCCAGGGTGCCGCAGACATAGACGGCCCGTTGCCGGATTCGCTGGTCGTCGTCCCACAGCAGCGGCAGCAGGTCACCGATGCGCGGCGCGCCGTCCCGCTCCCGGGCGCCGGCCAGCGTCACCACCGCGGCGCACTGGATGTCGTCCCATCCCCGGTGGTAGCTCCGGACCATCATCTCCCGCCATCCCGGCCAGCCCAGGACCGCCCGTGCGGCCGGATCGCCGAGCACCTGGACGACCGCCTCGACCAGCTGGTCCCGGGCCGGTGAGACCTTGGGCGCCGGCATCGTGCGGTACAGGGCCGCGCCGAGCAGGTGCGCCAGCGCCATCGGCCCGGCGCCCCGGTGAAGGCGGACGATCTCGATGCGGCCCAGATGGCCGACGCCACGGTACGCGGCCCGCAGCACCTCCAGCCCGGCCGCGTCCAGGTCGCCGGGCTTCGACCGCACGAGCAGGTGCCGGCCGAGGTTTTCGCGCTGCGCGGCGTCCAGCCCGCTACCCACCTCAGTCAGGACGTCCAGCAGACGGCCCAGTATCCGGGTCCGCTCGGTGGACGGTATCCGGGCCAGCAGGGCGCCGGCCGTGTTCGAGGCGAGGTTGAGCACGCTCGTCGCGCACCCGGCCATGAGGTCGGCCGCCACCTCCACGCCGGTCAGAGCCAGGCGTTCGTCGATGGTCGCGAGCCCCGCCAGGAACAGCTCCTGGTGGGTGGCCGGCAGATCCTTCGCGGTGGCCGCCAGCCGGCGTACGGCATCGCTGTCCCCGCGGGCCAGGCACGCCGTCACGGCCGCGTGCCAGCCGCGCAGCACCTGCGGGTCGAGCCGGTCCAGCAGCTCCGAGAAGCTGGCGCTGTCGCAGTCGCGGCCGGTCGCGTACAGCAGCTGGGTCATGACGGGCCATAGGTGACTGTCGGCGCCGGCGCGGTCCAGCGTGGCCAGGAACGCTTCCCGGGCGGCGAGGTCGCGCAGCAGGTAGCGGGCCATGACGAACTCGGCGCACGTCTGGTGGAAGAAGCGCAGTCGGTCGTCGCCGGACCCGCCGACGATCACGCCGGAGCTGCGCAGGCCGTCGAGGGCAGCCCGGTGGCGGTCGTCGCCGACCACGTCGGCATCCTCGAACTCCTCCACGAAGGTCGTGGTCGCGGCGGCGATGAGGTACCGGGCCGCGTTCAGGCACACCTCGACCCGCGCGGGCGCGGCGCCCGGATCCGCGGCCGGCCGGGCCCGATCGACCTTGATCTTGCGTTCCCAGTAGGCCCGGTACAGCCGCGAGACGGTCAGGTCCTCGGGCGGCTCGCCCGCCGGGGCGAACAACTCGCACACCAGCGAGAGCAGCAGCGGGTTGCTGCAGATCTCCAGAACCGCGCTGCGCCGCGCGCCCAGGTACAGCAGCCGGTCCACGAACGTATCCGGATCGTCGGCGGCGGGACCGTGCCGCAGGAACTCGCGGGCGAACGAGCGGACCTCCGCGCGGTTCAGCGGATCGAGGCGTACGGATCGCAGGAGTCCCGCCAGCAGCGGCGCCCGCCCGTCCACACCCTGCAGGAAGGTCTCGAACTCGAACTGACGGCAGGTGCACACGACGGCCACCCCGGCGTCCACGACGCGCCGGAGGAACTGGGACAGGACCGGCACGGTCGACGAGTCCAGGATCAGATCCACCGTGTCGATCAGCAGCACCGCCCGCCCGTACGCGTCACGCAGGCCGGCCAGGGCGGCGAGCAGCGAGTCACCGCAGCCGGTGGCCTGTCCGGCGGCCCGGTCGAGCGCCGGCACATCGGCCGGGCGGCCGCCGACGAGGGCCGCGCAACTGAGCAGGACGACTCCGAGGTCCGCGCGCTCGGCGGCACTGTCGTACAGCTGCCCGAGCAGCACGCTCTTGCCCATGCCGGCGTCGGCGACCACCGCGATGACCGCGGGCTGGTCGATCACCTCGGTCATCCGCGGCAGGAACACGCCGTCGACGATCGACCGGCGCTGCGGCGGGACGATCCCCGCCCCGTCGAGGGCCGCCCGGGTCGGCGCGTAATGCCGCGGGGTGGAGGTGCTCGGCGCGAGATCGTCGAGCTGGACCAGCTCGACCAGGTCGGCCCGGCCCGCGCCGGGCAGCGCCGCACGCAGGTCGGGGAGCCGGCGCCGGGACTCGGCCCACTCCCACACCGCGCGGGGCTCGTCGCCGGCCTTGAAGCTTCGGCGTTCGTGCGAGGGGATGCCGATCAGATCGGCGACGTCCCGCCAGTTGTCGCCGAGCCGCCGGCAGAACTCCACCTTCGCCCCGGGGTCGGCGCGGTCGCCGGCGGTCGCCATCGGTCCAGATTGGCACATCCGCCGGACCCACCGGCCGACGCCTCCCGCGTGCTAGCCAAGTCTCAATCGGCGGTTCAACGATACGATTCATCGACATGGCGCTGAGCACCGACACTGTGTCCGGGGACTTCGACCTGGCGATGGACGAGCTGCGCGTCGTGGCGCGCTACGTGGTCCGGCACGCCGAGGACGTCCTGCCGGTCTTCGAGAACGCGGTACCCGGCGATCCGCGCCCGCGGGCGGCGATCGAGGCGAGCTGGGCGTTCATCAACGGCGCGCGCCGGACGACATGGCAGCGCGTCGCTTCACTCGACGCTCATCGAGTCGCCCGTACCGCGCCCTCCGAGGCGGCGCGGCTGGCCGCGCGGTGCGCGGGTGACGCCGCTTCGGCCGCGTACCTGCACCCCATCGCCCGGGCCGGCCAGGTCGGCCACATCCTGCGAGCGGCCGCGAGCGCCGCGCGCATCGGGGAGCTGACGGCAGGCGACGATCCCGCGGCCGGGAGTGCCCTGCTGGAACGGTCTCTGCACCGGGCGACACCGGCGCTGATCGACGTTCTGCGCCGTTACCCACCCGCGCCGGCCGGCCGTAGCCGGGTCGCCCAGCTGATGAGTGCCCTGGACCGGGCCCTGCGCCAGGGCGGGCAGGCCGCGTGATTCTGCCGAAGATCCGTGACCCCCGCTTCGTGACGATCCGCCGGGGCGGAACCCTCACCGACGCCGACCACCGGCTCCTCGCACTGTGGGCCGCCTCGTGCGCGGAGCACGTCCTGCCGTTCTTCGAGGTGGCCCGGCCCGCGGACCCGCGACCGCGCCAGGCGATCGAGCACGCCCGGGCGTGGGTCCGCGGCGACGTCAAGATGATGCAGGCCCGCGCGGCGGGCGGTCACGCGATGGGAGCGGCCCGAGACCTGACGGGCGCGGCCCGGCATGCCGCGTACGCCGCCGGGCAGGCCGCGGTCGTCGCCCACGTCGCCGCCCACGAGCTCGGCGCGGCCGCGTACGCGATCAAGGCGGCCCGAGCAGCCGAGGGCGAAGCCGCCGGGCGACGGGAGTGCCGGTGGCAACGCGATCAGCTCCCTGCGGCGATCCGCGAGCTGGTCCTCGACGACCAGCGCCTGCGCAACGACATCTGCTGGTCGGCCTTCGACTGCTGACGCTATTCGCCCCGGCCGGAACCGATGATCACGAACGTGCGGTCCGGCGCCGGGCGCATCATGGTGAGCCGGACCTCGCGCGGCCACCAGCGGGTGGGCTCCCGCCAGGCGCACTCCACGATCCGGGCCCGCGGGTCGTCGGCACAATCGCCGAGCTGCTCCCAATGATCGAGCTGGGTGGCGACGATCTTCCGCGACTGCAGCCACGGCGATCCCGGCGGCATCGCGTACGTGCGCACGGTCGCCGACCCACGGTCGTTGCGCAGGCCGCGCGCGATGATGCCGCCGCGGTCCAGGACGACCCGCTCGTACCCCGCGGACTCCAGCACCGCCCCGGCGGGTGGGGAGATGGCGTGCGGGACGCCGGCGGCTCTCCACCGTACGAGAGCAAGCGCGCCCAGGGTGAGCAGGACGACCAGCAGGCCTCCCGCGATGGCGGCGCCCAGGCGCCGTCGACCGATCCGCACAGCCGGAGCCTAGGCGACCGGCGCCACGTCCCGGTCTTGTCGTACCCGGCCGCTAGCCTTCGGACAGTTCTCATGGGGGAGGCGTGGATCAACGTGGGCGATGTTCCGGCGTTTGTGCGGCGGCACCGGTTCGTGCGGCGGGGCAGTGTGGATGCCCCGCCGTTCGTGATCGACGTGAAGGGCGGCGAGGCGGCCGAGCAACGGATGGCCGCGGAACGCGCCGCGGTGCTGGCGATCCTCGACGCGCCGGGGACGGCTCGGCCGCTCGCCGCGGCGGTCCGGGCCTGGCTCGACGGCGACCCGGACGTGACGCCGTTGGGCGCGGCGGGAGCCCTCACGGCAATGAGCCTCCGCATTCAGTATCCGGAGGACAAGGGGGACCTCCTCACGCCGCTCGCCGATCTCTGGATCGCCCGCCACGGCCTGCTGTTCGCCGCGCGGGCGGCGGTCGAGCAGGCATTGCTGGGCGTCCGGGAAGGCGAGCGCGTCAACCCGGCGACCTACGGTGACCTCTCCCTCGCGCCGGTCGCGTTCGGCGAGGCTGCCCATCGCGGCCCGCAACGGCAGATCCTGCTCCGGGTCCGGGCTGCGATCGCCGTGGCGACCGAAGACGAATACGCGGAGGTCGTCGAGGCGCTGCGGCCGTACCGCGACCGGCACTGGAGCGCGGCTGTCGCCACCTCCGTCCTGTTGCCGGGCGAACGCGACTGGGTCGAGCAGGATGTGCGGACGGTCCTCGCCAACGGCGCTCCGGAGCCTGAGCTGGCCGCGCTCCTGCTGCTCGCGGCGGGCACTGCGGCGCAAGCGCGGGCCCTTGCGCCACACCTCGACAACTGGTGGTCGCTGCCGATGTCCGCGGTGCTGGCCACTCTCGCCGACGGGCTCGGGCCGGGGGCGGCCGGCGCTGTGCTGGTCTGGTTCGACATCCCGTACATGACGGCCGACTCGCAGCAGCGGATGCTCTCGGTCCTGACCGACATGGACGACGACGCGGTCTTCGAGGAGCTGCTCGCCCGGCTCGACCGCAAGTACGTGCCCGCTGCGGTGCTCGATGCGGCCGCGCGCTTCCCGGCCCGGGCGATGCGGCTGTTCGCCGAGGCCGGTTCGCCGATGCTGCGCGCCCACGTGCTGGCGCACCTCGGCCTGGTTGACGAAGTTCTGCCCTCGCTCGGTGCCGCGGCCGCGCAACGGGTGCGCGGAGTGGCCGATGCTGCTGCCGCCGTCTCGTACGCGCCGCTCGCAGCCGTCCCGCCGGTGCTGGCCGGCCCACCGTGGCTGCATCGCGCCAAGCCCCCGAAACCGGTCGTGATCGCGGGCCTGAGCTGCGCCGACCCCGCGACCCTCGAGTGGCGCGACGGCGAACGCGACCGGTGGCTCGACACTCCCGGCGACTGGGGACAGCCCTGGATCACCTGGGAGGAGGCCGCCCGCTGCGTGGCGTCGGGTTCGAACGTCTGGTTCGCGTCGATGCTGTTCACCGGCGGCCCCGAGGAGCTGGTCCGGCCCCTGCTGCCCACGTGGCAGCCGGAACGGGCGGCTGTGTTCGGCGAGTGGGTGAAGGTGGCCGCCGCGCGGTTCGGGCTCGACGCGCTTCCGCTCGTGCAGGGCGCGGCCGAGCGTTCGCCCGCGCTGACCGACGCCCTGCTGCCGTACTCGTCACCGGCGGTCGCCGCGTTCATGGCCGATCGCTACACGCGGGTGAAGAGCGCCCGGCCGGCGGCGCTCACCTGGCTGTTGCGGCACGCGGAGGCCGCCGCGCGGGCGCTGGTCCCGGCCGCGCTCGGCAAAGCGGGCACGGCCCGGCGGCAGGCGGAGGCGGCGCTGCTGGCCCTGCCCGCTGCCACGGTCCGCACGGCGGCGTCCGCGTACGGCCCGGCAGCGGCCTCGGCGATCTCCTCGCTGCTGGCGCGCGACCCGCTGACGCTGCTGCCCGCCCGGCTGCCGGCGAACCCGCCGTGGGCCGTGCCCGCGACGCTACCGCCGGTGCGGCTGCGCGACGGCTCGGGAGCATTGCCGCCCGCCGCGGTCGGCGCGCTGATCACCATGCTGGCCGTCTCCAAGATGGACGAACCGTATGCGGGGATCGGACACGCCGCCGCCGCCTGCGAGCCGGACGACCTGGCCCAGTTCGCGTGGGGACTGCTCGAGGCCTGGCAGCTCGCCGGGGCGGACGCCAAGCAGAGCTGGGTGCTCGACGCCCTGGCGCTGCTCGGCGATGACACCACCGTGCGGCGGCTCACCCCGCTGATCCTCGCGTGGCCGGGCGAGGGCGGGCACACCAAGGCGGTCGCCGGGGTCCGGGCGCTGGCGGCGATCGGCAGCGATGTGGCGCTGATGCGGCTGTACGGCATTTCGCAACGGGCCAAGTTCAAGGGGCTCAAGACCGCGGCCGAGGAGAAGATCACCGAGGTGGCCGACTCGCTCGGGCTCACCGCCGAGCAGCTGGCCGACCGGCTCGTGCCCGACTTCGGCCTCAGCGCCGACGGGAGCATGACGCTCGACTACGGATCCCGGCAGTTCCGGGTCGGCTTCGACGAGCAGCTCCGGCCCTACGTCTCGGATGCCACCGGAAAGCGGCTCAAGGCGCTGCCGAAGCCTTCGGAGCCGCTCGCCGAGGATGCCTACCAGCAGTTCACCGCGCTGAAGAAGGACGTTCGGACAGTCGCCGCCGATCAGGTGCGGCGGCTGGAGCAGGCCATGGTCACCGGCCGGCGGTGGACCCCGGAGGAGTTCGCCCGGTACTTCGCCGGCCATCCGCTGCTCTGGCACATCGTGCGGCGGCTCGTCTGGACGGTGTCGGACGGCGCCTCCTTCCGGGTGGCGGAGGACCGCAGGTACGCCGACGCCGCCGACGAGCCGTACGCCCTGCCCGAGGACGTCACGGTCGGCGTCGCGCACCCGCTCGACCTCGGGGACACGCTGCCCGCGTGGGGTGAGGTCTTCGCCGACTACGAGATCGTCCAGCCGTTCCCGCAGCTCAGCCGGGAGACCTACCCGGCCGGCGAGGAGAGCCTGAAACGGTTCCTCGGGGCCGAGGTGCCCGCCACGCGCGTGCTCGGCCTGGAACGGCGGGGCTGGCGGCGGGAGGCGCCGCAGGATGCCGGGGTGCAGAGCCGGATCGAACGGGTGGCCGGCGACCTCACCGTGGTCGTCGAGCTCGACCCGGGCATCGCCGTCGGTGATCCCGACGGGCTCGGTGACCAGACCCTGGAGGACATCCACGTCCACGGCAGGTCAAGGCGCGACGACAGACCCGGCCGGCAACCGTTCACCGCGCTCGGCGCGATCGCCGCTTCGGAGGTGATCAGGGACCTGACGATCATCGCGGAGCCCGCCGCGGCCGGTCGCTAGAGGGGCTCAGTACTCCCACCGGGCGTACTGCGGGTGGCGGGTCTTCAGGTCCTCGAACAGCAGCACCTGCCGGTCGATGAACCAGGCCTTGGCGGCCTGCAGAATCACCAGGCCCGCCACGGTGTCGACCACGGTGGTGGTGAACTGGGCCGGGGTCGCGACCGAGGCGCGTTCGGACCACACCCGCTCGCCGAAGACGCCGCGCGACGCCCAGTTCCGGGTGGACCGCGGCTCGCCGAACAGCAGCGGGTTGACCATGAGGAACACCACCGTGAGGACGACCGGCACGAGGCACCACCAGCCGATCCAGTCCCGGCTCCAGACCGACAACGCCAGCAGCGGGAGGGCCGAGAACCGGGTCCAGACACTGACGGGGTCGGCGTGCCGCGTCCACTTGTCACCCTCCAGCCCGAACAGCTTGGCGACCCGCTGTTCGCTGGTGGCCTTCGCGGCCGGTGACGGGGGTGCTTCGGGAGTGGTCATCGGGTGCTCCTCGAATTGGTCGTGCTCTCGACTGACACCGTTGACGTTCGCAGGCGGGACGGTCGCCGCCCAGCCGGGCGACTGGCCGGTCGGGGGCCGGCTTTCTGGTGTGACCGCGGCGGCCCCGGGGCTCTGCACCGCCGGGGCGGCGGTGGCCAGGGTCGCCGTGGTGGGGCCGGGGTCCGCGGCCTGCGCGTCACGGTCACCCGCCGTGCGCGGCGGGGGCCGGAGCGGCCGGCGTGGGTCCGGGTACCAGATCTGTGACCGTGGCCCGCGCGTCGCGATCGCCGGCCTTACGGGGGCAGGGCCGGAGCGGCTGGCGTGGGTCCGGGTACCAGATCTGTGACCGTGGCCCGCGCGTCGCGGTCGCCGGCCTTACGGGGGCAGGGGCCGGAGCGGCTGGCGTGGGCTGGGGGTATCCGTGGCCTGCGCGTCGCGGTCGTCGGCCCTGCGCGTGCGGGAGCCGGAGCAGCCGGCGTGGGTGGGGGGATGAGCTCCGTGACCGTGGCCTGCGCGTCGCGGGTCGCCGGCCTTGCGCGTGCGGGAGCCGGCACGCCTGCCCACTCTGCGCGATAGCGACGCCTTCTCGCCGGGAGCCGGAGCGGTCGGCGCGGGCGAGAGCTGAAGCGGCCGGTGCAGGCGCGGGCACCAAGTCCGCGACCGCGGCCCGCATGTCACCGCCGGCGGCATGCGCGCCGGACTCGGCCACGCCCTGTCCGATCCGGACGCCGGGTGCGGGCTGGACGCCGTACCGGTGGATCCGCGGTCGGTCTTTGCGCATCGGGCGTGCGCGCATCGCCGCCGTCCGTCCGGTATCACCCGCCGCTACGCTGACGGGCGTGAGTGCGGACGGCGTCGAGCGCATGGAACGCCGTCGCGCGGAGGCCGCCCGGCGGGCCAAGGAGCTGGGCGAGCGCATCACCGAGCTGGGGCGCCGTCGCGCGGAACGGAACGCGGACACCCGGGGCTCAGGCGTCGAGCAGTTGCGCGTCGCGCGCGAGAACGTCGACCGGGCCCGGCGAGCAGCCGCCGCGGCCGCCGAACGGGCCGCAGCCGCGGCCGAGTCCTCGGCGATCGTGCACGACCGGGCCGCGCTGCTGCACGAGGAGCTGGCCAAGGGCGGCGGCAGCGGTGCCGAAGACCATCTGCGCCGCGCGGCCGAGCACCGCCGCGGGGCCGGCGACGACCGTGAAGTCGCGAAGAACAACCTGGCCGAGGCGGACCGTCGCCGTCCGTCGCCACCGTAGCGGCCTTTTCGTGACAACGGGCTTTTGCTGACGTAGGGGGCGCGGAGGCATAGATCTAGGTCCGTACGGTACGCAGCGCTCATGGCGGATGACCGGCTGTTGCAATTGCTGCACGACTGCGACGAGTACGTGGTGAGGCAACGGCGGTTGTTGCTGCGCGCGGACGTGCTCGGCTTCCGGGGGGACTGCGTGGCGATGGACGCGGCGTTGGACCAGCTGGCCGCGAGCGTTGCCTGTGCCTGGCGGGCGGCCATCACCGAAGGTGGGGGAGAGCGGACGCGACCGTCGGATCACTTGCGCGGTGACCCGGGCGGTTGAGGAGGCAGTTCCGTCAGGCGGCGTTCGAGGAAGCGGCGTTCGGCCCCGTCGTCGGTGAGCGCCCTCGCCCGCCGGTACGCTTCGCGGGCCTCGTCGGTGCGTTCGAGCCTGCGCAGCAGTTCCGCCCTGGTCGAGTGCAGGTAGCGGAAGTCGTCCAGCCCGAGCCCGTCGACGATGCGCAGACCCGCCTCCGGCCCGTCGATCTCGGCGACCGCGATGGCCCGGTTCAGCTCGACGACCGGGGAGGCGGTCAGGTGGGCGAGCTCGCCGTACAGCGCGGCGATCTGCGCCCAGTCACACGGCGTCTCGGCGTGCAGCGACGCGATCGCCGCCTGCAGCACATAGGGCCCGCGGCCGCCGAGGGCGATCGCCCGGTCGAGCTCGGCCCGTCCCCGGTCGATCTGCGCGGTGTTCCACCGCGACCGGTCCTGATCCGGCAGCAGCACCAGCTCACCGTCGCGGAACCGGGTCTCGCGGCGGGAGTCGTGCAGCAGCATCATCGCCAGCAGCCCGCGGACCTCCGGATCGGCGGGCAGCAGCTCGGTCAGCGCACCGGCCAGCCAGATCGCCTCGGCGGCGAGGTCGTCGCGGCCGCCGTAGCCCTCGTTGAAGATCAGATACACGACGGCCAGCACCGCGTCGAGACGCTCGGGCAGCAGGTGGTCGGGAGGCACGCGGAACGGGATACCGGCCGCCTTGATCTTGCGTTTGGCCCGGACCAGGCGCTGCGCCATGGTGCGTTCCGGGACCAGGAAGGCGCGGGCGATCTCGTCGGTGGTCAGGCCACCCACGGTACGCAGCGTGAGCGCGACCTGTGCCTCGACGGCGAGCGCCGGGTGACAGCACGTGAAGATGAGCTCCAGCCGCTCGTCGGAGAACGTGGTGGTGGTCATCGGCACCTCGGCCCCCTGAGCGGCGAGCAGGCCGGCCTTGGCGGCCAGGGTCCGCTCGCGGCGGATGCGGTCGGTCGCCCGGTTGCGGGCTGTCGTGATCAGCCAGGCGCGGGCGTTGCTCGGCACGCCGTCGCGGGGCCACCGGTCAGCGGCGATGGCGAACGCCTCCTGCGCGGCGTCCTCGGCGAGGTCGAAGTCGCCGAGGACGCCGATCAGGGTGGCCAGGACGCGGCCCCACTCCTCGCGGAAGACCTCGTCGAGCATCGTTACCAGTACACCTGCGAAGGCCGGATCTCGACCGCGCCGCCGTAGCGGGCCGCCGGGACGCGGGCGGCCACCTCGATGGCCGCGTCGAGGTTGTCGGCCTCGAGGATGAACAGGCCGCCGACGGATTCCTTCATCCCGACGAACGGGCCGTCGGTCGTCAGCGTCCTGCCGCCTTCGACCCGCACCGTGGTCGCGTTCTCGGGCAGCCCCATCGGTGGCATCGGGGTGACGCCGGGGGTCTCGTTGATCCCCTGGTAGTCGGCGTAGACCTGCTTGCGGTCCTCCTCGGGGAGCGCGTTCTGTCGTTCGATCGCCGGGCCTTGATAGATCAACATGATGTACTTCATCGTCACTCCTCGGTCGGTCTCCGGAATCGTCGCAGTGAGACGAACGGCGATCGGCGAATTCGACAGCTCGACCGATCGAATTCCTACAGCCTGCTCACGAAGCTGTCCATGGCGACGGTGACGTGGCGCAGCACATCGACCGAGTGCACGGGGTCGCCGGCGGTCTCCATGCTGTGATCGGCGTCCTGGGCCTCGTACCAGGGCTGCCCGAAACCGCGGGCGACCTCCGGATCCCACGACGGGTCGCCCGCACTGCCGACGAGCAGGAACGGCGCGGTGGCGCGCCGCAGGTCGGCCGGCACCGGCGAGTCACGCAGGATGGGGGTCAGCCAGACGCCGGGCAGGCCACGATCAGCGGCCGTCGCCGCGGCGAACGCGCCCATGGACTTGCCGGCCAGGGCGACGGTGCGGGCGGACTCCTGATCGAGGATCCGGCTGACGTGAGCGTTCACGAACGACCTCAGCTGAGCGGACCAGCCCGGCAGATCCTGAACGTCCGGCTCAGGCGGGCTGTCGGGCCACCGGACCTCCCGGGCCGTCCAGCCGTGCTTCGCGAACACCGCGCGAGCGAAGTGCAGCAGCGGCCGTTCCGCTGAGTAGCGCAGGCCGGGAAGCAGGAGGACGACTCTGTCGGGCATACGCGTGACCCTACGGCTTGACGGCAACGGCGCCGTACTCGTCGACCGCCCGCAGGTCCTCGGGCGTGGCATCGGGCGACGGACGCCACTGCGAGCACGGGACCAGGCCCGGCTCGACGACGGTCAGCCCGGTCAGGAAACGGGCGAGCTGGTCGGGGTGGCGCAGGTGGTACGCCAGCGGGGCGTTGGCGTTCCACACGTCGATCGCCGCGGAGAAGGCGGGACCGTCGATGACGTCGGTGCCGTCGGCGGTCACCAGACAACTGCCCGATGGCAGGGCGGCCATGAGCTGCCCCACGATGCTGACAGCCTCGTCCAGATCGCTGACGTGGCCGAGGATGTTCATCAGGATCAGCCCGGTCGGCCGGGAGAGGTCGAGCGTCGTACGCCCGGCCGCCCGCAGGATCCCCGCCGGGTCCTTCAGGTCGGCGTCGAGGTACTCGGTGGCGCCCTGCGGAGTGCCGGTCAGCAGAGCCCGGGCGTGGGTCAGCACGAGCGGATCGTTGTCGACGTACACGATCCGGGACTCCGGCGCGGCGGCCTGGGCCACCTGGTGGGTGTTCTCGGCGGTCGGCATGCCCGTGCCGATGTCGAGGAACTGGCGGATGCCGGCCTCGGTGGCCAGGAAGGTGACGGCCCGCTTCAGGAAGGCCCGCGACGACCGGGCCACGAGCGTGATGTCCGGGTACAGCCGCGCGAACTGGTCACCGACCGTGCGATCGGGCTCGAAGTTGTCCTTGCCGCCCAGCCAGTAGTTCCAGACCCGGGCGGAGTGCGGGACGGCATCGGTCATCGTCAGCTCCGGGAGTCGTGTGCGGCGCGGGCCTTCTCGACGAGTTCCAGGTTTGCCTCGCCCCAGTCCAGCATGGGCCCGGCAGCCGCGAGGAAGCTCGTGCCGAGCGGGGTGAGCTCGTAGCTGATGTTCGGCGGCATGACGTTGTGCACGGTCCGCAGCAGGATGCCGTCGCGTTCCAGCTTGCGCAGCGTCACGGTGAGCATCCGCTGGCTGATGCCGTCGATGCGTCGTCTGAGCTCGGTGAAGCGCAGCGGCCCGGCGCCGAGGGTGGACACGAGCACGAGGGACCACTTGTCCTCGATGATGGGCCGGCATCCGGCCCGCTTCGGCCCGCCGTCGGTAGCTCTCATGACCACCCCCTGTCCGATCGTGAGCGTACCGGCCGCCCGGTACGCCGGTCAGGCGAGCTTCAGCAGCAGCTCGGAAAGCTCGACAGGCATCGTGATCATGCAGTCGTGGCCGGTGGGCAGCTCCCACACCTGCGCCGGCGTCCCGTTCGGCTGCACCTCGGGCAGCGGCCGCACGCCCGGCGGCGCGCCGACGGTGCACCGGATGTAGGTGCGCGCGATCCCGGCCGCGGCGGGGTTGTCCAACCGGGCGGGCTGCTGGAAGCAGAGCACCGACTCGTCCGACAGCAGCGTGCGCAGCCAGGCCTGGTCCGCGGGGTCGGTGACGCCGAACAGGCCGGCGGGCGGCATCTCCGGCAGCGGCGGGATGCGCCACGGGGTCTCGGTCCGCGCGGCCCGGTCGATGAGGAACTGGGTCATGGGTACGACGTCGATCGCGTTCTCACCGTCCGCCGGAATCATCGCGTCGACGTAGACCAGCTGGGCGATCCGGTCGGGGACCTGGTTGGCCACCGACGAGATCACCAGGCCGGCGTAGCTGTGCCCGACGAGCACCACGTCGGTCGGGTCTTCATCGGTGATCAGCCGGACGATGTCCTCGACGTGGGTGTCGAGGCCGACGTCGGGGCTGAGCAGATGGGCGCGGTCGCCGTGACCGGTCAGCGAGGGAGCCAGAACGCGGTGCCCGGCCATGGTCAGGAGCGGGACGACCCGCTGCCAGCTGTCGCCGCTGTGCCAGGCGCCGTGGACCAGAAGATACGTGGACATGCTCCCCAGGGTCCGGAACCGTTGCCCAGCAGGCAATACGGCACATCGCTGTGCCCCGGTTCCCTGGGGGTAACCACGTCAGGCCGGTGGTGCCGCGGTGGATCGCCGGGTCACCAGGCTGGGGGAGAGAGGCCCGCCTCGGTGAGGGCGTCCAGCACTCCCATGGCCACGATGTCCGCGCCGGCGAAGATGGCCGTGGGCGGCGGGGGCGGATCGGGCCTGAGATCGAGCCGGCCGGGCCTGCTGCGCTAGCGTCGGGTGATGCGGATCGGGGTGCGCGGCAGGCAGGCCGGCCGGCGCACCGACCTGCTGCTCGGACTGCTGCTCGGGGCCGGCGTCCTCACCGGGCTCGGCGCCAACACGATCGGCGTCAACTGGTGGCTGGATCTCATCCAGCTGCACGCCGCCGGTGCGCTGGCCGTCCTGCTGCTGACGCCGTGGAAGTACGTGGTGATCCACCGCGGCCTGCGCCGACCGCGGCGTGCCACGGCGATCAAGGTGCTGTCGCTCACCCTGGCGGCGCTCGTGGTCGTCACCATCGCCAGCGGCCTCGTCCACTCGACCGGGCGGCTGGAACGGGTCGGCCCGCTCACCCTGATGCAGATCCACGTGGGCGCGGCGGTGGGCGCGCTGGCCGCGGTGGTCGCGCACTTCCTGCTGCACGCGGTACGGCCCCGGCGCGCGGACGCGGACCGGCGGGCGATGCTGGGCCTGGTGGCCCTGGGTGCGGGCGCCGCCGTGGCCACCGCCGCCTGGGACAACGGCCCGGCGACCGCCCGGCGGTTCACCGGATCGGTGCCGAAGGACGAACTGCTCTTCACCTCCTGGCTGGATGACGGCATCCAGCGCCTCGACCGCGACGGGTGGACATTGCGGGTCGGCTCCGCGGCCTTCGACCTCGACGCCGTGATCGACCTGCCGCACGAACGGTTCACCGCGGTCCTGGACTGCACGAGCGGCTGGTTCAGCAGCCAGGAGTGGGACGGCGTACGGCTGAGTGCCCTGCTCACCGCGGCGGGAGTCGCCCGGGGTGAGTGGCGCAGTGTGGAGGTGCGGTCGGTGACCGGCTACGCCCGCTGGTTCGGGGCGTCCACACTGGACGACGTGTGGCTGGTGACAGCCGTCGGGGGCCGGAGTCTGCCGTACGGAAGTGGCTATCCCGCGCGGATCGTCGCTCCCGGGCGGCGCGGCTTCTGGTGGGTGAAGTGGGTGACATCGATCCAGCCGTCGGCCCGCCCGGCCTGGGCCCAGTCGATCTTTCCCCTGAGCTGAGCTGGCCGGGCCGCGGCGCCGATCAGGTCGGCAGCCCGACATCGGCAGTGACAGCCGGACCGCATCATGGCAGCCTGGCCGTGATGAGGCAGGTAACGCGGTTCGCCGCCACGCCCGCGGGCCGCGTCGCCTACTCGGTGACGGGCAGCGGGCCGCCGGTGGTGTGCTCGCTCGGCTGGGTGTCGCATCTCGGCGTGCTGGACGAGAGCTCCGACCACCGCCGGTTCGTCGAGCTGCTCGCCCGGGAGCACACTGTCATCCGGTATGACAAGCTCGGGTGCGGCCTGTCCGACCGGGCCCGGACCGAGTTCACCATGGAGTCCGAGCTCGCGACGCTGGAAGCGCTGGTCGAGCACCTCGAGCTCAAGCGATTCGCCCTGTTCGGCTCCTGTGAGGGCGGGCAGGTGGCGGCGGCGTACGCGGTGCGGCACCCGGAGGTCCTGTCGTCGCTGATCCTGTACGGCAGCTGCGCCCGGGGCGCCGACCTCGCCCCGGCCGAGATCCGGCAGTCCCTGCTGGCCCTGGTCCGCGCGCACTGGGGGCTGGGTTCGCGGGTGCTCGCCGACATCTGGCTCCCGGACGCCGCGGCCGAGCTGACCGCGATGTTCGCCCAGCTGCAACGGGCCGCCGCGACCGCGGACATGGCCGCCTCGCTGCTGGAGATGTTCTACCGGTTCGACGTCGCCGACCTGCTGCCTCTGATCCGCGTGCCCACGCTGGTGGCGCACCGCCGGGGCAGCCGGGCCGTGCGGTTCGAGCTCGGGCGGGAGCTGGCCGCGCTGATCCCGGGGGCGCAACTGGCCGCGTTCGAGGGCCGGATGCAACCCATCTACGCCGAGGGCGCGGACACCGCCGCGTCGACCCTGCTGTCGTTCCTGCGGGACCAGCGCGGACCGGGGGGACCGAAGGTCGGCGGCGGCCCGCTCACCGCCCGGGAAATCCAGGTCGCCGACCTGATCGCCGACGGATGCACCAACGCCGAGATCGCCCGTACGCTCGGCGTGTCGGTCCGGACCGTGGACGCGCACGTCGACCACGTCCGCACCAAGCTCGGCGTGCGGGCCCGCAGCCAGATCGCCGTCTGGGCCCGGCTGACGCCGGCTAGGTAGTTCTTCCGATGAGCGGGGCGGGGAAGCCGTCGCTGACTCGGTAAGACGACCGATTCAGCCGCCCGGCGCGGCCCCTAGCGTCGAGGCATGCCTGACCAAGAGATCACCATCGACCCTGCCTTCGAGGGGCCGCCCTCGTCCGGCCACGGCGGCTACACCAGCGGGAGGCTCGCGCCGTACCTCCCGGCCGACGCCGAGATCACCCTGCGGGCGCCGGTACCGCTGGGGACCGCGTTGCGGCTCGGGCCGGTCGGGGCCGGTGTGACGCTGCACGCCGGGACGACGGTCGTCGCCGAGGGGGCCTCGACGCGGTTGGCCGACGGTGCACCGCAACCGCCGTCGTTCGCCGAGGCACTGGCGGCCACCGCGTCGTTCGCGGGACTGCGCTTCCATCCGTACCCCCGATGTGTCGGATGCGGCACCGGCCGCACCGACGCCGTGGCGCTCCGGATCTTTCCCGGCCCGCTGGCCGGGCGGGATCTCGTCGCCGCGGTCTGGTACCCGGGCAGCGACGCCACCACCGGCGACCTGATCCGGCCTGAGTTCGCGTGGGCGGCGCTGGACTGCCCGGGCGGCTGGGCGGCGACCCACTTCGGGCGGGTCGACCGGCCCGTCGTGCTCGGCCGGATGGCGGCGCGGCTGCTGGAGCCGATCCCGGTGGGCAGCCCGCACATCGTGGTCGGCTGGCTGGACCGGGTGTCCGGCCGCAAACTGGTCGCCGGATCGGCGCTCTACTCCCGCGACGGAGCTCTCCATGGCTTCTCGCGTCAGACATGGATCATGCTCGCGCCCGCCGGGGCGCCGTCGTGAGACGTGGCCTGGCGTTCACGCCGTTGGAGACCCGCCGCGACGTCATCGTGCGCGCGGCCGCCCTCGCCGACGACCTCGGCTACGAGATGGTCTCCGTCGCCGAGGGCTGGGGGCTCGACGCCACGGTCCTGCTGGCCGGGATCGCCGCCGCGACCCGGCGGATCACGCTGGCCGCCGGCGTGCTGTCGGTCTGGGGGCGGTCGCCCGCGACGATCGCGATGACCGCCGCGACCCTGTACCGGCTCTCCGGCGGCCGGTTCGTGCTCGGGCTGGGGGCGAGCACCCGCCAGCTCACCGAGGGATGGCACGACACCGGGTACGACCGGCCGGCGGCGCGCCTGCGTACGGTCACTGAGCAGGTGCGCGCCCTGCTGAACGGTGAGCGGGCGACGCTGTCGGCCGTACCGGGGGCCAGAGCGTTGCGCCTCGGCCAGCCGCCCGTACCGGATCTGCCGATCTGGCTGGCCGCGACCGGTGAGCACACCATCCGGGTCGCCGCGGACCTGGCCGACGGCTGGTATCCGCTGTACCTGCGCCCCGGCCAGGTGCGCGAGATCGGCGCCGGCCTGGCCGCACCGCGAGCGGCGACGCATCCGCTCACCGTCGCGGCCGGACCGTTCACAGTCGTCGATCCGGACGTCGCGGCGGCCCGGGCGACCGCGGCGGAATGCACGGCGGCGTATCTGGGAGCGATGGGTGACATCTATCCGGAGGTGCTGGCCCGCCAGGGCCTCGCCGCCGAGGTCGGCCTCGTCCGGGCCACCAGGACGATCCCGGCCGAGGCGCAGATCCTGCTCGACGAGTTCACCGCCTACGGCACCGCGGCATCGGTGCGCGAGCAGCTCGGACGATGGGACGCCGCCACCGACATCACCATGGTCGGGTTGCCGCCCGGCCTGTCCTGGCCCCGCCTGGAGGCAACGATCCGCGCCTGCGCGCCTCGGTTTGCCGTCCTCCGATGAAAGGTCGCAGCAGATGCCCCGAGAAATCATCTCCACTCCCGACGCGCCGGAATACCCGAGCTACAGCCAGGCGGCCAAGGCCGGGAACACGATCCATGTCGCCGGGACGATCGGCGTCGACGTGGCGACCGGCCGGCTCGCCGGGTCCACGATCCAGGAGCAGACCCGCCGGTCACTGCTCAACTGCCAGGCGATCCTGCGGGCCGGCGGGGCCACAATGGACGACATCGTCATGGTGCACACCCTGCTCCGGCGATCCGAGGACGCGGACGGCGTCACGGAGGTCTTCGCCGAGTTCTTCCCCGACGTGCGGCCGCCGCGATGCGTCAGCCGGCTCGGCGTCGACCGGCCGGGGATCCTGGTGTCGATCGCCATGGTGGCCGTCATCGACTGAAGGTGCTGCCAACGGCGACCGTGGCTGATTCGTCGAAGACGGCGTCGCCGGCGCCCTTCGACATCGGCGGCAGGGGCTGACCTGGGTGAAAGTCGTACCCAGGTATCGACGTTATGAAGTCGATCAAATACTTTTCGTATATGTGGCGGCGACAAAGGCGCGAGCAAACCGGTCAAATAGCCATCAAAATGGACGTTGCATTGCGGGTGGCGCGCACTGATTACGCTCGCCGCGTTTACGACCGAGCCATGGACTGGTACAAAGTCGCGGAGACAAAGGCTCAGCTGATCCTGACGGTCAACGGGGTTTTCGTCACGATCGGCTTCGGCATCGTTTCCGCGAAGCCTGACGACACGAACGTGCCGGCTCAGAACCTCGGCCTGGAGACCTGGGCCTTCCTGGCCGTCGCCGTGTCGGCGTTGGCCGGTGCGATCGGCGCCGCGGCCGCCTGCCTGCTCTCTCGTCACCGTCACAACATCAAGGCCGACTTCAAGCGCCTCCACATCGACCTCGGGAACGAGAAGAAGCGGTCGCCCTATCCCGTCGAATCCTTGTGGTACTTCGGGCATCTGGGCAGCCTGCCCTTCCGCCGGGCGGTGAGCAGCTTCGATCAGATCGACGAGGACGACGAATTCAAGATCCTCACGTTCCACGTGGTGGGTCTGTCGCGAGTGGTCCTCCGCAAGCACCGTCTGATCAACGCCGGCTGGCTGCTGACCAGCGTCGCCCTCCTGTCTCTGCTCGCCGCCATCACAAGCTACGCGATCCGCGCCAGCACCTGACGCGTTTCCTCGAGTGCGCACGGGCTGTCGTACCAGGAGCTGGAAGCTGGGGCCACAGATGAACCGGAACTTCTCCCAGGACTTCACCACCGACCGGTTGGTGTCGAAGGCACCGGTCGAACGGCCACCGCTGTTGACCGCGGTCACGTAGTTCGCGGAGCGGGTCCTCAGGTCGACGTGCACCCCGTCGCCGACCGGCTCGAGGGTGAACTTCTCGTTGGGGCCGATCACGGTGGCGTCGGTACGCATCACGCTCGTGATCCGGCCGCCGCCCCCGGCCGCCGTCACGAACCGGCCGTTGTCGACCTGGATCGCCCAGATGCTCCCGTTCGGCGGCGGCGGTGCCGCCTGGGCCGGACCGGCCCCCGCCACGGTCGTGGCCCCCGCCAGGGCGCCGGTCACCACGACGGCCGAGATCTTGCTGCGAAGCTTCACTGTTGTTCGTCCCCCTTTCCCGGATGCCGCCGGGACGGTGGGCCGGCGACGCGCCGGCCCGGTTCCGAGAGTGCGGGGGAGACGGCGGCGGGGACGCGATCCCGAGACGATCCCGTACGGCGGTCGCGCGGGTTGCGGACAAATGCGGTGACGGGTCGGTGTTGGGTGATGTCGTGACAGCGAGTCGTTCGCCTCCGGCGTTCGTCGTGCTGCCCGATCCGGGCCGGGCCGGCACCCTCGACGAGCTCGCCGACGGGTTGCGCCAGCGGCGGCGAGGCCCAGGTCACAGGCCAGCCGCCGGCGTCTGCTGGACGCCGGCGCCGTCGAGTTCGCCCGGTACGGCGTCGCCGGGGCGAGTCGACCGCATCTCCGTCGACGCCAAGGTCAGCAAGGCCCAGCTCTACTCCTACTACGCCGGCAAGGAGCAGCTCTTCGACGCGGTCCTCGACGACCAGGTGACCGAGATCCTGGACAAGGCGCCGATCACCGGGGACCTGCCCGACTACTCGGTCCGGCTCTACGACGCGTACCTGGAACATCCCCGGCTGGTGCGCCTGGCTTCATGGGCGCGCCTGGAGAGCAACCCCGCCGGCCCGCTGTTCCCCCCAGGCCGACGAAACCGCCAAACTCGACGTCATCACCGCGGGCCAGCGGGCCGGCCGGATCCGCACCGATATGACCGCGGCCGACATTCACTCCATGGTGATCGCGCTGGCCATGACCTGGTCACCCAGCAGCCTGACCTACACGGCCACCCCGGCCGACCCGGCGGACGACCACGACCGGCGACGGGCCGGCCTGGCCGCCGCCGTCCGCGACGCCTTCATGCGCTGAGCCGGCCGGCGCCACCCCGCTGGATGAAGAGTGCTCACCTCAGGATGAGCCCTCGATGACGGCTTCCACGTGAACCTCGGTACCGGGCGCCGCGGGCGGCACCACGGTGCCCTCCACCCGCTCACCGTTCACGAGCAGGTGGGTGACCCGGCCGGTCACGCCGGCCGCCTTGCGGACGGAGACCCGGTAGGTGGCGCCCCTGAAGGATCGGGTGGCCTGGAAACCCGGCCAGCTCGCCGGGAGCACCGGGTCGACGCGCAGCCCGGTCAGTTCCGGCCGGATGCCGAGGATCCACTGGGTGATGGCGACGAAGTTCCATGCCGCGGTGCCGGACAGCCAGGAGTTCTTGGCCTCGCCGTGGGCCGGCGCGTCCCGGCCGGCGATCATCTGCGCGTACACGTACGGTTCGCATCGATGCACCTCGCTGATCGCCTCCCGGGCGGACGGGTTGATCCGCTGGTAGTAGTCGAAGGCGCGGTCGCCGTTGCCCACCATCGCCTCGGCGATCATGATCCACGGGTTGGTGTGGCAGAAGATGCCGGCGTTCTCCTTGTAGCCGGGCGGATAGGAGGAGATCTCGCCGAGCTCGATCCGATAACCGGAGTACGCCGGCTGCTGCAGGATGATGCCGTGCGGGGTGGCCAGCCGCTCCGCCACGCTGTCCAGCGCCCGCACGGCCAGCCCGTCGTCGAGGCCGACGCCGCCCAGCACGCACATGCCCTGCGGCTCGATGAAGATCTGTCCCTCGTCGTTCTCCTCCGAGCCGACCGGACGTCCGTCGAAGTCGTACGCGCGGCGGAACCAGGCGCCGTCCCAGCCGTGCTCGACGATGACGCCGGTCATCTTCTCCGCGGCGGCGCGGTACTCGACCGCCTCGTCGTCCAGCCCGCGCAGCTCGGCGATCGCGGCCAGCTCCTTGCCGGCCAGCACGAACTGCCCGGCGATGAAGACCGACTCGGCGGCGCCGCCGGTGGCGTTCTCGGTGGTCTGGAACGGCTCACCCGGGGTGTCGGAGAAGCAGTTCAGGTTGAGGCAGTCGTTCCAGTCGGCCCGCCCGATCAGCGGCAGGCCGTGCGGGCCGAGCCGCTCCCGGGTGTAGCGCAGCGACCGGCGCAGGTGCTCGTACAGCGGTGCCTCGCTGCCCGCCGCGTTGTCGAAGGGCACCGGCTCGTCCAGGATCGTCTGGTCACCGGTCTCCTTCAGGTACGCGGCGACGCCCAGGATCAGCCACAGCGGGTCGTCGTTGAAGCCCTGGCCGATGTCGTTGTTCCCCCGCTTGCTCAGCGGCTGGTACTGGTGATACGCCCCGCCGGTCGTCAGCTGGGTGGCGGCGATGTCGAGAATCCGTTCCCGGGCCCGTTCCGGGACCATGTGGACGAAGCCGAGCAGGTCCTGGTTGGAGTCGCGGAAGCCCATGCCGCGGCCGATCCCGGACTCGTAGAACGACGCGGAGCGGCTCATGTTGAAGGTGACCACGCACTGATAGGCGTTCCAGATGTTGACCATCCGGTCGGTGTCCGGGTCCGGGGTCGTCACGCTGAGGGTGCCGAGCAGCCGGTCCCAGTAGGTGCCGAGCGCCGCGAAGCCCTCGGCGACCGTCTCCGGCCGCAGCCAGCGCTCGATCACCGGGCGCACGTGGCGCTTGTTGAGCGTCTGCGACCCGGGTGGATCGAACTTCTCGGTGCGCGGGTTCTCGGCGTAGCCGAGCACGAAGATCACCTCGCGGGTCTCGCCGGGCGCCAGGCTGAGCCGTACGTGGTGACTGCCGATCGGTGCCCAGCCGTGCGCCACCGAGTCGAAGGCCGCGCCCCGCTCCACCGCCGCCGGCTGGTCCCATCCGCGGTACGCGCCGAGAAAGGTGTCCCGCTGGGTGTCGAAGCCCGCCAGCGGTTCCGAGCAGGCGAAGTAGGCGAAGTGGTCACGCCGTTCGCGGTACTCGGTCTTGTGGTAGATCACCCCGTCGGCCACCTCGACCTGGCCGGTGGAGAAGTTGCGCTGGAAGTTGGTCGCGTCGTCCTGCGCGTCCCACAGGCAGAACTCGACCGAGGAGAAGAGCGAGAGCTCAGCCGCCGTGTCGCGCTCATTGGTGACCCGGCACCGCCAGACCTCGAGGGTCTCGCCGAGCGGCGCGAAGTACAGCGTCTCGGCGCGGATGCCGTCGCGGGCGGAGGCGATCCGGGTGTACGACAGGCCGTGCCGGCACTCGTACTCGTCCAGGGAACTGCGCGTCGGCTGCCAGGTCGGTGACCAGAAGTCACCGGTGGCGTCGTCCCGTACGTACAGGTAGCGCCCGCCGAGGTCGAACGGCGCGTTGTTGTAGCGGTACCGGGTGAGGCGGCGCAGCCGGGCGTCGCGGTAGAACGAGTATCCGCCCGCGGTGTTGGAGATGATGCCGAAGTACGCCTCGGTGCCCAGATAGTTGATCCAGGGCAGTGGCGTGTCCGGCCGGTCGATGACGTACTCACGGCGCTCATCGTCGAAGTGTCCGTAGCGCACGGGGTCTCCTCCCTGCTCCAGCGGTCAGCGCCCGCGCGATGACTTGGGAGCGCTCCCACAGCAAGATGTTATGGGTGAAGCCGTCCACACGCGACCCCCGGATGGCGGGCACCGGCCCGCGGTTGCGTCCTCAGAAGGTGGCGATGGGGTTGACCGGGCTGCCGGACGTCCCGGCGAAGCGGACCGGCGCGACCGCGAGGTGGAAGTCCCACTGGCCGAGCTCGGCCGCTGTGCTCGCGCACGCCTCCAGGTCGCAGTTGTCGAGCAGCCACAGCCCCATCGCGACCAGGCTCACCGCGTGCACCGGCATCAGCACGTCCGCGTACCCGGACGGCTGGACGTCCTGCGGGGTGTCGGCGCCGATCAGGGCGACCTCGCGTTCCCGCAGCCACGGCAGGCAGGATGCGTGCCAGCCGGCCTGCATGATGCCGCCGGCCGCGCCGTTCTCGTGCCGGAAGCGGCCGTAGCCGGTCCGCAGCAGGACCGCATCGCCGGACCGCACCCGTACGCCCTGGCGCCGCTCGGCCTCCTCCAGATCTTCCGGGAACACGCCCTGGCCCGGTTCCAGCCACGGCACCTCGCGGGCCTCCGCGATGTCCAGCAGGACACCGCGCGTGACGATCCCGTTCGCCGCCGCCGTGACGGCCGCCCACGCCGATCCCGTGGTGGCGCCGACCGAGGAGTGCGAGCGCCCGTTGTACATCTTGCCGTCCCAGAAGAGGTGGCACGGCGAGTCGACGTGGGTGACGGTGTTGCCGTGGAACATGATGCCGAGCCGCTCGTTCGAGAAGCCCCAGCGCCGGTCGGCGTGGAAGGCGGCCGGCATGTTCTCGGCCCCCGGCATGTCGGCGGCGCACGGGCACGCTGTCGTCGACCGTTCCATGTCGTCCGGTACGGCGACCTCCCACGCGCACGACACACTCCGGCCGTGGCGCACGGCTTGCGCGGCCGCCAGCCGGACGTCGTCGGTGATCAGGTTCAGCGTGCCGAGCTCGTCGTCGTCACCCCACCGCCCCCAGTTCGACAAGGTGTCGAAGTACCCCAGCACGTCGTCCTGTGGGGGCATCGTTCGCACACGGGGCGTCTTCTGCACAGTCGTCCTCCGGAAGCAAGGGCGGCCACGTCGGCCGGCTCTTGAGCATGGGACGGAGCCGTCACCCCGGCCTCGACATTCCGGCCGCACTTTTCTGGAAAGCCCGCCAGCAGCTCGCGGCTACGGACTGCGGGTGGGCCCGGTGCGAGTCGGTCACCGTGGCGGACCGGGCGCCGCCGAGTGCGGGATGACGCGTCTCAGGCGACTTGCAGCCGGCCGCTCGCCAGCCCATGCGTGTCGATCGCGGTGCGGTCTCTGGCTATGTTCATTCGCCGCATCCAGCGGTCGGTGCCGTCGTAGCGGGCCAGAAAGCTCTCCCGGCCGTGCACGCAGCGCTTGTTGTCGAAAACCAGGACATCGCCCGCCGCCAGCGATATCCGCTTGCCGGTCGTCTCCACCGTCTGCTGCAGCGTTCTCAGCGCCGCGTTGGCGGCCCGGGTGTGCAGTTCTGGCGGCATATAGGCAAAGTCGACGCGGATGCCGGGATCGTCGGCCGGGCCGGTGAGCACCGGCAGCCGCGGGAGATCCGCCGTCATCTCGCTGATCCGGGAGAACGCGACCCCGCTGTCGGCGGATACGCCCGATGTGGCGGAATTATAGGAATAGCTGTGCGACACGTCCGGCACGATCGCGAACTGCGGGCGGCGCAATTCCTCGGCCACTCGGGGATGCAGGTCGAGATCGGCCGCGGCGACCAGGGTCGTCGCCGCGCCCTGGTCGTTGCGCACGCACATCAGGATATTGAAGTCGGCCCGCAGCGGGTGGAACGCGTCCTCATTGTGCCACTCCAGGAACGCGTCCGAGCTGCACCCGAGCTGGTCGGACTCGTGTCCGGGCAATGGGAACACGTCGAGGACGATGCGCGCTTTCTGCTGCGAAGCGAACGAGAAGGGGGTGCCGATCGCGGACGCGAGGAGGAAAAGAACCGCCTCGGCGCGGCGGCTGCGCTCGTCCGAGGAGTGGTGACCGAATGCCTGCGGGGTGGGCACCTCGTCGAGCCCGCCGAGCGGAACCCCGGACAGCAGCACCCCCACGGTCGGGCCGTCGGAACGCAACCGGTCCAGCGCTGCTCGCAAGCCGGTCGAGAGGCATTCGCGGTAGCCGGCGGCCACCTCGACGGACGATGTTTCCTCGAATTCTCCGACGGCGCCGAGAAACGCGGACGCGGAATGCAGCAGAGATCGGGACTCCGTCGGATCGAGGCGATGGTGTTCCAGTTCCACGTTGCCCCCTTGACCGTACGAGTTGCCCGACTCGGCTGAGTTTAAGGGCGGCCGACTGGCAAAAGATAGAACGTATCGTCGACAAGTTTTACGATCATCAATGCGGCGGGATTTGATCTGTTCGGGCCGCGATCACCGATCTCAATTGATCGGAGCGGCGATCACGGAAATCCGCCAGGCGGTCCTGCGCCTCGCGCCGGCTGTCCCGGGCCTCCTCGGCGCGACCCAGCCGGTCCAGTGCGACGGCCAGATTTCCCAGGGCGTTGGCCTCCCGCCATCGATCACCGAGATCGCGATGGGCGACCGCGGCGAGCCGGTGGAAGTCGACGGCCTCGGCCGCGCGGTCGAGCGCCTGGTACGCCCGGCCGGTCTCGTCCAGTGCGGTGGCTTCAGTTCCCCGGTCGCCGAGCCGCCGGCCGAGTGTCATCGCGTGCTGGAAGGAGATCAGCGCATCGCCGCTGCGATCTGTGGCCATCAGCAGCCGGCCGAGCTCGATCTCGAACACCCCCTGGTAGGTGAGGTTCTTGGTCTGGTAGGCGATGGCCAGGGCGTCATGGATGTTGGTGTCCGCCGCCGCGTAGTCGCCGGCCTCGCGGTTGATCGATGCCAGCACCCCGAGACACTCCGAACGGGCGCCTTCACCGTTCACCCGCTCCAGGAGGGCGAGCACCTCGGTGATCCGGGCCCGGGCCTGCTGCGTCAGCCCGGCGTCGAACAATGCCTGGGACAGTCCGATCAGGGCCCATACCGTCCACAGCGGCAGGTCGGCGTCCTCCGCGACCCCCAGAGCCTGTTCGTACGAGCCGCGCGCATCGTCGAGCAGCCGGCCGCGGCGCTGGGCGTGGCCGAGCATGACGAGCGCCGCGGCCGTCTGATAGGCGTCGTCGATGGACCGCGCCGCCTCCAGCGCCAGGCGGCTGTGCTCGATGGCCGGTGGGATCTGCTGCAGCTGCCGGTAGGCGATGCTCAGGCCGAGCTGCGTGATCGCCTCACCGCGGCGGTCGCCGAGCCGGGCTGCCGCCTGGAGCGCGGTTCGTGCCAATTCGATCCACTCGGTCGGCGGCCGCCGGTCGAGGTACGGCGTACGCAGCAGGGCCGGCAGCTTCCACGCGATCTCGTCCAGGCCGGCTGCCGCCGCCGTGCGGCAGGCGGCGACCAGATTGTCGGTCTCGGCGGTGAACCACACCATTGCCTGGTCGTAGTCGGCGAAGGCCGGGAGGCCGGTGAGGTCCTCGGGCGCCGGAGCGACCGCCCAGTCGTCGGCGTAGAAGGCGTCGTGTACCGCGGCGGCCGCGGACATCGCGCGAAAGTACCAGGCGCAGGTGCGCTCGATGGCGGACTTCCGCTCCTCGGCGCTGGACTCGGTGGTGGCCTGCTGATAGGCATAGGCGCGGAGCAGATCGTGAAACTGACAGCGGTCGTAGCCGGTCTCGTTCAGCAGGTTGGCCCCGACCAGGGTGTCGATCAGGCGCCGGGCCCGGATCAGGGACAGGCCGGCCAGATCAGCCGCGGCGAGCACTGAGAAATCGGGGCCTGGATGGAGCCCGAGCAGCCGGAACAACCGCGCCGCCTCGACCGAGAGGGCTCGGTAGGACCAGGCGAACACTGCGTGCACGGCGTCGCTCTCCTCGTCGGTCGACAGTGCATCCCAGATCTGGGACTCGTCACGGAGCTCCCGGATGAGATCTTCCAGTGGCCACCGCGGGTGGGCGGCCGCCCGTTCCCCGGCGATCCGCAGGGCCAGCGGTAGGCAGGCGCAGAGCCGTGCCAGCTCTTCCAGCGCCTCCGGAGGATCCTGCGCTCGGTGTCCGGCCGTGACGTGCCGCAACAAATCTACCGACTCCTCCGGGCTGAGGACATCGAGGTTCAGGCGCTGAGCGCCGTCCCGCGCGACCAGCCCGGCGAGTCGGTTGCGACTGGTGATCACGGTGAGGCAGGACGCCGATCCGGGTAACAGCGGGCGTACCTGGCTGACGGTGGCGGCGTTGTCGAGCACGATGAGGATCCGCCGGCCGGCCAGCAGCGAGCGATAGAGCGCCGAGCGAGCCTCGGTCTCCTCGGGCACCGCCGTCGGCGGCACGCCGAGGGCGACCAGGAAGCGCTGCAGACCCTGCTCCGCGGTCACCGGTGGGCCGGGGTCGTAGCCCCGCAGGTTGATGTGCAGTTGCCCGTCCGGGAACCGTGCCCGGGCCCGGTGTGCCCAATGGATGGCCAGCGACGTCTTCCCGACGCCCGCGGTACCGGCGATCGTCGAGATCACCACGGTCTCTTTTGTCTCGCCGGTGTGCGCCAGCACGTTGTCGAGAAACTGAAGCTCCGCTTCCCGGCCCACGAATCCGCCGACGTCACCGGGCAGTTGCTGTGGCGTCGGCCGTTCGTGCGGCCCGAGGTGGTGGAAATGTACTCCACCCCGGACGTCGCGCGCCTGCACGACGTCCCGCGCACTGCCCGAGAGCTCGGAGCGGGTCGCTGCGATGTCGCGGCTGTCGTCGTCGTGGGGAGACGAGTTGCCCTCGTTCATCGTGGTCCCCCTGCCGGATGTCCGCAGTTGCAAGATCTCGGTCGCTGAGCGAAGCTCGATGGTGACGATACGTGGTCGGTGACCGGTGGGTCGTCAGCTACGCGATAGAAAACGCATCGGGAGCGCATCGGCAACGGGGCGTGCCCGTGACGGCCTTCCGGTGAGGAGTCGCGAGTGGATCCGGTCTCGATCGGTGTGCTGACGGCGCTGGCCGGCGGGGTGGGGGGCGAAGCCGGGCGGCAGGCCTGGCTGGCCCTTTCCCGGCTGGTGCGCCGACCGTCGGCGGAGGGTGAGCCGGCTGACGAACCGGCCGGCGACCTGGTGGCCCTGGAGGCGGACCCGGCCGACGTCGTGCGGGCACAGGTCCTGAGTCAGTCGCTGCAGCGGCGGGCCGAGCAGGATCCCGGTTTCGCGAGCGACCTCCGGGCGTGGAGCGAGCAGGCGCGGGCGCTGCATCTGGAAAGTGGGCCCACCCACAACACCATCAGCGGCACGGTGCACGGGGGAGCGGTGCAGGGTCGCGACTTCGGACGGATCAACTTCGGCCTCGGCGGGGAGAGCGGCAGACAGGACTAGCGGCCATCCGAAGCCGCGGTCGCCCGCAGCAGCGCCGACAAGCGATCCAGCCCCTCGGGAAAATCCCCGGCGGGGCCGCCGAATCCGAGACGAACATGGTTCGGCATGCCGAAACAGGATCCGGGCACGAGAAGTACGCCGTAGTCGTCCATCAGCTGCCGGCAGAACCCGTCGACGTCGGACACCTGGGTGAGGCGCGGAAAGATGGTGACACCCCCGACCGGCGGTGCGCCGTCGACGAGATCGGCGTGCTGCCTCAGCCACTCGGACAGCCGGGCCAGATTGGTCCGCGCCTGATCGAGCCGGGGCGCCAGCAGGCGGGCCCCACCGCGGACGGCATAGGTGGCGAGCCGTTCGGTCAGTGGCCCCAGCGAGTAGGTGATGTAGTCGCGCAGGCCGACGCAGGGCGCGATCAGATCGGGCGGCATGACCGCCCAGCCGACCCTCAGCCCCGGCAGCCCGTACGCCTTCGACAGGGTGTTGAACACGACCAGCCGCTCGTAGTCCACCAGCGGTTCGAGCAGGTATCCGGGATCGTAGACCAACTCCCGGAACGCCTGATCCCATACCAGATAGGCGCCGTGCCGCTCGACGATCCGGGTCAGCTCCTGTTGTCCCGCCCGGTCCAAGGACGACCCGGTCGGGTTGTGGGGAAGGCAGACGATGACCGCGCGCGTACGCGCCGACACGAGCGACCGCAACTCGTCGAGATCAGGGATGAATCCGTTCTCCGGACGTAGCTGCCATTCGATGATGGTGCAGCCGACGGCTTGCGGGAGCATGCCCAGCATGTGGTAGGCCGGCGACTGCACAACGACCTCGTCGCCCGGCCGCAGAAAGGTCGACATGAAGAGGTACTCGGCCTCGCAGGAGCCGTTGGTGACCAGGACCCGGTCCGGGCGGCCGTCGCCGAACGCGTCGGCGATCGCCGCCCGCAGCTCGGGACCGCCCCGGGAATGGCTGTCGCGGAAGACCACGTCGTCCAGCACGTCCCGGTCGATACCCAGAATCGCGCGGAGTTCGGGCATCGAGTAGGGCTGCACACCGCTGGAGCTGATGTCGATCTGGTTGGTGAAGTAGTAGTCGCGGAGCCAGTCCTCGAGCAGCGCTTGCGGGGGAACGGTCATGGTCGGGCCTCCCGGATCAGTAGTGCGCCAGCTCCCGGTCCACCCAGGTCACGTCCTCGGCGGCGAGGGCGTCCAGTCGTTGAGCACCGATGCTCGCGAGATCGCCGCGGTCGATCGGGTCCACGATGCGCAGCAGTTCCCCGTGGAGTTCCTTCTTCTCGGCGAAGTTGACGTAGTACGACAGCGGCACCGTGGCGACGGCATCGAGCTCTCCCGGATCTAGGCAGTCGCCGAGGCCGGTGACCAGCCGGCGGCGGGCATTGCCGACGTAGTCGTACTGCAACGGGCCGCCGAAGGTACGCATCCGTGTCTGGAACAGCAGCCGCAGCAGCGCGTACGAGGCTGCCGGCACCAACCGTCCGGTGGCGATGCCGTCCCGCAGATCCGCCGGATCGAGCCGGCCGTGCACTTCTCCGCGGTCGGACACCAGGAGATCGCCGTCCGGCATGAGACGCACAAGGCGGTCCTCGTCGTTGAGATGCCAGAACAGGAATGTGCCGCGACCACGCTTCCGATGCCAGAAACACCGGATCCCGTCGAGCGCGTCGAGCAACGCCGAGCGGGCCTCCGCCTGGAACATGCACCGCTCCAGCCAGGTATCGCGCCCGGCGAGATCGTCGAGGAGAACGCGCTGCGCGACGAGTTCCACCGGGACCATGACCGGTGCCGGCACGCCGACGTCGAAGAGCGCTTCGAAGAGCCTCCGATTGAGCACCGTGATCTGCCGCCAGAACTCGCCGGCTTCGGCCAGTTCCGGGCCCAGCCCGTCCCACCAGGCGACGAGCGCCCGATAGGACCGACGATCGAAGACGCCGTGGCCGTATGCCCGGTCGAGGTTGCGGCTGAACGAGGCGTGATCGAGGGGCGGGCACCGCAGCGGCGTGCGGTGGTTGTGCCGGCCGGGCTGGAACGGAACCTTGCGTCCGCCGACGATCATGCCGCGCGGGAAGAGTTCGTTGTCGAGCGGAACGCTGCCACAGGTCAGGGTGACGAGGCGAGCACCGGACAGAGTCGCGTAGAGCGCCTGGGAGGCCACCGAACTCATGGTCAGCGGATGGGTCAACGGCGAGTGGTGCTCGGCGAACGACACCACAGTCCTGTCGCGGCCGACCAGATCGCCCACATCGCCCGCGAATTCGCCGAGTGCCTCCGTCGACAACGCCTGCACGGCGCGGACAACGGCGTCCCGCTCAGGCGTGATCTCCTCGGCCAGCTCATCGCGGACGATCGACTCGTAGTACTCGGCCACCGACTGAGGATGCTTGCTGAGCGCGACAAGCCTGGTGTGGAATTCGACCGTGGATCGTCGCAACGGCATGCGTCCTCGCCCAGCTCTGAATCGGATTGGCCACGTCGATGGCAGCACCATAGTCGACCCGGTGACATGACTCAGCGCTATATGCTGACAAAACGACCATAGCGTACAGTTCGGAAGATCAGCATCCGGGCTCGAGGGCACGCGTTCGGCCGGGGCGAGGCGTATGACCTGGGCCAGTCCGCCGCACAGGGAAGAGATTCGAGAAACTGTCCGATCCGCGATTGACGCGATCAGCAGCGTGCCCTTCCTCCGAGGTCACTCGTTGGACCGGGCTCCAGCCGAGTGCTCAGGTCAGGACCGTGGCCAGGGCCCGGAACGCCTCGGCCGGGAAGGCCGTGGCGTCGCCGCCGTTGAGGACCTGGATCGCCACCTCGTCCGCGCCCGCCTGGAAGTGCTTCTCGATGCCGGCCGCGACCTGTTCGGCCGTACCCCAGGGGATCAGGGCGTCGACCAGGCGGTCGCTGCCGCCGCCGGCGAGGTCCTCGTCGGTCCAGCCGAACCGGCGCAGGTTGTTGGTGTAGTTCGGCAGCGAGAGATATCCGGTGGTGTACTGCCGGGCCATCGCCCGCGCCGCTGCCGGGTCCGCCTCGAGCACCACCGCGACCTCCGGGGTGAGCAGCCGGTCCGGGCCGACCGCAGTCCGGGCCTCGGCGGTGTGCTCGGCCGGGGTGAAGTACGGGTGCGCGCCGGCCGCACGGTCGTGGGAGAGCGTCAGCATCCTGGGCCCGAGAGCGGCCAGGACCCGCTGCTCCGGCCCGAGCCCGGCCGCGTCGAGGGCGTCGAGATACTCCACCATCTTGGAGTACGGCTTGCGGTAGTCGGTGCCGTTGCTCTCCACCAGGACGGCGTGGCTGGCGCCGAGGCCGAGCAGGAACCGGCCGGGGTGGGCGCGCTGCGCGTCCTGGGCGTACGCCGCGACCTCGGCCGGTGACGAGTGCCAGATGCTCACGATGCCGGGGGCGACCCCGATGCGCCTGGTCCCGTCCAGGATCTCGCGGAAGCGCGGGGGAACGTGCTGGTCGAAGCCGGCCGAGAACCAGATCCGGGAGTAGCCGAGATCCTCCAGCTCGGTCGCGGCTTCCACAGCAGCCTCCGCGGTCTCCCCGGCCAGGAAGTACGGCTGCCACACGCTGATGAGTCTCCGGGTCATACCGCCACAATACGTTCACGGCTCAGGCGTGGGCGACGCCCGCTATCTGGGTGTTGAAGGTGACGAACGGGCTGTGCAGCCGGTACGGCTCGAGGTCGACGCGGGTGAAGCCGGCCGCGCGTACCAGGGTGGCCAGGTCCCGCTCGCAGGAGCAGCCCTCGAACGTCCAGGCCCACGGCCGGCGCAGCGCTCGCTGGAGCGCACGCGTCGGCGTGCCGGCCCGGGCGGCGACGTGTTCCACGAAGCGGAAGGTCCCACCCGGCCGCAGGAGGCGGCGGACCTCGGCCAGGACCGCGGCCGGGTCGCTCACCGTGCAGAGCACGAGCGAGGAGATCACGCTGTCGGTGCTGCCGGCCGGCAGGCCGGTGTGCTCGGCGAGCCGGTCGCGCAGGTCCAGGCGTACGCCGCGCCGCCCGGCCGCCGCCCGCAGTCGCCGGTGCATGGCGACATTGGGTTCGACGGCGATGAGCGTCGATCCCGGGGACAGGTAACGCAGGTTGGCGCCCACTCCGGAGCCCAGCTCGACGACCGTCTGCGGCAGGCCGGCGAACACCCGCCGTTTCTGGTGCCGCACGTTCCACTCGATGTACGGGCCCATGACGCTGAAGAAAGCGGCGTCGAAGGGTCCGCGTGCCCGGTGCAGTTCGAAGGTCACAAGAGAGAACTCTGCGCCGATCCCACCGCCGTGTCAGGCGGGGAAATACCTCAGTGTCGGCGCTGGGCGCTGTACCAGGCGGCGATCTGGGCGCGGGACCGGAAGCCCAGCCGCAGGCGGATCCGTTCGACGTGGCCCTCGGCCGAGCGATCGTCGATGCCCAGGCGGGTGGCGATCTCGCGGTTCGTGCAGCCCTGGCTGACCAGCTCCGCCACCTCCCGCTGGCGAGCGGTCAACCCGTCGGCACGGCGCCGGGGGACGGGCAGGCCGAGGAACCGGCGGACCGCGCGGACCAGCTCGTCCCGGTCACCCGCGTACGGCAGGTGCGACCGGCCGGGCAGCAGTACCAGCTCGGCACCGCTGATGCCGCCGGCCAGGGCGTGCGCCTGCGCGACCGGTGCCGCGCGGTCGCCGGTGCGGTGCACGACCAGGGTCGGCGCCCGCACCTGGCCGAGGCGGTCGGTGACGTCGAGCTCGTAGCTCAGCGCCAGCAGCGCCCGGGCGGTGGCGGCATCGGAGCAGGCACGCTGGTAGCGGGCCAGCTCGGCGCGGGTCGCGCGGTCGGCGTCGGGGGCGAAGATGTCGGTCAGCACGTCGGAGCCGAGCCCCCAGTGCGACTCGACCAGGCCCAGGATGTGCTCGCGGACCTCCGGCGGGGACACGTCGTCGCCGCGGGCCCAGCCGCCGTAGAGGACCAGGCGCCGGACGGTGCCGGGGTGGGCCGCGGCCCAGGCCACGGCCACCGGGGCGCCCATCGACGTGCCCATCAGGTCGAACGGCTCGTCCAGGGTCGCGGCCACGGCGGCCAGCTGCTCCAGCTCGAAGGCCAGCGACGCGGGACGATCCACGGCCGGCGACAGCCCGGACCCGGCGCGGTCGTAGCGGACGAGCCGGCAGCCCTGCGCCAAGGCCTCGTAGAGCGCGCGCTCGGGCGGCAGCTTCCAGCTCAGCCGCAGATGGGTGAGCCAGCCCATCACGTAGACCAGCGGCCGCCCGGCACCGACCGAGGCGTACGCCACGGTGGCGCCGCCTTCGGTCACCACCTGAGCGAGCCGCTGCCGCACCATGGGCCGAGGCGTCAGCTGCCGGCCGCGGAGGACTGTTGCGCCTGCCAGATCGCGAGCTGGACGCCCAGCACGAAGATCTGCACCGGCAGCGGCATGCCGGGCAGGTCCGCCTCGATGGCGCCGGACCAGGCGCTCGTCCGGCGCAGCGAGCCCACCTTGACCCCGTCGGCGAGCCACGCCTGCCGGTTGCCCCACATCGACTCGCGGCGGAACTCGTAGGTGCGTCCCCCGGCCTGCACGGTCCAGTGCTTACGGCCGGCCCGCTCGACCAGGGCGACCTCCTGGCCCTGGTCGTCGGCCATCCGGTACTTGGTGCCCCAGCCGTTGGCGCGCACCTGGTACCGGCGGCCCTCGACCTCGAAGTCGCCCCCGGTGCGCCACCACGACGGGTCCCAGACGGCCACCGGCGTGCCGTCGGAGACGAGCTGGTAGCGGCCACGCCACATACCCATCCGTTCAGCGGTCAGCATGCCTGCAGCGTAGTGGCCGCGCGCTCTCAGCCGATTGTGCGAGGGCCGGCTGAAAAGGAGGTAGCGCTAGCGGTACCAGTGCTCGGTAGCTGTCGGGATCGTTGGTGGCGACCCCGAAAAATAGCGTTACCGGCATGACAACGACGAAGAAGTTCCGGAACCTGACGGTCGCTCTCGGCACCGCCGTGGTGCTCGCCGGGGGAGTTGGTGTCGCCGACGCGGCAGTGACACCGGGCGCGGTCGCCGGTGAGATCCAGCAAGCCGGCACGGCCACGAAGCAGTCCGGCTGGCGCGGCGTGACCCGGGAGGCCGTACAGATCGATTTCGGGCAGGGCTGGGTCACCAAGGGTGAGCTCACCTACCCGAGCAACGCCAAGGGCCGGCTGCCGGTGGTCGTGATGCTGCACGGCAGCGGGCACAACGACATGAACCAGACGCTGCCGGAGGGCAAGGGCTCGACCTTCGTCCCGCTCGCCCAGGCGGCCGGCCGCGAAGGCTTCGCGACGCTGCGCTTCAACAAGCGGGGCGTGACGGACATCGGCCCGGTGGAGAGCACCGACCCGGCCCAGCTGGCCCCGAAGAACCCGTACGACCGGATCCAGCGGGACGCGGCCGCGGTGGTCCGCTTCGCCGCCCGGTCGCCGCGGGTCGACCCGTCGCGGATCTTCCTGCTCGGGCACAGCGAGGGCACCAACGTGGCGGCCAACCTCGCCGCCGAGCCCAAGAAGTACGGCATCCCGAAGCCGGCCGGTGTGATCGAGATGGGTGTCGTCGGTCTCGACATCAAGCAGCTGCTGACCCTGCAGATCTACGGCCGGCTGCTGCTGCAGCTGCACGACGAGTTCGACGTGGACGCCGACGGCCGGCTGACGGCCGCCGAGGCGGTCAACGGCCTGACCGGGCAGCCGAAGGAGGCCGCCGACCAGTTCCGCTCGGTCCTGCTCGACGGGGACAAGGTCGCGGCCGGCACCGACACCGACCATGACGGTCAGGTGGCCATCGACGCCGAAGCCGGCCCGGTGCTGCGCAAGGCCACCGGCATCGACGCCTACCCGAACGTCCCGGGCCTGGACCAGCCCGTGGTCGACTACCTCAACGACATCGCCCGCTTCCCGACCGTCGCGCAGGCCCTGCCCAAGTTCTCCGGCCCGACGCTGATGCTCAACGGTGAGAACGACCTGCAGACCCCGGCCCGCGCCGCCCTGGTCGCCGACGCCGCGGTCGCCGCGGCCGGCCACCAGGACCACAAGCTCGTCATCTACCCGGGCATGGCGCACACCATGAACATCACGCCGAAGTTCTTCCCCGAGTTCGGTGAGCCCGACCAGCAGGTCGTCACCGAGATCCGCGGCTGGCTCAAGTCCCACCGCTGACCTGCGCGACCCCCGAGGGCGGCCACCGATCCGGTGAGCCGCCCCCGGCGCGTCCGCGATTCAACGAAAGCCCAACGAGCGTCCAACGCCGGGCGCCGACGCTCAGCAGGTCGCATGACGGTGTGGGGCCACACGAACCCCGGGGGAGCGCCGGGATTCTCCACCGTGGCCCAGGCGATCTGCCGGCCGGGTGCGCCGCCCGCCGGGTACCACCTCGAGGTGCAGAGCACCGGCTCGAACGCCGACACCACCAAGGCCGTCGCGGCGACCTGCCAGGGCGGGACCCGGCTGCTCGGCACGGGGGCCGAGATCATCGGCGCGAACGGGCAGGCGTTCTACCGCTCGATCCTGCCCAACGTCGCACTGACCAGCAACACCGTCACCGCCGACGCCGCGTTCGGCTTCGCCGGCTCCTGGGAGCTCATCGCGTACGCCATCTGCGGCACGCCGCCGGGCGCCGCGCCGGTCCGCGAGGCCCAGTCGACCGTCGGCGGGGCCGACCCGGTCAACTCCAAGAGCCAGCAGTCCAGCGCCTGCCCGGCCGGCACGGCGACGACCGGGGTGGGCGGCTCGGCCACCGCGACCGCGGGAGCCACCATCGGCGGGTACGTGTTCGTCAACCAGGTGAGCAGCAACCTGGCCCAGGACACGGCCACGGCGGAGGCGGTCGAGGGCCTCAACCCCAGGGGCGGCGTCAGCTGGTACCTGTCCGCGTACGACATCTGCTGGGCGCTCTGACCTTCCGTGATCGCGGGGGGGGGGGGGGGGGGGGGGGGGGACAAGCCGAGAGGGGGGGGGGGAAGGGGAGAGGGGCGGGGGGTTTCGCTCTTGTTTCCCCAGGCTGCGAACCCCCCAAAAACAACCCT
>NZ_JBVJIR010000036.1:0-45960 GCF_055586185.1 Actinoplanes sp. NPDC051405
CCCCCCCCCCCCCCCCCCCCCCCCCCCCCCCCCCCCCCCCCCCCCCCCCCCCCCCCCCCCCCCCCCCCCCCCCCCCCCCCCCCCCCCCCCCCCGGAACCGCAGCAGGGACGCGAGCGGCACGCCCGAGAGGTGGATGCGCTCCAGCCCGACGGTACGGCCACCCGGCTGCTCGAACAGCCGCACCCCGTCCCCGAGCAGCACGGGCGCGACACAGGTCAGCACCTCGTCCAGCACGCCTGCCGCCAGACACTGCCGGGCGACGTCCGCACCGAGCACGTTCACGTACTTGTCGCCGGCCGCCTCCTTCGCCTGCCGGACCGCCTCGGCGAAGTCGCTCACGAACGTGATGCCCGGCCAGGCGGTCCCGGGCACATGGTGGGTCAGCACGATCTGCGGCCCGGACCAGCCCCCGCCGAACGCCTCACCCTCGGCGGGCGTGTCCTTGTAGGGGTCGTCGCCGCGGAACGTGCGGTTGCCGACCAGCAGCGACCCGATGTCACCGATCAGCTCGTCCACATAGGGATTGGGCCCGAGGTACGGGGTCAGCCACGACATGTCCCCGCCCGGCCCGGCGATGAAGCCGTCCAGCGACATGGTGACGGAGTAGAGCAGCTTGGCCATGCCCGTCAGTCTGCCGCTTGTGCTCAATCCGGGTTCAGGGTGCAGGGTGATCGGATGATCGATCCGCTGGTTTCCGTACGCCTGGCCCGGCCGTGCCGTGATCTCGCCGCCGTGCGCCGCTTCTACGTCGACGGCCTCGGGCTGGAGGTGCTCTACGAGGGCTCGGGTCCGCACGACATCGTCATGCTCGGCTGGCCGCGGGCGGCCTGGCACCTCGAGCTGGTCGGCGGATCGTCGAGCGAGCCGGCGCCGACCGAGCAGGACCTGCTGGTGCTCTACCTGGCCGGGCCGGTCGACGAGGAGGTGGTGGCCCGGCTGGAGGCGAACGGCGGCACCCGGGTGTCCCAGGGCGACTACTGGGACAAGTGGGGAGTGACCGTGGCCGACCCGGACGGATATCGGCTCGTTCTTTCCGCCCGGAGCTGGTGAGGAGCGGCAGAAAATCCGGCATAGTTGCGCGCTGGGCAAGAAGGCCCGCCCGCGACGTCACATCCGGATGGTGATCAGGGTGCCGCGCTTCGCACAGTGAGGCATGAGCCTGACCCTCGCCCCTGGAACAGCCTGGTCCGATGTCCTCGCCCGGGTCGCGGCCGCCGCGCCTGAGGCGCTCACGGCCGATCGGCTGCGGAACCTCTACGCCGGCAAGTGGCATGACGTCGGCACGCCGGCTGAGCTGCGTACCCCCGTGGACGGCACCATGCTCACGCACCTGGCCAAGGTCGATGCCGGCACCGCGGCCGAGGCCGTGCGGGCCGCGACCGCGGCCCACCGGATCTGGTCGGCGACGCCGCTCGCCGAACGCAAGGCCCGCGTCGCGGCCGCCGTCGAGGCCCTGGCTCTGCACCGCGACCTGCTGGCCCTGATCCTGGCCTGGGAGATCGGCAAACCGTGGCGGCTGGCCTGCGCGGACGTCGACCGGGCCCTGGACGGCGTGCGCTGGTACGCCGAGCAGATCGACCGGCAGGTCGCCGGCCGGGAACCGCTGCCCGGACCGGTCAGCAACATCGCCTCCTGGAACTACCCGATGAGCGTGCTCGTGCACGCCGAGCTGGTGCAGCTGCTGGCCGGCAACGCGGTCGTCGCCAAGACGCCGTCGCAGGGCGGCGCCGTGTGCCTGACGCTGGCCCACGCGCTGATGGTGCGGGCCGGGCTGCCCGTGACGCTGCTCTCCGGCAGCGGCGAGGAGCTCTCGGAGGTGCTGGTCCGCGCGCCGGAGATCGGCGCGGTCGCGTTTGTCGGCGGCCGTTCCAACGGCGGCAAGGTGGCGGCGGCCCTGCTGGACTCCGACAAGCGGCACTTCATCGAGCAGGAAGGCCTCAACGCGTGGGGGATCTGGGAGTTCTCCCAGTGGGACCTGCTCGCCGGGCACCTGCGTAAAGGCTTCGAGTACGGCAAGCAGCGCTGCACGGCGTACCCGCGTTTCGTGGTGCAGCGGGAGCTCGTCGACGCGTTCCTGGACGTGTATTTGCCGGTGGTCAAGGCGGTCCGCTTCGGGCATCCGCTCGCCGTCGAGGCGCCCGGCGATCCGCTGCCGGAGCTGGACTTCGGGCCGCTGATCAGCGCGGCCAAGGCGGGCGAGCTGCGCCGCAAGGTCGACGAGGCGATCCGCGGCGGCGCGGTGCCGCTGCACCGGGGCGCGAGCTCGGCGGGCCGGTTCCTGGACGGGCAGGACACCAGCGCGTACGTGGCGCCGGCCGCGCTGCTGGCCCCGCCCGGACGGTCCCGGCTCATGCACGCCGAACCGTTCGGTCCCGTCGACACGATCATCGTGGTGGACACCGAGGACGAGCTGCTGTCGGCGATGAACGCCAGCAACGGTGCCCTGGTGGCGAGCCTCGCGGTGGACGACGAGGAACTGGCGGCCAAGCTGGCCCAGGACGTGCAGGCCTTCAAGGTCGGCATCAACCGGCCGCGCTCGCGGGGCGACCGCGACGAGTGCTTCGGTGGCCGGGGCGCCTCCTGGAAGGGTGCGTTCGTCGGCGGCGACCTGCTCGTGCACGCGGTCACCGTGGGGGAGCCCGGCGAGCGCCTGTACGGCAACTTCCCCGACTACAGCAGCTACCCGCCGGACATGTGAGCGCCGGGCTGCACCAGACTGGACGCCATGCCCAGGACGATGCGGATCAGCACGCGCAATGCCACGTTCCAGCAGTGGGAGGCCCTGCTGACCAACCGGAACAAGCGGCAGCGCGCCGGTGAGTTCCTGGTCCAGGGCGTCCGCCCGATCTCCCTGGCGGTGGAACGCGGCTGGGAGATCCGCACCCTGCTGGCCTCGGACGGGCCCGGCCTGTCCAAGTGGGGGCGCGAGGTCATCGAGACCGCCGGAGCGCCGCGGGCCGTGGTCGCCGCCGAGCTGATGCGCGAGCTGGGCGGCAAGGACGAGGACGCGCCGGAACTGCTGGCCGTGGTGGGCATGCCGCCGGACGACCTGACCCGCCTGACACCCGGCGCGAACCTGCTGGTGGTGGTCTTCGACCGGCCCACCACGCCGGGCAACATCGGCACGCTGGTGCGCTCGGCGGACGCGTTCGGCGCTACCGGCGTGGTCGTCACCGGGCACGCCGCGGACCCGTACGACCCGAAGGCGGTCCGGGCCAGCACCGGGTCGCTCTTCGCGCTGCCGGTGGTGCGGGTGCCGAGCCACCGGGAGGTCCTCGACTGGGCCGGTGACCTGCGCGCGGACGGCGTACCGGTGCAGGTCGTCGGCACCGACGAGCGCGGCCCGGTCGAGATCGCCGAGCACGACCTGACCGGGCCGACGGTCCTGGCGGTCGGTAACGAGACGCACGGGCTGAGCGCCGGCTGGCGGGAGGCCTGCGACCGGATGGTCCGGATCCCGATCACGGGTGCGGCCAGCAGCCTGAACGCGGCCTCGGCGGCCAGCGTGGCGCTGTACGAGGCCGCCCGCCAGCGGCGCCGCGTCTAGTTCCCGGCGAACTTCGCGATGGCGGCCGGGGTTACCGGAGTGAAGAAGTTGACGAGGTTGCCGTCGGGGTCGCGCACCAGCAGGGACCGGTTGCCCCAGGGCATCGTGGTGGGCTCGGCGACGACCTCGTCGACGCGGCCGGCGATGCCGCGGTAGACAAGATCGACGTCGTCGACCAGGAACTCGATGATCACGGTGCGGTTGTCGGCCGGCCGGGCCGCGCCGGGCGCGAAGAGATCAACAGTACGGGTGCTGCCGATCGCGAGGGTGGCCCGCTCGGTGGTCAACTCGGCGAAATCCTCGGTGAACCAGCGCGCCTGCACCCCCGTGACCTGCTCATAGAAGGCGACCAGCCGCGCGGTGTCGGCGGTGATGATGCGGATCGAGACGATGTTCATGAGGGCACGCTAAAACCGATACTGGACAGAAACGGCCCAGTATTCACGCTAGATTTCCGCGCATGGCCCGACCCACCGCCCAGGTCCTCACTCTGCTGGAGCTGCTCCAGTCGGGCGGCATCCGCACCCTGACGGAGCTGGCCGACCGGCTGGGCGTCGACCCGCGCACCGTCCGGCGGTACGTGGCCCACCTGATCGACCTGGACGTGCCCGTCGAATCGGTCCGCGGCCGGCACGGCGGCTACCGGCTCGCCTCCGGCTTCCGCATGCCTCCCCTGATGCTCAGCGACGACGAAGCGCTCGCTGTGCTGCTCGGCCTGATCGCCGGCCGCCGTACGGGCCTGGCGACGACCACGGGCACAGCGAGCGAGACGGCGGCGGCCAAGATCCGGCGGGTGCTGCCGGAACGGCTCGCCCGCAAGCTCGACACCGTGCTCGAGTCGCTCGCCTTCACGGCCGCGCCCGGCGAGTTCGCCCTGCCGGAGACCGCTGTGCTGCTCACGGTCGCGGATGCGGTGCGCCACTGCCGGCCGGTCGCGATCACGTACACCGGGGGTGACGGGCGGCGCAGTGCGCGGACGGTGCATCCGTACGGGCTGGTCGCGCACTCTGGGCGGTGGTACGTCACGGGCGTCGACCCGGACCTCGGGGCCGACCGGACGTTTCGGCTCGACCGCATCGCGGACGCTCGGACGTTGCCGGGCTCGTTCGAGGCGCCCGCCGGGGTGGACCCGGTGCGGCGGGTGTTGTCCGGGTTGGCTGGGGCGCCGTACCGGCACCGGGTGACTGTGCGGATCCAGGCGACGGTCGAGCACATCCGGAGCCGGCTGCCCGCAGGGGTGGCGGAGCTCGACCCGGATCCGGAAGGCGGTGGGTGGGTGCGGGCCGAGCTGCGGGCCGAGCGGCTTGACTGGATTCCCGGGGTGCTGGCGTCGCTGGACCGGCCGTTGGTGATCGAGCGCCCGGACGAGCTGCGGGGACTGATCGCCGCCCTCGCCGAACGCCTCGCGGCGGCCGCCCGCACCACTCCAGGCGGTGGATAACCCGGTCGCCGGGAGTGGGGTGCGACCGTACGGTCGCAGCATGGTCCCCACCCTGCGCTCGATAGTCGACCCCACCGCGCTGGCCGGAATCGCCGCCCGGGAGTACGGGCTCGACGTCACCCGCTGCGTACTCCTGCGCTCGCTCGTCAACGACGTCTACCGGCTGGACACGCCGAACGGGCCGCGGGTGCTCAAGCTCTACCGGGCCGGGTACGGGTCCGCCGCCTGGGAAGTGGCACTGGCCGCGCACGTAGGGCCGGGCGTTGCTCAGGGCGTACCGCTGCTCGACGGCCGCCCGGCCGGTGCGCTGACGGCGGCCGAGGGTCCGCGGGCCTTCACGCTGTGGGAATGGGTGCCCGGCAGTAAACCGCCGAAGCCGCGCACCGACGAGCTCTACCACCGTTTCGGCATCGCCACGGCCGCGTTCCACGAGGCCGCTTCCGGCTTCCCGGGCCCGCCGGCCGTCGACGTGGGCGAGCTGGTCGACGACGTCCTGGCCCGGGTGCCCGACGCCGCCGACCGGGCGTTGATCGCCGGGCTGGCGGGGGAGGCGGGCCGCCGGGTGCGCCGGGCGGAGCTGGACCGTGGGATCTGCCACGGCGACGTGACCCTGGACAACGTGCACCAGGACGGCGACCGGATCCTCTTCTTCGACCTGGACCGGGCGGCGGACGGCTTCCGGGCGGCCGATCTCGCCCCGGTCGCGGGGACGCCGCACTGGCCGGCGTTCCTGGCCGGCTACCGCACGGTGCGCCCGTTCCGGGCCGCCGACGAGGCGGCGGTGCCGTGGCTGGGCGTGCTGCTGCGGATCGACTACCTGCACTTCCACCTGTACGCGAAACCGGCGATGGTCGGCACCGAATCGCTGACCGAGGGCTGGGTCGAGCAGAACCTGACCGAGCTGCGCGCCGCGGGGCGGCGGGTCGGAGTCTCAGCTGGGGGCTTCGCCGACCGATGAGAGGGGCAGTCGGGTTCGACCGAGGAGGCGATCGTGCGGCACAAACGCAGCGAGGCGGAGCAGCAGGTCGCGGAGCTGTTGCGGACCGCCCGGGAGTCGCTGGGGCTCAGCCTGGCCTTCATGACCCGGATGGACGGCACCACCCAGCACCTGGAGGTGGTCGAGTCGCCGCTGCCGTGGGTGTTCCGGGACGGCAACACCCAGCCGCAGGAGACCACTTTCTGCCAGGCGATCATGGATGGCAAGCTGCCCGCGGTCATGCCGAACGTCAAGGATTTTCCGGCGGCCATGAAGCTGCCCTCGGCCCGGATGCCGCGGATCCGCAGCTTCGTCTCGGTGCCGATGGTGCTCAGTGACGGCACCGTCTACGGCACTTTCTGCGCCGCCGGGTTCGCCGCCGACAAGGAGCTCAGCAAGCGGGACAAGGCTCTGATGGAGGTGCTGTCCCGGGCCGCCTCGGTGATCATCGAGCCGGGGGTGCGGGAGCGCAAACGCAACGCCGAGATCGAGGGCCGGCTGCGGCCGGTGATCGACGCCGGTGGCCCGCTCGTGCTGCTGCAGCCCATCGTCGACCTCGTCACCCGGCGGCGGGTCGGCACCGAGGCGCTGAGCCGGTTCCCGCGGGAGTGGAACCTCGCGCCCGACCTGTGCTTCGCCGACGCTGACCTGATCGGCGAACGCGAACGCCTCGAGGTGCAGGCCCTGCGGCGGGCCGGGGAGCATCTCGACCGGGTGGACGGCTACGTCGCCATGAACGTGTCGCCGGAGACTCTGTTCACCGACGACTGCGCCGACTTCCTGGCCCGGATTCCGCTCGACCGGGTGGTGCTGGAGCTGTCCGAGCACGAACCGATCGAGGACTACGACGCCCTGAAGGCGGTGCTGGCGCCGTTGCGGGCCCGCGGCATGCGGCTGGCCATCGACGACGTCGGCGCCGGCTTCTCCTCGCTGCGGCACATCGTCATCACCGCGCCCGACGTCATCAAGCTCGACCGCAGCATCGTCACCGGGCTCAGCGACGACCCGGTGCTTTCCGTGGTGGTGCACTCCCTGGTCGACCTGGCCCGGGCCACCGGCGCCCAGGTCGTCGCCGAAGGGGTCGAGACCGAGGCGGACGCCGCGGCGCTGGCGAAGCTCGGTGCCGGCCTCGGCCAGGGCTGGCACTTCGGCCGCGCCACCACCCCCGAGGAACTGCGCGACGACTACCCCGTGGCCGAGCCGGCGCCTGCGTTCGGCTGACCGCGGCGGCGGACCCGTGGCCGGAACGCCCCGGTCCGCCCCATTGAGCTGCCAAGACTGTCCGGTTGTCGGCAGTGCCGGACCGCCGCGCGTCAGTACGCTCGGCCGCGATGGACCTTCTGGAGCGCGACGGCCCCCTCGCCGAACTGGACGCGCTGCTGGCCGACACGGCCGGCGGCGGGCGGATCGCTGTCGTCTCCGGTGAGGCAGGTGCCGGCAAGTCCAGTCTGGCCTCCGCCTTCGCCGCTGCTACCGGGCCGCGCGCGTGGGTGCTCTGGGGCGCCTGCGACCCGCTGCTCACCCCGCGGGCCCTCGGGCCGTTGCACGACATCGCCCGCGAGGTGGGTGGTGCGCTGCGGGAACGGATGGCCGCGGGGGAGCGCAGCGCGGTCTTCGACGCCCTGCTCGACGCGCTCGACGGTCCCCGGCAGCGCCGCCGGCCCGTGGTGGTCATGGAGGACCTGCACTGGGCCGACGAGGCGACCCTCGACCTGGTGGCGTTCCTGGGGCGTCGGCTGGCGGTGCTGCGGGTGTTGCTCGTTCTCACGTACCGTGATGACGAGATCGGTCCCGACCACCAGCTGCGGACCGTCCTGGCCGGCCTGCCGCGGACCCTGGTCCGTCGGTTTCCGCTGGCCCCGCTGTCGGTCCAGGCGGTCGACGAGCTCGCCCGCCGCGCGGGCCGGGCTTCCTCCTCCGTGTACGCGGTGACGGGCGGTAACCCCCTGCTGGTCACCGAGGTCCTCGCCGCGACCGACTCCGCGGTGCCCGCCACCGTGCGCGACCTGGTGCTGTCCCGGCTGTCCGCGCTGTCTCCGGAGGGCCGGGAGGCCGCCGGTTTCGTGGCTGTCGTGCCGTCCCAGGCCGAGCCCGCGCTGCTCGCGTCACGCGGCGCCGGAGTGGAGGAATGCCTGGCCGGAGGCGTCCTGAGCGCCACGGCGGACGGGGTCGCGTACCGGCACGAGCTGCTGCGCCGGGCCGTGGAGCAGGAGTTGTCGCCGGTGCGCCGGGCCGCCCTGCACGCCGACGTGCTCGCCCAGCTCGCCGCCCGGGCCGGCGTGGACCCGGCCCGGCTCGTGCACCACGCCCACCACGCCGGGGACGCCGCCGCGGTGCTGCGCTGGGCACCCGTGGCCGCCGTACGGGCTGCCGGGGTGGGTGCCAACAAGCAGGCCGCGGCCCACTACGAGCTGGCGCTGCGGCACGCGGCCGGCGCGACGGCGGGGGAGCGGGCCGAGCTGCTGGAGGCGTACGCGACCGTCGCCTATCTGGCCGGGCAGATCGTGGAGGCGCTGGAGGCCCGGCGGCAGGCGCTGACGTTGCGCGAGCAGGCCGGTGACACCGTACGGATCGGCGAGAACCTGCGCTGGGTGTCCCGGCTCAGCTGGTGGCGGGGGTACACCCGGCAGGCCCGGCAGGCCGGCGTCCGGGCGGTCGAGGTGCTCGAGTCGATCGCGCCCGGACCGCAGCTCGCGATGGCCTACAGCAACCTGTCGCAGCTGCACATGCTCGCCGGTGAGGCCACCGCCATCGAGTGGGGCGAACGCGCCATCGACCTGGCCCGGCACTTCGGCGACCTGGACACCGAGGTGCACGCCCTGGTCAACGTGGGCTCGACCCGACAGGAACACGACCCCGTGCAGGGCGGCGCGGAGCTGGAACGGGCCCACACGCTCGCCGCCGCGGCCGGGCTCGACGACCACGCCACCCGGGCCCTGGCCAACAAGGCCTGCCAGGCGGTCGAGTGGTGCGACTTCGACATCGCCGAGGACGTGCTGGAACGGGTGCTGGACTTCGCCGAGGCCCGGGACCTGGACGGCTACGTGCGGCACCTGCTCGGCTACCGGGCCGCGATGCTGCTGGCCCGCGGCGACTGGGCCGGCGCCCAGGCCGACGCCGAGACGGCCATGTCCGGTCCGGAGCGTCCCGGGCCCTCCCGCAGCACCGCGCAGGTCGCGCTCGGCAAGCTGCGGGCACGCCGCGGCGACCCGGATGCCGTCGACATCCTGCTCAAGGCCGAGGGGCCGGCCTACGAGGCGGACGAGGTGCAGTTCGTCGGGCCGGTCTCGACCGGGCTGGCCGAGTACTACTGGATCGCCGGAGATCCGGCCCGCGCGGCCGCCGAGGCACGACGTGGGTACGCGGTGGCGGCCCGGGTCGGGCATGCCTGGTTCGCGGGACAGCTCGCCTACTGGCAGTGGCGGGCCGGGGAGCCGATCCCGGTCACCGAGCTGATCGCGCTGCCGTACAGGTTGCTGATCGAAGGGGACTGGCGGGGTGCCGCCGCCGAATGGGAGCGGCGGGGTTGCGCGTACGCCCGGGCGGAGGCGCTGAGCTGCGGTGGCGAGGAGGCGATCGCCGAGGCGCTGCGCATTGTGGACGGTCTCGGCGCGGTCGGCACGGCCCGGCGGCTGCGCGCCGAGCTGCGGGACAAGGGCGCCAAGGTGCCGCGCGGGCCTCGTCCGACCACGGCCGCCCATCCGACCGGGTTGACCGCCCGGCAGCGGGAGGTGCTGACGCTGCTCGCGGAAGGGCTGAGCAACGCCGACATCGCCGCGCGGCTGACACTGTCGGCGAAGACCGTCGACCATCATGTGTCGGCGGTGCTCGGCAAGCTCGGCGTACCGTCGCGAGGCCAGGCCGCCGCGGCCGCTCGCCGCCTCGGTCTGCTCGCACCTCGCTGACGCCAACATGGGGAGAACTCCCCACGCGAACCCCGGCCCGCCGCTCCTAGCGTCAGCCGCATGACGAGTTCACTTGCCCTTGACGGCATCAAAGCACGCCAGCAGAAGACCTGGGCCAGCGGCGACTACGGCGCGGTCGCGGCCCTGATCCAACCCATCTCCGAGGCGCTCGTGCAGGCCGCGGACCTGTCCGCCGGGTCGCGGGTCGTCGACGTGGCCACCGGTACGGGCAACGCGGCCATCGCGGCGGCCCGGTGCCTGTGCACGGTGACGGGCGTCGACTACGTACCCGAACTCCTGGACCGCGGCCGGGCGCGGGCCGACGCCGAGCACCTCCCGGTCGGCTTCGTCGAGGGCGACGCCGAGGCCCTGCCCGGCCGCGACGGCGAGTTCGACGCGGTCCTGTCCGTCGTCGGCGTCATGTTCGCCCCCGACCAGGAACGCGCGGCCGCCGAACTGACCCGGGTGTGCCGGCCGGGCGGCACGATCGCCCTGGCCAACTGGACGCCGGACGGCTTCATCGGCGAGCTCTTCCGCACCGTCGGCCGCCGCGTCCCGCCGCCGCCCGGCGTGCGCGCGCCCGTGGAATGGGGCAACGAGCCGCGGCTGCGGGAACTCTTCGGCGACCGGGTCCGCGACCTGCGGGTGACCCGGCGCGAGTTCGTCTTCCGGTTCGGGTCCCCGGAGGACTTCGCCGACTACTTCCGGGCGCACTACGGGCCGACGCTGAAGGCCTTCGAGGCGCTCGGCGAGGACGGCAAGTTGCTGCACGCCGACCTGGTCGACCTGATCACCCGGTACGACGTGGCCACGGACGGCACCACGAAGGTCCCGTCCGCGTACGTCGAGGTGCTGGCCACCCGCGTCTGAACGGGCCGTGCCCGGTCAGTCGACCGGCCGGCGCTGCTGAGGGACGGCGGCCCGCAGTGCCCCGTCCCCGGCCAGCTCGGTCAGCACGTCGTTGAGGGCGTCGACCTGGGCCTCGGTGTGCGCCGCGGTGAGCTGGACGCGGAAGCCGATCTCGTCGCGGGGCACCCCCGGGTACGGCGCCAGCGTCACGTACTGCCCGGCCCGCCACAGCCGCTCGGAGACGGCGATCAGGTCATGATCGGGCGAGATCGGGATCTCCACGACCGGGGTGTCGTCCTTGTTCAGGGTGTGCACACCGAGGCCCCGGACGTGCGAGAGCAGCTTCATGGTCAGCCGGTAGAGGTGCGTGCGCAGCTCGTCCCCGCGTTTGTCGTTGACGTCAAGGCCGGCCATGACCGTGGCCAGCGACGCCACCGGGGACGGGCCGGAATACAGGTACGTCGGCGCGGCGACCTTCAGCCTGTCCTTCACCGCCGTCGGCAACGCCAGGTACGCCAGCAGCGACGAGTAGGCCTTGGAGAAGCCGCCGACCAGGATGATGTCGTCGTACGTCTCACCGCTGTGCTTGACGATGGCGTTACCCCGCAGCCCGTACGGGGACTGCTCGACGGGACTGCGCTCACCGATCACGCCCATGCCGTGGGCGTCGTCGACGTACAGCACGGCGCCGTACTCCCGGCACAGCCGGGCGTACGTCTTCAGGTCCGGGATGTCGCCGGTCATGCTGTTGACGCCGTCCATGCAGACCATCACCGGCCGGGCGGTGGCCTCCCGGAGCAGCCGGGCGAGCTCGTCGGTGTCGCCGCTGCGGAAGCGGCGCAGCGTCGCGCCCTGCCCTCGCGCGAAGACACAACCGTCGTAGATGGTCTTGTGCGCCCGGCTCTCCATGATCAACGTGCCCTGCTGGGCCAGCGCCGGGATGACCCCGAGATGGATCTGGGAGATGGTCGGCAGCAGCAGGACGTCCTCGGCGCCGAGCAGGTCGCTCAGGCGCTCCTCGAGCTGCGGATAGAGCTGCGGGCTGCCGAGCATGCGCGACCAGCTCGGATGGGTGCCCCACTTGCGCAGCTGCGGCTCGACCGCGCCGATGACCTCCTCGTCGAGGTCCAGGCCCAGATAGTTGCAGGAGGCCCAGTCGACCAGCCAGTCCTGGCCGATCCGGATCCGGCGCCCGTCGATCTCGTCGATGACGGCGTCGTACATGCGGCTGTGCAGGCGCAGGTCTTCGATGTCGTGCGTCATTGCCGGCACGAGTGAACCCCTCTCACATAACGAATCATGCAAGCCGTACCCGGGCGGCTCGCGGATGAACCAGTGCGATGCAGAATGCAGGGACCGTCACGTCGGGCGAGCGCATCAGTGAAGCAGGTGCCGCCCACTGCGCCGTTTCGCCCGATCATGAGGCTTTCGCATGGTGGAATCGGGGCATGCGGATGACGGTGGGGGCCGAGCACGCGGCGTACCGGGATCGGCTCTAGCCGGCGATGCAGAGCGAATCCACCGCCCCGGCGCTGCTGCGCCCGGTCCTGCCCATCGCGGACCGGATGCGCACCAGCACGCGCCTGGCCGCCCTCATCCTGGTGCTGATGATCCCCGGGATCGTGGCCACGTCCGCCTACGTCCGCGAGGCCCGGGCCCAGATCGCCTTCAGCGAGGCCGAACGGCAGGGCCTCGAGGTGGTCCGGCCGGCTCTGCTGGCGCTGGCGAACACGGTCGCCGCCAAGGAACCCGACCTGGCCGGGGTCCGGGCCGCCGTGGCCGCCCATCCCGAGCTGCGGCTCGACGACTCCGTGCGGGCCGTGCCGGGGCGGCTGGGGCCCAAGCCGATCCAGCGGTTCGCGCTGGCCACGGCGCTCGCCGGGCTGATCACCGACGCCGGCAACAACTCGAATCTGATCCTGGACCCGGACCTGGACTCGTTCTACGTCATGGACGCCCAGATCGTGCAGCTGCCGAAGGCGCTGCTGGCCGCGGCCAAGATCGCCGCGGCCGATCTGACCGGCGGGACCAACGCCATCGCGACCCAGGCGGTCCGGGCCGGGGAGCTGGCCACGGCGGCCGACAACCTGCGGTACGACGTGAGCACCGCGGCCGCCAACACAGCGATGGACGGGCTCGACGGCCGGCTGACCGAGATCGCCGCCGCGGCCGACGCCATGACCACGCTGGCCGGCCAGCTCACCGACAATCTGGGCCGGCCCGGCCCGGCCGACGTGGGCCCGGTGGCGACGGCCATGTCCGGCGCGGTCGGCCCGCTCGCCGAGGTCCTGGACGACCTGCTCGAGGTCCGGGTGGACGGTTTCGCCCGCGAACGGCTCATCGTCCTCTGCGTCACCATCGGCGGTTTTGTTCTGGCCGCGTGGTTCGCCGTCGGCGTGCTGTGGCGCACCCGGCACGATGTCGCCCTGGCTGTCCGCGGCGTCACGGCGATCGCCGATGGTGACCTGGAGCCGCGCCCGGTCCCGGCCGGCCGGGACGAGCTCGGTGACATCGGCCTGGCCCTGACCACCGCGCGGTCCCGGATGCTGGCCCAGGAGCAGGAGCTGGCCCGCGCCCAGGTCGTCCGCGAGGAGCAGCTGCGGACCAGCTTCCAGCATCAGCGGCAGGCCGAGCTGCGGCTGCGCGACCGCGCCCAGCACATCATCGACGGGTCGACCACGGTCATCGCCGAGGAACTGCGCCGGGTCACCGACCAGGTCGGCGACGTCCGGCGCGCGGCCGAGACCATCGACAGCGGCATCTCGGCCACCGGCGCGGCCACCGAGGCGGTGGTGGCCGACGCCCGCCGGGCCGAGGACGTGATCGCCTCGCTGGAGCAGAGCCTGCGCCGGGTCGCCGAGACGGCCACTTTGGTCAAGGGCATCGCGGGCCAGACCCGGCTGCTGGCCCTCAACGCCACCATCGAGGCCGCCCGGGCGGGGGAGCTGGGGCTGGGCTTCACCGTCGTCGCCGACGAGGTCAAGGAGCTGGCCAACAGCACGTCCGTCTCGACCGAGCAGATCGCCGGGACGATCAGCGAGCTCGAACGCGACACCCAGCAGATGGCCGACACCATCGCCGCGATGGTCGCCGGCATCGCCGGGGTGGGCGACGCCGCGACGTCGCTGCGCGCGGTCGCCGCCGACCAGGGCACGGTGGTGGGCCGGCTGGCCGACCAGATGGGCCGCACGATCGGCCGGGTCGAGGAGATGTCGGGCCTGTCCGCGCAGCTCGAACGCCGGGAGAGCGACCGGGTGACCATGTCCGGCACGGTCCGGGTGCAGCGGGCCGGGGACACCTACACGACCGAGCTGATCAACGTCAGTCGCGGCGGTATCCGGGTGGGCCTGGACCCGGGCAGCCCGCTGAGCATCGGCGACGCCGTCCGGATCGAGGGCCTGGGCCCGCTGCCCGAAGCGATCCCGGCCCGGGTGGTCAGCCTCGGCACGGGCGAGGAGGCGGGCGAGGCCGGCCTGCAGTTCATGATCCCGGACGACGCCCTGGCCGAGCGGGTCGACCGCTACGTCGCCGACCTCATCGAGGGCGCCGCCCTACCGGCCACCTAGGCCCGGCCTCGGCGGCCCGCCGAGCCGAGCCGGCCGCGCCGGGCCGAGCCGGGCCGATCGCCGCCGGCCGGCCGGTGGACCACATCAGGGGAACGTCCGGACGTAGCGGCGTTGCCACGGCGTTTCGACCGCCCCGCGGTGATAGCCGGCGCGGACGTAAGCCACCGCCTCCGACGGGGGCACGCCGTCGAGCACGGCCAGGCAGGCCAGTGCCGTACCCGTGCGCCCCCGGCCGCCGCCGCAGGCGATCTCCACCCGCTCGTCCGCGGCCCGCTCCCAGGCCTCGCCCAGCAGCTTCACCGCCTGGGCCCGGTCGGCCGGCAGCCGGAAGTCGGGCCAGCGCAGCCACCGGCTCTCCCACGCCACCGGGGCCGGTTCGGCGCCGAGCAGGTACACCCCGAACTCCGGGACCGGCCCGGGCGGCAGCGGCCGGCGGAGTCCCCGCCCGCGCACCAGCCGCCCGGACGGCAGGGCCAGGATCCCGGCGGCGGGATCCCAGGTCATGCCGGGGGCAGGGACGACGCCACGGACGACAGCCACAGCACCACGGCGCGGGCGCCGGGGTCCGGGTGGCCGATCACCCGGTCGCCCAGGTAGCTGGACCGGCCCAGCCGGGCCCGGATCGCCGTCGTACCTTGCGCGCCGTTGCGGGCCGCGTCCACCGCGGCGGCCAGGGCGTCCCGGCCCGAGGCGCCGTCGCGCAACGCCGCGGCCATCGCCTCCGCGGCCGGGGCCAGGGCGTCGACCATCGTACGGTCGCCGACCTCGGCCCCGCCGACCTCGCGGACGCCGTCGGTGCCCGCTCGCAGCGCCGCCGACCACGCGCGGGCCGGGTCGTCCGGGCCGGCTTCCTCCAGGGCGGCCGCCGCGCGCAGCAGCAGGATCGCGTACAGCGGGCCGGAGGTGCCGCCGACGCTGCGCCGTACGGTCGCCGACGTGGCCCGCAGCACCGCCGCCGGGCCCTGCTCGCCGGGGTATTCGGGGCACTCCGCCAGCACCGCCGCCGCGCCCCGGGCCATGCTGATGCCCATGTCGCCGTCGCCGACCTCGCGGTCCAGGTCGGTCAGCTCGTCGCGGTGGGCGACCAGCGTCTCCGCCACCGCCTCCAGGGCCTGGCGCACCGGGTCGTCGGCGGGCAGCGTGCCGGTCGGGCCCTCGGCCGGGGCCGGCGCCGGGATGACCGCACCCTCGGCCGCCGGGATGGTGTGCGGCCAGGCCGGCGCGGTCGTCGGCGCGTCCAGCGCGGTCAGCAGCTCCTCGTCGACGGCGAGCAGGCTGACCGAGACGCCGGCCATGTCCAGCGCGGTGAGGAAGTTACCGGCCCAGAGCCGGGCCACCGGGTTGCCGCGTTTGCGCAGCTGCCGGACGGCGGCGTCGGCCACGATGGACAGCTCCATCGGCGGGGTCGCGCCGAGACCGTTGACCAGCAGCGCGACCGGCTGACCGGGGGCGACGCCGCGGTCGTCGGCGATCGCGGTGACCAGGCGCTCGGCCACGTCGTGAGCCTCCTGCAGGGCGGCGCGTTCCACCCCGGGCTCGCCGTGGATGCCCAGGCCCCACTCGGCCTCGTCGGCGTCGAGCAGGAAGCCGGGCTGGCCGGCCGCGGGCACGGTGCACGCGCTGAGGGCCAGGCCCATCGTGCCGACCGTGTCCGCGACGCGCTGGGCCCGGCGGGCCACCTCGGCCAGCGGCAGACCGGCCGCGGCGGCCGCGCCCGCGACCTTGTGGACCAGCACGGTGCCCGCGAGGCCCCGGCGGCCGGCGCCTCCCTCGGCAGCCAGCGCGACGTCGTCGGCGACCACGACGGTGGCCACGTCGACGCCCTCGGCCCGGGCCAGCTCGGCGGCGAGCCCGAAGTTGAGGCGGTCGCCGGTGTAGTTCTTGACGATCAGCAGGACGCCGCCGGGGGTGGCCACCGCCCGGATGGCGTCCAGGACGGCGTCCACGGACGGCGAGGTGAACACGTCACCCGCGACCGCCCCGGTCAGCATGCCGGCGCCCACGTACCCGGCGTGGGCCGGCTCGTGCCCGGCCCCGCCGCCGGAGAGCAGGGCGACGTGCCCGGCCGTGCGGACGTGGTCGATGTCGGTACGGACAGCGGTGGTCGAGCCGGCCAGGCGGGCGATGCCGGCGGCGGTGAGCGTGAGTCCGTCCAGGGCCTCGCTGACGACATCGTCAACGGCATTGATGAGCTTCTTCACCCGGATCATTCTCCTCCCCAGCCCGCGGATTGACCCGGTAACATCGCTGCCGTGCACAGCAACTACAGCGAGCGACGCCGGATGAGCCCCCTCCGGTTGCGTTAGCACGTGCCTCCAGCCGGCGGGTCGATCCCGCCGGCGCGAGTGGCCCCGGCACCTGTCGACCCGTCTCCGCGTACCAGTCGATGGGTCGTCATGAATCTCGAAGCTCTGCTCACCGCCCGGCTCGCCCCCGCGTTCGCCCAGGTCGCGCAGGCGACCGTCGATCCGGCCGTGCGGCGTTCCCGGCACGCCGACTTCCAGTCCGGCGCGGCGCTGCCGCTGGCCGGCCCGCTCGGCCGGCCGCCGCGCGACATCGCGGCCCGGGTGCTGGCCGCGGCCGACCTGGCCGGGGTCGCCACCGCCGAGATCTCCGGTCCGGGCTTTCTCAATCTGCGGCTGACCGACGAGGTGATCGCCGCCGGTGCCAACGATCTCGCCGCCGACGCCCGGCTCGGGGTGCCGCCCACGACGAGTCCCGAGCGGATCGTCGTCGACTACTCGTCGCCGAACATCGCCAAGGAGCTGACCGTCGGGCACCTGCGCTCGACCGTCATCGGTGACGCCATCGCCCGGCTGCTCGAGTGGCTCGGTCACGACGTCGTGCGGGCCAACCACCTCGGTGACTGGGGTACGGCGTTCGGCATGCTCATCGAGCACCTGGGCGGCGGGGACGCCGACGAGATCACCGATCTGACCGCTTTCTATCAGGCCGCGCGGGCCCGGTTCGACGCCGAGGAGGACTTCCGGACCCGGTCGCGGCAGCGGGTGGTGGCGCTGCAGGCAGGTGACGAGGACACGTTGCGGCAGTGGCGGCACTTCGTCGCGGCGTCACAGCGGTATCTGCTGGCCGCGTACGACCGGCTCGGGGTGACACTCGGCCCGCGGGACTTCATCGGCGAGAGCTTCTACAACGACAGGCTGGAATCCGTGGTGGCTGAGCTGGCCGCGCGGGGCCTGCTGCGGGAGAGCGAGGGCGCGCTGTGCGCGTTCCCGCCGGGCTTCACCGGCCGGGGCGGCGATCCGCTGCCGCTGATCGTGCGCAAGAGCGACGGCGGTTACGGGTACGCGGCCACCGACCTCGCCGCCCTGCGGTACCGGACCGGTGACCTGGGCGCGACCTGGCTGCTCTACGTCGTCGGCGCCCCGCAGCGCACCCACTTCGCGATGGTCTACGCGGTGGCGGCGGCCGCGGGCTGGCTGCCGGCCGGCGTACGGGCCGAACACGTCGGCTTCGGCTCGATCCTGGGCACCGACGGCAAGATGTTCCGGACCCGCTCCGGCGACTCGGTGAAGCTGGCGGCCGTGCTGGACGAGGCGGTCACCCGGGCCGCGGCGCTGGCCCCTTCGGCCGAGGTGGCGCGGGCGGTGGGGATCGGCGCGGTCAAGTACGCCGACCTGTCCGGCGACCGGATGTCGGACTACGTGTTCGACTGGGACAGGATGCTCGCGCTGACCGGCAACACCGGGCCGTACCTGCAGTACGCGTACGCCCGGACCCGGGGCATCCTGCGCAAGGCGCAGGCGGCGCCGGGACCGATCCGGATCACCGCCCCGGCCGAACGGGCCCTGGCGCTGGAACTGCTCGGCTTCGCCCGGGTGGTGACCGGGCTGACCGGGTCGCTGGAGCTGCACCGGCTGGCCGGCTACCTGCACGGGCTGGCCCAGACCTTCAGCGCCTTCTTCGAGGCGTGCCCGGTGCTGAAGGCGCCGGTCGGCATCATGGAGAGCCGGCTCGGCCTCTGCGAGCTGACCGGCCGGACCCTGCGGCAGGGCCTCGACCTGCTCGGCATCGAGACACCGGAGCGGCTCTAGAGCGGACGCCCCTCCTCCTTGACGACGCCGAGCAGCGGCCGGTTGGCGCCCGCCGGGTCCCAGGTCGGGTCGGTGACGGCCGGCTGGGCCCAGTCCAGCCGGCCGAAGCCGGGCCAGATCCGCTGGGTCAGCGCGCGGGTGGTGTGCACCCGCCGGCCGGCCCGGCGGCGGCGCTCGGCCAGCACCGCGCTGAGGAACATCCAGGGCGGGGTGCCGGGCGGTGGGGTCTGGGAGATCTTCTCGGCGACCTCCTGGGCCAGGGTGTGCGCGAAGCGCCCGTTCTGCGGCTGCCGGATCTCGCCGGCCCGGGCCAGGTAGTGCCGGGTGGCCAGGGCCAGCTCGTCGTCGAGCCCGCTGAGGTCGAGCTCGGCCGCCCAGCCGGCGAGCTGCGGCGGCATCGACGGCACCCAGCCCCACGGCGCCGGGGACCGCTCGTGGATCACGAACGTGCCCGCCGCCTGGTCGCCCAGCCGCCGGCCCTGGGCCGAGAAGATCATGGTGGTCAGCGCGACCGCCCAGGTCAGCGGCGGGAACAGCAGGCCGGGCCACTCCACGGCCACGCCGACCAGGGTGCGGGTCAGCGCGTGCCGCAGCCGGATGGGGCCGCCGTCGACCCGGACCACCCGCAGCCCCATCGCCCGCTTGCCGATGCTGCGGCCGTTGGTCAGCGTCTCGGCGATCGTCGGGTAGGCGATGAACACCAGGATGACGCCGATGGTGAAGGCGGCCTGCATGAACGCACCGTCGGCCACGCCCGGCGGCAGCACCGACGTGCCGATCCCGATGAGGATGACCGTCAGCAGGACGAAGACCAGCTGCATGGCGATGTCGATGATCAGCGCCAGGCCGCGCGAGCCGACCCGGGCCGGGCGTACGTCGACCTCGACGGCCTCCCCGTTGACGATCGGCTCGTCGCTCCCGCCGCTCGCCGGCACCGCCACAGTCATGCGGGTAGTTAACCCGATCGGCGTTGGCTACGCTGCGCCGGTGGACCTGGACGCGTACGTCGCCGAGCGCCGCGGGGAGTGGAACCGGCTCGAGGTGCTGGCCCGCCGCCGGCGGCTGTCCCCGTCCGAGGCCGACGAGCTGGTCCTGCTCTACCAGCGGGCGGCGACCCACCTGTCCGTGGTCCGCAGCCACTCACCGGACCCGATCCTGTTGGCCTCGCTGTCCCAGCTGGTCATCGCCGGCCGTTCGGCGGTCACCGGCGGCCGCAGCTTCTCCTGGCAGCCCGTCCGGCGCTTCTTCACCTCGGCGTTCCCGGCCCAGCTCTACCAGGCCCGCCGCTGGTGGCTGACGGTGATGGTCGTCGACGTGCTGGTGGCCTGGGCCCTGATGTGGTATTTCTCCGCCCACCCGGACGTGATCAGCACCTTCGGCACCGGTCAGGAGCTGCGGCGCTACGCCGAGCAGGACTTCGTCGGCTACTACAGCGAGTTCCAGGCGCAGAACTTCGCGGCCAGCGTCTGGACCCACAACGCCCTGATCGCGGCGCAGTGCCTGGCCTCGGGAGTGCTGATCCTGCCGGTCATCTACATCCTCGGCCAGAACATCTTCGCCCTGGGCATGTCCGGCGGCGTGATGATCTACACGGGCCACGCGGACACCTTCTTCGGCTTCATCCTCCCGCACGGCCTGCTCGAGCTGACCTGCATCTTCGTCGGCGCGGGGGTCGGCCTGCGGATCGGCTGGGCCTGGATCGCGCCCGGCCCGCACCGCACCCGCGGCCAGGCGCTGGCCGAGTGCGCCCGCGGCGGCATGCTGGTCGCACTGGGCCTGGCCGTGACGCTGGGCGTCGCCGGACTGCTGGAGGCGTACGTGACCCCGTCCGGCCTGCCGACGGTGCTGCGGATCGGGATCGGGGCGGTGGTGTGGGTGGCCTTCATGGCGTACGCGCTGGGCGTGGGCGGGGCGGCGCACCGTCGCGGCGAGACCGGTGACCTGGCTCCGGAGCACTCGGTCACCCCGGTCCCGACCGCTTAGCCCGGTGGACTCCTCTTCCTCCGCGCCGCTCCTGCTGGCGGCGGCCGCGCTGCACCTGGGCTTCCAGCTGACAGTGTCCTGCGTCGTGTATCCGGCGCTGGCCGACGCGCCGGAGTCCGCCTGGCAGGAGATCCATGACGCGCACGGCCGCCGGATCACGCCCGTGGTGGTGGTCGTCTACGGCCTGCTGGTGGTGGCCTGCGGCTGGGCGGTGCTGGCCGGACCGGACGCCTGGACGCTCGTCTCGGTGCTCGCTGCGGCGATCGCCGGGCTGCTCACGGCCTTCGGCGCGGCGCCGGCGCACGGCCGGCTGGGCCAGGGCTGGTCCCGGGACGTGCTGCACCGGCTGCTGCTGATCGACCGCGGCCGGACCGTGGCGGCGGCGGTCTGTGCCGTGGCCGCCTTCCTGGCCGCCCACTGAGCGGTCAGAGGCGCCCGGCCGCTTTCAGCATCAGGTAGACGTCGGCGACCTTCGAGGCGAAGTTCTCGCGCAGCTCGTCCACGACCAGCACCCCCTGCTGTTCCAGCAGCGCCCGTACCCGGCCGCGCTCGGCCAGCGCCAGCTCCGCCGCCGCGGCCACGTGCACGTCCGCCGCGATGGCGCCTTCCGGTGGCAGTTCAGCCAGCTGGGCGGTTTCCGGGTCGCGCACGCTGGCCAGCACCACCCGGTGCCGGGTGGTCAGCCGGGACAGCATCGGCAGCAGGCCCTCGACGATCGGGGCCGCGTCCAGCGCCGTGAAGATCACCACCAGCGAGCGTTTGTGGTCGCGGCGCAGCAGGTCGCCGGCCGCCAGCCCGAAGTCCGTCTCGACCAGCGCCGGCTCCAGGGCGGCCATCGAGCTGATCAGCCGGGGAAGCTTGGTGCGGTGACCGCCGCCCTCGACCTTGGCCCGGACCGCCGTGTCCAGCGCCAGCAGGTCGACCCGGTCGTCGGCCTTGGACGCCAGTACGGCCAGCAGCAGCGCCGCGTCGATGGCGGCGTCGAGGCGGGGCTCGTCGCCGATCCGGGCCGCCGACGTGCGGCCGGTGTCCAGCACGCAGATCACCCGGCGGTCACGTTCCGGGCGCCAGGTGCGGACCACCACGTCATGGGTACGGGCACTGGCCCGCCAGTCGATCGAGCGCACGTCGTCGCCGATCACGTACTCGCGCAGCACGTCGAACTCGGTGCCCTGGCCGCGCCCGCGGGTCACCACGGCGCCGTCGAAGATGCGCAGCTTGGCCAGCTTCTCCGGCAGCAACCGGCGGGACGGGAAGCGCGGCAGCACGCGCAGCGTCGACTCCGGCGTGACAGCCTCGTCCCACTTCTGCCGCCGCTGCCGGTACGCGAGCCCGAGCGGCCCGTACGAGCGCAGCGTCACCCGCACCGCCCGCCGGTCACCGTGCCGGGTCGGGGTGAGCGTGGTGGTGAGCTCCTGTTCCTCACCCGGCAGCAGGTTGAGCCGGTGCTCGGTGTTGTCGGCGCCGGCGGACGGCACCCAGCGGTCGCGCAGCCGCAGCCACATCGGCCGCCGGGCGGCGTTGCCCACGGTCAGCGCCATGGTGGTCGTCTCGCCCAGCCACACCGTCGCCTCGCCCGAGCGGCGCAGCGTGACCCCGGTGAGCGGCGCCGCGACCAGCACGTCCAGCGTTGCCGCCACGACGGCGAGCCCCAGCACGGCCGCGGTCAGCAGCCACGGGCCCGGCAGCAGCGCGGGCAGCGGGAGGCCCAGCGCCAGCAGCAGCGCGAAACGCCTGGTGATCACGGTCGGCTCAGCGGGGCGCGGGCACGGCGCCCAGCACAGTCCGCAGCACCGAGTCGGTGGAGACGCCGTCCAGCTCGGCCTCGGCGCGCAGGCGTACCCGGTGCCGCAGGGTCGGGATGGCGAAGGCCTTCACGTCGTCGGGCAGCACGTACTCGCGGCCGCTCAGCCAGGCGCGGGCCTTCGCGACCGCGAGCAGCGCGGTCGAACCGCGCGGGGACGCGCCCAGCTCCAGCGCCGGTGACACCCGGGTGGCCCGGCACAGGTCCACGATGTATTCCAGTACCGGCTCGGCGACGGCGACCCGGCGCGCGGCCTCCCGGCCCGCGGCCAGGTCGGCGGCAGTCGCCACCGGCCCGACCCCGGCGGCCTTCAAGTCCCGCGGGTCGAAGCCGTGGTGGTGCGCCTTGAGCACACCGAGCTCCTCCTCGCGCTGCGGCAGCGGCACGGTGAGCTTCAGCAGGAACCGGTCCAGCTGCGCCTCCGGCAGCGGGTACGTGCCCTCGTACTCGATCGGGTTCTGGGTGGCGACCACGATGAACGGCTCGGGCAGCCGGCGGGTTTCACCGTCGGTGCTGACCGTGCGTTCCTCCATGGCCTCCAGCAGCGCCGCCTGGGTCTTCGGCGGGGTCCGGTTGATCTCGTCACCGAGCAGCAGGTTGGTGAAGATCGGCCCGGGCCGGAAGTTGAACGCGGCGGTCCGCGCGTCGTAGACCAGCGAGCCGGTCACGTCACCGGGCATCAGGTCCGGGGTGAACTGCACCCGTTTGGTGTCCATGTCCAGCGCCGCGGCCAGAGCCCGCACCAGCAGGGTCTTGGCCACCCCGGGTACGCCCTCGAGCAGCACGTGGCCGCCGCAGAGCAGCGCGATGACCACACCGCCGACCACCGCGTCCTGGCCGATGACCGCCTTGGCGACCTCGACCCGGAGGCGTTGCAGCGCGTCGCGTGCCGCAATGGCCTCCACTCCTGCGGAAGACGTCACGTCAGATTCCCCTCGTCTGTTCCCTGTTGCCAGTTCTGCTGCCCCGTCACGAAGCGGACCAGGTTCTGCACGGTCGTCGCGGCGCGGGCGAGCTCCTCGTCGCTGTCCTCGACACCGCCGCTGAGCATGTGCCGTACCTCCAGCACCGGCTGGCCGACGGTGGCCGCGACGCGCTCCGCCACCTCGTCGGCCGGGACGTCCGCGGGCAGCCCGTAGTGCTCGGCCAGCCGCACCCGGGCCGCGCCCTGCAGAGTGGCCAGCGATGTGCTGCGCGCCCCGGCCCGCTGGTAGAGCCCGCCCAGGCCGCGGACGGTCTCGGCGGCCCGGACCCGGACCGGCAGCGGCTCGGCCACCGGGGCGCCGAGCCGGCGCGCGGAGGCCGCGGCCAGCGCTAGCGCGGCGAGAGCCAGCAGAGCCAGGGTGGCCCAGACCGCCGGCGGGAAGGCCCGGGCCAGCGGGCTTTCCGAGACGCCGCTACCGCCGGCCTGGGCCGGATCGGCGTCGCCGCCGTCCTGCGGCTCACCGGTCGGCTCCTCGTCGGGGAGGTCGTCGTCGGGGCGTTCGCCGCTGTCGTCACCCTGGTCGTCGCCGTCGGTGCCGGGATCCGGCTGCTCGGGCTCGGGGGGCCGGCCGGCGCCGTCGTCCGGGGCCGGCTCGCGCTCGTGCAGGTCGAGCCAGATCACCGTCGGGCTGCGGGCCAGCAGGCCGCGGGCCAGCGCCCGGTTGCCGTGCTCGTCGGCCCGGTCGTTGCGGAACGGGTCCGCCGCGCCGACCAGTGTCATCGCGACCCGCGCGCTGCGGAACTCCACCAGGCCGTCGTTGTAGCAGCGCACGGCCTCGTAGGCGGAGACGTCGTACCGCAGGCGCTGCACCGCGGCCGGGCCGGCGGCGTTCACGTAGTCCGTCGAGCAGCCCGGCTGCGGCGCCGTGGCCGTCCAGCGTGGCCCGCCCACCGGAACGGAGAGACCGGCCGCGGTCAGCTGGTCCTTGCCCGGCGCGACCATGACCACGCGGACCTGCTCCGGCAGCGCGGCCAGCCGTGGCAGGTAGGACGGGTGCATCAGCCCAGGGGTGGTGACGAAGAGCGTGACCGGCCCGCCCACCTCGGCGTCGGAGATCGCGTCGGCGCTGGTGCGGTGCACGGTGATCCGCACCCCGGCGCTGGTCAGGGCGTCGGCGAGCAGCCGCGCGCCGTCACCTTCGTCGCTGGTGGGGGAGAGGAAAGAGGCATCGGTCGGGTCCGGCTGCTGCACCACGTGCGCGACACCGGTCATCGTGGCCAGCCCGGCGACGACGGCGAGCGGCAGGGCGAAACGCAGCCAGCGGCGTGACTTCACGACGGCACCCCGCGCATCCGCATCCGGACGTCACCGGTGAGGGCGCGCATGCGTTCGTCGTGGGCGGGCAGGGCGGGGCGGTTGCCGTACCAGATCTCGGAGAACAGGTCGGTGGCCCCGGCGAGTGAGCCGGCGACGGCCGGGCGCTGCGTGGCGGCAGCCGCCGCGACCTCGGCGGCGGTGTTGCCGGGCAGGGGCGCCACCACGCCGGCGGCGGTGAGGTCGCCGACCACGTCGCGCAACCGCTGCCGGATGGCCTCGGCATAGCGGCCCTCGGCCGCCAGCCGGTCGGCCAGCAGCGTGCCGTCGGCCAGCACGACGGTCGGGGCGAAGACCGGCTCGACCTTGGTCTTGGCCTTCCGGGCGGCCTTCGGCTTCCGGGTACGGCGCCAGCGCGGCAGCCGCCAGCGGGGCATCCGCAGGCGGGGCATCCGGGGCAGCCGGGTCGGCACCCACGCCGGGTACCAGTACCAGAGCGCACCGGTCAGCCCTGCGATCGCCAGCAGGATCAGGAGCAGGACCTGCGGCGGGACGACGTCGAAGACCGCCGCCGCGAACTCGTCCCAGACCCGGGTCACCGGGCGTACACCAGGGCGGCGGAGTCGTCCTCGCCGCGGCTGCGGGCCCGGCCGATGGCGATGTCCAGCCCTTCGGTGCGGATCCGCGTCTCCAGCAGCAGCACGGCGGCGACGCAGGCCAGCGCGGAGTAGGCCACGGCGTTGGCGAGCACCCAGGCGGCCGGGGTGAGCCAGGTCAGCCAGGCCGGCTCGCCGCCGCTGAGCTGGGTCAGGACCCACACCCACCCGCTGCCCAGCGCGAACCGGATGACGAACCAGGTCAGATAGGCGCTGAGCAGGGTCCAGAAGCCCCGCAAGGCGCCGCGCGTGGTCAGCCGCGCCGAGCGCCAGAGCGCACTGAACGGGTTGCCGGCGCGGTCGATGACCAGGACCGCGGAGGTGAGGCTGAACAGGCCGTACAGGATCAGCCAGGGCACGAATCCGGCGAACAGGGCGACCCCGCCGGCCACGCCGAGCACGAGGGCGACGCTGATGGTGGACAGTGGCCGGGTGCGCGACCAGAGCTCACGATGGCGTACCGCCCGGCCGAGCAGGGCCGGGGCAGCGGCGGCCGCGGCGAGGGCGCCGAGCAGCGTGAGGATGACGGTCTCGGTGGCGAACCCGAGGGCGGTGACGATCCACCACTGCCCGAAGTGGCCGCGCGCCGGACCGTAGTAGGGCGCGGTGACGAAGGCGGCGGTGCGCAACGGCACCAGCAGGGACTGCTCCAGCAGGCCGAGGACGGCGGCCGTGGCCAGCAGGGGAAGGGCCCGGGCCCGCAGCAGGGCCATGGCGGCGTCCAGCAACTCACCGAGCGTCATCGGACGCAGCGGCAGTTCCGGCTGCGCAGGCATGGCGGCGATCCTACGAGATGCCCGCCGGTCCCGTGACATCTGCCGGGTCCCTGGGCAGCTCTCGCCTGGAAATGCATCGGCGGTTATGGTGCCTCGTGGGCGCCCACGAGGCGCGTGCAATTTTCCCCTCGAAAGGTTCCTGATGACCCTTCCCGCAGGCGTCTCGCGGCGTGGCGTTCTCGCCGCCGCAGCTGCCGGTGCCGCCGCTCCGCTCGTGCTCGGTGACGCGGCCGGCGCCGCTCCCGCGACACGTCCCGGTCACGGCCACCACCCGAAGACGTACGACCTGACCGTGCTCGGCACCTCCGACACCCACGGCAACGTCTACAACTGGGACTACTACAAGGACCTGGAGTACGACGACAGCGCGCACAACGACGTCGGTGTCGCCAAGCTCGCCGCCCTGGTCAACCAGATCCGGGCCGAGCGCCGGGGCAAGGCCACCCTGGTGCTCGACGCCGGCGACACGATCCAGGGCACGCCGCTGGCCACGTACTACGCCAAGCAGGAGCCGATCACCTCGACCGGTGAGAAGCACCCGATGGCCAAGGCCATGAACGTGCTGCACTACGACGCCGTCACGCTGGGCAATCACGAATTCAATTACGGGCTGCCACTGCTCAACCTGTGGATCCGCCAGCTGGGCTTCCCAGCGCTGGCCGCCAACGCGCTCGACGCGACGACCAAGCGGCCGGCCTTCACGCCGTACGTGATCAAGAAGGTCTCCCTCGGGCACGGCGCACCGACGCTGCGCGTCGGGATCCTCGGCCTGACCAACCCCGGCGTGGCCATCTGGGACAAGGGCAACGTCGAGGGCAAGCTGGTCTTCGCCGACATGATCGCCACGGCCGCGAAGTGGGTGCCGGTCATGCGGGCCCGCGGCGCCGACATCGTGCTGATCTCCGCGCACGGCGGCGACAGCGGCACGTCCAGCTACGGCCCCGAGCTGCCGAACGAGAACCCCAGCGCGCTCATCGCCGAGCAGGTCCCGGGCATCGACGCGATCCTGTTCGGGCACGCGCACGCCAACGTCCCGCAGCGTTTCGTCACCAACAAGCAGACCGGTGCCCAGGTGCTGCTGTCGGAGCCGTCGAAGTGGGGCCAGCGGCTGAGCCGGATGGACTTCACGCTGACCCGCGACCGCGGCCGGTGGACCATCACCGGGAAGAAGTCCGACCTGCTCAACACCAACACGGTCACCGAGGACCCGCGGGTGCTGGCCGTGGTCAAGGCCCAGCACGCCAAGACGGTCGCGTACGTCAACCAGGTCGTCGCCACCTCCACGGTGGAGCTGACCACGGTCGAGTCGCGGTACAAGGACACGCCGATCCTGGACTTCATCAACAAGGTGCAGACCGAGACGGTGACCGCGGCGCTGGCCGGCACCGCGTACGCGTCCCTGCCGGTGCTCTCGCTCGCCGCGCCGTTCAGCCGGACGGCGGTGTTCCCGCAGGGTGACGTCAAGATCCGGGACGTGGCCGGCCTGTACGTCTTCGACAACACGCTCGAGGCCGTGGTGCTGACCGGGGCCGAGGTGAAGGCGTACCTGGAGTATTCGGCGAAGTACTTCGTGACGCTGCCGGTGGGCGCCACGCCGGACCCGGCGACGATCAGCGACCCGGCGGTGCCGGACTACAACTACGACGTGTTCTCCGGCGTCGACTACGACATCGACATCAGCCGCCCGGTCGGTGACCGGATCACCCGGCTGGAGATCGCCGGTGCCGCGGTCGCGCCGGACGCCCAGTTCGTGGTCGCGGTGAACAACTACCGGCGCAGCGGCGGCGGCAACTTCCCGGGCATCGTCAAGACCCAGGTCTACAACGCCCAGCAGGAGATCCGGCAGCTGTTGATCGACTGGGCGCAGGCCAAGGGCGAGATCAACCCGGCTGACTTCTTCGTCGCCAACTGGCGTCTGGTCCGCGCGGGCGTCCCGGTCTTCTGACCGAGGGCTGCTGACAACAGGAGGCCGTCGTGATGTTCCCCCCGGAACATCACGACGGCCCACCCACCCCATCCCGGCCGGCCACTGTTACGGCCGGGAAGCTCATCACCGGCCGCTCTTTCGGCCGGGAGGGTCGGTGCCGGCCGCTCTTTCGGCCGGGAGGGTCGGTGCCGGCCGCTCTTTCGGCCGGGAGGCTCAGCGCCGGCTCAGCGGCCCGGTCCCGAGTGCCACTGGCCGGCCTCGTCGGCGGTCAAGGTCAGCGTGGCGGTGTGCCCGTCGTCGAGGGTCAGCCGGCACAGGTAGTCACGCATGCCTTCGACGTCACGCTCGCCCACGGGCCGGCACCGTGCCGCGGTGACGTTGATCCGGGCGTCCTTGAGCTGGCCGTCCCCGACGACGTTGCGCTGCACGGCCTCCAGCCGCTGGTTCTCCCGGAGCTCGGTGACGAGCGGGCCGACCAGCACCGCCGAGGCCACGAAGGAGCAGAAGGCGCCGGCCACGAGGGAGATCACGAAGGTGATCCAGTACGGGGCGGTGCTGTTGCGGGACCGCCGCGCCTGATCGGCGCGGCGCTTGGCGGAGATGGCCCCGAGGATGCCGAACAGCATGGTGAAGACGGCCACCGGCCACACGGCAGGCGCCTGGGCACGGGAGGCGTGCCGCATCTCGTCGGGGAACGGGACCAGCAGGCCGCCGTACTGCGGCAGCGGCTGCTCCGGCGGCGCGCTCGGCCCGGCCTGAGCGGGCGTCTGCCCGGCGGTGGCCCACGGTGCGGCCTGAGTGGGCGTCTGCCCGGCGGTGGCCCACGGTGCGGCCTGAGTGGGCGTCTGCCCGGCGGTGGCCCACGGTGCGGCCTGAGTGGGCGCTTGCCCGGCGACCGCCCACGGCGCGGCCTGGGGCGCGGTCGGTGCGGGCGCCTGCTCGGCGGTGGCCCACGGCGCGGGCGGAGCGGGCGCTTGCCCGGCGGTCGCCCACGGCGGTGCGGTCGGATAGGCCGAGGGCGGGGAAGAGGCGGCGGCCTGCGCCAGGCCGGGCTGCGGATACGGTACGGGCTCCGGGTAGCCGGCCGCACCCTGCTGCGGGTACGAGACGGCCGGGTAGCCGCCGCCGGCCGGTTGCTGGGGCGGATATTGCGCGTAGCCGGTTGTGAACTGTGGGTAGTCCTGGGGCGCGACCGAGTTCTCGGGGCCGGGGGGAACCTGAGTGGTCATGCGGGGCCTTTCCGGGGGCGGCTCGGGAGCAGTGCCGTGCCAGAGCCCTTCCCATCGGTCCACCGCCGCCGTACTTGAGAACACTCGCCCGGCGCCGCGTCGTGTTCCCGACTCATTCGATGGACATCGATGGATGGAGGAGGAGGGTCGAACCGTATCGGGAGGCGCATCATGCGAAAACTGTTTGTCGCGGCGACAGCCGGCCTGCTCTGCGCGGGCCTGACCACCCCGGCCCGGGCCGACAGCGGCCCGGCGGCGGGATTCGACGGGGTGCGAGCCTGGAACGAGGCGGCATTCCAAGCGGTACGCACCACCCGGGCGAGCGACGCCGACGCCGCCCGCTGGTACGCGATGCTCAACGTGGCGATGTACGACGCGGTCAACGGCATCGTCGCCGGCCGTGAAGAGCCGGCCCGCCACCACGCGCTGATCCGCGGCCCGGGCCCGCACGACGCCGACCCGTACGCGGCGGCGGTGTCAGCGGCGCACGCGGTGCTGGTGGCGGTCGACCCGGCCCGGACCGCGGCGTACGACACCCAGCGCGACGCCGACCTGGCGCGCGTACACCCCGGACACCGCCGGACGGCGGGCGCCCGGTGGGGTGACGAGGTGGGCCGGGCAGTCGTGCGGGCGCGGGCCGACGACGGCTCATCACCGGTACGCACCCAGCCGGCGGGGACGGGACCGGGGGTGTTCCGGGCGGAGTGGTCCGGGGTGCAGTACCGCGACGTGCGCCCCTTCGCCGTCCGAGACCCGGCCGCGTACGTCCCCGGCCCGCCGCCACCCCTGGCCAGCGTCGAGTACGCGGCGGCGTTCGCCGAGGTCGCGGTGCTGGGAGACGCCAATGTGCCGGCACCGGAGCTGCTGACGACGTACCAGTTCTGGTCGGTCCCGGTGGGTTCGGACCAGCCACCGGGCGAATGGTTGCGGATCGCGTTGACAGTCGGCGGCGAGCTGTCGCTGGCCCAGGGCACCAGGATGACGGCGCTGGTGAGTATGGCGCTGGCGGACTCCACCGTGACGACCGTGCGGACCAAGGAGACGTACCGGCACTGGCGGCCGACGACGGCGATCCGCGAGGCGGACACCGACGGCAACCCGCTGACCACGGCGAACCCGACGTGGTCGGCGCGGGCGGGTTCTGTCGGAGGCAGCCCGGAGTGGACGTCGGGGCACAGCTCGTACAGCAACACGGCGGCTGTGGTGCTGGCCGGGTTCTTCTGCTCGGACAATGTGCGCTTCACGCACGTGAGCGACACTGCGCCGGGTGGGCAGGCCCGCGGCTATCCGAGCTTCTCAGCGGCTGCGGCGGAGGCCGGGCGCTCGCGGGTGTTCGGCGGGCAGCATTTCGCGTTCAGCGACCGGGCCGGTCAGGGGATAGGCCGGGGCATTGCGGATGAGGTGCTGGCCACGCGGTTGCTGCGGGTCCATGGGAGCACCCACGTCGGCTCTTGTCCGCGCTGATCGCCGGGGTGGCCATAATGACCCACCATGGACCTGGACGAGTACCAGCGCGGCGCCCTCCGCACCGCCGCTCCCCGCGACAAGAAGAACGAGCTGCTCCACCTGGTCCTCGGCCTGGTCGGCGAATCCGGGGAGGTCGCCGAGAAGTTCAAGAAGTGGGTCCGCGACCTGGACAGCGACGAGTCCCGGATCGACCGGGACGACATCGCCAAGGAACTCGGTGACGTGCTCTGGTACGTCGCGGTGCTGGCCGACTACCTCGACCTCGCACTGGACGACATCGCGAAGGCCAACCTGGCCAAACTGGCCAGCCGGCAGGACCGCGGCGTGCTGAGCGGCAGCGGCGACGATCGCTGAGCGGGGTCCGCCTCGTCAGTTGCCGGTGCCCGTGCCGCCGCCGTCCTCGCCGCCGCCGCCACCTTCCGGCGGTGGCGGCGTGGTCGTGGGCGCCGCCGGGGTGGTGGTGGCCGGCTCGGTCACGGGTGGCGTTGTCGTCTTGTCAGGGGTCGCGGAGGTGGATGTCGAGGCCGACGTCGACACCGACTTGCTGACGGACGGCTTCTGAGTGGGCTTCTGGGTGTTGGCCGGCGGGTTCACCGGACGGGGAGCCTCGGTCGTCTTGGTCGGCTCCACCGGCGCTTCGGTCTCGTCGTCGGCTGAGGCCGACTCGGTCGGCACGATGGTGTTCGGCTTCTGGTCCGCGTCGGCGTCGCCGCTCTGCAGAGCGATCGCCAGGGCCAGACCGCCGGCCAGGATGAACAGGCCGATCACGGTGAGCAGGACGGCGAGCTCGTTCTTCGTCCGGCCGCGCTTGCGGGGCGGGGCCTGCACCGGGGGCGCGGCTTCGAGCAGGTTGCGCTGGCCCGGCATGGTGCGGCGGGGTGCGGCCGGGCTCATCGGCCTGGTCAGCGAGGTGCCGCTCATCGACGTGCCGGTCTGTCCCAGGCCCGTGCCGGTCAGACCCGCACCGCCCATTCCAGCGCCGGCCAGGCCGGCGCCACCCAACGCTGTGCCGGTGGTCGACGGGCCGTGCATCGTCGGGCGGCGCAGGGCCGTGCCCGTCATGGACGTGCCGGTCTGCGAGCGCCAGTCGAGCGTGCCCGCGGCGGCCAGTGCGGCCGCGGCGAACTCGGCCGCGTCGGCGAAGCGGTCCTCCGGGTGCTTGGCCATCGCCCGGCTGATCAGCTCGCGGACGGCCGGCGGCACGGTGGTCTCCGGCAGCGGCTCCGGGTCGTCCTCCAGGTGGCGCAGCGCCACCTGCAGAGCGTTGTCACCGTCGAACGGCGGGTGGCCGGCCAGGCAGTGGTATGCGACCGCGCCCAGCGCGTACACGTCGGTGGCCGGGGTGACATTGCCCTTGGCGACCTGCTCGGGCGCCATGTACAGCGCCGTGCCGACGATGGCGTTGAGGCCGGTCACGCTGGTCACGGCAGCGGAGCGGGCCACGCCGAAGTCGACCAGGATCACCGTGCCGTTGGGCTTGACGATCAGGTTGCCCGGCTTGACGTCGCGGTGCACGGTGCCGTTCTCGTGGGCGGCGTGCAGGGCCTCGGCCGCCTGCGCCACGATCGACATGGTCTCGGCGACACCCAGGCGGCCCTGCTCCTTGAGCCGGGCCGAGAGCGGCTCGCCGTCGACGTACGCCATCACGAGGTACGCGCAGTTGTCCTCGTCGTTGGCGTCACCGGCGCTGTAGTCGTACACCTCGACGACGCCGGGGTGCCGGAAGGCAGCCATCATCCGCGCCTCGCCGTAGAAGCGGGCGGCGAACTCCGGGTCGGACAGCATGGCGCTGCGCAGCACTTTGACGGCGATCGTGCGGCCGAGCACCACGTCGGTGCCGCGCCACACGTCACCCATGCCACCCGTGGCGATGCGCTCGTCCAACCGGTAGCGGTTGTCCAGGAGACTTCCCGAACTGAGCACCAGCGGACCTATCTACTCGGGTGTCGCCACGGACGGATGACGCGGAACGGGGGCCCGGCTGCGAGCCGGGGCCAACTGTACAGATTCACGTCACCTCCAGGCGAGGTCGGTCGGTTGCCGGCGGGGGTGGTGCCGGCTCATCGGCGGGTCAGCGGCGGCACCGTCCGGCCCGCCGCGGAGTCGGTGATCAGCTGATCGAGGCGCCGCTGCCGGGTTTCCGGCCGTTTGGCGCCGACCACCCAGTGCACGGCGGCCCGGCGGTAGGACGCGGGCTGCGCCGAGAACCATTTCCATGCCGCCTCCTCGCTCTCGAACCGGGCAGTCTGCTCAGCGTCGAGCACCGCGTCGGCGGGCTGCTCGTACGAATACACCGCTACCCGTTCGGGCTTGAGGGACTCGAAGGCGTGCAGCCCGGCCGGATGCATCAGCCCCGCCGCGGTCAGCTCGGCGATCTTGGCCACGTTGACCGCGCTCCACACGCTGCCCTTGCGCCGCGGGGTGAACCGGACCTGGTAGCGCTCGTCGTCGATGCGGCGCCCGATGCTGTCGATCCAGCCGAAGCACAGCGCCTGCTCGATCGCCTCGGTGTGCCGCACCGTGGGCTTGCCGGTGTGCTTCTTGTAGTAGCCCACCAGCAGCTCGGGCGCGTCGGCGTGATGCTTCAGGAACCAGCCACGCAGCTCGGCGGCGTCGGCGAAGAAGACGGGCTCCATGACGAAGAGCCTAGGCGCGGGGTCCGACAGAAAACAGCGACCGCCGGGCGGCAAAGGGCTCCGTCCGGCGGCCGCCGCCGGTCAGTTGTCGTAGGTCGGTGTGACTACTACCACCGCGTCGGGCTCGGACTCGGCCAACTCCAGCTGCTCGTTCTCCGCCTGGCGCTCCAGCGCGGCCCGGGCGGTGGTCGCCGCGGCCCAGCCCAGCGCGACGCCGAGCAGGCCGGCGCCGATGAGCAGGCCCCAGGGCAGGCCCGGCTTGCGGCCGGCCAGCGCGTTCGCGGCCAGGTTGGCGCGCTCGTACGCCTCGTCGCTCACCTCGGCGAGCTTGGCGGCGGCCTTGTCGGCCAGCTTGCTGCTCTTCTTGCCGGCCTTGCCGGCGAGCTTGCCGCTCTGCTTGCTCGCCTTGTCAGCGAGCTTGGTGGCGGTGGCCGCGGCGACTGCCGCCTTGGCGCTCGCCAGGTCGGCGGTGTGCTTGCCGGCGTCCTTGGCGCTCTCGCCGGCGCCCGCCATCGCGGACGACAAGTAGTCCCAGGCCTGCGCGGCTGTGCGCTCGGCAGTGTTCTTACGAGAGAGCATCTCCTCGGTACCTCCTGCGATCGCCGGTGCCGGCGGGTGGGTCGTCGACTTGTCGAACGTGCCCAAGCGCCACGAAAGGCAAACGTACCGGTGAACGGGCGACGTCAGTCGGATGTGGACAGCGTCACGTCGGATAAAACGGTGGACGTCGCTGGGTACGCTTGCGTCGGTTCACACGGGGCACACAGGTGCCTGCCAGGTTCACGCACTACGGTTCGGGCAGTTTCACCGAACCCGACCGGGGGTAGTCATCGCCGCCCCCGACGACAGCGGCATCAGGTACGGCCGCCGTCGTGCAGAGGAGAAGACGCTCGGGGCATCCCGGGCGGGTGGAGGTAGTGGCGTGACGCTGTCGATAACGACGTCGACACTCCCCGCAGGGGTGGTGGAGATCTCCCCGGCGGGTGAGATCGACGTCGAGAACGCGTACGAGATCAAGGACGCGGTGGCGGGTCAGCTCGCCGCCGGGCGTCCCGAGCGCATCGAGCTCGACATGCACGGCGTGACCTTCATCGATTCCGTCGGCATCAGTGCCCTGGTCGCGGCGTTCCAGCTGGCCAGCGTCAGCGGCGTCAAGCTGGTCGTCACGCGTCCCAGCCGGTTCGCGCACCGCCAGCTCTGGGTCACCGGCCTGCTCGGCCTCTTCGGCGCACCGCAGCCGTGCGCGGATTGTGAAGAGCCTTCACATCAGCCCCTCGTGTCCGGTGCCTGACCGCGAGTGATCATGGGAGTTAAGCCTTCCTGAGGCGGCTTGTCCGGGTGCTCGGCGGTAGGGGATAGTGCCCTGCGTGGCGAAACTTCCGATGGGCACCGCCATCCTCCGGCGATATGTGCTGATCGGCGCCATCGGCCAGGGCGGTGTCTCGACCGTCTACTCGGCCGTCGACGCCCGCCAGGGTCGCAAGCTGGCAGTGAAAGTGCTGGCCCCGAGCCTGGCCGACGACGTGCAGGCCCGCGAGGACGTCCGGCGCGAGGCGCTGATCACCGACCGGCTGCGCCACCCGAGCGTGCCGCGGGTCTTCGAGTACGGCGAGGCGCCGCTGCCCGACGGCAGTGTGGTGCCGTACGTGGTGCTGGAACTGCTGGCCGGGGTGCCGCTCACCGAGCGGCTGGCCCGGGGGCGGCTGGAATGGCCGGAGGCCGTCCGGATCGCTGCTACAGCCGCTGACGTGCTGGCCGTGGCGCACCGGCGGGGCGTGGTGCACCGTGACCTGACCGCCCGCAACATCATGGTCAGCCCGGCCGGCATCAAGATCATCGACTTCGGCCTGGCCACGGCCGCGCTGCGCACCGGCGACTCCGGCGCCCACCCGGTCGTGATCCGCCGCAGCCCCTCCCGCGAGTCGCCCACCCGCGGCGCGTCAGTCCACGGCGGCGGCCCCAAGCACGGTGGCCCCAGGCATGGTGGTCCGGATCACGGTGTCGCCCGTCACGGAGACCTGGCCCGAGGATCGGCAAGGCACGGTGACCCGGACCGCGGCGGCTTCGACCGCGGCGACCCGGACTGCGGCGGCTCGGACCGCGGCAGCCTGGGCCGCGGGAGCTTGGGCCGCGACGGCCTGAGCCGCGACCGCTCCGACCACGGCAGCCTGGGCCGCGGGAGCTTGGGCCGCGACGGCCTGAGCCGCGACGGCCTGGAGAGCATCGGCCCGCGGCACGAAGGCCCGAAGCGCGGCGGCCTCGACCGCGGCGGCGACGCGAACGCCCTGCCCTCACACCCGAAGACAGCGTTCGCCCGCCCCGCCGACGACGTCTACACCCTCGGCGTGCTGCTCTACGAGATGCTGACCGGCCGTTCCCCGTACCCTCCGGCGGTCGCGGCCATGATCGTGGCCGCCGGCCGGGTCGGTCACCTCGCGCCGACGCCCGTCCTGGCCATCCCCGGCCTGCCGCCCAAGCTGCGGGATCTGGTCCGCGCCTGCATGGCGAAGCGCCCCGAGGACCGCCCACCGAGCGTCGACGTCGCGCTGGACCTCTGGCGGATCCTGGACGGCGTCACCCTGCCCGAGCCCTCGGTCAACTGAGGCGTCAGATCGCGGGCGTCTGCACGACGATCGACTCGAGGTTGAATTTCACGTCGGTGGCCTCGGCCGGTGACCGGATCGGGGTGACCACCGCGAAGCCTTCGGCCAGCGCCGCCAGGTCGGTGCCCGGTTCCAGCGGCTCGTCGGCGGCCTGCACCGCGGTGCGGACGAAGCCCTCGCCGGCCTCCGCGATGCTCATCTGCACCTGACCGAATCTGGCCAGGGTGGCCCGGCGCAGCCCGCGGATGCCGTCCACGTGCAGGTCCGGCACGTTCAGGTTGAGCACCGTGCCCGGCGGGGTGTGGGTCAGCGTGGGCAGCAGTTTCATCGCCAGGCCGGCGGCGCTGTCCCAGTGCCGGTTCTCGTCGTCGGCGTGTTCCAGGTCGGCGATGGCCTGGCCGCCGCTGGCCGCGGTGCCGTTGGCCGGGGAGAGCACGTCCAGCGAGACGGCGAGGCCGTGCAGTCCCGCGTGCGAGGCCGTCAGGGTGGCGCCGACCGTGCCGGAGTGCACGACCGCGGCGCCCGCGTTGGCGCCGCGGTTGATGCCGGACAGGACGATCTGCGGCGGCGGGCCGAAGGCGTCGCGCAGGGCGAGCAGCACGATGAAGGCGGGGGAGGCCGCCACCGCGTACGCGGGCACGTTGCGCACCCCGGGCAGCTCCCGCTGCGACACCACGATCTTGCCGTTCTTCTCCACCGCCGTCATGGCGGCGCTGGTGCCGCTGGCCTCGGTCAGCGGCGCCGCGACCACGATGTCGAGGCCCTGGCGGGCGGCGGCCCGGGCCAGGTGGCGCAGCCCGGGAGCGTCGATCCCGTCGTCGTTGGTGATCAGGATCCGTGGCGTCGTCATACCGGCACCTTCGTGTCGACGGGCGTCAGTCTCACCCGCTCGGTCAGCACCTGGACGGCGTCGATGCGCCCGGTGCCGAGCCCGTGGCGGGTCACGTTGAGGGCGCCGGCCGCGGCGCCCGTGCGTACGGCGTCACACAGCGTGCCGCCCTGGGCGAGCACCGCCGCGACGCCGGCGGTCATCGAGTCGCCGGCCCCGCGGGACTCGGCGGCGATCATCTTCGGCATGTCGACCTCGTACACCTGGTCCTCGATCAGCGCCAGCGCGCCTTCGTCGGCCCGCGAGACGAGAGCCATCTCGGCCCCGTCGTCGTGCAGCTTGTGCAGCGCGCGGGTCAGCGACTCGGTGGTGCCGTCCTTGACCATGCCGTCGCGGATGAGTTCCTCGTGGCTGACCTTGACCACGTGCGGGCGTGCTTCGAGCGCGGCGGCGAGGTGGGCCGCGGACAGGTCGACGATGACCTTGCAGCCGTTGGCGCCCAGGTCGGTGGCGAGCCGCCGGTAGATGTCGGCGGGCACGACCGACGGGTGGGCGGGCCCGCTGAGCACGGCGATGCCCGCCCGCAGCCCTTCGGCGAGCGCGAGGCTGTAGAGCTCGTCCATCTCGTGCCGCGACAACGGCTGGCCCGGGTCCTCGGCCAGCTCCTGGCGCTGGCCGCTGCGCCGGTCGTGGACGTACCAGCCGGTGCCGGAGTCGCGCTTGATCGTCTTCAGCGTCACGCCGTGGAACTTCAACAGCGGCTCCAGCACCCGTCCGACCTCGCCGCCGGTGGCCGAGCAGAGGGTGACCTGCGCCCCCAGCAGCGTGATCATCCGGGCCTGCCAGACGCCCTGCCCGCCCGGGTGCACGTGCAGCTCCGCCTTGTCGTGCTGCTGCTCGAGCGTCACGGTCAGCTGGGGCGCAGGCACGAAAACCATGACGCCTTTGTGGCTCATGAGCACAGTCTTGCGGACGGGCCCGCGCCGCGGGCGTGATCGCTGATTTAGGCGGTCACGTCCAGGACCAGGCGGAACCGGGCGCCGCCGGCCAGCATCCGCGTGCCGCCGGCTGAACGCCAGGTTGTCCTCGTTGTCGATGGCCGTGCCGGTGAGGCCGGGCACCAGCGCGGTCATCGACGACCCGCTGGCGGCGGTGGCGATGATCGCGGCTGCCCCGCCGAGCGCCCGCAGCGCCGCCCCCGGGTCCGCGGCCGTGCTGTCGATGTCCTCGTCCGCCCCCAGCTCACGGGCCAGTTTCTCCTTGCCGGTGCCGCGGGCGACCGCCACGACCCGGTAGCCGAGCCGGGCGGCGTACTGCACGGCGAGGTGGCCGAGACCGCCGATGCCCTGCACGGCCACGAGCGCGCCGGGCCGCGCGTCGATCTGCCGCAGCGCGGAGAGGGTGGTCAGTCCGGCGCGGAGCAGCGGCGCGATCCCGGCGGCCGGCATTCCGTCCGGTACGCGGTCCAGCCCGCTGGTGCGCGCGTACACGATCTCGGCGTAGCCGCCGTCACGTCCGTGCCGGTCTGCGGCTGGTCGGTGAGGTGCTGCTCACGGCTTGACGCCGAGCACCGCCCCGTTGGCTCCCGGCGCGTCGAAGCGGGCCGTCCGGACCTGGCCGAAGCCCGCGCCGGTCAGCCAGTCGGCATACTCCGCGTCCGAGTAATTTCGGCCGCCCACGGTCTCGACCAGCATGTTCATCCCCATCAGGGCGGCCGGTGCGGGTCCGGTGCGGTCCGCGTCGAGCAGCAGCTCGGAGATGATCACCAGGCCGCCGGCCGGCAGGGCCGTGTAGGCCTTGGCCAGCAACTCCCGGTTGGTCGCCTCGTCCCAGTCGTGCAGGATCATGCTGAACAGCACGGTGTCGTGGCCGCCGGGCAGTGCGGCGTCGGCGAGGAAGTCGCCGGCCCGGGTGGTGATCCGGTCGGCCAGCCCGGCCAGCTCGATCTTGCCCGCGGCGATCTCGACGACATGCGGGAGATCCAGCACGGTGGCGGTCAGGTCCGGCTGCTGCCGGCAGAGCTCGATCGGGTACGCCCCGGAGCCGCCACCCACGTCCAGCAGCCGCTGCCGCCCGGCCAGGTCCACCGCACCGCCCAGCGCCCGCGCGGTGAAGATCGACGTGGAGTACATCGCCTCCCAGAACGTGGCCAGCAGTTGCGGGTCCGCGGTCGTGAACATCGACTCCTGGGTGTCCGGATCCCAGGTCAGCGGCCGGTCGGTGCGCAGCGCCTCGCCGATGCGGTGCCACGGCAGATAGGTGCGGTGGTCGCAGTAGGTGACCTGCCCGCCGAAGTAGTACGGCTTGCCGCGGACCAGGAACTCCTCGGCCAGCGCGGTGTTGCGGTAGCCGTCGCCGGCCCGTTCCAGCAGCCCGAGCGAGGCGCAGGCGGTGAGCAGCAGGTCGGCCGGGCGATCGGGCAGGCCCAGTTCCTGCTCGGCGGCGGCAACGGTCAGGGTGCGGCCGCCCGCGAGCCGGGTGAACAGGTCGAGCTCGACGGCGGCGGCGAAAGTCTTGAAACTCCAGAAGCCGGTGACGAGGTCCATCAGGGGTGTCGGCGTCAACATGACGCAGATCATGGCAAAGGGGCGCTCGTGGCGCGCCCGGGTAGTTATCGGGCGGCGGCCTCGGTCAGCTCGCGCAGCGGCGTGACCAGCGACGGGTCGTTGCGCAGCAGGTCCTCCAGGCGGACCCGCCAGCGGCCGGCCTCGATGTCGGCGGTGAACCGGTCGCTGTCGCTGCTCTGCACCGACGCCTCGAGCAGGCGCTGGCGGGTGTTGGCCAGCTCGCCGTACATCTCGGTGCCGAGGCGGCTGAGCACCTGGCCCGCGTACGCGTCGTAGCCCGGCCCGGCGGCCATCCGGACGAATGCGCGGGCGGCCTCCCAGGCCACCCGGGGCTGGTGGATGACGGATTGCGTCATGGCGATCCCCTCTGTGGTTGGCGTCACAAAGAGTGTAGGGAGCCGGGCGCCTTTCCGGAGTGCTTCGAACGGCTTGCTACCAACCCGCCGGGGTGCACGGGCCACCCGCCCCGACCGGTTCGACCTGCAATGTCGCGTGATCGATGGCGAAGTCGTGGTGGAGAGCCTCGCGGGCGGTGGCCAGCACCGTGCCGAGCTCGGCGGTGGGCTCCAGGCTCAGGTGGGCCGAGGCGACATCCATGCCCGAGGTCAATGTCCAGACGTGCAGATCATGGACGTCGCAGACGCCCGGTACGGCGGCCAGCCGCGACCGTACGTCGCCCACGTCCAGGCGTTCGGGGGCGGCCTGCACGAGGATGCGGACCGCGGCGCGACCCAGGGCGAAGGTACGGGGCAGGATCGACAGGGCCACGACCACGGCCACGATCGGGTCCGCGTACGACCAGCCGGTGACCGCGATGATCGCGGCCGCGACGATGACGCCCGCCGAGCCCAGCAGGTCGCCGAGCACCTCCAGATACGCCCCGCGGACGTTGAGGCTTTCCTTGGCCCCGGCCCGCAGCAGCAGGAAGGCGACGATGTTGATCAGCAGACCACCGGTCGCCACGATCAGCATCGCGCCGGCCGGCACGTGCGGGGGATCGGAGAAGCGCCGCACGGCCTCGATGAGCACGTAGATCGCGACGCCGGTCAGCAGCAGGGCATTGGCCAGGGCGGCCAGCACTTCGAGCCGGTAGAGCCCGAAGGTGCGCTGGGAGTCGGTGGCGGCCCGGCCGGCGGCGTGGATGGCGGCCAGGGCCATGGCGATGCCGAGCACGTCGGTGAACATGTGCCCGGCGTCGGAGAGCAGGGCCAGCGAGCCGGTGGACAGCGCGGCCGCCGCCTCGACCAGCATGAACGCGGCCAGCAGCCCGCCCGCCCACCACAGGCGGGTGCGGTGCCGCTCGCCGGCGCGCAAGGCCTGGCCTCCGTGGTCGTGCCCGGCTCCCATGAGCCCTACCTTCCGTCGCCGCGCTGAGCCTCGGCCAATATATGTTCACATCGCTATGTATGCAACTTGAACTTGAATGCCATTCCGTGGGTACAGAGGGGTGCCAGAAAGTTCCCGCCTGGAAGGAATCACCCCTTGTCCAGAGGCACTCTCGCACTCGTCACCACGGCCGCCCTGGCCGTGGTGCTCGGCGCCGCTCCCGCCGAGGCCGCCCACCGCGGCGGCTCCCTGCAGTCCACCATCCAGCTGCCGAACGGCTTCCAGCCCGAGGGCATCGCGATCGGCAAGGCCCCGTACGCGTACTTCGGGTCCCGGGTCGACGGTGACATCTACCGGGCCAGCCTGCGCACCGGCCGGGGTGAGGTCATCAGCCAGGGCCCCGGCACGCAGTCGCTCGGCCTCAAGATCGACGACCGCGGGCGGCTCTTCGTCGCCGGCGGCAACGGCGGCAACGCCCGCGTGATCAACGCCGCCACCGGCGCGGTGCTGAAGTCCTACACGCTGCAGACCGTCCCGTCGTTCATCAACGATGTGACCCTGACCGGCGGCGCCGCCTGGTACACCGACTCCGCCAACCCGGTGCTGTTCAAGCTGCCGCTGGGCCGGCACGGCAAGCTGCCCGCCGAGGCGGTCCGCGTGCCGCTGACCGGCGACATCACCTACCAGACCGGCAACAACGCCAACGGCATCGCGCCGACTCCCGACCGCCGGGGGCTGATCATCGTGCAGTCCAACACCGGCAAGCTTTTCCGTACGTCGTACAGCGGACGCACCACCGAGATCGACCTCGGCGGTGAGTCCGTGCCCAACGGTGACGGCCTGTGGCTGCGTGGCAGCACCCTCTACGTGGTGCAGAACAGGCTCAACGTGATCACCCGGATCCAGCTCGACAAGCGCGCCACCAAGGGCACGGTGGTCAGCCGCACCACCGACCCGCGCTTCGACGTGCCCACCACCATCGCGGAGTACGGCAAGTACTTCTACCTGCCGAACGCCCGCTTCACCACGCCGGCCACGCCGGAGACCGAATACACCGCGGTCGGGGTCAAGCGCCCCTAACGAGCCGTACCGTGCCAGTCGCGGGTCCCCACCGTCGTCAGGCGCTGGGTGGCCCGCGACAAGGCCACGTACAGGGTCCGGGTGCCGCTGGCGTCGACCGCGATCTCGGCCGGCTCGACCAGCACCACCGCGTCGTACTCCATGCCCTTGGCCTGCAACGCCGTGACCACCTGGATCCGCTCGGGCAGCCCGGCCACCCACCCGGCCATCTCGTCGCGGCGCAGCACCGGCGTGATCACGCCGATCGTGCCGTCGACGTCGGAGAGGTGCTTCTCGGCCGCCTCGCGGACCGCCTCCGGCAGCTGTGCCGCCCCAACGACCAGGTCCACCGGCTCCACCCCGGTGCTGCGCACCGCCGAGGGCAGCGGCAGGTCCGGCATGATCGTGCGGATGACCCGGGCGGCGACCGCGAAGATCTCCGACGAGTTGCGGTAGTTCGTGGTCAGCGAGTACGTGTTGCGGCGCCGCGAGCCCAGCGCCCGGTCGCGTGCCCGGTCCAGCTCCTCGGCGTCGCCGGACCAGGCGGTCTGCGCCGGGTCGCCGACGATCGTCCAGGACGCGTACGCGCCGCGCCGGCCGATCATCCGCCACTGCATCGGGGTCACGTCCTGCGCCTCGTCCACCACCACGTGGGCGTAGTCGCGGTAGTCCTCGTCGCGGACGATCTGCGCGCGGCTCAGCGACTGGCGGTCGGCGTACGTGCTGACCTCCTGCACCCCGTCGCGGACGTGGAACGGGTTGCGGTTCTTCTTCGCCGGCTGCCGCGGACGGCCCATCAGCTCGTCCAGCTCGTCCAGCAGCGCCACGTCGGCGATCGTCGGCCCGTGCTCGGCCAGCCCGTCGAACGAGCCCTGCAGCAGCGCGATCTCCTCCCGCGAGAGCAGTCCGTTGGCGTACCCCCGCAGCCGGGCGGGCTCGGCCAGCCAGCGCAGCACCCGCATCGGGGTGAACCGTGGCCACCACGCCCGCAGGAAGTCCCGGAAGTCGGTGCGGTCGGCCAGCTCCGCCTCGAACTCCTGCTTCTCCGGCAGCGTCTTGACCGAGCCCTTGGCCTGCGTCCACAGCGCGTCGAAGATCCGGTCGAAGCCGGTGCCGCGGACCTCGTTGCGGCGGGCACCCCGCGGCAGCGCCTTGCGCCGGATGCGCTCCAGGTCGGCGGCGTCCAGGCGCAGCAGGGCACCGCGGTAGAGCAGCCGCAGCTCGGTCGGGGCGCCCGGCACCGCGTCGTGCGAGGCGCGCTCCAGCACCCGGCGCATCCGCAGCGAGCCCTTGAGCGCGGCCACCGCGGTCGGGTCGGTGCGGGTGGCGTCGTACCCGGCGACCAGCGAACCGAGCGAACGCAGCGTCGCGGTGTCCTCGCCCAGCGACGGCAGCACCGTGGCGATGTAGTCGACGAACACCCCGGACGGGCCGACCACCAGGATGCCGCCGCCGGCGAACCGGCTGCGGTCGGAATAGAGCAGGTACGCCGCCCGGTGCAGCGCCACCGCTGTCTTGCCCGTGCCGGGACCCCCGGTGACGATGGTCACACCGGAGGCGGGGGAGCGGATCGCGTCGTCCTGCTCGCGCTGGATGGTGGCGACGATGTCGCGCATGCCCCGGCCGGTGGCCTTGGAGAGACTGGCCAGCAAGGCGCCGTCACCGACCACCCGCATGTCGGCGGGCGCGGCCTCCGGGTCGAGCAGGTCGTCCTCGATGTTGGTGACCCGCTCGCGCGCCGACTGGATCATCCGGCGCCGCACCACCCCCAGCGGGTCGGCCGGCGTGGCCCGGTAGAAGGCAGCCGCGGCGGGCGCACGCCAGTCCACGACGAGCGACTGCGACTCCTCGTCGCGGATGCCCATCCGGCCCACGTAGTGCACGGCGCCGCTGGTCAGGTCCAGGCGGCCGAAGACCAGGCCCTCGTACTCGGCGTCCAGGGCGTGCCGGCGGCGGGCCCGGTGGAACACCATGGCGTCCCGCTCGACCAGGGCGCCGAAGGTGCCGACGCCGGCGAGCTGATAGCCCTCCTTCTCGGCTCGGGACGCGTCCTGGCGCAGGTCGGCGAGCCGGGCGTACACCCGGTCGACGTGCTGCTGCTCGACGGCGATCTCCTGCTGCAGGACGGTGGCGTCGCTCAAGTCCGTTGTGCTCCCCGCTGGTGCTCCGCGTGCTCTTGCCGCCGCCCGGCACCGGCGCCAGGGGGCAATCGAACTTACTCCTGTTGCGGCACCTGCGTCGACGGCGGCACGCCCGTGGCGGCTCGATCGGCCTCGATCACGCCGCCTGGTCGTAGCCGGTGCGCCGGGCGCGGGCCGGCGCGCGGCTCGGGGTGCTCTTCGCCGCGCGGTCGACGACGGCGAGCAGAGCGGCGGAGACCTCGGCCGGGCGTTCCATCATGAGCATGTGGCCGGCGCCCTCGAAGACGGTCAGCTCGGTGCCCGCCAGGGCCCCGGCGATCGACTCGGCACAAGGTGGCGGAGTGAGCCGGTCCCGGTCGCCGACCAGCGCGGCGGCGGGCACGTCACCGAGCGCGGCCAGGGTGTCCAGCCGGTGCTGGGCACCGACCGAGGCCCGGAAACCGCCGATGGACCGCAGCGAGGCGCGCCCGAACGCCGACATGGTGACCTCCAGGTCGCCGGGCTCGTGGTCGTCGCCGAAGAGCAGCCAGCGCACGGTCGGACGCAGCACGGGCAGCATCGCGTTGTGCGGCCGCCAGGCACCGAGCCGGGCCAGCAGACCGGCACCGGCCTCCTCGGCGGCCCGCAGGACCGGCGTGATGGTGGTGGGCAGGCCGTAACAGGTGTGGGTGGCGCCCTCGGCGGTGGTCGAGACGAAAACCAGCCCGGCCACCCGCCCGGCGAACTCCCGCGGATACGAGTCGGCGAACTCCATGATCGTCATGCCGCCCAGCGAGTGCCCGACCAGCACGATCGGCCCGGACGGGGCGTACTCACGGAGCACCTCGGCGAGATCGTCACCGAGCTGGGCCAGCGTGGCCGAGCGCAGCCGGGTCGGGGAGGAACGGCCGTGCCCCCGCGCGTCGTACGCGACGACCCGGGCGTCGACCTGCTCGAGCGCCTTGCTCTGGTGATGCCAGGTCCGCCGGTCGAGACACCAGCCGTGCAGAAGCACCACGGTCACCGGCGCGTCGGCCGGGCCACTGGTCTCGACATGCAGCCGTACGCCATCGGCGAGGGTGAGCTCCGAACGCTCGGACATGGGCACCTCCGTGATTCGCACGGCCCCGTTGTACCCACGGGTAATAAGCATCACGCGCGAAAGACTGAATTGCCAGACCTATGGAAGATCTTGCGCCGACCGGCCCGTCCCAGTCGGTGGGCGGAGCGACGTGATCTGCCTCGCACAGGCTGTCCCCGGCTGGTCACTCGTAGAGAATCAGAGCCATGACGGCTTCCTCACCTGCGGAACAGGCAGCGCCGGTGCCCCCGGCAGCCGCCCCGAGTCCATCGACCATGGTCGGAGCGGTCCCGGCCGGCCCACTCAGCACTGACCGGCTGGAAGCGCCGGTGCGGATCGTGCGGCCGGACGACGCGCTCGCGGAGCTGATCGCCGGCAACCGCCGGTTCGTCAGCGGCCGGCCCCTGCACGGCCACGATGTGTCGGCGGCGGCGGCGGCGTCCGGTGGACAGCTCCCGCATGCCGTGGTGCTGGGCTGCATCGACTCCCGGGTGCCGCTGGAAGCGATCTTCGACCAGACCTTCGGCTCGATCTGCGTGGTCCGCTCCGGCGGCCACGTGGTCGACCGCGCGGTGCTCGGCTCGGTCGGCTTCGCCGTGTCGGCGCTCAACGTGCCGTTGATCATGGTGCTGGGTCACGTTCGGTGCGGGGCGGTGGACGCTACGGTGACCGCCCTGCGCGCGGGGGACCGCCCGGACGGGGACGTGGGGTATCTGGTGGACGAGATCGAGCCTGCGGTGCGGGCGGTCGGGCTGGACGACCCCGAGGTGACGGCCAAGGCCATGCGGGCCCACGTGGCGCGGACGGTGCAGCGGATGCAGGACGTGGCGGGGGTGCCGGCGGCGATTGCGGCGGGCAAGGTGGGGGTCGCGGGGGCGGTCTACGACCTCGACACCGGCCTGGTCGAACTGCTCAGCTGACTGGGCTGCCGTTCCGGGCGCGCTCGGCGGCGGCCTGGAGCAACGCCTGGCCGTGCCTGCGGCCTGGCCGAACTCATCCTGGTCGTGCCTGCCTGCGGCTTGGCTGGGCTCATCCCGGCCGTGCCTGCCTGCGGCTTGGCCGGGCTGATCCGAGTCGTGCCCGTCCGCGGGCTTGGCCGGGCTGATCCGAGTCGTGCCCGTCCGCGGCCTTGGCCGGGCTGATCCGAGTCGTGCCCGTCCGCGGCCTTGGCCGGGCTGATCCGAGTCGTGCCCGCCCGCGGCCTTGGCCGGGCTCACCCCGGCCGTGCCCGTCCGCGGCCTTGGCCGGGCTGATCCGAGTCGTGCCCGCCCGCGGCCTTGGCCGGGCTCACCCCGGCCGTGCCCGTCCGCGGCCTTGG
>NZ_JBVJIR010000037.1:0-43050 GCF_055586185.1 Actinoplanes sp. NPDC051405
GAAAGGAAGTGGCCAGCCACCCCCATCCCTCCCCCCCCCACCCCCCGACCCCGCTTCCCCCCCCTTGGGCTGTGCCCCTGTTTTTTTCTTCCCCGCCCCCGCCCCCAGACCGGGGGAGAGCGCAGACCGAGGGGATGACCATGAAGTTCGGATACAAGCTGTCCGCCGAGGGCTTCGGCCCGAAGGAGCTCATCCAGCAGGCGGTGCGGGCCGAACAGGCCGGCTTCGACTTCGTCGAGATCAGCGACCACTACCACCCGTGGCTGGACGTGCAGGGCCACTCGCCGTTCGCCTGGACCGTGCTCGGCGCCATCGCCGCGCGCACCGAGCGGATCGGCCTGGCCACCGGCGTGACCTGCCCGACCGTGCGGTACCACCCGGCGATCATCGCCCAGGCGGCCGCGACGCTGGCGATCGTGTCGGACAACCGGTTCACCCTGGGCATCGGCGCGGGGGAGCGGCTCAACGAGCACGTCGTCGGGCAGGGCTTCCCCAGCGTGCGGGGCCGGCACGAGCGGCTGCGCGAGGCGCTGGAGATCATCAAGCTGCTCTGGCAGGGCGGCTACCAGTCGTACGAGGGCAAGCACCTGCAGCTGGAGGACGCCCGCGTCTTCGACCTGCCGGATGAGCTCCCGGTGATCGCCGTCGCGGCCGGCGGCAAGAGTGCGGCCGCGATGGCGGCCGAGCTCGGTGACGGGCTCTTCGCCACCGAGCCGCGCGCCGACCTGGTCGAGAGCTACACCACCGCCGGCGGGTCCGGTCCTCGCTACGCCGAGGTGCCGATGGCCTGGGCGCCGACCGAGGAGGCCGGGGTGCGGGAGGTCCTCAAGACCACCCGGTGGGCGTTGACCGGCTGGAAGGTGATGAGCGAGCTGCCGAACCCGGTGAACTTCGACGCGGCGTCGCAGACGGTGCGCGAGGAGGACGTCCGCGGCCAGTTCGCGCTGGGCCCGGACGCCGAGCCGTACGTGGCCGCGGTGAAGAAGTACACCGAGGCGGGCTTCGACCACATTGTCCTGCAGAACGCCGGCCCGGACCCCGACGGCTTCATCGACTTCTTCCAGAAGGACCTGCACGACAAGCTCCAGCGCCTGTGAAGCTTCCCGTTTCGTCCCGGGCCGGTGCGGGTAGGCCGCTGCGATGATCAGCGAAGTCACCGTCGTGGTGGCCACCCGTAACCGGCGCGCCCGGCTGTTCGAGACCATCCCGCACCACGAGGGCCCGGTCATCCTGGTCGACAACGGATCCGACGACGGCAGTCCCGAGGCCATCGAGGCCGCTTTCCCGCAGGTCACCGTGGTGCGCCTGGACGAGAACAGGGGAGCCGCGGCCCGCAACGTCGGTGTGGAGCTGGCTCGCACCCCGTATGTCGCTTTCGCGGACGACGACTCGTACTGGGAGCCGGGCTCGCTCGCCGGCGCCTCCGTGATGCTGCGGGACCATCCGCGGGTCGGGCTGCTCAGCGCCCGGGTCCTGGTCGGGCCGCAGTCCCGCGTCGACCCGGTCTCCGAGGCCATGGCCGCCGCGCCGCTCGGGGTGCCCGAAGGGGCGCCCGGACCGGCCGTGCTGGGCTTCCTGGCCTGCTCGGTCGCGGTCCGGCGGGAGGCGTTCCTCCAGGTGGGGGGCTTCAACCCCAAACTGCACGTGTACGGCGAAGAAGCCCTGCTGGCCATGGACCTGGCCGCCGCCGGCTGGCTGCAGACCTACGCGCCCGAGCTGACCGTGCGCCACCTGCCGCTGCCGGCCGGCCGGGACAACGGCGCCCGGCACCGCATCGAGGCGCGCAACCGGGTCCTCACCGCTCTGCTGCGCCGGCCGCCGGCCGTGGTCGCGCGGACGGCGGTATCGGCCTGGCGGGACGATCGGCGGGGTGTGGCCGACGCCGCGCGCCTGCTCCCGTGGGCGCTGCGCCGGCGCCGGCCACTCCCGGACACTGTGGAGGACGCCTTGCGGGTCCTCGCGATCCAGTAGGCATCACCACCCGTTCGGCGGGGCCTCCAGGTGGACCGCCTTCATGACGGTCATCTCGTCGAGCAGTTCGGGGCCGTACCCGAAGCCCTGCCCGCTGCCGCCGCGCGGATGCGCCGCACCGCCGGGAGCGCCGCCGAAGACCGCGTTGACCTTGACAGTGCCGACCGGCAGCTCCCGCCAGGCCTGCTGGGCGTGGCTCATCGAGCCGGTCAGCACCGTCGCGGCCAGCCCGTACGGTGATTCCGCGGCCCGGGCCAGTGCCTCGCTGAACGAGTCGACGACGACCACCGGGGCGACCGGGCCGAAGGTCTCCTCGCGCAGCACGGCCATGTCGTCGGTGCAGTCGGCCAGCACGGTCGGCGGGTAGTAGGCGCCCGGCCCGTCCGGCACCTCGCCGCCGGCGAGCACCCGCGCGCCGTCCTGCACCGCCGCGCTGACCTGCGCGTGCACCGCCTCGCGGAGCCGGGTGTCGACCAGCGGCCCGATGTCGCCCGCCCAGGTCTTCGCCTGCTCGGCCAGCTCGCGCAGGAACGCGTCGGCGATGTCGCGGTGGGCGTAGATCCGTTCCACGGCGACGCAGATCTGCCCCGAGTTGGCGAAGGAACCGAGCGCCGCCTGCTGTGCCGCCCACGCCGGGTCGACGTCCGCGTCCACGATCAGCGGGTCGCTGCCGCCGTTCTCCAGCAGTGCTTTGGCGCCGGTCGTCGCGCAGGCCGCCGCGATGGCCCGGCCCGTCGCGGTCGAGCCGACGTGCGCGACCAGGTCCACCTCCGCCGACGCGAGTGCCGCCCCGACCGTGCCGTCGCCGCTGAGCAGCGAGAACACTCCGTCCGGGAAGTGCGGGGCCAGAAGCTCGGCGAGGCGCCGGCCGGTGGCCGGGGTGCGCTCGCTCGGCTTGTACACGACCGTGTTGCCGGTCACCAGGGCGGCGCCGAGCAGGCCGCACGAGACAGCGACCGGGTCGTTCCACGGCGTCACCACCGCCACCACCCCGCGCGGCCCGTACGCCATCAGGTCGATCGCCTCGTCGTTGCCCGCCAGCGTCCGGCCCCGATGGGTGGGTCCGAGCTCGGCGTACTGGCGCAGGGTGCCGACGCCTGCGCCGATCGAGTCCTTCGCGCCGTCGACCGGCTTGCCCATCTCCGCGTTCATCAGCTCGGCGAGCTCGTCCGCGGCGGCCTCGACCGCGTCCGCCGCCGCGTGCAGGGCAGCCGCCCGGGCGCCCGCCGCGGTCCGGCTCCAGACGGGGGCGGCGTCGCGCGCGGCCTTCACCGCGGCGGCCACATCGGCCTCCGAGGCGACCGCGACGCTGGTCACGGGAGTGCCGTCCGCGGGGTTCAGTACGGTCAGCCGGCCGCTCCCGCTGCCGGGTGTCCAATTTCCACCGATGAGTTGTCCGACGTCATGCATGTCTCGCCGGTTGCCCCTCAGCAGGCTCCGCAAACGCGGCGCCGTTCTTTATCAGTGCAGGTCGCAGGGCTCTGAAGAAGTGCTGAAGAAGTTGTGAAGAAGTCAGTGATCTAGCGAATAACTCCAAAAGGCAGGGGTATCCGGGGCGCCATGCGTGTCCTCGGTATCAATGCGATCTTCCACGATCCGGCAGCCGCCCTGGTCGTCGACGGCCAGGTGGTCGCCGCCGCGGAGGAGGAGCGGTTCAGCCGGCGCAAGCACGGCAAGCGGCCGGTGCCGTTCTCCGCCTGGGAGCTGCCCGAGCTCGCCGCCGCCTGGTGTCTGGAGAGCGCCGGCCTCAAGCCCGGCGACCTGGACGCGGTCGCGTACTCGTTCGATCCCGGCCTGACCCGCGACGCCGCCGAGCTCGGCCTGGCCGACCCGTGGGACCACCTGCGCGTCGACTACGCCCGGCGGGCGCCGCAGTTCCTCGCCGCCGCGCTGCCCGGGCTCGACCCGGAGCAGGTCCGTTTCGTCCCGCATCACGTGGCGCACGCCGCCTCGGCCGGCCTCGCTGTCGAGGAGGACAGCGCCGTGCTGGTCCTCGACGGGCGCGGTGAGGTGGCCAGTCACCTGTCCGGCGTCTACCGTGGCGGCGAGCTGACCGTCCTCGCCGGACAGGGCCTGCCGCACTCGCTCGGCCTGCTCTACGAGGACCTGACCCGGCACCTGGGCTTCCTGCACTCCAGCGACGAGTACAAGGTGATGGCGCTGGCCTCGTTCGGCACGCCGAAGTTCCTGCCGCTGCTGCGCGAGCTGGTGCACGCCAACGACGACGGCGGCTTCACCGTCGAGCGCATCGACTGGTCCGCGCTGGCCAAGGCCCGCAGCGCCGACGGCGAGATGACCGACGCGCACGCCGACCTCGCCTCCAGCGTCCAGGCCCGGCTCGAGGAGGTCATGCTCGACCTGGCCCGCTGGACGTACGACGCCGCCGGTGGCCCGAAGACGCTGACCATGGCCGGTGGCACCGCGCTCAACTGCGTGGCCAACGCGCGGATCGCGGCGCAGGGCCCGTACGAGCGGGTTTGGGTCCAGCCGGCCGCCGGTGACTCCGGCACCGCCCTGGGCGCCGCGCTGAGCATCTCCCGCGAGGCCGGTCCGGTCGTGCCGTTCACCGGTGCCGACCTGGGCCGGGGCTGGAGCGACGAGGAGCTCGAGGCCGAGCTGCAGCGGGCCGCCCTGCCGTACACCCGGCCGGAGTCCATCGCCGCCGAGGCCGCCCGGGTGCTCGCGGACAACGGCATCGTGGCCTGGTACCAGGGCCGCAGCGAGTACGGCCCGCGCGCCCTCGGGCACCGCTCGCTGCTGGCCCACCCCGGTGACCCGGACACGCAGACCCGGATGAACAACGTGAAGGGCCGCGAGCAGTTCCGCCCGATCGCGCCGATGGTGCGGGCCGAGCGCTTCGCCGACATCTTCGACGGCGTCTACCCGAGCCCGTACATGCTCTTCGTGCACCAGGTGAAGCCCGAGTGGCGGGACCGGATCCCGGCCGTCGTGCACGTCGACGGCACCGCCCGGGTGCAGACCGTGCACACCGAGACCGAGCCGCTGGTGGCCGAGATGCTGGCCGAGTTCGAGCGGCTCTCCGGCCTGCCGGTGGTCGTCAACACCTCGCTGAACACGGCCGGGCGGCCCATGGTGGACACTCCGCGCGAGGCGATGGAGCTGTTCGGCTCCGCCCCGGTGGACCTGCTGGCTCTCGGGCCGTTCGCGGTGCACCGCGCCGCGGCCTTCGGGGGCGGCCGATGACCGGAGTCTCCGTCGTCGTCCCGACCCTCGGCCGGCCCAGCCTCACCGCCCTGCTGAGCGCCCTGGCCGCCGGGGCCCCGGCCCCGCTGCCGGTGGAGCTGCTGCTGGTCGACGACCGCCCGGACCCGGCCGAGGAGCTCGAGCTCCCGGCGGGCGTCGACGCGAAGATCCTCACCGGCCGGGCCGCCGGTCCGGCCGCCGCCCGCAACGTCGGCTGGCACGCCGCGAGCCACGAGTGGGTGGCGTTCCTCGACGACGACGTGCTGCCCGATCCGGACTGGTTCGTCCGGCTGGCCGCCGACCTCACCGGCGCTTCCGCGTCGACCGGGGGAGTGCAGGGCCGGCTGCGCGTGCCGCTGCCGGCGGACCGGCGGCCGACCGACTGGGAACGGGTCACCGCGGCGCTCGCCGACGGGGCGTGGATCACCGCCGACATGGCGTACCGGCGGGCCGCGCTGGAGGCCACCGGTGGTTTCGACGAGCGGCTGCCCCGGGCCTTCCGCGAGGACGCGGAGCTGGCGTACCGGGTCCGGTCGGCGGGCTGGGACCTGGTCCGGGGCTCGCGTACGGTCACCCACCCGGTCCGTCCCGAGGACCGCTGGGTCAGCGTGCGCACCCAGCGCGGCAACGCCGACGACGCGCTGCTGCGCCGCCTGTACGGCCCGGGCTGGCGCGGCAAGCTCGACATCCCGCCCGGTCGCCGCCCCCGGCACCTGGCCGTCACCGCCGCCGGCACCCTCGCCGCCGGTGCGCTGGCCACCGCGCTGCTCACCAGGCGACGTGGGGCGCTGACCGTGGCCGCCGCCGCGGCGTCCGCCTGGGGTGCCGGGACCGCCGAATTCGCCGCCGCCCGGATCAAGCCCGGTCCCCGGGACCGCCGGGAGGTGGTCACGATGCTCGCCACCAGCGCCGCGATCCCGCCCGCCGCTGTCGCGCACTGGTTGCGCGGCTGGTTCCGATGGCGGGGCGCGCGTCCGCTGGAGACCGCGCTGTGACCGCTCTCTTCGATGCCGTCCTGTTCGATCGGGACGGCACTCTCATTACCGACGTTCCGTACAACGGCGACCCGGCCCTGGTCGAGCCGATGCCGGGGGCCCGGGCCGCCCTGGACCGGCTGCGGGCCGCCGGTCTGCGGCTGGGCGTGGTGACCAACCAGTCCGGCCTGGCCCGGGGTCTGTTCACCGCGGAGCAGCTCACCGCGGTCAACGCCCGGGTCGAGGAGCTGCTCGGCCCGTTCGACACCTGGCAGGTGTGCCCGCACGACGACACCGCGGGCTGCGCCTGCCGCAAGCCCGCCCCCGGCCTCGTGCTCGGCGCCGCGCAGGCGCTGGGCACGACCCCGGCGCGCTGTGTCGTCGTCGGTGACATCGGCCGGGACATGGTCGCCGCCGGGGCGGCCGGCGCCACCGGGATCATCGTGCCGACCGCCGTGACGCTGAGTCCCGAGGTCGCCGCGGCGCCCGCCCGAGCCGCCGACCTGACCGGTGCCGTCGACCTCATCCTCGAGCGTCAGGCGCTGGTCACCCCGCGCAAGCCGCGCCGGCCCGGCGGCACCGTGCTGGTCGTGCGGTCCGACTCGGCCGGGGACGTGCTGCTCACCGGGCCGGGCATCCGGGCCGTCGCGGCCGGCGCCGACCGGGTCGTGCTGCTCTGCGGGCCGCGCGGGCGGGCCGCGGCCGAGCTGCTGCCCGGCGTGGACGAGATCATCGAGACCCGGCTGCCGTGGATCGACCCACAGCCGGCGCCGGTCGGGCCGGACTTCGCCGGTGAACTGGTCGCCCGGCTCGCCGCTGTCGGCGCCGACGAGGCCGTCGTCTTCACCTCGTTCCACCAGTCCGCCCTGCCGCTGGCGTTGCTGCTGCGTACGGCCGGGGTCGCGCGGATCACGGCGATCAGTGACGACTATCCCGGCTCGCTGCTGGACGTGCGGCACCGCGTACCGGTGGGGGTGCCCGAGGCCGAGCGCGCCCGCTCGGTCGCGGCAGCCGCCGGTTTTGCTTTGCCGGACGGTGACGACGGCGCCCTGCGGGTGCGGGTGGACGCGCCGGAGGCCGCCGGTGACTACGTTGTCGTGCACCCCGGCGCCTCGGTCGACGCCCGGGCCTGCCCGCCGGAGACCATGCGGGCGATCGTCGTCACGCTGGAACGCGCGGGACACCGGGTGATCGTGACCGGCGGCCCGGACGAGCAGGAACTGGCCGCCTCCGTGGGCACGCCGGCCGGCGCGACCAGCCTGGCCGAGCTGACCCGGCTCATCGCCGGGGCGTCCTGTGTGGTGGTCGGCAACACCGGCCCGGCCCACCTCGCCGCGGCCGTCGGCACCCCCGTCGTCAGCCTCTACGCCCCGACCGTCCCCTTCGGCCAGTGGGGCCCGTACCGGGTGCCCTACGTGCGCCTCGGTGATCCCGCCGCGGCCTGCCGCGACACCCGCGCCGCCGTCTGCCCCGTGCCGGGCCACCCGTGCCTGACCCGGATCGACCCGGCCGAGGTCGTCACCGCCGTACGCCTGCTCGGTGTCCCCGTTCCCGTCATCAGTGAGGTAGCCGCGTGAACATCCTGCTCTGGCACGTGCACGGTTCCTGGACGACCTCGTTCGTCCAGGGCAAGCACCGCTACCTCGTGCCCGTGAACGCCGCCCGCGACGAGTGGGGCCGCGGCCGGGCCCGCACCTTCGCCTGGCCCGCCTCCGTCGAGGAGGTCGACCTGGCCGACGTGCGCGACGTGGACGTCGTCGTGCTGCAACGGCCCGAGGAGCTCGACCGGGTCGCGCACCTGGACGTGCCGAAGATCTACGTCGAGCACAACACCCCCAAGGGCGACGTGCCCAACAGCCGGCACCCGATGGCCGACCGGGACGACCTGGTGGTCGCGCACGTCACCCACTTCAACGAGCTGTTCTGGGACGTCGGCGGCACCCGGACCACGGTGATCGAGCACGGCATCGTCGAGCCGGCCGCGCGCTGGACCGGCGAGCTGGACCGCTTCGCGGTGGTCACCAACGAGCCGGTCCGGCGCAACCGGGTCACCGGCACCGACCTGATGCCCCGGTTCGCGGCGGTGGCCCCCCTGGACGTGTACGGCATGGGCGTCGCCGGCCTGCACCTGGACGGGGTCACCACCTACGACGACCCGCCGCAGGCCGCGATGCACGCCGAGATCGCCCAGCGGCGGGCGTACCTGCACCTGTGCCGGTGGACCTCGCTGGGCCTGAGCCTGATCGAGGCCATGCAGATCGGCATGCCGGTGCTGGCGCTGGCCACGACCGAGGCGATCGCCGCCGTACCGGACGACGCCGGCGTGCTCGCCACCCGCGTCGACACGCTCGTCGACGCCGCCCACTGGCTGATCGAGGAGCCGGAGCAGGCCCGCCTGCTCGGCGCCCGGGCCCGCCAGGTGGCGCTGGCCCGCTACGGCCTGGACCGGTTCCTCGCCGACTGGGACCGCTTGCTGGAGGAGGAGACATGCGCATAGCGATGATCTCGGAGCACGCCAGCCCGCTCTCCGCCCTCGGTGGCGTGGACGCGGGCGGCCAGAACGCGCACGTCGCCGAACTCGCCGCCGCCCTGGTGGAACAGGGCCACGAGGTGCGGGTGTACACCCGGCGGGAGAGCCCGGACCAGCCCCGGGTGGTCCCGGCCAACGGCTTCCAGGTCGTGCACGTGCCGGCCGGACCGGCCACCGTGCTGCCCAAGGACGACCTGTTGCCGTTCATGGGTGACTTCGCCGAGTGGATGGCCGCCGACTGGCGTGAGCACTGGCTGCCGGACGTCGTGCACGCGCACTTCTGGATGAGCGGGCTGGCCGCCGTGACCGCCGGGCGGGCCTGCGACGTGCCGGTCGTGCAGACCTATCACGCGCTCGGCTCGGTCAAGCGCCGCCACCAGGGCGCCGCGGACACCAGCCCGGCGCACCGGGTGGCCTACGAGCGCCAGCTCGGCCGGGTCGTCGACCGGGTCGTCGTGCAGTGCCAGGACGAGATCCGCGAGCTGATCCGGCTCGGCGTGCCGCGCTCGCGGATGGCGCTGGTGCCCTCGGGCGTCAACACCGACCGGTTCCGCCCGGACGGCCCGGCCGAGCCCCGCGACCCGGACGCGCCGCGGATCATCACGGTGGGCCGCCTGGTCGAGCGCAAGGGTTACGAGGATCTGATCCGTGCGATGCCGGCCGTGCCCGGCGCCGAGCTGGTCATCGTCGGGGGACCGCCGGACGGCTCGGTCGACGACCACCCGTACGCCCGCAAGCTGCGCGCCCTCGCCGAGCGCAGCCGGGTCGGCGACCGGGTCCGGCTCGCCGGGGCCGTGGCTGCCGCCGACATGCCGCGCTGGTACCGCTCCGCGGACCTGCTCGCCGCCACCCCCTGGTACGAGCCCTTCGGCCTGACCCCGCTGGAGGCCATGGCCTGCGGGGTGCCCGTGGTCGCCACCGCCGTCGGCGGCCTCACCGACACCGTGGTCGACGGGATCACCGGCGACCTGGTGCCCGCCCGGGACCCACGGGCGCTCGCGTCGGCGCTGCGCCGGCTGGTCACCGATGAGGTGCGCCGGTTCTCCTACGCGGCGGCCGCCGTGGACCGGGCCACCCACTCCTACTCCTGGCGGCACGTGGCCCTCCGGCTCGTCGCCGTCTACGCCGCTGTCACCGGCCGCGCCGTGGCCGAGGACCAGACCCGAGAGGCAGTCGCCTGATGGACCTCCTGGACGAACACCTCACCGGTATGGCCGCGGCGCTGCTGCCGTACCGCGCGGCGGCCGCCGACCGGCTGGCCCGCTGGGGCGGCGAGCTCGCCCGGCACCTGGGCCACGGCGGCCGCTTGCTGGTCGCCGGCAACGGCGGCAGCGCGGCCGAGGCCCAGCACCTCGCCGCCGAGCTGGTCGGCCGGCTGCGCGACGAACGGATGCCGCTGTCGGCGATCGCGCTGACCCCGGACTCGTCGGCGGTCACCGCGATCGGCAACGACTACGGCTTCGACGAGATCTTCGCCCGCCAGGTCCGCGCCCACGGCCGCCCCGGCGATGTCCTGCTGCTGCTGTCGACCAGCGGCCGCAGCCCGAACCTGCTCACCGCCGCGGACGCCGCCCGGGAGATCGGCGTGCGCACCTGGGCGATGTGCGGCCCGGGCCCGAACCCGCTGGCCGACGCCTGCGACGAGGCGCTGTGCTGCCCGTCGCCGGACTCCCAGGTGGTCCAGGAGCTGCACCTGATCTCGGTCCACGTGATGTGCGAATACCTGGACCGGGCACTGCCGGTGGTGCTGGGAAAAGCACCGGCGCGACCCGTGCGGCGCATGCAGCCGGTGCTGGCGTCATGAACGGGCCGCTGCTGGTCATTGTGGGTGACACCCTGCTCGACCGGGATGTCGAGGGGACGGTGCGGCGGGTCGCGCCGGACGCGCCCGCCCCGGTGCTGGACGAGGAGTCCGTCACCGACCGGCCCGGCGGCGCCGGCCTGGCCGCGCTGCTCGCCGCCGGTCAGGGCCACGACGTTGCCCTGGTCACCGCGATCGCCGACGACGACGCCGGGAGCCGGCTCTGCGAGCTGCTCACCGACGCCGGCATCGCGGTCTACCCGCTGCCGCTGGCCGGTGCGACCGCCGAGAAGGTACGGCTGCGCGCCGACGGCCACGTGCTGGTCCGCCTCGACCGCGGCGGCGCCCCGGTGGCACCGGGCGACCCGAGCGAGGCAGCCCTCGAGGTGCTCAAGGAGGCCTCGGCGATCCTGGTCAGCGACTACGGCCGCGGCGTGGCCCGCAACCCCCGGCTGCGCGCCGCGTTGCAGGAGGCCAAGGCGCCCGTGGTCTGGGACCCGCACCCGAACGGGCCGGCCCCGGTGCCCAACGTGCGGCTGGTGACCCCGAACGAGGCCGAGGTCCGCAAGCTCGCCGACGACGCCGGCTCCGGGCCGATGCTGAGCACGGTGCACCGCGCCGGTCAGCAGTTGCGGCAGCGCTGGCGGGCCGGTGCGGTCGCCGTGACCGTCGGCGCGAACGGTGCGGTGCTCTGTCACGCCGGGCCGACCCCGCTGGTCGTGCCCGCCCCGAGCACCGCCGACGGGGACACCTGCGGTGCCGGTGACCGGTTCGCCGCGACCGCCGCGCTGGCCCTGGCCTCGGGCGCGCTGGTCTCCGAGGCGGTCCAGCAGGCGGTGACCGCGGCGACCGAGTACGTGGCGGCCGGCGGCGTCACCGTCGCTCTTGCCCCGCCCGCGGACAAGCCCGATCGGCAGACCGAGGAGGCGAGCCGGGTGATCGCCCGCGTCCGCGCCCAGGGCGGCACGGTCGTGGCCACCGGCGGTTGCTTCGACCTGCTGCACATCGGTCACCTGGCGACCCTGCAGGCCGCCCGCAAGCTGGGCGACTGCCTGGTCGTCTGCCTCAACTCCGACTCCAGCGTCGCCGCCCTCAAGGGCCCCGACCGGCCGCTCACCGGCCAGGGCGACCGGGCCCGGCTGCTCGCCGCCCTCGACTGCGTGGACGCCGTCGTGGTCTTCGACGAGCCGACGCCGGAGGCCGTGCTGGCCCGGCTGCGCCCGGACATCTGGGTCAAGGGCGGCGACTACGCCGACGGCGGGCCGGACCTGCCCGAGGCCGAGCTCATGCACCGCTGGGGTGGCCAGACGGTCATCGTGCCGTACCTCGACGGCCGTTCCACCACCAGGACCATCGCCGCCGCGCGCGGCCATTCGGAAGGAAACTCATGACCGACGCTGTCATCGTCACCGGCGGATCCAGCGGCCTGGGCGCCGCCGTCGTGGACGCCGTGCTCAAGGCCGGCGGCCGCCCGTTCGTCATCGACCGGCAGCCGCCCGCCGAGGGCGTCCCGTGGGTCGAGTGCGACCTGGCCGACACCCGGGCCGCCGAGGCCGCCACCCGCGAGGTCATCGCCCAGGCCGGCGGCAGCATCGACGGGGTGGTCACCGCGGCCGGCATGGACGTGCCCGGCGCGCTGGCCGACATCCCGGGCGAGACCTGGGACCGGATCGTCATGATCGACCTGCTGGCCACCGCCGCGGTCATCCGGGCGGCCGTCCCGGCGCTCAAGGAGTCGCATGGCACCGTCGTGACCGTCGCCTCCACGCTGGGCATCAAGGCGGTCGGCGACGCCACGGCGTACTGCGCCGCGAAGTTCGGCGTCGTCGGCTTCACCCGCTCGCTCGCCGCCGAGCTGGCCGGACAGGTCGGTGTCACGCTGCTGATCCCCGGTGGCATGCGGACGAAGTTCTTCGACGACCGCGACGAGCAGTACAAGCCCGGCCCGGACGCGATCCTCAACGACCCGGCCCACGTGGCCAACGCGATCATGTTCGCGCTGACCCAGCCGGCCGGCAGCGCTGTGCGGGAGCTCATCGTCGCGGCCGAGCAGGAGACGTCGTACCCGTGATCCTGGTGTTGCGCGCCCTCGGCGTCGGCGACCTCGCCGCGGGCGTGCCCGCCCTGCGGGCACTGCGGGCCGCGTTCCCGGACCGGACCCTGGCGCTGGCCGCACCGGCCTGGCTGACGCCGCTGATCGAGCTGATCGGCGGCGTCGACCGGATCGTGGCCACCGAGGGCCTGAACGAGTTGCCGGACCTGCCGGCGCCGGAGCTGGCGGTCAACCTGCACGGCAGCGGCCCGGAGTCGCACCGGCTGTTGCAGGCGTCGCGACCCGCGCGGATGTGGGCGTTTGCCAACGCCGACGCGGGGCATCTCGACGGCCCGACCTGGGCCGAGGAGGAGCACGAAGTGCGACGCTGGTGCCGGCTGCTGAGCCATTACGACGTACGGGCCGATCCCGGCGACCTGTCCCTGGCCGTGCCCGGGGTCGACGGGCCGCGCGGGGTCACGATCGTCCATCCGGGCGCGAAGTCCCCGGCGCGCCGCTGGCCGCACTTCGCCGCGGTCGCCCGGGCTCTGGCCGAGCGGGGTCACGACGTGGTGGTCACCGGCTCGGCGGGGGAGCGGGAGCTCGCCCTGTCGGTGGCGCGGGACGCCGGCCTGCCGCCGACTGCCGTGCTGGCCGGGAACACCGGTCTTGACGAGCTCGCCGCGCTCGTCGCCCACGCGCGGCTGCTGGTCAGTGGGGACACGGGCATCGCGCACCTGGCCACCGCGTACCGGACGCCGTCGGTCGTGTTGTTCGGGCCGGTGCCGCCGCGCCGCTGGGGGCCGCCGCCGGACCGCGCGTACCACCGGGCGATCTGGCACGGCACCCGGGCCGAGCGGGGCGACACCATGGACCCCGGGGTGCATCCCGCTCTGTTGCGGGTGAGCGTCGACGAGGTGCTCGCGGCGGCCGGCGAGGCGGAGAAGGCGCGCCATGCGTTTGCGGCGTAGCGACCTGACCAAGCCCGGCTACGGCCGGCGCCGCTCCGGCAAGGGGTTCCGCTATCTCGACACCGACGGCACCACGACGCTGCGGGACGAGGACGCCGTCACCCGCATCAAGGAACTGGTGATCCCGCCCGCGTGGACGGAGGTGTGGATCAGCACCGATCCGCGCGGGCACATCCAGGCCACCGGCCAGGACGCCGCCGGGCGCAAGCAGTACCTCTACCACCCGGAGTGGCGCACGGCCCGCGACGAGAAGAAGTTCGAGCACGCGCTGGAGATCGCCGAGCGGCTCCCGGAGATGCGCTCGCGGCTGTGCACCGACCTCAGCGGGCGGGGCCTGACCCGCGAGCGGGTGCTGGCGGCGGTGGTCCGGCTGCTCGACATGGGCATGTTCCGCGTCGGCAGCGACCAGTACGCCCGCCGCGACGAGGACCCCTCCTACGGCCTGTCCACCCTGCTGCCCGAGCACGTCCGGGTACGGGGTGGCTGCGTGGTGCTGGAGTTCACCGGCAAGTCCGGGGTCGAGCACGCCAACCCGGTCGGGGACGGCGAGGTCTGCCAGGTGCTGCGTGACCTCAAGCGGCGCCGGCGGGGGGCGCAGCGGCTGTTCGCGTACTGGGATCCGGCCGGGCGGCGGTGGCGGGACCTCCGGGCCGACGACATCAACGCGTACCTGCGGGAGATCAGCGGTGAGGAGATGACCGCGAAGGACTTCCGGACCTGGCACGGCACGGTCAAGGCCGCCGAGGAACTGGCTGCCGCCGGGCCGCAGAAGACGAAGACCGCCCGCAAGAAGGCCGTCTCGCACGCCATGAAGGAGGTGGCGGAGATGCTCGGCAACACCCCGGCGGTGGCCCGCAGCTCGTACGTGGACCCGCGCGTGGTGGAGGAGTTCGAGAAGGGCCGGACCGTGCCGCAGGACGAGCCGGTCGAGCAGGCAGTGCTGGACATGCTCTCGGACTAGTTTCGCGCCGTGGCCCGCGGGAACTTCGATGGTATGCCCGCACGCGAGAACCTGCCGAGCACCATCAAGCGGTCGCCGCGCAAGGCCCAGGACACCTACGCGGAGACCCTGGACAGCGCCGTCGAGCAGTACGGCGACGGCGAGCGCGCGCACCGCACCGCCCTGTCGTCGCTCAAGCACTCGTTCGAGAAGGTCGGCGACCACTGGGAGCCCAAGGAACAGCGCGGCCCGAGCGACGCGCAGGCCGAGGGTGGTGTCGACACCGACCGTCCCACGGCGGGCGGCGTCGACGCCAACGCGAGCAAGAAGCACCTGCTCGAGGTGGCCAAGCGGCTGGACGTGACCGGTCGCTCCCGGATGACCAAGGCCGAGCTGGTCGAGGCGATCGGCAAGGCCAACGACGCGGCCAGCCGGCGCGCGCTGAAGGCCGAACGCGACGACTGATCATATCTGGGATAGCATCCCGGATATGAGAGAAGCCCTGGACGAGCGGCTGGCGTCCCGAGTCGCCGAGCTGCGGGTCGCGCGCGGCTGGTCGCTCGACGACCTGGCCGGCCGCACCGGCGTGAGCCGTTCCACGCTGTCCCGCCTCGAACGGGGCGAGATCAGCCCGACGGCCTCGCTGCTCGGCAAGCTCTGCACCGCGTACGGCTGGACGATGTCCCGCCTGCTGGCCGAGGTCGAGGCCGAGCCGCCGGCCGTGGTCCGCGCCGCGGACCAGGCGCTCTGGCGCGACGAGTCCGCCGGCTTCACCCGCCGCAGCGTCTCCCCGCCACACGCGGGCCTGCGCGGCGAGCTGATCGAGGGGGTCCTCGAGCCCGGCGCCGACATCTCCTACGACGCGCCGCCGGTGACCGGCATGGAGCAGCACGTGTGGGTGCTCGACGGCCGGCTGGAGCTGACCGACGACCGCACCCCGCACCGCCTCGACGCGGGGGACTGCCTCCGGTTCCGGCTCTGGGGCCCGACCCGCTTCCACAACCCCGGTCCGGGCCCGGTCCGCTACGCCGTCTTCGTGGTGCTGCCATGACCGTCACCCGGCTCACCGGCGACGACTTCGCCGCTCACCTGCCGGCCCTGGCCGACCTGCTCGTCGACGCGGTGGCCGACGGCGCCTCCGTCGGTTTCCTGGCCGGCTTCGACCACGCGGCGGCCACCGCCTGGTGGCAGTCACGCGCCGGCGCGGTCGCGGCCGGCAACCTCGCCGTGTGGATCAGCAGCGGTCCGGCCGGCGTCACCGGCACGATCAGCCTGGCGTACGCGGAGAAGCCCAACGCCCGGCACCGTGCCGAGGTGATCAAGCTGGCCGTGCGCCGCGACGCGCGGGGCCACGGCCTCGGCCGCCGGCTGCTCGTCACCGCCGAGGAGGCAGCCGCCGCCTCCGGGATCACCCTGTTGCTGCTCGACACGGAGACGGCCAGCGCGGCGGAACGGCTCTACGAGTCGGCGGGCTGGCACAGGTACGGCATCGTGCCCGACTACGCGGCCGACCCGGCGGGCGAGCTCCAGGACTGCAGTTTCTTCTACAAGAAGCTCGGCTGATTGTCGGGAATCCGCCTTTCCACAGTGGAGGGGCCGGGGCGGGCGCTGCGCTAGCCTGACGCCCTATGGGCCGGCGCTATCGGGTGCTCCTCGTCTCCAGCAGCGGCGGTGTGCTGCTGGATCTGCTCGCCCTGCGACCGTGGTGGCAGGGTCACGACCCGGTCTGGGTCGCCGTGCCGGCCCCGGACACCGAGGTCGCCCTGGCCGGCCAGCGGGTGCACTGGCGTCCCGAGCTGACCGCCGGCACCAAGCTGCGGGTCATCCCGGCGACCTGGCGGGCCCTGCGGCTGCTGCGCGCCGAGCGGCCCGACGTCATCGTGTCGGCCGGCACCGGCGTGGCCGTCGGCTTCTTCCTCGCGGCCCGGCTGTTGCGCGTGCCCGCCCTGTGGGTGGAGACCTTCAACATGACCGGTCCCCCCGGGGCTGCCGCCCGCATCTGCGCCCGGCTCGCCGCGGCCGTCCTGGTGCAACGGCCGGCCCTGCTGGAGACCCGCCGCCGTGCGGTGCTGATCGGGGAGCTCTACTGATGGCCCGCGTCCTGGTCACCGTCGGGATGGGCCCGTGGCCCTTCGACCGGCTCATCGCCGCGCTGGCCCCGCTGTGCGCCGAGCACGAGGTGTTCGCCCAGACCGGCACGTCCACCGTCGTCCCGCCCTGCCCGCACGCGGCGTTCCTGCCGCTGGACGAGTTGCAGGAACGGCTCGCCGCCGCGGACGTCGTGCTCACCCACGCCGGCAACACCGTGCGGCTGGTGCAGCGGCTCGGCGGCGTGCCGGTGGCCGTGGCGCGCGAGGCCGCGCGCGGTGAGATGGGCAACGACCACCAGGTCGCATACCTGCGGGCCGAGGAGCGGGCCGGCCGGGTCGTGGCCGTCTGGGACGTCGGCGAGCTGGCCGCAGCGGTCGCCCGGCACCGCGAGGACGCGCGGCGGTTGCTCGCCGACCGCCCGCTGCCCCCGGCGGTCTCCGACGACCGGCTCGTGGCCGTCCTCGACGAGCTGTGCGGGCGGCTGGTGCGATGAACCCGTTCGCCGGCCATCCGCTGCACCGGTACGCCTTCGCCTGGGAGCAGCTCGACGGGCGCACCGGACGGCACCTCGACCTCGGTTGCGGCACCGGCGACTTCCTCGGCGTGCTGCACACCCGGGGCAGTGTCGTGGCGGAGGGCGCCGACCCGCACCCCGGATATCTGGCGGAGGTGCGGGCCCGGCACCCCGGGATGACGCTGCATCAGCTGACCGTGGGCGCGCCGCTGGCACTGCCCGACGCCTCCTACGATTCGGTGAGCGCGCTCGACATGCTCGAACACGTACCGGATGAGGCCAAGCTGCTCGCCGAGGCGCACCGCCTCCTGGTCCCCGGCGGGCTGCTGGTGGTGACCGTGCCGCGCCGGCACGTCTTCTCGTTCCTCGACCCGGACGACGCCAAGTTCCGGCTGCCGCGGCTGCACCGCTGGGTCTACACCCGCCGTTTCGGCGCCCGGGTCTATCACGAGCGCTTCACCGACCTGTCGAACGATCTGCGGGGCGACATGTCCGTCGGCAAGGAACGGCACACCAACTACCGCACGCCGGAGCTGCTGCGGTTGCTGCGGGACAACGGCTTCGAGCCCGTGGTGGTGACCGGGGCCAACCTGTTCTGGCGCTGGTTGCAGATCCCCGCCCTGCTCACCGGCGGCCCGCTGCGCCGGCTGCTGGAGCGCGGCATCCATCTGGACGGGCGGCTGTTCCGCTCGGCCAACCTGTTCGTCGCGGCGAGGAGACTGCCATGACCCTCAGGGAGAAGGCACGGCTGGCGGCGTTCTTCGGCCGGCTGGCGGTCAAGGAACGGTTCGCGCCCCGGCTGCACGTGCGGCCGCTGGTGGCCGAGCTGTTCCTCACCGACAACTGCAATCTGCGCTGCACCAGCTGCGGCTGCTGGACCTCGAACACCAAGGGGGAGCTGTCCACCGAGGAGTGGCAGGACGTGCTGCGGCAGCTCGTGGCGCTGCGCATCCACAAGGTCAACTTCACCGGCGGGGAGCCGCTGATCCGGCCGGACGCGATCGCGCTGATGGCGTACGCCCGCAGCGCCGGCGTACGCCACCTGCACCTCAACAGCAACGGCATCCGGCTCACCCCGGCCGTCCTCGACGAGGTCATTCCCGCGGGCGTGCGCAGCTTCAACGTCTCGGTCGACGGCCCGACCGCCCTGGTCCACGACCGGATCCGCGGCCGCCTGGGCGCCTTCGCCACCACCACCGAGCACCTGCGGCACCTGATCGCCCAGCGTGACCGGCACCGGCTCAAGGTGCGGATGAACTTCACGGTCATGCGCGACAACGTGGACAGCCTGCCCGCCATCGCCGCCCTGGCCCAGGAGCTCGGCGTCGCCCTCTACCTCAACCTGGTCACCGACCGTACGTTCCTGTTCCGCACGGACGCGGTGACCGACCAGACCGCCGTCGACCGTGGCCGCCTCGACACCGCCCTGGCCGAGCTGGAGGAACTGGCCCGCCGGGACCGCCGCTGGCTGCCGCGCTACTCCGACCTGCGCTACCTGCGGGGCCACTTCAGCGACCTGGTGCAACGCGATCTGCCGTGCGCCGAGTCGCAGCTCAAGCTGATGATCCACTCGCAGGGCCAGGTCGGCGGGTGCTGGGCCCACGACCCCACCGCCACCGTCCGCTCCCGGTCCCTGGCCGCCATCGTCGACGCCCCCGAATACCGCGAGGAGCACGCCAGGCTGTTCCGCAAGGAGTGCGTCGGCTGCGGCAGCAACTACAGCCTCAACCTGCGGTGGCGGCCCGGCACGTACCTCGCGGACCTGCAGTGGCGCGTGGGACGGAAGTCCCTTGCGGCCTAGCCGGCCCCTCTACGACGCGCTCGCCGACGGTTACGAGGAGCACTTCGCCGTCCCGCACCGCCGCGCCTACGACGACCTGGCCTGGGAGCAGACGGCTGCCCTGCTGCCGCAGCCCCCGGACCGGATCGTCGACGCCGGCTGCGGCGTCGGGCGCTGGGCGCGCCGGCTGCGGAGCCTGGGGTACGCCGTGACGGGCGTCGAGCAGTCCCCGGGCATGATCGCCGCCCTGCGCCGCCACCCGAGCGATCCCGGTTTCACCCTCGTCGAGGCGTCCATGACCGACGTGCAGCTGCCGCCGGACGCCGGGATGGTGCTGGCGATGGGCTCAGTCCAGTACACCGACGACCCCGAGGCCGCGATCGCCCACCTGGCCGGCTGGCTGCGTCCCGGCGGCGTCCTGGCCGTGCTGGTCGACTCGCTGGTCGCCCTGGTGCTGGAGCTGCTGCGCGACGGCCGCGAGCAGGAGGCCCGGCAACGGCTGACGACCCGGCGCGGAGTGTGGCGCCAGCACGGCCTGGAAGCCGACCTGCACCTGCTGGACCGGGCCCGGCTGGAGGCGGCGTTCACCGCGGCCGGCCTCACCGACATCCGTACCCGTGGCCTGCTGGTGACGGCGACGTCTCTGGGCCGCGACGAACTCACCCGACGGCTGACCACCGACCGCGAGGCCCACCTGGCCCTGGAACGTCAGCTGCTGGAGTCACCGCTGCTGGCCGACACCGGCAAACAGCTGCTGATCACCGGCCGCCGTCCCGGACCGGCCCGTCCGTCGTAGCGGTGGGCCACTCCTCGACGCCCAGCACGCGCAGCAGCTCCAGCCGCTCGCGGGCCTCGTCGTCGGCCGGGGTGAGGACCACCAGCTCCTGACCCTGGTCCGGGGTGACCAGGGTTTCACAGTCCATCCGCAGCCGGCCGACCCGCGGATGCCGGAAGGTCTTGCGGTCCATGCGCCGCACCGCCACCTCGTGCTCGGCCCAGAGCCGCCGGAAGTCGGCGCTCGCCGCCTGCAGCCGGTCGATGAGCCCGGCCACGGAGGGATCACCGGAGCGGCGGCCGGCGGTGGCGCGCAGGTCGGCCACGAGCCGGCGGCTGTGTTCCTGTTGCTCGTCGTCCGCATGGGTGGCGCGGGCGGCCGGGTCGGTGAACCAGCGGTACACGACGTAGCGCCGGTCACCGGAGAAGCGGGTGAGATCGCCGGTCAGGAGGGCGGACATCCGGTTCTGGGCGAGCACCTCGCCCAGGTCGGACAGCACCATGGCCGGGGTGTCACCGAGCAGGTCGAGCATGCGCACCAGACCGGCGCGGGCCTGGCCGGCGATGCCCTCGGCGGGCGGGGGACGATGCCCGGCCAGGTGGAACAGGTGGTCACGCTCGTCGTCGGAAAGGCGCAGGGCCCGGGCCAGCGCGCCGAGCAGCTGGGTCGAGGGCTGGCTGCTGCGGCCCTGCTCCAGGCGCACCACGTAATCGACCGACATGCCGGCCAGCATGGCCACCTCCTCGCGGCGCAGACCGGCGGTGCGCCGGCGCGGGCCCTCGGCCAGGCCGACCTGGGCCGGGCGGACGGCCTCGCGGCGGCGGCGCAGGAAGTCGGCGAGCTGGTCACGGTGCATGACCTCATGGTGCTCCGCGCCGGGCCCGGGTATCCAGGGAGCGGCTCTCCCACGATGAACGCTCCGCTCCCGCCCGCGCCGGACCGGGTCCACGGTTGAGCCATGATGCAGACACGAACCTTGGGCAGCACCGGGCCGGCCGTCTCCCCGCTGGGCCTGGGAGCGATGGGCATGTCGGGCGCGTACGGCGCGACCGACCGCGCGGAAGCGATCGCCACGGTGCACGCCGCGCTGGACGCGGGCGTCACCCTGATCGACACCGCCGACTTCTACGGCATGGGCCACAACGAACTGCTGCTCGGCGAGGCCCTGCGCGGCCGCGACCGGGACAGCTACCAGCTGAGCGTCAAGTTCGGCATGCAGCGGGGGCCGGGCGCGACATTCGGCGGCCAGGACAGCCGCCCGGAGGCGGTGCGCAACTTCCTGGCCTACACGCTGACCCGGCTGGGCGTCGACCACATCGACATCTACCGCCCCGCCCGGCTGGACCCGGCGGTGCCGATCGAGGACACCGTCGGCGCGATCAAGGAGATGATCGACGCCGGCTACGTGCGGCACCTGGGCCTGTCGGAGGTGGGCGCGGAGACGATCCGCCGGGCGCAGGCCGTGCACCCGGTGGCGGACCTGCAGATCGAGTACTCACTGCTGTCCCGGGCGGTGGAGGCCGAGGTGCTGCCCACGCTGCGGGAACTGGGGATCGGGCTGACGGCGTACGGTGTGCTGGGCCGCGGCCTGATCTCCGGGCACTGGTCCGCCGGGCCGCCCCGGCCGGGCGACAGCCGCGGCTTCAGCCCGCGATTCGCCAGCGGCAACGTGGAACACAATCTCGCCCTGGTCGAAGCGCTGCGCCGGATCGCCGGGGCGAAGGGCTGCACGGTCGCGCAGCTGGCCCTCGCCTGGGTGGCGGCGCAGGGACCGGACATCGTGCCGCTGGTCGGGGCGCGTACCCGGGAGCGGCTGGCCGAGGCGCTGCCCGCGGCTGAGCTGACCCTGACGGCGGACGACCTCGCCGAGATCGAGCGGGCGGTGCCGGCGGGGGCGGCCCGCGGTGACCGCTACCCGGCGGCTTTCATGGCGTCCCTCGGCGTGGGCAACTAGCGTCGTCCATTCTGTGGGGGTGGTGAGGCGGGCAGCTCCGGGACCGTTCTGGGTGTTCCTGTGGGCGGTGGTGTCGGTGTCGGCCCCGCTGGTCCTGTACCCGTTCTTCCATCGCGCCGAGGACGTCCTGGCCAAGGGCCCGGCGGTGTCGTGGTGGATGCTCGCCCCGCTGCCACTGCTCGCCGCCGTCTCCGCCGCGCGCGCCGGAGGGCGGATGTGGCGTGCCGTCACCATCGGCACCGTTGTCGCGGCCGCCGGTCTGGGCCTGTCCTGGGCGGTGTATCGATGGGGCATCCCGGTGCGGCAGACGGTCGGCGCGGAGGCCGTACTGGGCCTCCCGCTGGCCGCGGCCGGCGCCTTGATCGGCTACCGGCTGGGCCGCTCGGGAGCTCGCGGTGGGCGGCGGCCCGGCCGGGTCGTCGGCGGCGCGCTGATCGCCGTGATCGGTGCGTTGCTGGTTCCCGTGACCGTGCAGCGGGGTGCCGAGTTCAGTTTCCGCAGCTTTCCCGCCGGACCGGGGGAGACCCGGGTCGATCGGCCGGTGCCGCTCACCCTGGCGGCACCCGGCCGGTACGGCCTCTACGCGGTCGGTTCCGCACCGACCGATCCCGATTGCCGGGTGACCGGCTCCGGTCGGGCCGATCGGACGGTGGAGCTGCTGCCCGTCAGGCCCGGCACGCCCGGCGTCGATGCCACCCCGGCGTATCGCTGGATCGGCGAGTTCCAGGTGCCCGCGGCCGGAGACTACTCCCTGACCTGCCGGGTGAGCGTCGCCGCCGCGACCTACACGGTCAACCCGGCTCCCCGGATCCGCGGGGCGGTGGGGGCGCTGGTGCACTGGCCGCGGCCGATCCTGTGGCTGCTCGGGGCGCTCCCCGGACTACTCCTGATCGCGACCGGCTCACGGCGCGCGATCAGCTGATGAGGCTTACGCCCAGGGCGAGAACCGCCAGCCCCTGCAGGACAGCTCGGGGGACGATGATGCGGTCCCAGGCGCGTTGCCAGCTCCGGACGTCGGCCGGCGTCTCGTGGGCGTCGGCGGCCGCGGTGAGCCGCCGGTTGATGGGTGCGCTGACCCGCAGGTAGAGCAGCACCCAGACCACCAGCAGCACGAATGCCGCTCCGGCGGTCGCTGCCGCGGCGGGACGGCCGGCCACCGCGGCGAGCACGGCCGCGGCGGCCGCCGCGATGACCCCGAGGATCCCGGGTACGGGCATCCGCCGGTCAGCGACGCGGTGCAGGTTGCCCATGACCGCCGTGAGAGTGCTGTCGTCGACGTGCGCAAGGGCAGATCGCTGGACGAGCGCGCAGAAGGCGTCCGTGCCGTAGACGATCCCGGTGCTCAGGACGGCCAGGAGGGCGACGAGCTGCGAGACCAGAGTCATGCCTGGGCCCCGGGACCGCCGAGCGGGGGGAGGGCGCCGATCTGCTGGAACATCTGCATCAGGTTCAGCTGGTCCCAGTGCTCGACGAACAGGCCGTCGCGGACGCGCCAGATGTCGATGCTGCGCATCTCGACGGGCTTGCCGCTGGCCGGGATGCCCAGCAGGTCCCCGGTGTGGGTGCCGCGGTAGACGAAGCGGCCGACGACGCGGTCACCGGCGACGATCAGGTCCTCCATGGTGACCTTCACGTCGGGCAGGCCGGTGAAGAACGCGGCCCAGAACTGCCGGTTGGCCTCGCGCCCGTCGGCGACGAAGTCGTTGTGATTGAGGTAGTCCTCGGCGATGAACCGGTCCACCAGGTCCGGGTCGTGGGTGTTGGTCATCTCGACGAAGAGGTCGGCGAGCTGGTGTCCGGGAGTCGTCATGACATGCTCCGATCTTGGTTAGCGCTGCTAGCGGTAGCGACGCTAACCCGCAATCCCGCTCGCGTCAATAGCGGCGCTAGCGAAGGTATCGGTGCTACAGTCGGGCATGGCTATCGAGGACCGTCGGCAGCGCGAGCGCGACGCCCGCCGCCGGCTGATCACGGCGACGGCACGCGCCCTGGCCGAGACCGAGGGCTGGGAGGCGGTCACCACACGCCGGCTGTCCACCGAGATCGAATACAGCCAGCCCGTGCTGTACAAGCATTTCGGCTCGATGGAGGACATCGTCGAGGCCGTCGCGGTCGAGGGCTTCGAGGAGCTCGCCGAGACACTGCGCGCCGCCCGCGGCGACAGCCGGGCGCCCGGCGACGAGCTCGGCCGGGTCGCCGCCGCCTACAGCGGCTTCGCCACGAAGAATCCCGCGCTGTTCGACGCGATGTTCATCCGGTCCACGCGACTGCACTTCGCCGCCGAGGACACCCCGGCGCCGCTGAAAGAAGCCTTCGCCGAGCTGCGGGCGGCGGTCGCCACGATCGCCGGCGGGCGCGACGTCGACACTCTCACCGAGGTCGTCTGGTCGGCGCTGCACGGATTGGTGGTGCTCGGCCGCAACGGCCGGCTACGCCCGGGCCATGACACCGCCCGCATCGAGCTCCTGGTCACGCAGCTGCGCGCCGCGTCCGCCTAGGGCCGGCCCTTCAGGCACACGAAAGGGCCACGGACGCCCGCGTTGAAGCGTTCGGCCGCGGCCAGGGCCTTCTTCACCCGGCGGCGCGGCCCCAGCGCGGTGCCCGCCGTGGCGTAGAGCGCACCCTGGGCGATCTGGTCGCCGCAGCCCACCGCGGCGAAACCGTCGGCCGCCTTCGCCACCTGGTAGTCGTCGTGGACGGCGAAGAGCTGCCCGCGTACGCCGACCAGGAACGTGCCGCCTTCCTCGCGGTCGTTCTCCTTCGCCGCCCAGCCGCCCGCCTTGAGACAGTCGCGCACCGCGTCGATGAACGTCGTCGCCATGAACCGGTCCAGGTCGCCGGTGGGCCTGGGCAGGGTCAGCGAATACCGGATCAGCTGGCCCATCCGGAACGAGGTGGTGAAGCCGAACAGGTAGCGGTTCTTCCGGAAGACCTTCGCGTCGGCGCGCACGGTCAGGCTCAGGCCCGACACCCCGCGCTGTCCCCGCCGATGTAGACCGAACCCGACTGCGTCAACCCGACGATGGCCGTCATGGGTCCACCGTCGCACAGCGGGCCCGCGCCGTCGATCGGCCGACGGGTGCCGCACCGATCGGGGAGTCCTCGGCACCGTCGCACGTGCTGTGCGAGATCGCCCTGGTCAGCGGGCTTGCATGGACGTATCAAGCGAGATCACACCCGGAAGGGGTGGAACGTATGAACGCAGTCCTGCGGCATCACGCGAGGAGGGCCGCCGTTGTCGGAGCCGTCCTGGCGGTCATCGGCGGTGGTCTCCCCGGCGCCCGTCCGGCGGCGGCCGTTGCCGACCCGCCGGGCACGGTCCTGTCCACGGCGGCGGCCACTCTGCCGCCGGAGCTGACCGCCCTGGCCACCGGCAAGCGCGTCTCGTACGTCAGCACGAGTGTCACCGGCGCGAGCATTACCACCACCGGACTCGTGCTCAGTCCCAAGCGCAAGAAGGCCAACAAGACCGTGGTCTGGGGGCACGGCACCACCGGGCTGGCCGACCAGTGCGCGCCCTCCGAGCACCAGGGAGTCTTCTGGCCGGAGGCCCGGGCCGCCATCGCCGAGCTGCTCACCCGGGGCTGGACCGTCGCGGCCCCCGACTATCCGGGACTGGGTACGCCGCAAGCGCACCCGTACCTCATCGGTGGCAGCGCGGCCCGCTCGATGATCGACAGCGTCAAGGCCGCCCGTCACCTGGACACCAACCTGGGCACCGAGTACGTCCTCGACGGCCACTCCCAGGGCGGCCAGGGCGCACTGTTCGCCGGGGAACTGGCACCGAGCTACGACGGCGACCTCACGTTGCGCGGCGTCGCGGCCATCGCCCCGGTCTCCAACGTCGATGTGCTGGCCCCGCTGATCCCCGGCACGCCCGGCCAGGGCTACCTGGTGATGGCCCTGTACGGCCTGGCCGCGGTCCAGCCGTCGTTCGACCCGCTCACCGTGCTGGCCCCGCCGGCCCGGCAACGCGTGCCCGTGCTCGAATCCGGCTGCCTGTACGAGATCCTGGCCCAGTACCAGTCCCTGAACGCCGGTCAGCTGGTCCTGGGCGGCGCTCTGCCGCCGGCGGTGGTGGACCAGCTGGCCCACTACGACAACCCGGCCCAGGTGGCGCCGAGCGCGCCGATCCTGCTCGTGCAGGGCTCGGCCGACGAGGCGGTGCCGGCCTTCGTCACCGACGCGCTGCTGGACCAGCTGGACGACTACCCGCAACCGGTCGAACTCGTCACCCTCGAGAACGAGAACCACGACGGCGCGGTGTTCGCCTCGACGACGCTGGTCGCGGACTGGATCGCCGCCCGCTTCTCCGCCTGAGACCCGCGGATCGGATCGCCGCCCGCTTCGTCGCCTGAGACCGGCGGACCGGATCGCCGCCCGCTTCGCCGCCTGAGACCCGCCGGACCGGGAGCCCCCGGCCGCCGCCCGCCGGCGCATGACAGGATGCGCGGCGGGCGGCCGCTGGGGGCGGTCCGACGGACGGACGGTGGAGGGCGATGCTGCACGCCGGTCTCAGGCTCGGTGACCGCTACCGGCTCGAAGCGCGGATCGGCGCCGGCGGCATGGGCGAGGTCTGGCGGGCGGTCGACGAGGTGCTCGGCCGGGTCGTCGCGGTCAAGGCCATGCTGCCCGGGGTCGCCGACCAGCCCGACTTCGCCAAGCGGTTCCTCGTCGAGGCCAAGGCCATGGCCAGCGTCAACCATCCCGCGGTGGCGTCGATCCACGACTACGGGCGTGGCGCCGGGATCACGTACCTGGTCATGGAGTTCATCGACGGCGAGTCGATGTCGCAGCTGCTGACCCGCGAGGGACGCCTCGACCCGGTGACCACGATGCGGCTCGTCGCGCAGGCCGCCGACGGCCTCGCGGCGGTGCACGAGCGCGGCATCGTGCACCGCGACATCAAACCCGCCAACCTTCTCGTACGGCGGAACGGCGCGTTGCTCATCACGGACTTCGGCATCTCCCGCACCGAGGACGGCACCCAGCTCACTGCTTCCGGCGCGGTCCTGGGCACACCGACGTACCTGTCACCCGAGCAGGTGCTCGGCCGCCCCGCCACCGGCCGCAGCGACATCTACTCGCTCGGGCTGGCCGCGTACGAGTGCCTGGCCGGACGGCGCCCGTTCGAGGGCGACAACCCGTACGCGGTGGCGCTGCAGCGGCTGCAGGCCGCGCCCCGCACGCTCAGCGGTGACGTCCCCGCTCCGGTGCTGACCGTGGTCGAGCGGGCGCTGGCCACCGACCCGGCCGACCGCTGGCCGTCGGCGGCCGCGATGGCCGACGCCGCCCGGGCCGCGACCGACGCCATCCGGGCTCCGGCCGATCCTTTCCGGGCCTCGGCCCACCCTGCCCAGGCCCCGGCCGACCCTTTCCGGGCCCCGGCCGACCCTGCCCAGGCCCCGGCCGACCCTTTCCGGGCCCCGGCCGACCCTTTCCGGGCCCCGGCCGACCCTTTCCGGGCCGCGCCCGTTTCCGCCCGGGCCGCGCCCGTTTCCGCCCGGGCCGCGCCCGTTTCCGCCCGGGCCTCGGCCGGTGCCGCCCAGGCCGCGGTCGGTCCCGGATCCGCGCCGCGGGCACCACGGCCGTCCACCTCTCGCTCCCGGCGCTGGATGGTGCTGGCCGCGGCGCTGGTTGTCCTGGTCGTAGCCGGAGGCGTGGCGCTCTGGCAGACCCTGCGGCCGGACCCGGACGGTGGGCCGGCCGCGGGCGCCGGCACCTCGGCCCCGGCCGCGCCCGGGGTCGTGCGGCCGGCCGGTTTCGTCGCGTGCGGGCCGCTGCTCTGCCCGGCCGGGCCGCTGTGCTGGGCCGGGGTGACCGCCATCAACGGCCGGGCGTCGTCGCCGCGGGATCTCGACTGCGCCGGGGACCACACCTGGGAGACCTTCGCGGCCACCGCCCTGCCCGCCGACGTCAGCCGGAGCCACGAGGACGAACTGCTGCTGCGCAAGGACATCGCGGCCGCCTGCTCGGCGCGGGTCATGGCCGACCGCAGCCGGGACCGCGCCGCGACCGACGGCTGGGAACGGGAGGCCTGGCCGATCGAGGTGCCCGGCACGGACCAGCGGCTGGTGCACTGCCTGGCCCGTCCCGACCAGGGAGAGCCCACCGGCTCGGCGTTCACCTCATCCTGAGGGCAGACTGCGCCGGACCGCCGCGACCACCCGTTCGGCCTGCTCTACCGTCAGCTCCGACGACATCGGCAGAGCCAGCGCCTCGGCGTGCAGCGCGTCGGTGACCGGCAGGGTCTCGCCCGCACCGAGCGGCCCCCGGTGCACCGCCGCGAAGTACGGCTTCGTCCCCACCCCCAGCGCGTCGAGGCGCCGCCGCAACCCGTCGCGGTCGGCCACCCGGGCCACCCAGTGCACGTAACTGTGCCGGTCGCCGTCGCGCACCTGCTGCGTCTCCAGCGGCAGATCGGCATAGACCGCTGCCACCTCGGCGCGCCACCGGACCAGGTCGCCGAGCACCGACAGCTGATCCAGCGCCACCACCGCGTGCAGCTCGTTCATCAGCTCCGAGCGGGTCCAGCCCGCCGGGTCGGCCTGCACCCGCTCGGCGGCCTCGGCCGGCAGGACCAGGGCGCCGCCCGCGCCGCCGGCCGAGAGGACCTTGGCGAAACTCATCGAGTACGCGTGCGCGTCCGCCTGCTGCGCCACCGGCCGGCCCTGGTGCAGGCTGCCCAGCGCCGCCGCCGAGTCGGCCAGCAGCGCCACCCCGGCCCGTCGGCAGACCGCACGCAGCGCCGGGTAGTCGCACGGGTTGCCGAAGGTGTCGACCGCCATGACCAGCCGCACGTCACCCGGTCGCAGCGCCTCGGCGACCGCGGCCGGTGACAGCGTCCAGGTGGCCGGGTCCACGTCGGCGAAACGCAGCCGGTAGCCCAGCTGCACCAGGATCTCGGCGGTCGCCGGGAACGTGTACGACGGCAGCACCGCCACGTCCCCCGCCCCCGCCCGGCCCACCGTCGCCGCCACCATGATCCGCAGCGCGGCGGTCCCGGACGCGGTGAGCAGCACCCGCCGGTCGTCGTCGAGGTCGAGTTCCTTGCCGAGGCGCTCGGTGAGCTCCCGCGTCCACCGGTTGCCGTGCTTCACCTCGCCGCTGACCAGGCACTGCTGCTGCCGGGCGACGACGAGCTCCGGACGGACCGGCCGCGGCGGCACCACGACCGGCAGCGGCGGGCGGAACAGCGGCTCCCGGTCGTCGCCGATCTGCTCGATGAGCCGGGTCAGGTGCGGGCGCAGGGAGCCGATCCGGTAGCCCGCCGCGGCGAGCCGGTTGGTGACCACCAGCCCTGAGCTGTCCGGCAGGCGGCGTGGCTGCTCGCGTACGGGGGAGGCGGAGCCGCACAGCGTACGGATCTCGGTGGCCAGGGAGTGCAGCGACACCGGCGGCCCGCCGACGTTGAAGACGCCGGGCCCGATGCCGCCCACGAGGATCCGGCCCAGCTCCACCGGCGGCAGGAAGCTGCGTACGGTCCCGGCGGTGACGGGCAGCGGCAGCCCGGCCCGCGCCCGGCGGACCAGCCGGGTGGCGACCCGGTCCTGACCCGCACCGAACGCGTTGGCCAGCCGCAGCACGGTCAGCCGGTCGCTCCGGACGGCCCCGGCGACGAGCCGCTCCTGGGCCAGCTTGGCCATCGCGTAGGTCCACCGCCCGGTCGGATCCGCGTCGGCCATCCGGCGGGCGAGCGGCGCGGCCCGCCACGGGGGACAGGCGGCCCGGGCCAGATCACGCGCGTCGGCGCACCACGCGTCGATCTCGCCGGCCGGCCACGGCAGCACCGGTGTGGTGTCCTCGGTCAGGGGGCCGTCGGCTGACCCGTACACCTCGACCGAGGACGTCAGAATGACCCGCCGCCCGGCCAGGGCGGGCAGCAGCCGGGCCGTGCTGATCGCATTGTGCAGCGGCAGCGTCCAGGGCCGGCGCGGCCGCGGATCGCTGGCCCCGAGCAGCAGCACGACCACGCCCGGCGGCAGCTCGGGCAGATCGCCGGTGAGCAGGTCGGCGCTGATCCAGCCGAGCCCGGCCGACGCGGTGGCCTCCGGCGGCGCGACCCGGTCCACGCTGGTGACCTCGGCCCCGGCGGCCAGCAGCGCGGCGGCGACCTCGGTGCCGAGGAAGCCCGAACCCCCGACCAGCACGAAGCTGTCCATGCAACCTCCACAAAGGAGGTCAGTATCACCGAGCCCCGACCGCCGCGGTGTCCGCTCGCCGACAGCCCGTCAGCTGTCCGTCGCGCAGTTCGTAGCGGGCGTGCACCCGGTCCAGCCCTTCGGTGCGGTGGGTCAGCAGCAGCACGGTCCGCCCGTCCGTGGCGGTGAGCAGATCCGCCATCAGCGCGGCCGCGCCGGCCTCGTCCAGCCCCTCGGTGGGTTCGTCCAGGATGAGCAGGTCGGGCTCGGCGAGCAGGGCGCGGGCGGTGGCCAGCCGGCGGCGCTGACCACCGGAGATCGTCCCGCCGCCGGTGCCGAGCCAGGTGTCGAGCCCCTGCGGCAGACCGGCCAGCCAGCGGTCGAGCCGCACCCGGGCCAGGGCGGCGCGCAGCTCGGCGTCGGTGGCGTCCGGGCGGGCCAGGCGCAGGTTCTCCCGGACCGTGGAGGCGAAGACGTGGTCGGCCTCGTCGCCGACCAGCGCGCTGCGGCCCACCCCGGTGACCGTCCCCGCGCGTGGGTCCAGCAGCCGGGCCAGCACGGCAGCGAGGGTGGATTTGCCACCGCCGGAGGGCCCGAGCACCGCGGTGCGGGAGCCGGCCGGCAGGTCTAGATCGATGCCGGTCAGGGCGGGCGGCCGGTCCGGGTCCCAGCCGGCGACCAGGCCGCGGATCGCGATGTCCCCGGCGGCACCAGCGGCACCGGCACCAGCGGCACCGGCACCAGCGGCACCGGCACCAGCGGCACCGGCACCAGCGGCACCGGCACCGGCGGCACCGGCCACACCGGTCGCACCGAGGGCACCGGCGACACTGGCGGCGCCCGCGGCACCGGCGGCAGCGGCGGGTCCGGGAGTGGCCGATGGTGGCTGCGCGGCGATCTCCGCGAGCCGGGCACGCGCACCGGCCGCGCGGCGCCGGGCAACGGCGGCGTCGGGCAGCGCGGCGACCGGCTCACCGAGCGCCACGACCGCCAGCAGCAGCACAGCGGCCCACTCGTCGGACAACCCGCTCCGGGCGGCCACCAGTGCGGTCCCGGTCACCGCGACGCCCCAGCCGAGCAGGCCGAGCGCGGCGGCGGCACCGGCCGAGCGGGCCGCCCGCGCTTCCAGCCGCGCCAGCACCCGGCTGCGCCGATCCGGTACGGCCAGAGCGTCCCCGCCCCGATGCCCCACAGCGAGCTCCTCGACGCCGTCGACGGTCTCTACCACGGCGTCCCGGAGTTCGGCGCGAGCCTGACCCGTGGCGGCGTCGAGCCGGCTCGCCTGCCGTGCGGCCAGCGCCGGAGCGGCCACCCCGCTGATCAGCAGTCCCGCCGCGAGCGGAAGCGCGACCGCGGGCAGTACCGCCACGGCGGTGACCGTCACGAGCGCCAGGGTGAGGGCCGCCGCGAGGGCGGGCAGGCGTCCCCGCAGCAGCCCGTCGACGCGGGCGTCCACGTCGTCCCCGACCCGGGTGAGCAGGTCACCGCGGCGGCGCAGCCGGGGGCCGGGCACCCGGGGGATGAGGTCGGCGAAGACGCGCGCCCGCCATTCGCCGAGCCGGGCGAAGGCCACGTCGTGCGAGACCAGCCGCTCGACGTAGCGCAGCAGCGGCCGGGCGACGGCACTGCCCCGGACGAGCACGACGGCCGTCGACAGGGTGAGCACGGGCGGCAGGGTCGCGGCCCGGACGAGCAGCCAGGTGGCCGCCCCGGTCAGCACGATCCCGGCCAGCCAGGACGCCGCCCCGAACCCGACGGCCGTGCCGGGGCGCCGCACGAGCCACCCGGCAGCTCGCGCCACCAGCGACCCACCGGCCGCAGGGGCGGGAACAGCGCCCGGCGCCGCCGCGAGTACAGCGTCCGGCGCGGCCGCGAGTACGGCGTCCGGCGCGGCCGCGGGGACGCGAACGACAGCCGGCGGGTCGGTCTTGCCGGCCTGGCCCTGGGCGGCCGCGGCCCCCTGCAACCGGCCCAGGCCCGCACGCGGCGTTGCCGAGGCGGAGTCGGGCTCTGTCGGGCCCGGCGGCGGCCAGGCGGCGAAGCCGGACGCCGACGGAACGGCCCGGCCGTCGGCGTGATGCGGGCCGCCATGGCTGATCGGCCCCGATACCGGCGGGACGTCGGGCGGCGGGGGAGTGACGTCGATGATCCGGTCGGCCGCGGCCAGCAGCCCGGGCCGATGCGCGACCACGAGCACCGCGCACCCCTGATCCGCCGCCGCCCGCAGCCGCCCGATCACCAGCCGCTCGGCTTCCGCGTCGAGGTGCGCGGTCGGTTCGTCGAGCAGCAGCACCGCCGGTGCGCGCCCGGCCGCCCGCAGCAGAGCCGCCAGCGCCAGCCGCTGCCGCTGGCCGGCCGACACTCCGGCCCCGTGCTCGCCCAGCACCGTCGCTGGTTCCACCTCGGTGTCCAGGCCCACCGTGCGCAGTGCTTCGCGCACCGCGTCCGGGCCGGTCCCGGGGAACACGTCGGCGACCGTGCGGACGTGCGGCAGGGTCGGGCGCTGGGGCAGGTACAGCAGGCCGGGACCGCTGAGCTCGACCCGTCCCGTGACCGCCGGTTGCAGCCCGGCCAGGACCCGCAGTGCCGTGGTCTTGCCGGCACCCGACGGTCCGCGCAGGGCGACCAGTTCTCCCTCGCGGACGGCCAGCGCGTCGAGGCTGAGCGCGTCCACGGTGGATCCGGGGTGCCGCACCCGCAGCCGGGCGGCGTACACGGCCGGTCGGTCGCCGCCGGCGCCGAAGCGCCCGTCGTGAGCCGCGGCCAGCACCGCACCGGTCGGCAGGAACGCAGGATCAGCGTCGGAGGGCGCCAGGATCTCGTCGGCGTCCGCGATGACCGCCGACGCGTCGGCGCTGGCGTGGTAGCGGGCCGCCATCTCGCGCAGCGGCCGGTACACCTCGGGCGCGAGCAGGATGACCAGCAACGCCGGGCCCAGCGTCAGGTCGCCGGCGGCCACCCGGAGCCCGGCCTCGACGGCGATCAGCCCGACGGACAGCGTGGCGACCAGGTCCAGCGCGGTCGAGGACAGGAACGCCACCCGCAGCACCCGCAGGGTCGCCGTGCGGTGGCGGTCGGTCATGTCGCGTACCACGGTGGTCTGGCGGTCGGCGCGGCCGTACACCCGCAGGGTCGCCAGCCCGCGTACGACGTCGAGGAAGTGGCCCGCCAGCCGGGCATCGGCCTCCCAGGCCCGCTGGGCCCGCTCGCGGGTCGCCCAGCCGATCAGCGCGCCCAGTACCGGGATCAGTGGCAGCGTGACCAAGGCGATCAGCGCCGACGTCAGGTCGGTGACGGCCATCGCGACGATGACCAGCGGCGGCAGCGCCACGCCGAGGACCAGCGCGGGCAGGTAGCCGGAGAACCACGGCCGCAGCGAGTCCAGGCCGCTACCCAGCACGGCGGTGAGCCGGTTGCCGCCGAAGCGGGCCACCCAGGCGGGACCGTGGTCCAGCGCCGCCGCGAGCGCCGAGCGGCGCAGTTCGTCGGTGACCGCGGCCGCCGTACGCTGGGCCACCACCTGCTCCGCCCAGGTCAGCGCGGCCCGCAGCACGAAGGCCGCGGCCAGCAGCGCCAGCGCGTCGTGGCCGGTGACGATCCGGGCCAGGGCGACGGCGACGGCCACCGTCGCGGCCGCCTGGCCGGCGCCGAGCAGGGCCGAGATCCCGATTCCGGTACGGCTGGAGCGCGCGTGCCGCAGCAACCGGGGGTCGAGGGGTCCACGGCTCATGACGGCACCCGCTCGCTGGCCACCCGGCGCCGGAACACCCAGTAGGAGAACGCCTGGTAGACCAGGACGCCGGGGAGCACCACCACGCCGACGACGCTGATCAGCCGCAGCGCCGAGTCGGTGGCCGCCGCGCCTGTCATGGTCAGCGACCAGGCCGGGTCCAGCGTGCTGCGCAGCACGACGTCGCCGTGCACGGTGAAGACGGTGACGACGGCGCCGGCGATGCTCAGCGCCGTACCGCCGAAGGCCAGTGCTTCCTGGCCGTTGCGAGCCAGCATGGCGATGCCCAGGCAGAGCGCGGCCGCGGCCAGCGCCGGCCGCGACTCGGTGGCGAAGCCGATCGCGGCCAGCACGGCGGTGCCGCCGGTGGCCAGCGTGACGCCGAGCCGGCGGGCCCGCAGGTGCACCGGGCCGGTGGTGCGCAGGGTCAGGAACATCGCCCCGATCAGCAGGGCGGCGAACAGGGCCGCACCCGCCCCGGCCAGGGCCGGCCAGCTCAGCAAGGCCGCGGTGCTGCGGCTCAGACCCGTACCGGTGACCTGGCCGTCCGGGCCGAGGGCCAGGCCGTGGGTGAGCACGCCCAGCACCGCTCCCCAGAGCAGCACGATGCCGGCCGAGCTGGCCGCCAGGGCCGCGTCGCAGCGCCGGCGCCAGCGTGGCCCGTCGCCCTTGCCCCGGAACTCCAGCGCCACCCCGCGGACGGCGAGCAGCAGCAACAGGGCGACCATCGGCAGGTAGAGGCCGGAGAGCAGGGCGGCGTACCAGTCGGGGAAGGCCGCGAAGGTCACGCCGATCGCGGCGACCAGCCAGACCTCGTTGCCGTCCCAGAACGGGCCGACGGTGCGGACGACGGCTCCCCGCTCGTGGTCGTCGCGGCCGACGACCGGGGAGAGCAGGCCGACGCCGAAGTCGAAGCCCTCCAGGACGAAGAACAGCACCCAGCAGAGCACCACGAGCGCGAACCAGACAGTGATCATGGCAGTTCCTCAGTAGACCGGGACGGGTTCGCGCTCGGGGGCCTGCTCGCCGGCGGCTGCGGCGGGCGCGGCGGCTTCGAGCGGTTGCCGGGACAGGTGGCGGACCAGCCGCAGCCAGACGACGGCGAGGATGCCGTAGACGACGGTGAAGCCGGTCAGGGAGACGAGCACCTCGCCGCTGGTCAGGCCGGGGGAGATGCCGTCGGCGACCCGGGAGATGCCGAACGCGAGCCAGGGCTGGCGAGCGGTCTCGGTGAAGATCCAGCCGAACGTGTTGGCCGCGGCGGGCAGGATCGGGATCAGCGGCAGAAAGCGGATCAGCAGCCGGTGGGCCTGCCGGTCGCGCCGGGTGGTCCACAGGTAGTACGCCGCGACGGCCGCCGCCAGCATGCCGATGCCGATCATCAGCCGGAACGTCCAGAACGCCACCGGGATCATCGGGATGTAGCTGCCCGGGCCGAACTGGGCGGCGTACTGGGCCTGGAGATCGTCGATGCCCTGCACGGTCGCGCCCGGGTCGCCCTTGGCCAGGATGGACAGCAGCCGCGGGATCTCCAGGCTGAAGAACGGCTCGCCGCCGTCCGGGCCGCCGACCGCGAAGACGGAGAAAGGCGCGCCGGTGGTGGTGGCGTACAGGGCCTCGGCGGCGGCCATCTTCATCGGCTGCACCTCGGTGATGACCTTGCCGAGGTGGTCGCCGGTCAGGGCGGTGAGGGCGCCACCGGTGAGCGTCAGCCAGGCACCGAGCCGGGCCAGCGTACGGAATGCCGCCTCACCCCCGGCCCGCAGCCGCCACACGCCGATGGCCAGCAGCAGCGACCCGCCGGCCATGACCGCCCCGGCCAGCGTGTGCGGGAACGCGGCCAGGTTGACCTTGTTGAGCAGCAGCGCGCCGAAGTCGTCGAGGTGGGCCCGCCCGGTCACCGGGTCCAGCGAGTACGCGACCGGGTTCTGCATGAACGAGTTGGCGGCCAGGATGATGAACGCGGACATCACGGTGCCGGCCGCGACGATGACGATGGTGGCGGCGTGCAGCTTGCGCGGCAACCGGTCCCAGCCGAAGTACCAGAGCGCGAGGAACGTCGCCTCCAGGAAGAAGGCGAGCATGCCCTCGATCGCCAGCGTCGGGCCGAACACGTCGCCGTAGAACCGGGCGAAGTTGCTCCAGCCCAGGCCGAACTGGAACTCCTGCACCAGCCCGGTGACCACGCCGACCGCGAAGGTGACGATGAGCAGCTTGCCGACCAGCTTGGTGAGCTGCAGGTAACGCTCCTGGCCGGTGCGCAGCCAGGCGAGCTGCAGGCCCGCGGCGGTGCCGGCCAGGCTGATCGACAGCGGCACGAAGAAGTAGTGGTAGATCGTCACGACCGCGAACTGCAGCCGGGTCAGCTCGAGCACGTCCACGGATGGCCCCCTCTACGACGTTCCGTAGTAGATACTACGCCCCGTAGTACGACGCTGTGCAGTAGAGTGGGTCACATGGCTTTGGGAGACCTCGAACGTGAGGTCATGACGCAGTTGTGGAACGCCGGCGAGCCGCTGACCGTGCGCCAGGTGCACGAACGGCTGAGCCGCGACCGCGAGCTGGCGTACACGACCGTGATGACCGTGCTGGACCGGCTGGCCAAGAAGGGTGTCGTCACCCAGCAGCGCGCCGACCGGGCGTACCGCTATGCCCCCGCGCAGTCGCGCGAGGAGATGACCGCCGCCCTGATGCTCGACGCCCTCAGTGCGGCCCCCGACGGCGTCCGCGACGCGGCCCTGGCCCACTTCGTCGGCCGGATCGACCCGTCGGCCCTGACCGCCGCCATCGAGGCGGCACGGAAGGACCCGGGCGTAGCGCCGTGACCGCCCTGCTGCTCGGCGCGCTCGGGCTGGCCCTGTCGCTGGTCGTGCCGGGCATCCTGGCCGGCGCGCGCTGGACCGACCGGGCGCCCGCGGCCGCCGTCGCGTTGTGGCAGAGCATCACCCTCACGGGGGTGCTCTGCGCGCTGGGCGTGGTCCTGGCCGGGCCGCAGGAGCTGGTCAGCGAGCTGGGCTCCGACCGTCCGGTGGGGGCCGCGGCGCTGATCTTCGCGCTGGTCGTGGCCACGGTGATCATCGTGCGGCTGCTGGTGTCGCTCGTCCGGGTGAGCATCCGGTCCCGGGCGCGCCGGTCCCGGCACCGGCTGCTGGTCGACCTGCTGGACAGTGCCGAACGCCACGGTGAGCTGCCGGTCGAGGTGCCCGCCGGGTTGCGGGTGCTGGACGGGCCGCTGCCGTTCGCGTACTGCCTACCGGGCCGCTCGCCGCGGGTGGTGCTCAGCGACGGTGCGCTGCGGGTGCTCGACGCCGAGCAGGTGGCCGCGGTCATCGCGCACGAGCAGACCCACCTGCGGCACCGGCACGACGTGGTCATGGAGTCGTTCACCGCGTTCTACCGGGCGGTGCCGCGGCCACTGCGCAGCCGGGCGCCGCTCGACGCCGTACACCTGCTGCTCGAGATGGTCGCCGACGACGCGGCCCGGCGGCGGTGCGGTTCGGCGCCGCTGCGTACGGCCCTGGCGCTGCTCAGCGACGCGGTCAGCCCGGACGCCCCGGCCGAGCTGGGCAGCGCGGCAGCGGAGCGCCGGCGCCGGCTCGACCGGCTGAATATCAGTGATCCGCGCCCGGTCACCGTGGGCCTGACCCTGGCCGCGGCCACCGGCGCGGTCGGTCTGGTGGTGTTACCCACGGTGATTCTGGTGTTGCCATGGCTGGACCGGGCGCTCTCGGCATGGCCGCTTTGACGGCCAATTTCTTACGCTGCGTCAATCAATGTTCGGCGCAGTGTGTCCTGATACCGCCGGGTTCAATTCGTCGTTGATCGGGAGTACGGTAATGCCCGGCTCGGCAGTCCCCCCTCGTCCCAACCCGGGCGAACTGACGGGCCACCGCCTAATCGTCGCGAGACGAACCGGGGACCCAGCAGTTCTGGGGTAAAGCCACCAGCAGCACGGTGGCCGGGCGCGCTTCCCGCCCGCACCCGTCAGCTAACCCGGTCGGCGGCCGAGGGAAGAAAGGACACTGCACCTACGTGAAACGGATTGAGGCGCGCAGCGCCGCAATTCTGCGCAGCATCGCCTGCGCCGTCATCGCGGTCGGGATTCTTCTCACTCCCGGGGTGGCGAATGCGACACCGTCCCCGTCGAGCATCGAAAAGCAGATCGACGAGCAGTGGAACAAGCTGGAACCGGTCATCGAGCAGTACAACAACGTGCACAACCAGCTGCTCAAGAACCAGGCCCAGCTCCGCAAGATCGACAAACGGCTCGCACCGCTGGAGCTGGAGGTCGACCTGGCCATGTCGCAGGTGGGCAACATGGCGGGCAAGGCCTACATGCAGGGCTCGCCCAGCGCCATGAAGGCCATGGTGGTCAGTGGCTCGCCGACCGCTCTGACCGAGAAGCTCACGTTCCTCGACCAGATCAGCCGGCACCAGCGTGAGTCGGTCTCGGGCGCCGCGAAGCTGCGCGACCAGCTCGCGGGTGACAAGCGCGACCTGGACACCCTGACCAAAGCCGTGGCGGCGCGCGACAAGGCGCTGGCCCAGCAGAAGAAGGACATCCAGAAGAAGGTCGACGAGCTGCAGAAACTGCGGATCAGGGCGTACGGCGCGAGCGGCGTCTCCGACGGTCCGTTCAAGACCGGCCCGTGCCCGGTCGACTACACCGACGACAAGGGTGGCCGGGCGGCGCAGAAGGCGTGCGACCTCATCGGCAAGCCCTACGTCTTCGGTGCGGAAGGGCCGGGCGGCTACGACTGCTCGGGCCTGACCAAGGTGGCCTGGGCGGTGGCCGGGGTGCACCTGGAGCACTTCACCGGTGACCAGATCCACGCGGGCCGGGCGGTGAGCCGCAGCCAGCTGCAGCCGGGCGACCTGATCTTCTACGGCAGTCCGGTCCATCATGTCGGCATCTATGTCGGCGGCAACACGATGGTGCACGCACCGCACACGGGCGACCACGTCCGCATGGCGTCGATCGATCGCAGCGGGGCCATCACCGGCATCCGCCGCCCGACCGGCTGAGGCTCGCACCACGCACGACGGAAAGCCGCCACCTCCGTGGCGGCTTTCTCCGTTCAGGGCTGCTCCGGGGCGAACTGGGCCAGCGCCATCTCCTTCGCGGCGGCGATGTCCTCCGGTCCCGCGGTGCCGGACGCCTCGATCACACTCACCCAGGTGTGCACCGACCGCAGCGTGAACTCCCGGGCCTCCGGCGAGTTGGCCGCGGCGACCGGGTCCTCGGCGAAAACACCCTGCAGGAACAGCCCCAGAGCCAGCAACGCGCCGTCCCAGCCGGGGCCGACATAGAGTGCCCCCGCGCCGCTGCGGGCCATCTCGATGGGGACGGTGTGTTCCAGCTCGAGCCGGGTCCGCTCCGCGCCGTCCGGGGACAGGCGCAGCTCCACCAGGCTCAGCGGCCCGCCGAAGGTCAGCCGCAGTAACCGCGGTGGTTCGCAAGCCAGGATGTCACCGCCCGCATTGCCCTCCAGCTGGAACTTGCCGCCGGCCCGCAGGTCACCGCTGACCGGGTAGAACCAGCGCCTGATCCGCTCCGGGTCGGTCAGGGCCGCCCAGACGTCCTCGACCGCGCCGTCATAGACCCGGCCGAGCAGGACGGTGACCCGTTCGCCACCCTCGATCGGGCCCCTGCTGACGGTGCGCCGAATGGCCTCGAGCTGCTCAGCGATCTCGATCATGGTGGTCCTCCTCATGCCGCGCCGTTCTGGACGCGAGCCAGTATGCCAGCCGTGACTTATATAAGCCAGAGCTGGTATGAGGAGAGATCGGCCCAGCAGTTCGCCACCGGCGCCCTGCGTCGCGGGAACGGCATCGAACAGTTCCTCGGCGATACCGTGATCGGCGGCGAGCCCGCCATCCGGTGGGTGGAGATCGGCCCCGTGGGCGGGCAGTACCGGGTCTCGCTGCACACCGTGCGAGACCCGGATGACGACGAGGTGGGCGACCTGCCCAACCTCATCTCGCTCGACCCGGTCGACGAGGCATATGTCGGCGAGGGCCGGGAAATCGGCCGCAGTGAGGACGAGCAAGAAGCGATGTCGCTCGCCGAACGCCTCACCGGCGCCCGCTCCGACCGCTGGTCAACCACGCGGTAGCCGGCGACGAATACATGGACTTCGTCAGGAGCCGGCGAGGCCCCGCCCGAGCGACATAGCCGTCAAGGCCGCATCTCGGTCCGCGGTCGCGACGGCGAGCGCACACCGCGGGCTCCGATGTGTCCGATCATGATGCTGCGAGACTGGGGGCATGTTTCCCGCTGCCTTCGTCCGCAACGTCACCGGCAACTGGGGCGACGACGGCCGGCGCTGGCTCGCGCAGCTGCCCGCCCTGGTCGAGGACGTCGCCCGGGAGTGGGGGCTGACGGTCGGTGCGCCGTACCCGTTGAGTTTCAACTATGTCGCGCCGGCGCGGCGGGCTGACGGGTCGCCGGCCGTGCTCAAGCTCGGCCTGGCCGCGGCCGGTCATGTCGCGATGGAGGCCGACACGCTCGGCTTCTTCGGCGGCCGCGGCGCGGTCGAGGTGCTGGCCCGCGACGACGACCGGGGTGCGCTGCTGCTGGAGCGGGCCGAGCCCGGCGGGACACTGCGGGCGCTGGTCCGCGAGCACGACGAGCAGGCCACGGTCGTGCTCGTCGACATGATGCGGCGTCTGCACCGGCCGGCGCCGGAGGGGCTGGTGCTGGAGGAGTTGTCCTCCCGCGTCGCGTCGTTCGACGCGCATCTGGCCCGGTATCCCGGCGATGACCCGGTGCCGCGGCGACTGGTCGAGCAGGCCCGGGCGCTGCTGGCCGACCTGTGCGCCTCCGCCTCGCAGCGGGTCGTCCTGCACGGGGATCTGCACCACGAGAACGTGCTGGCCGCGGTCCGGGAGCCGTGGCTGGCGATCGACCCGCACGGCGTGCTCGGCGATCCCGGCTACGAGGTCGGAGCGGTGCTCTACAACCCGTTCGACGGTGACGAGCCGGTGCTGGAGCTGCTGCCGGCCCGGGTGGAGCAGTTCGCCGACGGGCTCGGCATGCCCGTCGACCGGGTGGTCGCCTGGGGTTTTGTGCAGGCGGTGCTCTCCGAGGTGTGGCACGCGGAGGGTGGCGCGGGTGGGCCCGGTCAAGCGCTGCGGGTGGCGCTCAAGCTGGCGCCGCGCCTTTCCTGACCAGGCTCAGCAGTCGCACCAGCTCGGCGCGCTCGGCGGTGGTCAGTGGCGCCAGCAGCTCGTCCTGGATGGCGTCGGCCCGGGCGGCCAGCTCCTGGGCGCGTTCACGGCCACGGCCGGTGATCGTCACGACGTTGCGGCGCTTGTCGGCCGGGTCCGGGCTGCGCTCGACGTAGCCGTCCGCGGTCAGCTCGTTGAGCACCGCCACCATGTCGCTGAGGTGGATGCCGGTGCGCCGGCCCAGGTCGGCCTGGCTGGCCGGCCCGTCGAGCAGGGTCTCCAGCAGCCGGTAGTGGTAGCCGCGCGCGCCGACCTCGGCGAAACGTTCGGTGACCAGGCGGCCGGCGTGGGCGGCGGTCTGGGTCAGCAGCCAGCTGGGGAGGTGCTCCATGGGCCGACTCTAACATTTGCCCGACTAACGTTAGTGCGACTAACGTTAGTCGTATGAACGATATCGTGCCGTACCGGATCGACGTCCCGCAGACCGACCTCGACGACCTGGCCGACCGCCTCGACCGCACCCGCTGGCCCGACGAGCTGCCCGGCGCCGGCTGGGACTACGGCATCCCGCTGGCCCGCGTACGCGAACTCGCCGAGCACTGGCGCCACGGTTACGACTGGCGGCGGCACGAGGCCGAGCTGAACGAGCTCCCGCAGTTCCGCACCGAGATCGACGGCCAGCGCGTCCACTTCCTGCACGTCCGCTCGGCCGACCCGGACGCATTGCCGCTGCTGCTCCTGCACGGCTGGCCGGGCTCGGTGCTGGAGTTCCGGGCCCTGACCGGCCTGCTGTCCGACGACTTCCACCTGGTCGTGCCGTCGCTGCCCGGCTTCGGCTTCTCCGGGCCGACCGGGGAGCGCGGCTGGGACCTGAACCGCATCGCCCGGGCCCTGGCCGAGCTGATGACCCGGCTCGGCTACCCGCGTTTCGGCGCCCACGGCGGCGACTGGGGCTCCGGCGTCGCCCGCGCACTCGGCGCCGCCGTCCCCGAACGGGTCGTCGGCGTACACGTCAACTACCTGCCCACGCCCGGCCCGGCGACCGGCCTGACCGGCGAGGACCGCGATCGCGCCGAGCGGACCGCGGCGTTCGCCGCCAACCGGCCCGGCTACCAGGTGCTGCAGGCGACCCGGCCGCAGACCATCTCGTACGCGCTGACCGACTCGCCCGTCGGCCAGCTGGCCTGGATCGCCGAGAAGTTCACCGAGTGGGTCGACCCGGCCTCCACCATCAGCGACGACGTCCTGCTCACCGACGTGTCGATCTACTGGTTCACCCGGACGGCGGGCTCGTCGGCCCGGCTCGCCAAGGAGAGCGGCTACGGCACGCCCTGCCCGGTGCCGATGGGTGTGGCCGTCCTGCCGCACGACATCGTGCTGAGCGTGCGCCCGCTGGCCGAGCGCCTCTTCGACATCCGGCACTGGACGGAGCTGCCGCGCGGCGGGCACTTCGCGGCGCTGGAGGTGCCGGTGGAGCTGGCCGCCGACATCCGCGCCTTCTTCCGGAACCCGGTGATCTCGCCCTCACCGTAGTGCGGGTCCCGCGTCGCCGGGCCCGGCACGGGGAAGAGTGGAGGCATGCGACTCGATCTCACCGGCAGGACTGCTCTCGTCACCGGCTCGACCCAGGGCATCGGCCTCGCGATCGCCACCGGCCTGGCCGCCGCCGGCGCCCGGGTGGCGATCAACGGCCGGGACCGCGACAAGGTGCTCGCCGTGCTCCCGAGCGACGGTGACTACGTCGCCGCCCCGGCCGATCTGACCACCGACGACGGTGTCGCCGCGCTGCTGGAGGCGCTGCCGGAGGTCGACATCCTCATCAACAACCTGGGCATCTTCGGCGCCCGGCCGGCGCTGGAGATCACCGACGCCGAGTGGCGGCGGTACTTCGAGGTCAACGTGCTGACCGCGGTCCGGCTGACCCGGGCGTACCTGCCGGGTATGCGCGAGCGTGGCTGGGGCCGGATCCAGTACATCGCGAGCGACTCGGCGGTGGTGACGCCGGCCGAGATGATCCACTACGGCATGACCAAGACCGCGCTGCTGGCGGTCTCCCGCGGCTTCGCCAAGGAGGCGGCCGGCAGTGGCGTGACGGTGAACAGCGTGATCGCCGGGCCCACCCACACCGCCGGCGTCGAGGAGTTCGTCTACCAGCTCGTCGACCGCGACCTGCCGTGGGACGAGGCGCAGCGCGAGTTCATGCGGCTGCACCGGCCGCAGTCGCTGCTGCAGCGCCTGATCGAGCCTGAGGAGATCGCCAACATGGTGGTCTACCTCAGCTCCCCGCAGGCGTCGGCGACCACGGGCGGCGCGCTGCGCGTCGACGGCGGTTACGTCGACGCGATCCTGCCCTGACGCGTCGGCCCGGGGGGGGGGGGGGGGAAGGAGGGGGGGGGGGGGGGGGTGGGGGGGGGGGGGGGGGGGGGGGGGGGGGGGGGGAAGAAGAAAGGAGAACAGGAGAGGGGAGCAACG
>NZ_JBVJIR010000038.1:0-39246 GCF_055586185.1 Actinoplanes sp. NPDC051405
CCCCCCCCCCCCCCCCCCCCCCCCCCCCCCCCCCCCCCCCCCCCCCCCCCCCCCCCCCCCCCCCCCCCCCCCCCCCCCCCCCCCCCCCCCCCCTCTCCCCCCCCCCCCCCCCCCCCCCCCCCCCCCCCCCCCCCCCCCCCCCCCCCCCCCCCCCCCCCCCCCAACCTTGCATGGTTTCCTGTTCCGGCTTTGTTCTTGGTTGCTCGCTGCTGGTTGCAGGGCTTCGTTCGTGATCCCCTTGCGGTTCGGGGTCTGGCTGCCGCGCTGTGGTCATTGCAGGAGATTCTTGTCGGGCAGGCCGGCCTGAGTGGTGGGTCTTGCGTACGCACCTCGCCGGTTGCGGTGCGGGAGCGTTTGGGGTGCGATGAGGTCGCGTGTCGCGCTTGGCGATGCCGCCGGGGCTTGATTCAACGGGAGCCTCACCTGAGCCTGCGATCCGGCCTCGGCTTCACCTGTGCCTGCGGCGCGCTTTCGGCATGACCTCAGCCTGCGATCCACCTTCGGCTTCACCTGAGCCTGCGACGCGCCTTCGGCTTCACCTGTGCCTGTGATCCGCCTTCGGCTTCGCCTGAGCCTGCGACGCGCCTTCGGCTTCACCTGTGCCTGTGATCCGCCTTCGGCTTCGCCGGTGCCTGTGATCCGCCTTCGGCTTCGCCTGTGCCTGTGATCCGCCTTCGGCTTCGCCTGTGCCTGTGATCCGCCTTCGGCTTCGCCGGTGCCTGTGATCCGCCTTCGGCTTCGCCGGTGCCTGCGATCCGCCTTCGGCTTCGCCTGTGCCTGTGATCCGCCTTCGGCTTCGCCTGTGCCTGTGATCCGCCTTCGGCTTCGCCTGTGCCTGTGATCCGCCTTCGGCTTCGCCTGAGCCTGCGATCCGCCTTCGGCTTCGCCTGAGCCTGCGATCCGCCTTCGGCTTCGCCTGAGCCTGCGCGATGCACCCTTGGCTTTGCCTGGACCTGCGGTGCACCTTCGGCTTTGCCTGAACCTGCGATGCACCTTCGGCTTTGCCTGAACCTGCGATGCACTTTGGCTTCGCCTGAACCTGCGCGACGCGCCTTGGGCTTGCCTGAACCTGCAGTGCACCGTTGGCTTTGCCTGACCTGCGCGATGCGCCTTTGGCTTTGCCTGGACCTGCGGTGCACCTTTGGCTTTGCCTGGACCCTGCGATGCGCCGTTGGCTTTGCCTGGATCCTGGGACGCGCCCATGGCTTTGCCTGGACCTGCGACGCGCCTTCGGCTTGGCCTGAGCCTGCGATCCATCCTCGGCCTCACCTGAACCTGTGACCCGACCTCGGACTCACCCCGACCCGCGTCCCATTCGCGGTCTCACCTCGATCCGCACCCAGACGCGCCTCAACGCGCACCCCCCGGAGGGGCCTTGGCCCGTACCCCGGACGGGTCTCGACCCGCATCTCAGAACCCAGACGCGTCTCGAGCTGCGTGTGTCCGCTTGGGACGCTCGATGGTTGAGCGGGGGTCGGGCGCGAGGCTTGTCTTCCTCGCCCGGCTTTCGCGTCATTCCTTGGCGCGTTTTTGCAGTTGCTTGGCTAGGTGGTTGTGTTCGGCTGTTGCGGTGGGTGTTGTGTCGCTCAGGCCGCTTTGGGTGGCCGTTTTGCTGCGGAGGAAGGTTCGTAGCAAGGGCACGAGGAGGGCTTCCGGGAGTGTCTTCAGTGCGGCGAAGGCGCGTGGGACTGGCGGCGTCGGCAGGGCGGACAGGTTTTCTTCGATGTGGTGGAGCATGGCGCGGACCACTTTTCGGTCGGCGGCCAGTGCGGCTGGGCCGCCGGCTGCGTGCGCGGCTTGGGTCAGGGGTACCTCGAAGGCGGCGTGTGTGGTCAGCCAGGCGTCCATTTGTGGCTCGGCCTTGGTTCGGATTCCGGTCGTGCGGAACGCCTGCATGATCTGTTCCAGGCGCGGGTTGGGGCGGCCGTCGGGGGCACCGATCAGCATCGGGACGAGGACACGGTTCGCGACCGCTTCGTCGCCGCTTTCGGACACGCGCTGCCTGGCCTGCCCGCGGAGGAGCTGTGGTTCCGGATGCGCGGGATCCTCGCCGTGACCGCTGTGGACCGCGTCAATCTCTACAACCAGCGCCCGTCGAACTCCGGATCGGGTGAGGCGGCCCGGGGCTGGGCGATCACGTTCCTGGCGGCGGCGATGAGCGCACCACCGACCGGCACCTGATACAGCACCGCCCGCCGGCCTACCCGAAGTAAGTCGACGGCCGCCGCCACCCGTCGTCACCGGCCCGGAACGGCGGCTCGTGGGCCGCCACTCGGTTGACCGGCCGGGTCGGTTGTCGCGGCCGAAGGACCTTGGTGACCTTCGCCAAGCTCACGCCCGAATCCGCGCCTCGGCGAGCGCGCCCATGCCACCCTCAAAGCCTGGAAAGTCCTGACCAGGCCGCGCTGCGACCCCACCGGGTGACAGGCTCAGTGGACTGACGGGGGCCAGCGGTGGGTGCGCCAGGCGTCCCAGGTCGGGAAGCCGGGTGGAGGATCGCCGATGGGTTCGGTGCCGTCGAGTTCGGCTTGGGTGGGGATCTCGATTCTGGCGGCCCACTCGGTGAGTTCCTCGTCGGACATGGGCCAGGTCGTGTGGGGCGCTTCGGCCTGGCGCTGATCAGCTCGTCGCCGCTGCTCGGTGGGGGAGAGTTCGAAGTACAGCATTTCCACGGTGGCGCCCCGGTCTGCTGCTGCCTGGCGTAGCGCGGAGCGCTCGTCCCGGCTCCACAGGCCGTAGTCGATCACGACGTTGTTGCCCAGTTCCAAGGCGCGCAGGCCGATCTGGATCAGTCGGCCTTCGATCACGTCGCCGGCCGCCGGCGGGTTCTCGTCCCCGTAGAGCGCCTTGATCCATTCGTCCTTGGTCAGACGCAGGGCTTCCTGTTCCATTTCGATGCGCCGGGCGGCAGTTGTTTTCCCCGTGCACGGGAGTCCCACGGTCAGGAACAGCGTCGGTTGCTGCCTCACGGCGTTCGTCAAGCCTCGGCGCTTTCTCGTTCTGCTATCGCTGTCTGGATGCGGCGCAGCGTGCGGAGGGCTTTCTTCGCGGCGGCGCGCACTTCGCCGTCGAAGACCGTTGTGCCGCGGTCGGTGGCCATCAGCCGTTCCAGGGTTGGGACCGCCCGGTCGTCGCCCGTTGAGCCGAGCGCGACGGCGGCCCAGTAGCGTTGATTCGGGTCCGGGCTGTCGGTCGCGGCCAGCAGCCGGGGCACCACCTCGGGTGCGAACAACGCCAGCGTGCTGGCCACGTAGCCGATCCGGGGAAACCGGCGGTTCTCGAACTCGTGCCAGAGGGCCTCCAGTGCCGCATCGCCGCCGATGCGGGCCAGGGCGTCGGCGGTCCGCTGGCGGAGCCAGTCGGCCTCGTCGCCGAGCAACGGCTGCAGCGACGGTACGACCGAGGCGTCGCCGAGCCGGCCGAGTGCGGTCACCGTCTCACCCCGGACGATCCACTGCGAGTGGTCGAGGAGCGTGACGAGCTGCGGTACGGCGGCCCGGATGTCCATGGCCGCGCAGCCCATCGCGGCCCACGCCTGGCAGTTGTAGCGGGTGTCGGCGAGCGCGGCCAGCAACGGCTCCGCCAGGGCGCTGTCCGCGAAGACGGCCGCCTGGTTCATCGCCCGCGAATACAACGACCGGTGGAAATCCCGGTAGTCGCGGACCAGCGCGTGCAGCGCCGCGATGGCTGATTCGTCACCCTGCGTCCTGGCCCGGTCGAGCAGGCGGTGCACATGTGCTTCGCGGGTCTCGAGGTCTCCCGAGCGAAGGCCCTGCAGGTCAGCCGGATTCACCGCCCGACCATACGCGTCACCGCCGGTTCGTCCGCGCTCAGGCGGTGGTGGACGTGCGGGCTGTGTTACCTTGGTACCGTGGTAACAGCTGATCGTGTCCAGACCGGCCTCCGGCTCGACCGGACGGTGCTGAAGGTGCTCAAGGGCCTGGCCGAATACCTCGACCTCTCACTCGGCGATCTGGTCGAGGGCATGGCGCTGCACGCGTTCGAGGGCCGGACCCCGTTCTCACCCGAGACCCTCGCCAAGATCGAGCAGCTCCGGGAGGTCTACGGACTCACCCTGACCGCGGCCGATGCCCACAGCGAGGAGGAACGGTGAACGTCGTCCTGAGTGGCCGGCTGACTGTCCCGCTTCCGCCCGAGCGCGCGTTCGAACTGTTCACCCCGCGCGGGGAGCAGCGATGGGTGACGGGGTGGCTGCCCCGCTTCCCGGCCGACCCGGCCGACGAATCCGCACCGGGAACGGTCTTCGAGACCGACGCGAACGGGCGCCGTACCACCTGGGTGGTGACCGACCGGACGCCCGGCCGCCGCATCCGCTACGCCCGGGTGGTCCCGGACGTCAACGCCGGCACCGTAACTGTGGAGCTGGCCGACGATGCCGTCGGCACCAGCGACGTCAAGGTCACCTACGAGCTGACGGCGCTGACCGCGTCGGCCGCGGAGGATCTGCGGACCTTCGCCGCGCGATACCCCGACATGCTGCGTCAGTGGGCCGGTGCCATCACCGCCGCCCTGACCGATCCCGCGTAGGCGGTGGACTGCGGCTTCTACCGTCGAGCGATGACCAAGATCCCGACCGGCGCCGCCTGGCGCCCGTACCTGCGTACGCTCGCCGACGCGGGACTCGACGTCGCATCTGTCGGCGCCTGGGTTGCCGCCGCCGAGCTGCCCCCGGCCCGTCGCCGTCTCGCTCGTGGTGCGGTGGCGGCCGTCACCGCCGCCGTGGCGATTCCGGGGATTCGTGCCGCCCGTTCTGCCGCCGCGAGCACCGACGAGCCCGCCGTCCCGGGGGCCGGCTCCGGACTTCCCTACGTGGATGTCGGCATCCAGCTGCCGGCCGACGATCCGTCCGAGGATGATCCGTCGCTGCGTCGGCGAGCTGTCCTGGCGGGTGCCGTCGGTGTCGGCGTGCTGACCACCGCCGTGGCCGCCTCGGTCGGCGTCGCCGTGGCGGGCCGGCAGTTGGAGCGGCGCTGGCTGGCGCGGCTCACCCGGCACGGCCACCCGCACCCGCACCGGGCCCTGGCCCTGCGGATGGCCGGGCTGTACGCGGCGTTGACGGTGCCCAGCCGGCTGATCGTCGTCCGGCAAGGCGCGGAGGCCGGCCGCCGGAACCCCGGGGGTGAGCTCAGGCAGGCGCGGTGACCAGCGGGTCGTGGACCCGGCCGAGGAACAGCGGTACGCCGCTGGAGCGGTCGTGGATGACGTAGAGGAACGGGCGGTCGACGAAGAAGTCCGGCCCCTGGGGTATCGAGGGCGGCCGGACGATGACCGCCGACGCGGCCGCCGCCTCGGTGCCCTTCTCGTCCACCGCGATGAAGGTCTCGTGGGCCACGTCGTCGATCCGCAGGGACGGCTCGGTGCTGATGCCGGTGAAGTCCGCCCGCGACGAGAACGCGGTCGGCATGCCGAGCTCGCTCAGGAGGCCGCCGAGCTGGGCCGGCAGGCGGAACGTCCATTTCGGCAGCCGCAGCTGGACCGGCTGGAACCGGAATCCGCGCAGCAGGGCCCCGAGCCACGCCTCGTCGAGGTGCGCCTCGACCGCGGTGAGATCGTCCCGGGTCGGCAGGACGACGGCCATGGCCAGGCCGCCACCGGCGTACGGCACGTCGACCGCCCGCCACCCGTCCCCTTCGAGGTACCCCATCGGGTCGAACGGCCCGCGCATCATCGGCACCTCGACGACCCGGCCGTCATCGCGGGTGAACGGCGCGGCCACGGTCGCCGGGGCGCTGAACGGGTACGTCCAGGCCGCCCGCAGGTAGGTCGTGTTCGTCAGGATCAGGGTGGTGTCGGGGCTTACCGAACCGGACTGCAACAGCTCCGGGATCTTCGCGTTGGTCCGGTCCGACACCCAGGTGTTGATCCTTTGACGTGCCTCGTCCGTCGCGCCACGGAAGTCGACCGGGTGCGGCGCGGCGCCGTAGTAGCCGGCCAGCGTGTCCCGGAAAGCCGGCTCCAGATCGAGGCCGAGTCGCGTCCACAGGGCGTTCGCCGTGGCCAGCCTGGGTTGTTTGGTGCCGTCCCCGTCCTGGTACCGCCCCATCAGCGCCTGGTCGATGGCGTTGAGGCCGCTGTCGAGCGCGCCGGGACGCGGCTGCGGCGCGTGCAGCACGGCGTCCATCTCGTCCGCGGTGGTGGAGCCGGCGCCCGCTCTGGTCATGGCCAGGGCGAGCGCGACCGAGTACGGCGAGCAGACCACGTTGCCGTCGCCGGCGGCCGAGCTCAGCGAACGGTAGAGGTCGGCGGTGAAGCCCCGTACGGCGATCGCGGCGCCCTCGGCGGCAGCCGGATCCGTTGTCGCAGCCGGCCGGCCGGGGAGCTTCCGGGCAACCAGCGCGGCCGTGGCGAGCGGCAGAGCCCGCAGGACAGATCGACGCGACACCATGCAGCGACGGTAGGACGGTCCTGTCAGGACACGCCAGGGCCCGGCCGTAAAATCGAAGTCGAGCAATGTCTACTACATGCCGGAGACGTCAATGTCCGCCCCGTCGAAGTCGACACCGACGGACGTGCGTCGGCTGCTGGTGCTGCTGCCGCCGCTGGGCCGGACGGGCGTGTCCTTGCTGACGATGCCCAGGATGACGAAGAGGAGCAGCAGGATCCCGCCCGCGATGGCGAGCCCCAGCCCGACCTCACCGCGGGCGCCGGGCGGGATGAGCTCCCACAGGTCCACCACCAGCAACCGGTACGGTTTCAGCGCCTGCCAGATGAAGACGGCCACGACCGCCCAGAAGGCCACGATCGCCAGCATGACAACCCCGGTGAAGGCTCCACCGGCCATCTTCGATGCTCGTGTCCGGAGTTCCTGCCGCATCGCTCACCACCCAGCGGATAGGCGTCACCCGTCGTTCACGGTAGCGAGTTCCGCCAAGCGTGCTGACCACGCTGTAGTGCAGCAGCGCAGACCCTCACCGGAGGGCGGGCGAGTTGAACCGAGGGGCACTCTCGCCCGTCAGCCGGCCCGGGGGCAGGTGCCGGCCGCAGACCACGAGCAGGAGGTCCTGGGCCAGTCCGCGTAACGGCGTACCCGTCCCGTACACCCAGTCCAGGTCCGTTGCTTCCAGGCGTACCCCGGTCAGGTCCGCGCCGAAGAACTTGGCGTTCTTGGGTCGCAGGCCGGCCAGCACGAGCGCGACGCGCTCGGGCGGTGGCCGGCGGTCCAGGCCGAGGCCGACCGTGATGTCCAGGCCGTGGATGAGGTCGTGGGACAGCGCTCCGCGCGGCCCGTCGCCGGGCGGCGCCCACGGGTGGGTGATGTTGTCGCGCAGTGCGGTGAGCAGTTCCGCCGGCGACAGCCGGGCGGCGTCGCGGCGGGCCAGGCGGTCCGCCATCCGGTTGATGTCGCCGCGGGCCTTGGCCAGTTCCCAAACGGTACGGCCGAGCGACATGTGGAACGGTGCGGTCGTGTGGGCGATGACTTCTCGTACGCGCCAGCCGGCACTCAGGGTCGGGGCGTTCCACTGCTCCGGGGTCAGCGTGGCGAGCAGATCGGCCTGTTCAGTACGTTCCGCCTGTACTTCGGCCTGCAGGTTCGGCATCGCGGGTCTCCTGTTCGGTGGGCTTTCCAGGAGTACGGATCAGGCGCGCGAAAGTAATCGGGGGCGCGGTCACCAAGTGGGTCGCAGGCGGCCCGGGGTGGCGATGCGGGACAGGTCGGCGCGCAGGGCGGCCAGGCGGTGCGGGCCGAGGGCGTCCACCCAGGGTCGCAGCACCTCGATGGCGGCCTCGTCCGCGGCCCGGGTGCACGCCCAGCCTTTCGGGGACAGCACGATCAGGCGGGCGCGGGCGTCGGCCGGGTGCGGGCGGCGTTCCACGTACCCCTTGGTCACGAGCTCTTCGACCAGCTGGCTGGCCGCCTGTTTGGTCATGCTCAGGTGCTCGGCGAGCTGGCTCACCGTCGCGCCGTCGTGGGACAGGCGGGCGAAGGCGAAGCCGTGCGCCGGGCGCAGGTCGGCGAAGCCGCGGGCGCGCACGCCCGCGTCGATGGCGTCCACCAGGGCGCCGGCCGCGTTGAGCAGCAGCACCGGCAGGTCGAGGAGATCGCGGTCCACGTGAACGAGTTTGACAGATCAGTCAAGCTGCTTGACTATTTAGACAAGCAGCTTGACTACTTGGGGAGACACCATGTCCGTCGTTCGTGAGCAGGACGCCGTCGCGCATCAGTTGCACGGCGCCACATTCAACTCGTTCGTTGCGCCCTCGTCGGGCAGCAGTGAGCTGTGCGCCTGGCGGCTGGAGGTCGCGGCCGGCACGACCGGGGTGCCGCACCGGGTGAACCGCGAGGAGGTGCTGCTCGTCCTGGCCGGTGAGCTGACGGCGACCATCGACGGGGTCGGCGCGGCGGTACGCCCGGGCGACGTGGCCTTCGTGCCGGCCGGGGCGAGTTTCGCGCTGGACAACACCTCGGGCGCGCCGGCGACCGCCTGGGTGACGACCACCGTCGGGCTCGAGGCGACGCTCGCCGACGGCTCGTCGATCAGCCCGCCCTGGGTGCGCTGACCACGACCGGGCCCGCGTCGGACAGCAGAACGCCGCCGGCACCCCGGGTGGGGTGGCGGCGGCGTCCGGCAGAGGTGGGCTGGTCTACTTCGAGGGCTCCGGGATGTCGCAGGTGATCTTCGGGTTCACACCCAGCCAGTTGAGCGGGCCGGCGACCACCGTGACGACGACCGTGCCGGCCTCGGCACAGCTCGCGTCGCCCGTGTCCTTGAAGTAACCACGCTCGAACGCGGCAACGGCGCCGAGGACGAGCCAGATGATGAGGATGACTCCGCCGATTGATCCTGCGCGCATCGAGGCTCCTAGGTCGTGGGGACTGGCCGCGAGATACCCCGAATGCTTCGATCTTTAAACGGAGGCCCGGACCGCCCGCAACGTGTAGCTGTGCGGCAGCCGCTGCGGACGGTCGGTGAGCTGCCATTCTCCGTTGTCCAACTGCCGCATCTGGCCCGGCATCGCCTCCCACGGCACGGAGAGGTGCTCGGTCAGCCCGGTCACCGCCATCCCCGCCTCGATCAGCGCGGTGGCGGTCTCGCCGAGGCCGTGGTTCCACTCGTGGGTGGTGTTGTGCACGAACTCGGCGTCCGTCTCGACGTACGTGCCGCCCTCGGTCCAGACCGTCGGTTCCGGCTGCTCGAAGTACGGGTGCTCCAGCGTGAGCAGGCCGTCCGGCCGGGGGTCGGCCAGCGCCCACAGCACCGGGTGACCCTCGCGGATGAACAGCCGGCCGCCCGGGCGCAGCAGCTCGGACACGACCTGCGCCCAGCGACGGATGTCGGGCAGCCAGCAGAGCGCCCCGATGCCCGTGTACACGAGGTCGAAGCTGCCGCGTTCCAGCTTCTCCGGCGCGCTGTAGACATCCGACTCCACGTACTCCACCGGGGTGCCGGCCTGCTCCGCGATGCGCCGGGCCTCGGCCAGGGACGCCGGGGAGAAGTCCACGCCGGTCATCGTCGCGCCGAGGCGGGCGAGCGACACGGTGTCCGTACCGATGTGGCACTGCAGGTGCACGCCGCGCAGGCCGCGGATGTCGCCCAGCAGCGGCAGGTCGAAGCGGACCACACCGCTGAGGTGCGCCGGGTCGTCGGCGAAGGTGGCGACGCGGTAGTCCTTGGACGCCGCGTGGGCTGCCGCGCGCTCGTCCCAGTTGGCGCGGTTCAGGACCTGATATTCGTTCACGGCGCCGACCGTATCCCAGCCCTGGCCAGGTCACGAGGTGGTTTCCGGGCCGCCCGTGCCACATGATGTCAGTGGCATAGCGTTAGATGGCAGGTCGACGGGGCTGAATGCGAAGGCGGTAGGGGTTGGAGACCAGGCGTACGACGGTGCGGGACGTCCGCCGCGCGAACCGGGCCAGCCTCCTCACGGACCTGTTCCACGGCGGCCGGCAGAGCCGCCAGGAGCTCGGTGACACGACCGCGCTGAGCCAGGCCAGCGTGAGCAACCTGATCGGCGAGATGATCGACGAGGGCCTGGTCGAAGAGGCCGGCCTGGTCGGTTCGGACGGCGGGCGGCCCCGGGCGCTGCTGCGGGTGGCCCCCGGGTACGGCTACGTCGCCGGCGCCGACGTGGGCGAGACCCGCCTGCTGGTGGAGCTGTACGACCTGGCGATGTCCCGCCTCGGCGTGGCCCAGTTCTCGCTCGGTGACGACGGCCCCGACCCCCAGGTGACCGCGGCGAAGCTGCTGGAGGGGCTGGCGGCGGTCATCGCCGAGGCCGGCGTCGAGCGTTCCGAGGTGCTCGGCTTCGGCGTGGGCGTACCGGGCGTCGTGGACCACTCGACCGGTTCGGCGGTCGTGCACTCGCAGACGACGGGCTGGGACGCCGTACCGCTGGGCGAGATGTTGCGGGCCGGCACCGACGTGCCGGTGTTCGTGGAGAACGGCGCGAAGACCCTGGGCCAGGCCGAGATGTGGTTCGGCGCGGGCCGGGGCGCGCGGCACGCGGTGATAGTCATGGTCGGCACCGGCGTCGGCGCGGCGGTCGTGATGGACGGGCGCGGCTATCGCGGCGCGTTCAGCAACGCGGGGGAGTGGGGCCACACCACTTTGGTGTACGACGGCGACGTCTGCCGGTGCGGGGCGCGGGGCTGCCTGGAGGCGTACATCGGGTCGGAGACGGTGATCGCCCGCCTCGCCGCGGCGACCGGTCAGCAGCCCGACCCGAAGTTGCTCACCCGGATGCTCGCGGCCGACGGTGCGCTGGACGAGCCGGCCCAGGCCGTCATCACGCAGACCGTGGGTTACCTGGGCGCCGGCATCGCGGGGCTCATCAATCTCTTCTCGCCGGAGCGCATTGTGCTGGGTGGGCCGGCCGGCTTGGCTCTCGGAGAGCGCTTTCTTCCCGACATTCGTGACGCAGCTGCGCGAAACGCTCTGCGGCATCCGTACTCGCGGACCCGGATCGACCTGTGTCAGCTGGGACCGGACGCGGTCGCGATGGGCGCGGCCACCCTGCCGATCGCCCGGCTGCTCGCCGACGGCGGCCTCCCGGCCACCCCGGGCCCGACGACCCCACCGTCCCGCGCCGCCCACCGCCGCTCCCTGAGCCGCGGCCGCGGCTGAGCAACCCACGCCGGCGCGGCGACCATGCGATCGCCGCACCGGCGCACCCCCGTCAGCTGCCGCGGACCCGGCTGATCGTGTCGCGGTACCAGAGGGCCGACTGCTTCGGCGTACGCACCTGGGTGTCGTAGTCGACGTGCACGATGCCGAACCGCTTCGCGTAGCCCTCGGCCCATTCGAAGTTGTCCATCAGCGACCACGCGAAGTAGCCCTGCACGTCCGCGCCCTGCTCCCGGGCCGCCGCCACCGCCGCGATGTGCTCGGCCAGGTACGCGGTCCGGTCATCGTCGGCCACGTTCCCGTCGGCGTCGGCGCTGTCGTCGAAGGCCGCGCCGTTCTCCGTGATCACCATCGGCAGGCCGGGGTAGTCGCGGTGCAGCCGGACCAGCAGCCGGGTGAAGCGTTCCGCGGTGATCGGCCAGTTCATCGCCGTACGCGGACCACCCGGCAGGACCGCCCGCACCACCGGGTGCCCGTCGGCGTCGTGGGTGTTGCCCTGCTCATCGGTGCCGCTGAAGTCCTGCCCGAAGTAGAAGTTCACCCCGAGCACCTCGAACGGCGTCGAGATGACCTCCAGGTCGCCGTCCTGGACCGGGAACGCCGTGCCGCGCGCCGCCAGGTCCTCGACCATGTCCGCCGGGTATTCGCCCTTGCGCAGCGGGTCCAGGTAGATGCGCAGGCCCATGCCGTCGGCGCGGCGGGCCGCGTCCCGGTCGGCTTGCGTGTCCGTGGCCGGGTCCGCCGTACCCATGTTGAGGGTGATGCCGAACTTCATCTCGCGCGTCGCCGCCGCCCGCATCCGCTGGGTCGCGAGGCCGTGGCCGAGCAGCAGGTGGTGCACCGCCGAGATGGCGTCGCCGAAGTTCTTGCGGCCCGGTGCGTGCACGCCCACGTAGTAGCCCAGCCAGGCCGAGCACCACGGCTCGTTCAGCGTGGTCCAGTTGTCCACCCGGTCGCTGAGCTTGTCGAAGACCAGCATCGCGTAGTCGGCGAAGCGGTACGCGGTGTCCCGGTTGGGCCAGCCACCCGCGTCCTCGAGCTCCTGCGGCAGGTCCCAGTGGTAGAGGGTGACCCACGGGTCGATGCCGTTGGCCAGCAGCTGGTCGGTCAGCCGGTCGTAGAACGCCAGGCCGGCCTCGTTCGCCGGGCCCCGGCCGCCGGGCTGCACCCGCGGCCACGCCACCGAGAACCGGTACGTGTCCACGTCCAGGCTCTTGATCAGCGCCACGTCCTGCGGCATCCGGTGGTAGTGGTCGCACGCGACGTCGCCGTTGTCGCCGCCCACCACGGCGCCGGGCACGCGGCAGAACGTGTCCCAGATGGACGGTGTTCGGCCGTCCTCGGCGACGGCGCCCTCGATCTGGTACGAGGACGTGGCGACGCCCCACTTGAACGACGGCGGCAGGTCGGCGGTGGGCAGGAGCAGCCCGGGGGCGGGCGTGACTGTGGGGTTCATGGTTCTCCTGAAGGGGGATGGATACGAAGACGGCCCCGGCTGGTGGGGCCGGGGCCGTCGGCGTGCGCTCTTTATCCGACTGGCTGCTTGACCGGGTGCAGCCAGCAGGCGACGGTGCGGTTGGCCCCGTCGGGGGTGTCCGGGTTACCGAGCACCGGGATGTTGTCCGGGCAGGGGTCGAAGGCCTTCGGGCAGCGCGGGTGGAACGAGCAACCGGTCGGCATGCCCTTGAGGTCGGGCGGTGAGCCGGGGATCCCGGCCAGCTCGCGGCGCGGGCCGCGCAGCGCCGGGAACGAGGACAACAGACCCTTGCTGTACGGGTGCAGCGAGTCCCGGTACAGCGAGGTCGCCTGCGCCTCCTCGACGATCCGGCCGCCGTACATGATGGCGATCCGGTTCGAGAACTCCACCAGCAGCGACAGGTCGTGGGTGATGAAGATGACCGAGAAGCCGAGTCGCTCACGCAGTTCGATGAGCTGACCCAGGATCTGCCGTTGCATGACCACGTCGAGCGCCGTGGTCGGCTCGTCCATGATGACCACCTGCGGCTGCAGGATCAGCGCCATGCCGATCATCACGCGCTGCCGCATGCCGCCGGAGAGCTGGTGCGGGTAGGCGTCCATCCGGTCCGCCGAGATGCCGACCAGCTTGAGCATCTCCCGGGCCCGGGCGTTGCGGCTGTGCGCCGACATCTGCGGCTCGTGCGCGGCCAGCACGTCGGTCAGCTGGGTGGAGATCTTGTGCACCGGGTTGAGCGAGTTCATCGCGCCCTGGAACACGATCGCCGTCTCGGCCCAGCGGAACGCCTGCAGCTGCTTGTCGGTCAGGCCCAGGACGTCGTACGGCTCGCCCTTCTCGGGGTGGTAGATGACCTCGCCGCCGCTGACCACGCCGGGCGGGGCGAGCAGCCGGGTGAGCCCGTACGCCAGGGTGGACTTGCCGCTGCCGGACTCGCCGGCCAGCCCGAGGACCTCGCCGCGGTGCAGGGTGAGGTTGACGTCGCGGACGGCGTGCACCGCCTGGTCGCCCAGGCCGTAGTCCACGTTGAGGTTCTTGATCTCGAGAACGGGTTCGCTCATTGAGTGGCCTCCTTGCTGCGGGTGACCGGGGTCGGCTTGCCGCCGATGACTGGGATCGGGCTGGCGTGGGTGTGCGGCGCCGCCGAGTTGTCCAGTACCGGCGTGAAGCCGACCCGCATCCGTACGGTGCGCCCCGACGTGGTCTTGATCTTCGTCTTGCCGGCGCTGCGCAGCCGCGGGCTGACGAACTCGTCGATGCCGAAGTTGATCAGCGAGAGGGCGGTGCCCAGGAACGCGATCGCCAGACCGGCCGGGACGAACCACCACCACGCACCCTGGGCCAGGGCCTGCTGGCTCTGCGCCCAGAACAGGATCGTGCCCCAGTTCCACGAGGTGGCCGAGCCGATGCCGATGAAGGCCAGGGTGATCTCCGAGGTGACCGCGAAGATGACCGTGCCGACGAAGCCGGACGCGATGATCGCGGTCAGGTTGGGCAGGATCTCGAAGATGATGATGCGCCAGGTGGATTCGCCGGTGGCCCGGGACGCCTCGACGTAGTCGCGTCTGCGCAGCGACAGTGTCTGGGCTCTCAGGATCCGTGCGCCCCAGGCCCACGAGGTGAGACCGATGATCAGGGCGACCAGGGTGTCACCGCCGCTGGGCACCGCCGCGGTGACGATGATGATCAGCGGCAGGGCCGGGATGACCAGGAACACGTTGGACAGCGCCGACAGGCTGTCGTCCCAGCCGCCGCCCAGGTAGCCGGCGGTGACGCCGATCAGCACGGCCAGGATGGTGGCGATGACGCCGGCGGCCAGGCCGACCAGCATGACGGCCCGGGTGCCGACCAGGATCTGGCTGAACACGTCCTGGCCCAGGTGGGTGGTGCCGAACCAGTGGTCGGCCGACGGCGGCGCGACGAACTGCTTGCCGCGGGCGTCCGGGTCGTAGGGCGCGACCCACGGCCCGATGATCGCGAACAGCAGGTAGATGCCCAGGACGACGATCCCGGTCATGGCCTTCTTGTTGGAGATGAACCGGAACTTGCGGCGCTTGGCCGCCTTGCCCGGCTTGGCCGCCTCGGGCTGCGCCATCGCGCCCTGGCCGGGAATGACCTGGTCGATGCTGGAGGTGGGGATGGTCACCTGTCAGCCCTCCTTGCGGGTACGCGGGTCGAGCATCAGGTAGGCGATGTCCGCGATCAGGTTGGCCACCAGCACCGAGATGGTGATGACCAGGAAGATGCCCTGCATCAGCGGGTAGTCCTTGGCCCCGACCGCCCGGAACAGCAGGAAGCCCAGCCCCGGATAGGAGAAGACGATCTCCACCAGCAGGGTGCCGCCGACGATGAAGCCCAGCGACAGCGCGAAGCCGGAGATGTTGGGCAGCAGGGCGTTGCGGGCCGCGTAGCTCAGCGCCACCCGGCGGTCCGACAGGCCCTTGGCGTGCGCGACCGTGATGTAGTCCTCCGCCGCGACGGTGACCATCATGTTGCGCATGCTCAGGATCCAGCCGCTCACCGAGGAGATGAGGATGGTCAGTGCCGGCAGCAGGCTGTGCTGCAGGGCACTGGAGATGAACGGCCAGTCCGGGTACGGCACCACGTCGGTGCCGTAGCCACCCGAGGACGGGAAGAAGCTGTCCGGCCCGGCGAGCAGGTAGATGGCCAGCAGGCCCAGCCAGAAGTACGGCACCGAGGACAGAAACGTGGTGGCCGGCAGCAGGCCGTCGATCCACGAGCCGCGCCGCCAGCCGGCCAGCACGCCGAGGCTGGTGCCGATGAAGAAGCTGATGATGGTCGTGATGCCGACCAGCGCCACGGTCCACGGCAGGGCGTCGCTGATGACCTCGGAGACCGGCGACGGGAACGCGGTGAACGACAGGCCCAGGTCGCCCTGGAACAGCTGCTTCCAGTAGTCGACGTACTGGCTCCAGATGCTGGCGTTCTTGTCGAGGCCGAACAGCACGTAGAGCGAGTCGATCGCGTCGGTGCTCATCTGGCCCTGGAAGCGGGCCAGCAGCGACTTGACCGGGTCACCGGGGATGAGCCGGGGGATGAAGAAGTTGATGGTGATCGCGGCCCAGGCCGTGAAGAGGTAGAACAGGATCCGCTGGATCAGGAACTTCATCGGACCTCCTCCGGGTGCGCGTCCGCCGCGACCGTCACGGCCTCGGGGGAGTGGCCGGTCGCGGCCGAGCCGGGCGGCTGGGCGGCGACGGTGGCCTCGTCGTAGAGCCAGCAGGCGGCCCAGTGACCGGGCTTGTCGCCGATCTCCAGGCGGACCGGCAGGTCGGTGAGGCAGCGCGGCATCGCCATCGGGCAGCGCGGGTGGAAGCGGCAGCCGCTGGGCGGCTTGATCAGGCTGGGCGGCTCGCCGTTGCCGCGGTCCGCGGCGTCACCGAGCATGTTGGCGATCCGGTCCGGGTCGGGTGCGGAGTCGATCAGCAGCCGGGTGTACGGGTGCGCCGGCGACTGGGTCACCGACTCGCTGTCGCCGCCCTCGACCATCCGGCCGGCGTACATCACCATCGTGTCGTCGGCGAAGTAGCGGGCCGAGGCGATGTCGTGGGTGATGTAGAGGATGGCCAGGTTGAGCCGTTCCTTGAGGTCGCGCAAGAGGTTGAGCACGCCGAGCCGGATCGAGACGTCCAACATGGACACCGGCTCGTCGGCCAGCAGCGCCTCCGGGTCCGCGCCCAGCGCCCGGGCGATGGCCACGCGCTGGCGCTGGCCACCCGAGAGCTCGTGCGGGAACTTGTCCAGGTAGCGCTCCGGCGGCGTCAGGCTGACCCGGGTGAGCAGGCTGTTCAGCGCCGCCTCGAGCTCCTCGGCGGAGTTGCCGGCGTTGTGGTGGATCTTCAGCGACCGGGTGAGGTGGTACCGGATGGTGTGCACCGGGTTCAGCGACGCGAACGGGTCCTGGAAGATCATCTGGACCCGGGCGGCGTACTGGCGGAACTGCCGTCCGCCCTTCACCCTCGTGCTCTCGCCGTGCAGCTGGATGTCCCCGGCGGTCCGGGGGTAGAGCTGCGCGAGCAGGCGGGCCACGGTGGACTTGCCGGAGCCGGACTCGCCGACCAGGGCGGTCACGCGGCCGCGTCGCAGCGTGAGATGTACGTCATCAACCGCGTGGACGGCGTCGTGCGTGCGGTTGAAAAGGTCGCGCAGCTTCCGGCGGACGGGGAAGTGCTTGGTCAGGCCGATCGCCTCAAGCACCACCTCGTTGGCCGGCGCCTCAGCCTCTGGGCTCAACGTCATGCCGAGTTCCTTCGCAGGGGTGAACTGCCGCGGTGCCGTGCCCCGGACGGGGTCGAGCCCGTCCGGGGCACGGCGTTGCGGGTCAGGAGTTGGCGGGCTTGAGGTGCAGGACGACGTCCAGGGCGTTGGCCTGCGTGGGCTGGCCGGCGCTGTAGGGGTTGGTGTCGTCGGGCCAGCCGACCCAGTTCTTGGTGCTGTAGGCCATGCCGATGTTGTCCGCGCCGACGGGGATCATCGGCACCTGCTCCACGAAGATCTTCTGGATCGTGTTGAGCGCGGTGGTGCGGGCGGCGTCGTCAGCGGCGTTGGCGTACGCGGCCAGCGCCGCGGTCGCCTCGGGGCTGTTGAAGCGGCCGAAGTTGCCACCCGGGGAGGCGACGCCGATCTTCTTCAGCAGCTTGCCGTCCATGATGGTCTGGTAGATGTCGTACGGCGTCGAGCCACCGTTGGTCCAGCGGAAGGTGGCGTCGAACTTGCCCTCCTCCACGTTGCGGAACCAGGCGTCCTGGTTGGCCTTGTCGACGGTGGCGGCGATGCCGATCTGCGCGAAGTTGTCCTTGACGATCTCGAGCGAGGTCTGGTAGTCGGACCAGCCGCTCGGGTCGGTCAGGGTGATCTTCACCGGCTTGCCGCTCGGGTCCTTCAGCGTGGTGCCCTCGAGCTTGAAGCCCGCCTCGGTGAGGACCTTCTTGGCGCCCTCGACGTCGACGGCCTGGGTCTTGCCCTTGTACTCCGGCGCGACGTAGGCGTCACCGGCCGGCGACGGCAGACCGGTCACGCTGGTGACCAGCGGGTGGAAGTAGCCGGCCTCGGCCTGGTTGAAGATGTCCTCGCGGTTGACGACCATGCTCATCGCCTTGCGCAGGGCCACGTTGTCGAACGGCGCCTTGGTGGTGTTGATGTAGAGGCCGTGGATGCCGAGCACCGGCGGGGCCCACACCTTGTAGTGCGCCGGGTCCTTGTCGATGAAGACCGTCTTGTAGTTCGGGATGAAGACGAAGCTCCACTCGTTCGAACCGTCGGACAGCGCGGTGGTCTGCGCGTTGTTGTCGGTGTACGACGTGTAGCGCAGCTCCTTGACCTGCGGCAGGTCCTGCCAGTAACCGTCGGCGCGCACGGTCAGCGTGGTGGTCTGCGGCGTGAAGGACTTCAGCGTGTACGGGCCCGAGCCGACCGGCGTCTTGTTCGGGTCGGTGGTGGGGTCCTTGATGCCTTCCCAGATGTGCTTGGGCACGATCGGGGTCTGGCCCAGCCACTTGTCCTTGTAGACGAACATCGAGCTGGTGAACGTCACCGTCACGGTGTTCCCGCTGGCGCTGATGTCGCCGTACGGGGTGGCGGCCAGGTTCAGCGCCTCGTTCTTCTTGATCAGGTTGAACGTGTAGGCGACGTCGTCACCGGTGACCGGCTTGCCGTCGGACCACTTGGCGTTGTCGCGGACCGTGATGGTCGCCTTCTTGAAGTCCGGCGTCCACTCGGCGCCGGTGGCCAGCCACGGGCGGGACGGCTCGGCCGGCTTCACCGGGTTCCACATCAGCAGCGGCTCGTAGATCATCCAGCGATAGCCGAGCGAGGCGCCCGCCGACGTGGTGAGGAACGGGTTGTGGTTCTCGGTCTGCGGGCCGTTGGGCATGCCGACGGTCAGGAACGTGGCCCCGCTGCCGGCCTTCTTGTTGCCCTCGTTGGGGGAATCGCCACAGGCGGCGAGGCCGCCCGAGGCCAGCACGCCCGCGAGGGCGACCGCGAACAATTTCCTGCGCTGCATCTCTGATTTCTCCTCAGGTGGTGCGAATCGGGTGAGAGGGGGTGCCCCGAGGCAGGGCGAGTGCGCCGGACGTCGGAACGCCGGCCGTTTTGCGGATCTATGGGGGTGTGACGGGGGAGTGCGGTTTATGCGGAGTCGGGCTCCGGGCTCACGCCGGTGGAGCCCCTGACGGTGAACGTGGCGGGGATGACGGTCGGGCGGTTGGGCAGGGGCGAGCCCTCGAAGTGGGCGAGCAGCGTGCGTGCCGCCGCCTCGCCCATCTCGCGCAGCGGTTGGTGCACGGTGGTCAGCGGCGGCTGGGTGTGGGCCGCCATGGGGATGTCGTCGAAGCCGACCACCGCGACGTCCTGCGGGATGCGCCGGCCGCTGTCGAGCACGGCCTGCATCGCGCCGGTGGCGGAGAGGTCGTTGTGGGCGAAGATCGCGTCGAACTCCACACCGGACTCCAGCGCCGCCTGCACGAGCTCGAAGCCGCGCGCGATCGTGAAATCACCCTGGAGCACGCGGTCCGGGGTGACCGGGTGGCCGGCCTCGGCGAAGACGCTCGCGAAGCCGTCGAGCCGCTGCACCGTGCAGCCGAAGCGCTCGGGACCCGCGACGACCAGCGGCTTGCGCCGGCCGATCTCGAGCAGGTGCCGGGCGGCGGCGCCGGCGCCGGTGTGGTTGGTGGTGCCCACGCTGGGGATCTGGCCGGGCTGCACGTCACGGTCGTCGATCAGCACCACCGGCAGGCCGCGGGCGTGCAGCATGGCGATGTAGTCGAGGGTGCCCTCGGGCTCGATCACCAGCAGCCCGTCGAAGCTCTTGGCGGAGACCTGGGCGCCGAACTGGCGCATCGACTCCTCACCGCGGTTGCAGGTGAACAGCAGCAGGCCGTAGCGCTCGGTCTCGAGCACGTCCACGGCGCCCTGCAGCACCTCGCCGATCCACGGCCAGGTGAGCGAGGGGACCAGCATGCCGACCACCCGGGTCCGGCCGCGGGCCAGGCCGACGGCCCGTGAGCTGGGCACATAGCCCAGTTCTTCGATGACCTTGCGGACCCGGGCGGCGGTCGACTCGTCCAGCTCACCCTTGCCGTTGAGCACCCGGGAGACCGTGGTCTTGCTGACCTTGGCCCGGGCTGCCACATCGGCGATGGTGATTGGCACGTGTCCTCCGACTTGTGTCCAGCTGGTTGCACCGCAGTTTCGGAACCGGTTTCGGGAGCGGTTCCGGGCAGTTAACTCCGGTGAGCCGGGTCACGTCAACGCGTCGGTAGCTTTATTTAGGTTTCGAGACGGTAACTAGGTTGCGCCTTACTCGTTTACGTGCTTCGCAAGGTGCTCTGTACGGGGCGAAACGGACAGGCGACCGGACGGGATCAGGTCGCCGGCCGGCGCAGGCGCGCGGTGATCAGAGCGACCACCGTGGTGCCGGCGGTCATGCCGGCCAGCACGAGGAGGGTCCCCACCAGGTAGAGCCCCGTCTCGTCCTCGCCGGCGGCCTGCGCGGTCCACGCCGCGGTGAACGCGACGGTCATCACGGTGGCCGCCGGCACAGCCGGCACCCGCAGCAGCACGGCGGCGATCAGCAGGGCGGCGAGCGTCAGCACGACGCCGGCGACCTGGGCGGTGGTGTACGGGCCCGAGTAGTTCCCGGTCTCGGGATCCAGCGTCTGGGTGGTGTCCCGGCCCAGCCAGGCCCACCAGGTGAAGACGGTGACGGCGGCGAGGGCGAGCAGGCCGGACAGGGCGCGGAGCTTGGTGACGGGCATGGCACCGAACCTAGGGCGCTGCCACAGGCCGCCGGATGAGCCCGCGTACCCAGATCATCCGGGTACGGCGACACCCTCCACCCGGCGGACCACGTCGGGCAGCACCGTACCGAGCGCGGCGTCCACGATCAGGTTCGCGTACGGCTCGCCGCGGGTGACGCCCTGGTTGACGATGGCCACCCGGATGCCGTCCTTGGCGGCGCGCAGCACGAACCGCCGCCCGGACATCACCGTCAGCGAGGATCCGAGCACCAGCAAGGTCCGCGCGCCCGCGACGAGCTCGAAGCTGCGGCTGACCCGCTCGGCCGGCACGGTCTCGCCGAAGTACACGACGTCGGGCTTGAGCATCCCGCCGCAGGACTCGCAGTCGACCACCGTGAAGCCGTCCAGCTCGGCGTCGTCGATCTCCACGTCGCCGTCCGGGTTGACCGCGCTGACGGCCGCCGCGAAGCCCGGATTCGCCGCGTCGAGACGGTCCGAGTGGGCCAGCCGGTCGGACAGCTCACCGCAGTCGAGGCAGGTGATCCGGGACAGGTTGCCGTGCAGCTCGACCACGCCGTGCGCGCCGCCCGCCTGGTGCAGCCCGTCCACGTTCTGGGTGATGATCCCGTCGAGCCGGCCCAGCTCCTGCAGCCGCGCCACGGCCCGGTGCCCGATGTTGGGCCGGGCGTCGCCGATGGTGCGCCAGCCCAGGTGGCTGCGCGCCCAGTAACGCCGCCGGGCGACCGGATCCCGGGTGAACGCCTGGTACGTCATGGGGGTGGTGCGGCGGGCCGCGCCGGAGGGTCCGCGGTAGTCCGGGATGCCGGAATCGGTGGACAGGCCGGCCCCGCTGAGCACGACCACGCCGCCGTCGCCGACCCACTCGGCGAGCTGTTCGATCTGCGTCACCCGTCCATGGTCCCTCACCCGCCGGAGTGGGACGAAGGACGCAGTCACGACTATCTGTGCACGCAGGGGCCGAGAACGGTAAGTTGTCAGGGTGGCCACTGTCGCGCGCCTGCTGCCCCGTTACTGGGACGGTCGGCGCCTGCTGCAGTTCCTGGCCGGCCTGGCGCTGATCGCGCTGGCCTTCGCGCTCCCGTCGGTGCTGAGCCCGGCGGAGGCGCCCGCCGAGTCCCCGGTCACGATCATCACGACGGTCGACACCCCGGCGGGCCCCGCCGTGCCGGTGATCGAGGTCCCCGCGCCGCGCCTGGGTAGCAGCCGGGCCGGCCTGGCCCTGAGCGCGCCGGAGACGGCGAGCGGCGTGACCGGGACCGCCCAGGTCGCCCTGGCCGCTGAGACCGCCCTGGCCGCTGAGATCGTCCGGAGCGCCGAGGCTGCTGAGACGGCCGAGGCCGCGGAGACCGGGCAGAGCGACGCTCCGGCTCCCGGGCAGGTCGACGCCGGCTCGGTGCAGGGCGTGGCCGGTCTGCCGGTCGAGCCGCGGCACGGTGGCCGCGGGATCTGCGTCGAGGCCCGCGCGGCTGCCGCCGGAGCCACCCCGCGGACCCACGGCCAGCGCGGCCCACCGCGCGCCTGAGCCGGGCCCACCACCCCGCACCCCGCCCGGCGTCCCGTCCCCTGACGGCGCCGGCCCCTCGGCTTTGATGAGCGACTCCTGTGCGCGTACGGGAAACGCCGGAAGCCGGCAGCGCCGCGACCGTCAGCGGCCCGAGATCAGTGACAAACCCCTAGAGAAGCGGATGTTCATCGTGGAAACCGCCGCAACCATCTGGATGGTCCTGCTCATCGCCGTCGCCGCCGCGACGGCCCTCTTCGCTGTGCCCCGACGGCCGGCCCGTCCGGCCGCGCTGCCCCCTGATCCGCACGCGGCCGAGCGCGCCGCGGCGGCCGAGCGCGCCGCCGAGGTGTCCCGTCGCCGCCGCGCCGACTGGGAACGCGCCCAGGAGCAGGTCGACGCGGCCTGGGCGGCCTTCGACGCGGCCGACCGGGACGCGCGCCGGGTCGCCGCCGCGGCCGCCTTCCCGATCTTCAAGCAGCGCCGCACCCGCACCGAGCTCGCCGACCGCGAGCGTAACCTGCACCGGATGGCCACCGCGGCCTGCCGGCATCGGGAGCTGTCGATCGCGCAGCTCAACGAGGTGCTGGCGCACCGCGGCAGCTGGAACCCGCGGCGGCACCCGGTCGCCCAGGAGGCCGCGCTGCGGGCCGCCGTGCGTGAGCACCGGTTCGCGGCCTATCAGGCTGCGGCCGAGCAGGAGCGGCTGGCCTGGCAGGAGTCCGAACGGGCCGCCGCCACGCTGCGCGGCCTGCGCGCCGAGGCCCGCCCGGTCCGGGTCCCGGCCGGCAGCGGCGTGCACTACGAGCAGCAGTGGACGCCGGCGCGCCCGGCCAAGGCCCGGCTGGCAGTGCACTGAGCCGCCGGCGATCGTCCAGAGTGGAATGTGGTCACCCGTCGGACGGCCCGCGCGCGGACTTGCGAGGCAGGACTCAGGCAGGCCAGGTACCGTCAGGGTCGCTGATGACGGACGGCAGGAGGCCGAAGTGTCGTTGACCCCGGCGGGTCGCCCGCCCGCCGTACGGCTGCATCGTGCGGCGCGCATCGAGGATGCCGTGCACGAGATCATCGAGCGCCGGCTGCGGCAACGCGGCTGGGAGCCGGTGATCACCGCGTACACCGGTTACGGCGCGCCGGGCTGGGCGCGGGTGATGGCGCGGGTCGTGCTGACCCGGCGCACCCGCTCTGTCCGGCAGCTGGACAAGGTGCGCGGCTGGCGCAGCTTCACCACCTCACCGGTCAACAACGCGCCGGTGCGGATCCAGATCGGCGACCAGGTCCACGAGACCCGCACCGACCGCAGCGGCTACGTCGACGCCCGGGTCAAGGGCGATCTGGAGCCGGGCTGGGGCAGCGTCCGGCTCAGCACCGAGGGCGCCGAGCCGGTCGAGGCACCGATCCGGGTCGTGGACCCGGGCATCAAGTTCGGGGTCGTCTCCGACATCGACGACACGGTGATGGTCACCGCCCTGCCGCGCCCGCTGCTCGCGGCGTGGAACACGTTCGTTCTTGATGAGCACGCTCGCGCCGCGGTCCCGGGCATGGCGGTGCTCTACGAACGGCTCGTCACGGCCCACCCGGGTGCGCCGGTGTTCTACCTGTCGACCGGCGCCTGGAACGTGGGGCCGACGCTCGCCCGCTTCCTGTCCCGGCACATGTATCCGGCCGGCCCGTTGCTGCTCACCGACTGGGGTCCGACCCCGGACCGCTGGTTCCGCAGCGGCCAGGAGCACAAGCGCAACACCCTGCGCCGGCTGTCCGCCGAGTTCCCGGACATCAAGTGGCTGCTGATCGGCGACGACGGCCAGCACGACCAGGAGATCTACTCCGAGTTCGCGCACGAGCACCCGGACAACGTCGCGGCCGTGGCCATCCGCCGGCTCTCGCCGACCCAGGCCGTGCTGGCCGGCGCGGTCCCCGGGCCGTCGGGCACACCCGAGGCGGTCGGCTCGGGCGGCAAGACGTGGTTCGCCGCCCCGGACGGCGCCGGCCTGTGGTCCCTGCTGCGGGACACCGACATTGTCTGAGGGTCAGTCCCGATCGCTGTCGGCCTGCTCCGGCGTCCGGTCGGCCGTGCCCTCGGCGACCCGCGCGTGCAGCCGTTCCCGGATCTCGTCCGGCGTGTACGCCCGGCGCCGCCGCTCGGAGCGTGCCAGCACCACCCCCGTGGCTGTGATTCCCGCAAGCCCGGCCAGTCCCGCTACCTTCCACCAACGCATCTGCTGAGGATAGACACGTGGTCGCCGACATCAGCCTCGACGAGGCCATAGATCTGACGCGTACTGGTGACATCTGGCTGTTCCGGGGCCGCTCCGGGCCGGACCGGGCCATCCAGGCGATGACCAACAGCCCGGTGAACCACGTCGGCATGTCGCTGGTGATCGAGGACATGCCGCCGCTGATGTGGCACGCCGAGCTGGGCAGGTCGCTGCCCGACATGTGGTCGGGCACCTTCCAGCGCGGCGTGCAGCTGCACGACCTGCGCGACGCGGTCACCGTCTGGGCCCGGCGGTACGGCCAGCGCGGCTGGCTGCGGCAGCTGGAGCAGCCGGTGACCACCGAGATGGAGGACCGCGCTCTCAAGACGGTCGCCCGCCTCGACGGCACGCCGTTCCCGTCCAGCGCCCAGCTCGCCTGGCGCTGGGCCCGCGGCCGGGTGCCCCGCATCCGCCTGCCGTGGCAGGAGCCCGGGGCCGAGGAGGCCGACCTCGAGACGGCGTACTGCGCCGAAGTGGTCGCGGTGACCTACGAGGACATGGGCCTGCTACCGCACGGCAAGCAGCCGAGCTGGTACGACCCGGGCCGCTTCTGGAGCGGCGACGACCTGGAACTGTGCGACGGCTACCGGCTCGGCGCGGAGATCGCGGTCACGCCGTAGTTACGCTGGGCCCGTGGTTCTGGTGGGCCGGGTGCCCGAGGTCGTCGCCCTGGACCGGTTACGCGCCGCCGCGGCAGCCGGCGAGGGTGGTGCTGCGCTGATCGTCGGTGAGGCCGGCATCGGCAAGACCACCCTGGTCGAGGAGGCAGTGGCCCGCGCGGTGGCGGCCGGTGCCACGGTTCGGGTCGCGCGCGCGGTGCCCGACGAGGGCGCGCCGGCGTACTGGCCGTGGCTGCGGTTGCTGGAGGACGTGCCCGGGCTGTCGCCGCAGCTGCTGACCGCGACCGCCGCCGAGGGCGAGTCCCAGGCCGCCGTGCGTTTCCGGGTGGCCCAGCGCACGGTGCGCGCGCTGCGGGAGGCCGGTCATCTGGTGCTCGTGCTGGAGGACCTGCACTGGGCCGACGCCGCGTCGATCGCCTTGCTGCGCATGCTCTGCCGGGAGTTGCCCGGCTCGCGGCTGCTGGTGGTCGGCACGGTCCGCCCGCCGGTGCCGCTCGACGATCTGCCCGCCGTCGAGGTGCTGCGCCTGGAGCCGTGGGAAGCGCCGGCCGTGGGCGCCTATCTGACCCAGGAGGCCGGGCCCGGCGTGCACGGCTCCTGGCCCGCCGTGGTGCACCGGCTCAGCGGCGGCAACCCCCTCTACGTCCGGGAGCTGACCCGGCAACTGTCGCGGGAGGACCGGCTGCGCCGCCCGGCCGGTCGGCTCGAGGTGCCGGCCGAGCTGCGGCGGCTCGTCGGCCGGCGTACGGCCCAGCTCAGCGCGGACTGCCGGGAGCTGCTGGGCGGGGCGGCCGCGCTGGGTGCCGAGATCGACGTGGCGGTGCTCCGTACGGCGGCGAGCGACCCGGACGCGGTCGACGGCCTGCTCGCCGAGGCCCTGGACGCCGGGGTGCTGACCGAGGACCCGTGGCGGCCCGCGCTGCTGGCCTTCGCGCACGACCTGGTCCGGCAGGCCCGCTACGACGAGCTGTCCCGCGGCGAGCGGATCGGCTGGCATCAGCGGCTCGCCGATGCGCTGGCCACAGCCGATGCGGCGCCCGCCGACATCGCCCGGCACCGGGTCCGCGCGGCCGTGGACGCCCACTCCCGGCAGAGCGCGGTCGACGCCTGCCGCGCTGCTGCCACGGCGGCCACCCGCGCCCTCGACTACGCCGAGACGATCCGCTGGCAGGGCCACGCCGTCGAGCTGGCCGACGACCCCGCCGACCGGCTCGCCCGCGCGACGGCCGCGTACGCCGAGGGCCGGCTCGATCTGGCCCTCACCGACTGCGCGGCCGTGCTGGACAATGCCGAACGCGACGACCGGGCCGACCTGGCCGTCGAGGCGGCGTTGGTGGTCCGCGGCGTCGCCGGTGAGCTGGGGCCGGCCCTGCTGTTGCTCTGCGAACGCGCGCTCGGCGTCGCCGGCCGGCACCCGCGGGTGCTCGCCCAGTACGCGTACCTGCTGGCGGACTCCGGGGACGTGCGACGGGCGCGGGAGATCAGCGCCGAGGCGATGGCGCTGGCCGAGCTGACCGGCAGCCCGGACGACATGGCCGCGGCGGTGCACGCCCGGCACCAGGTGACCGACCCGTTCGAGCAGCCGGACGAGGTGGTGGCCCTGGCCGAGCGCAGTTGCGCCCTGGGCCGCCCCGACGCCGAACTGTGGGGGCGCACCTGGCGCATCGACGCGTACCTGATGGCCGGCGACAACGCCGCCGCCGACGCGGAGACGCTGCGGCTCGACACGCTGGCGCAGCGGCTGGGCTGGCCGCTCGCCCGCTGGCACCTGCTGCGCGCCCGGGCGGCGCGGGCCCTGCTGGCCGGCCGGCTCACCGAGGCGGAACAGCTCGCCGCCGAGGCCCGGGAGGTCGGCCACCGGATGCAGGACCCGACCGCGGCCGGGCTCTACTACGCCTTCCTGGCGGGCCTGTCCCTGCAGACCGGACAGGCCGCGGAATACGTCGCCGCGGCCGGGAAGATGTCGACGGCTCTGTCCCTGCCGATCGCGGCCGCCCAGCTCGGCCGCACGGCCCTGGACGCGGGGGACGGCGACATGGCCCGGCTGTGCTGGCAGCACCTGCGGCCGAAGCTGGACGACGTGCCAGCGGGCAGCCTGCGCGTCTACGTCCTGGTCCTCGGCGGCGAGCTGGCGGCCGGGCTCGGCGGCCTCGACACGGCCCGGACCTGCTACGACCGCACCGCGCGCCACGCCGGCGTCTATCTCAACAGCACCACGAACTGCCACGGGGCCGCCGCCCGCGCGCTCGGCGCGATCGCGTCCCTGCTGGGCGAGCACGACACCGCGGTCGGGCACCTCGACGCCGCGATCACCATGGAAGCCGGTTCGCCGCCGTTCCTGGCGCAGGCCCAGTTGGCCCAGGCGCGGGCGCTGATCGCCCGGGCCGCGCCGGGGGACCGCCGTCGCGCGCACGACCTCGCGGCCGCGGCCGCCGCGGCCGGCCGGCGGCTGGGCATGACCCGGGTCGCGGCGGGCGCGCAGGTCCTGGTCGAGGAGACCACGGGGGTACGCGGGGGAGCGGGCGCACTGACGGCGCGGGAGAGCGAGATCGCCGCGCTGGTGGCCGACGGGCTGGCCAACCGCGCGATCGCCGACCGGCTGGTGCTCTCCGAGCGCACCGTGGAGACGCACGTCCGCAACGTGCTGGCCAAGCTGGGGCTGAGCAACCGCACGCAGGTCGCGTCCTGGCTACGTACCGGATCTCAGCGGCAGTACTGAGGTCTGCGGGCGCCGCGGTCGCGAGGCTGGTCGTATGACACAGCACCAGCGCCTCGAAGGCGACATCCGGCCCGGCACGTACGTGATCGACGCCGCCCGCTCCAGCGTCAAGCTGACGGCGACCCACACCTTCGGCCTCAAACCCGTGGACGCGACCTTCGCCGTACGGTCCGGCACCGTGATGGTGGGGGCGAGACCCGAGCAGTCCACCGTCTCGGCCGACCTGGACGCGGCCAGCTTCACCACCGACGACCCGCGCCGCGACAAGGACGTACGCGGCAAGCGCTTCCTGGCCGTCGACACCCATCCGGCGATCGGCTTCCGCAGCACCGGGCTGAGCCGTACGGCCGACGGCTGGCAGCTCGCCGGGGTGCTGAGCATCCGCGGCGGCTCGGCCCCGCTGGCGCTGTCCATCGTGGATGTCCAGCCGGTCGCGGACGGTTACCACGTACGGGCCACGGCGACGGTCGACCGGGTGGCCGCCGGAGTCGGCGCGGGCCGGGCCCTGATCGGCCGGCACGTCCGGGTGACCGTGGAGTGCCGCGTTACATCCGGCTGAGCGGGGTATGCAGCACGACATGCTGCGAATCGCACAGTTGACCCTGGATGTGCAGGACATCGACGTGATGACGGCCTTCTGGTCGGCGGCCCTGGGCTACCGCGTGGAGAAGGGCGACGACGGCAACGCCTCGCTGGTCCCGCCGGACGACGCTCCGCCCGGCGCCCAGCACATGTGGCTGCAGGCGTCGGCCGGCCCGAAGTCGGGGAAGAACCGCGCCCACCCGGACCTGACCGCCACCGACCCGCAGGCCGAGGTGGAACGCCTGATCGGCCTGGGCGCCCGGCACGCGGACGTGGGGCAGCAGGGCGACGAGCCGTACATGGTGCTGGCGGACCCGGAAGGCAACGAGTTCTGCGTGCTGACCGCCTGGCGCGACCCGGCCCTGGCCGGCCGGTGACAGCGGAAAGGGCGCTGAGGAAATCCTCAGCGCCCTTTGCTCGCGTCTAGTTAGCGCGCTGCCCGGCTGCGAGCCGAGAAGGCCGCCGCGCCACCGCTGGACGACTGGCTGGTGTGCACGGCCGTGGAGCCCGTGCCACCGCGCCGGCCGCCGCGAGCGGCGCCCTGGGTGCGGGGCGCCTGCGAACGGCCACCGGAGGAGCGAGCTCCCTGGGTGTGGCCGCCCTGACCGCGAGCGCCGGAGCCGGCCGGCTGGTCGCCGCCCGCGCCACGCGCGCCGCCACCGCTGCGACCGCCGCCGCCCGTACCACGACCGCCGCCCGCTGCCCGGGTGCCGCCCGTGGCCGCGCCCCGGCCGCCGCCCGACCGGCCGCGCCGGGCCTGGCCGCCGCCCTGCTCCTCGATCGGCTCGGGCACCGGGGACACCGGCGCGCTGTAGGTGCGCTCACCCGGGGCGAGCTGCGCGAGCAGCGCGTCGCCGGGACGGGCCTTGCTGGTGGTCGGCCTGATGCCGGCCTTGCGGGTGAGGTCGCGGACCTCACTCTGCTGGTCGTCGGTCATCAGCGTGATGACCGTGCCCTGCGCGCCGGCCCGGGCCGTACGCCCGGAGCGGTGCAGGTAAGCCTTGTGCTCGACCGGCGGGTCCGCGTGGATCACGATCGCGATGTCGTCGACGTGGATGCCGCGGGCCGCGATGTCCGTGGCCACCAGCGTCTGCGCGCTGCCGTCGGAGAACGCCGCCATGTTGCGGTTGCGGGCGTTCTGGGCGAGGTTGCCGTGCAGCTCGACCGCGGGCACGCCGGCCTGCACGAGCTGGCGGGTCAGCGTCTTGGCGCGGCGCTTGGTGCGGGTGAACACCACCGTGCGGCCGGGGGCGGCGGTCAGGTCGACCAGCACCGGGAACCGGTCGTCGTGGCGGACGTGCAGCACGTGGTGGGTCATCTCGATCGGGGCCTCGGCCGCTGAGTCGACGTGGTGCGTGACCGGCTTGTGCATGAACCGCTTGACCAGCACGTCCACGCCGCCGTCCAGCGTCGCGGAGAAGAGCATCCGCTGGCCGTTGCTCGGCGTGCCGTCCATCAGGCGCCGGACCACCGGCAGGAAGCCCAGGTCGGCCATGTGGTCGGCCTCGTCGAGCACGGTGATCTCGACCGCGTCCAGGCTGGCGTAGCCCTGCTGGATGTGGTCGGCCAGCCGGCCCGGGCAGGCGACCAGGATGTCGACGCCGGCCTTCAGGCCCTTGATCTGCGGGTTCGCGCCGACGCCGCCGAAGACGGTGAGGGTGCGCAGGCCGAGCATCGCGGCCAGCGGGGCGATGGTCGCCTCGATCTGGGTGGCGAGCTCGCGGGTCGGCGCCAGGATCAGCGCGCGGGGCCGCGTCGGCCGCCGCGGCGACTTGCTCTCGGCCAGCCGGGCGAGCACGGGCAGGACGAACGCGTACGTCTTACCGGAGCCGGTGCGGCCACGGCCGAGCACGTCGCGGCCGGCGAGCGAGTCCGGCAGCGTGGCGGCCTGGATCGGGAAGGGGGTGGTGATGCCGAGGTCGGCGAGGGCCGCGGCGAGCTTCGTGGGCACGCCGAGGTCGGTGAACGAGGACATGTAGGTGTGAACTCCGTAAGTCTGAAGGGGTCGTCCTGCCCGGCGCAGACCTCACGGTCGCGGCGCGTGGTGGTCGATCCAAAGGCGGCCCGAGGCAGAACTGGGCGGGCCGCGAGATCAAGTGTACGCGCCGGTGCACCGCAACCCCGCCGCACCCGACTGTGACCCTCCCTGCACCCCGCGACCCGCACCGTTTCTCCTCAGTGCCGGACTCCCCCCGCCGGCTGGTATCCGAGGAGAGACCCCCCATGAGCGGTGCTGTTGTCTTCGACCGCCGTCGCGAGGACGTCGTACGGGCGCACATGCCGCTCGTCGGTCATCTGGTCCGCGAGATGCTGGCCCGGGTGCCCGCCCACGTGAACCGCGACGACCTGCTCTCAGCCGGGTACGCGGCCCTGGTGGCGGCCGCCCGCGGCTTCGACGAGGAGCGTGGTGTCCCGTTCGCCCGGTTCGCGGCGGCCCGGGTGCGCGGTGCCCTGCTGGACGAGCTGCGCGGGCTGGACTGGGCCAGCCGGTCGGTGCGGCAGCGGGCCCGGCGTACGGACACCGCCCGCCAGGAGCTGACCGCCGAGCTGGGCCGGACCCCGACGGCGGCCGAGGTCGCCGCGCACCTGGGCTGCACGGTGGAGGACATCGAGTCCGCGGACGACGACGTGGCCCGCGCCGTGGTGTTCAGCCTGCAGGGCTTCGCCACCGTGGGGGCCGACGACATGGTGACCGAGCCCAGCGCGGGCCCGGAGGAGCTGTTGATCCGGCGCGAGCGGCTGGGTTACCTGCGGCACGCCATCGACGTGCTGCCGGACCGGCTGCGCGCGGTGATCACCGGTTACTTCTTCGAGGAGCGCCCGATGGCGCGGATCGCGGAGGAGCTGGGGGTCACCGAGTCTCGGGTATCGCAGCTGCGGGCCGAGGCGCTGGCACTGCTCAAGGACGGTCTCAACACGCACCTGGACCCGGCGCTGGCGGCCCAGAGCCCGGTCAAGGACGGTTGCGTGGCGCGGCGCCGGGCGGCGTACTACGACCAGATCGCGACCCGCGGCGGGCTGCGCGACCGGCTCGCCCTGACCAGCCCCGACGGTCTGCCGGTAGCGGCCTGAGGCCGGCTCCGCGCGGAGCCGGCCTCAGGCGGGGGTCACGCGTTGGCGCAGGTGCCGGCCTTCTTCTGGGCGGCGATCGCCTTGTCGGCGCCCTTGGCGTAGAGGGCCAGGCCCTCCTTGGCGGGCTCGAGCTTCCACGAGTCCTTCTCGTAGACCATCGTGTAGGACTGGGCCGCGACCAGCTGCTTGGCGATCACGACCGCCCGGTCGGCGCCCTCCATCCGGGCGCTGCTGAGCGTGATGGCCAGGCCCTTGCGCGAGCACGCGGTGTTGAGCTTGACGTAGTCGGCCTTGGTGATGGCCTTCTTGCCGGCATCGGTGTACATGTCCCAGGCGCCGGCGAAGTCACCGCCGCTGAAACGGTCGAACACGGTCTGCGCGGCGGCCTTGGCGCCCTCGATCGTCTTGGGCTGGGGCCCGCCGGCGGCCGCGGCGGCGGCGTTACCGGCCGGAGCGGCTTCCTTGTCGTCGGAGCAGGCGGTGGTGAGGGAGACGGCGGCGACGGCGATGAGCGCCAGCGCGCCGAGGCGTCGGAACGGGTGGCTGTGGTTCATGCACCGCTTAATGTCGATGGACCGTCCGGCGTAACGGGCAAGGCCCCGCGGTGACGGATTCCTTACACTTGCCGATGCGCCCGTAACCCCGGTCACGCTCTCCCCAGAACGCCGATGCATCGGCTATTCTGAGCGTTTCCACGAAACGAAAAAAGCCACCCAAAAAGGTGGCTGACCTCGGAATGCTACCACAACAGGGAGTAGCTTTGTCAAGCTCCGCCGGCGGCACGGAAACACTGCGGAACGACGACATCGAGTCCGAAAAGGCCTACCTGGCCGTGCTCTACGATCGCCTCGACCTGCTGCGTGAGCAGGCCGACGAGCGGCTGCGCGCGATTCTGCTCGAGGCCGGCGGCACCCCGCAGGGCCGCTCGCAGCGCGAGGCGACCCGCAGCCATTGGGCCGAGCAGCTCGCCCAGATGAATTCCGTCGAGAACGGCCTGTGCTTCGGCCGGCTGGATTTCGCCGCCGACAATCCCCGCTACATCGGCCGGATCGGACTGTTCGCCGAGGACCGTGATCAGGATCCGTTGCTGATCGACTGGCGGGCGCCCGCGGCGCGCCCGTTCTATCTCGCCACCGCGGTGTCCCCCGAGGGGGTGACCCGCCGCCGGCACCTGCGCACCCGGGGCCGCGAGCTGACCGGCATCGACGACGAGGTGCTCGACATCGAGGCCGGCGCCACGGACGGCCGCGAGGACGTTACCGGCGAGGCCGCGCTGCTGTCCGCGCTGACCGCCAACCGCACCGGCCGGATGCGCGACATCGTCGAGACCATCCAGTCCGAACAGGACGAGGTGATCCGCGCCGGGTTGCCCGGCGTCCTGGTGGTCCAGGGTGGTCCCGGCACCGGCAAGACCGCCGTGGCCCTGCACCGCGCGGCGTACCTGCTCTACACCCACCGTGCCCAGCTGACCAAGCAGGGCGTGCTGATCCTCGGTCCCAACGCGACCTTCCTGCGCTACATCTCGCAGGTGCTGCCCTCGCTCGCCGAGACCGGCGTGCTGCTCGCCACCCTCGGCGACATGTTCCCCGGCGTGACCGCCCGGGCCACCGAGGCGCCGGCCGCCGCCGCGCTCAAGGGCCGGGTCGACATGCTCGAGGTGCTCGCCGCCGCGGTCGCCGACCGGCAGACCGTGCCCGACGACTACGTGGAGGTCGACCACGACGGCTTCCCGCTGCGCATCGAGCGGGCCGTCTGCGAGGACGCGCGCGCCGAGGCCCGGCGTTCCGGGCGCCCGCACAACCTGGCCCGGTCGATCTTCGTGACCGCGGTCATCCACACCCTGTCGCTGCAGATCGCCGAGCGGATCGGCGCCGACCCGCTCGGCGGCGACAACCTGCTGGAGGAGGCCGACCTGGCCGAGACCCGGCGCGAGCTGCGCGAGGACGAGGACGTGCAGGCCGCGCTCTTCGAGCTGTGGCCGATCCTGACCCCGCGGCAGGTGCTGCGCGACCTGCTCAGCGATGCGGACCGGCTGGCCTCGGCCGCGCCGGAGCTCAGCGACGAGGAACGGGCGCTGCTGCTGCGCGAGCGCCGGGCCGGCTGGGCGCCGGCCGACGTGCCGCTGCTGGACGAGCTGGCCGAGCTGCTCGGGGTGGACGACACCCTGCGGGCCCGGGCGGTGGCCCGCGAGCGCGAGCAGGCGATCGAGTACGCGGAGGGCGTGCTGGAGATCGTCGAGGGCTCGCGGTCGCTGGACTTCGAGGACCAGGAGGAGGAGATCCTGTCCGCCACCGACGTCGTCGACGCCAGCGCCTTCGTCGAGCGGCACGAGGTGATCGACACGCGTACCGCTGCCGAGCGGGCGGCCGCCGACCGCACCTGGGTCTTCGGGCACGTGATCGTCGACGAGGCGCAGGAGCTGTCGCCGATGGCCTGGCGGCTGCTGATGCGCCGCTGCCCGAGCCGGTCGATGACCGTGGTCGGGGACGTCGCGCAGACCGGCGAGCTGGCCGGGACGACGACCTGGGAGCAGGTCTTCGAGCCGTACGTGGCCCAGCGCTGGCGGCTGGCCGAGCTGACCGTCAACTACCGCACCCCGGCCGAGGTGATGACGGTGGCCGCGGACGTGCTCGCCGCGGTCGACCCGTCGCTGCAGCCGCCGCGCTCGGTGCGGACCGCCGGCGAGGAGCCGTGGGCGGCCCGGGTGCGGCCCGCCGAACTCGCGACCGAGCTGATCACAGCGGTACGCCGGGAAGCCGCAGCCGCCGCGGAAGGGCGCGTGGGTGTCCTGGTGCCGGCGGGGCTGGAGGAGTCGTTGGGCCGTGAGCTCACCGCCGCCATCCCCGAGGCAGCCGTGGGGGAGCAGCCCGACCTGCTCAACCACATCGTGCTCATGACCGTCCGGCAGGCCAAGGGGCTGGAGTTCGACAGCGTGATCGTGGTCCAGCCGGACGAGATCATCGCGGAGAGCCCGCGCGGCCTCAGCGACCTCTACGTGGCGGTGACGCGGGCGACCCGCCGGCTCGGTGTGCTGCACACGGCCGAGCTGCCCAAGGTGCTCGACGCGCTGAGCTGACAACGGAGAGCGGGGCCGGTGCGCGTACGCACCGGCCCCGCTCGTCGTCGTGGATCAGGCGGCCGCGCCGTGCGCCAGCGGCGTGAAGCCGTGGGCGTTGGTCAGCGCGAGACGCGAGTGCAGGCTGGTGTTGCCGGCGATGGTGGCGTAGTAGCCGGCCCGGCGGCGGGCGATGATGCTGTCCGGGTTCTCCGGGGCCGGCGCCAGCTCCGGGTCGAGGTGGGTGTTGAGGCCGTCCTTGAGCAGCGACAGCGCCTCGGCGCGCAGCTGGCTGATCCGGCTCTCGGTGACCCCCAGGTCGGCGGCGATGTCGGCCATCGGCCGCTCCTTGAGGAAGTACTCGGTGACGACGGTCTGCAGGCGCTCCGGCAGCGACGCGATCGCGTGGTGCAGGTAGCCGATCTGCTCGCGGCGGATCAGCATGTCCTCCGGGCCAGGGGTGCGCTCGGTGACCAGGTCGTCGGGGCTGCTGGTGGTGAAGCCCTGCAGCGACAGCACGGTGGCGCGCTGCACGTCGTTGTCCGTCTGGTGCAGGTCCGTGGTGGTGGTGCCGAGCGCCTGCGCCAGCTCCTCGTTCGTCGGCGTACGGCCCAGCGTGGTGGTCAGGCTCTGCCGCGTGGTGTCGGTCGCCCGCGCCTTGGTCCGCACCGAGCGGGTCGCCCAGTCCAGCGAGCGCAGCTCGTCGAGGATCGCGCCGCGGATGCGGGTGGTGGCGAAGCGGTTGAACGGGATGCCGCGGGTCGGGTCCCAGCCGCGGGCGGCGGTCACCAGGGCGTGCAGGCCGGCGCTGGTGAGATCGTCACGGTGGATGTGGTTCGGGATGCGGCTGAGCATGTCGCGCACCAGGTGGCCGACGAGCGGCATGTTGGTGCGGATCAGCTCCTCCTGCTCGCGGGCGGACAGGGCCGGCACGGCGGTCGCGGTGTCGGCGGCGAGGTCGGCAGCGGTCGTCATGGTGCTGGTCATGTGAATCCCCCGTGTGTTGTCGGTGGCCCGCGGCGGTGGGCACCGGCTGACAAGGAGAAACTTTGGGTGACGACGGGTACATGTTCCGGTCGCGCTCAGTTGCCGACCGGTTGCTTCGGATCCGGCTCTCAGGCGGCCCGGGCGGGCACTCGTACGGTCGCGAGATCCCAGACGAACCGGGCGGGGTTGAAGGCTTCCGCGTACCGCACGCGGGCCTGTGCGCCGAAGTGCCGGGCGGTGCCGGTCGGCAGCTCCGGATCCACCGGCACCGGGGCTTCGGCCAGCGCGGCCAGCTTGCGGTCCAAGAACGGCGAGATGTCGACGAACAGCGCGGGGGCGAACTGCAGGGTCGACTCGCCGGCGTAGTGCAGGATCCGGCTGCTGTGCCGGGCGGCGGACAGCGTGGCCACGGCGGCGGCGCGGTGCTCGGCGTTGGCGTCCGCGGGGGCGTGCACGTAGACCACGTCGGCGTCGACGCCGGTCAGCACGTTCTCGATGGCGGCCACCGTCATCGCGGCGGACGAGATCAGCCCGGGCCACGTCTCGCCGGGCCGCTGGTGGCGCGACCGGCGGTCGTTGCTGCCGCGGGTGTGCCCCCGGCGGTCCCCGGAACGGCGCTCGGCCGCCTGCGGGCCCCAGACCAGCAGGCAGTCCAGCTCACGGGCGGCGGCCTCGGCCTGCCGGCTGCGTACGGTCTCGGGCCCGTCGCAGGTGAGCACGAGCATGGTGACCGAGTCGCCGGCGGCGCGGTGGGCGGCGAGCGTCCCGGCACAACCGAACTCGATGTCACCGGGGTGCGTACCGACCGCCAGCACGCTGCGGGTCATTGCGGCCTCCGTGGTTCTCGATGCACCGTCGCGGGGGTTCGGCGGCGCTGAGTGTCCATCGGCCGGGGGTGGCACGGCTTGAGGGTTGTGGCGTGACTACGGCACGCTGGTCGGCATGGACCTCACCGACTCCGGCACGACCGTCAACCTGATCGCCGGCGTGGCCATGCTGGCCGGCGTGCTGGGCGTGGTGATCCCGGTCCTGCCCGGCCTGCTGCTGTGCTGGGCGGCGGTGCTGCTCTGGGCGATCCTGGGCGACGCGGACGGCGGCCGCTGGGTGGTGTTCGCCCTGGCCACGGTGGTGGCGGTGGGCGGCACGGTGGTGAAGTACCTGTGGCCCGGCAAGCGGCTCAAGAGCACCGGCGTACCAACGTCATCGCTGCTGATCGCCGGAGTGCTCGGGATCGTCGGCTTCTTCGTGGTGCCGGTGGTCGGCCTGGTGCTCGGCTTCATCGGCGGCCTGTGGGCGGCCGAGCGCCTCCGGCTGGGCCCGGGCCAGGCGTGGCCGTCGACCCGGCAGGCCCTGGGCGCGGTCGGCCTGTCCCTGCTGGTGGAGTTCGCGGCGGCGCTGGGCATCGCGGTGATCTGGGTCTTCGGCCTGCTCGCCACCTGAGTTCCGGCTAGCGGGGCACCGCGGTGCGACGCCGTAGCCGCCGACGGCGACGCTGGGTGAGCAGCAGGAGCAGCGGGGCGCCGGCCAGCACCACGGCGATCGCGGCGGCCAGCCCGAGCGACAAGCCCCTGTTCGTGGCGGCGCGCACTGCCGTGGCGGCGGGCCGCTCGTCCTTCGCCGCCGGGGCAGGAGCGGCGCTCGCGTCGGTGGCCGTACCGTGGGCATCCGGGCTGTCCGGCTCGACCAGCTTGCCCACCGACGCGTCCTTGGGCAGCGAAAAGCCCCAGTCCAGCAGCGCGGCGCCCTGCTGCCAGCCGCGCAGCGGAGCCGCCTCCGCACCCAGCACGGTGGCGACGAGGCGACGGCCGTTCCGCTCGGCGCCGCCGACATAGCTGTGCCGGGCGAGCTTGGTGAAGCCGGTCTTGCCGCCGAGCGCCCCCGGGTAGTTGTAGATCAGCTTGTTCTCGTTCTGGATCTGGAAGCCGCCCTTCTTCAGCTTCTTCTGCGCCGGGATCTGCGCCCGCTCGGTGAGCGCGTACTTGCGGAAGTCCGGCTTGGCGAAACACTGCCGGGCGATCAGGGCCAGGTCGTACGCGCTGGTGAACTGCCCGGGCCCGTCCAGCCCCGACGGCGTGACGGCATGCGTCTGGTACGCACCCAGCCGCTTGGCCTTAGCGTTCATGGCGGCGACGGTGGCGGGCAGGCCACCCCGGCCACCACCGAGCCGGGCCAGCGTGTTCGCCGCATCGTTGCCGGAATTGAGAAGCAGCCCGAGCCACAACGTGCTGACCGGATACTTCCCACCCTTGAGCAACCCGACAGCGGAGCTGTACGGCTCAATGGCCAGATCCCCGTCGGTGATGGTGGCAACCTGCTTGGGGTCGAGCTTGTCGATGACGGTGGCCACGAGCAGCAGCTTCTGAACGCTGGCGGGGGTGCCGTACACGTGGGGGCCGCAGCCGCCGAGGACCTCGCCGGTGTCCAGATCCGCGACCAGCCAGCTGGTCGCGGTGAGGGCGGGCGGGCTCGGGGCGCCGCGCGGGATGATCAGGCCGTCGGTGGCCAGGGCGTCGCCGCCCACCGCGCGGAGGACGGGGTCGTCCTTGGGCGGGGTGGGGCGGGCCGGGCGGCCCTTGGGCGGCTTGACCTTGGGACGCGGGCACGGCACGGGCGCTGCCTGGGTTCGGGCTGCCTGGGCTGGCGCTGCCCTGGCTTGCACTGCCTCGCGCGGGCCGGCTTGCCCCGCTTGGGCCGGTGCTTGCGCCGCAGGGGCCTCCGCCGCGAGCGCTTGCCCTGGCCCGGTCTTTGCCGAGCCGGCTTGCACCGCACTGGCTTGCACCGCACTGGCCGGGGTTGCGCCGGCTTGCATCGCGGTGGCCTGCGCCGCGCTGGCCTGCGTCGGGTGGGCCGGGGGTTGCGCCGCGTGGGCCGGGCCGGTCAGGGCCGCGGTGGCGAGGGTCGCGGTGGCGGTCAGGGCCGCCAGGATCCGTCGCCGGGCGCGGGCAGGGGTGGGGATGAGCCTCACGGCCACACGGCTCCCGCGTCGAGTCGGCGCTGGAGCAGTCGCTCCAGCGGCATGGTCTCACCGTCGCCGCCGCCCGCGCCGACGATCAGCCGGGCCGGGCTGGGGGATACGTCGGCACCGGTGAAGCGGGCGCGCAGTGAGGAGGGAACGGACAGGACGTAGTACTGGCCGTCCTCGCCGACGGCCACCGAGCGGTTCGCCTTCAGGTACCAGCCGCGCAGGCGGGTGCGGTAGGTCGCGTGGCCGTCGAAGGCACGGGCCCGCAGCACCACGGGCGGCAGGCCGCGTTCGGTGGCCCGGCGCACGAAGTCGGCCAGCAGCTTGCCGGCCTGCTCCGCCTCGGCGGCCCGGCCGGCCTCCAGCGCGGCGCCGTGCCCCGCGACTGCCTGCCGGCGCTGCTCTTCCCAGGCGGCACGGTCGTCGGCGTCCATGGCGACGACCCTAACGGCATCCGCGCGGCCCCAGCCACCCGGGTTTTCCACCCGGGCACCGCTAACCGCGCCGCCCGCCACGATTCCACGGAATAGCGCGGTCGCATTAGTGAAGGCGACCGGGGCGATAATTGCCCGGGGTCTCCGTTATTCTGTGAAATTCAGGCGAACAGTTGCGCGCGGAGTGCGTCACAGGCGAGACTGGGCGCGTTCTTCGGATTACGTCAGGAGTCGTTATGGCGCGGCAGGTAATCACGACCCTCATCGACGACCTGGACGGAAAGCCGGCCGATCGGACGGTGGAGTTCAGCCTCGACGGCACGAGCTACACCATCGACCTTTCCGAGGCCAATGCCGGCAAGTTGCGCAAGGCGCTGGACCCGTTCATCGAGGCGGGCACGCGCATCGGCCGGGGCGGTTCCGGCCGTGCCACGGGGCGGCCGTCGAGTGGCACGGGCCGCACGGCGGGCAGTCGCGACGAGAACAGGCTGATTCGCGAGTGGGCGGCCGAGAACGGCCACCAGATCTCCGAGCGGGGCCGCATCCCGCAGAGCGTCAGCAATGCCTATCGGGCGGCCCACGGCCGCTGATCGCTTGTGGTTGCCGGGGCCGGACGCATCTGCGTCCGGCCCCGGCGCACGCTCAGGGCAGGTCACGCGCGGGACCGTCCCCCCCTCTGCCGCCCGGGGGGGGAGGGGGGGAGGAACCTTTGCCACG
>NZ_JBVJIR010000039.1:0-36364 GCF_055586185.1 Actinoplanes sp. NPDC051405
CGCCCCCCCTCTCCCCCCTCCCCCCCCCCCCCCCCCCCCCCCCCCCCCCCTCCCCCCCCCCCCCTCCTCCCCCTCTCCCCCCCCCCCCCCCCCCCCCCCCCCCACCGCCCTTTGTGGATCATGTCTGCGCCGGTCAGGGCGTCGCACGGCCGGTACGCCGCTGATCCGGCAGGCGGTCGAGGCTCGTATCCGGGGGCAGACAACCCACGGATGGAGGCGTCATGGCACCCCGTCGGTCCGCCACGACCGCATCGGAAAATCGCGGCCAGATGATCCATACTGGACGCTGCACGAACCGATGCACGTGCGAATGCACCGGTGACGCCCCGCTCCAGGAGGGATTCTGATGCGTTTGCGCCACCACTCGGGCCGGGTCGTCCATCTGAGCCACGGCACCCACGAGCGGCCACCCCGGGATCTCCCGGCCGTCGTCGAGCACCTCGACGCGTACGCCGCCGTCCGTGACCGGCTGGCCGTGGACACCCTGGGGGTGAGCCTCTGGCTCCCGCCCACCCTCGCCGCCGCCCTCGCGATCGACGGGCGCTCCCGCACCCGGCTGCGTGCCGAGATCGAAGCCCGCGGGCTCGAGATCGTCACGCTGAGCGGAGCGCCCTACGCCGAGGGCGGCGACGAGGACCCCGCCGTCCCGGACTGGAGCGACCCGGCAAGGCTCGAATACACCCTCGACCTGGCCCGCATCCTCACCGACCTGCTGCCCGAGGACGCCGTCCGCGGCGCGGTGACGACGACCGGCCTCGGCCCGCGCGAGGGCTGGGACGCCGCCAAGCAGAAGGCCGCCGCCCGGATCCTCTCCCGGCTCTCCGCCGGCCTGGCCGAGGTGGCCTGGCACACCGGCCGCGCGGTCCGCGTCGGCTTCCAGCCCGAGCCCGGCTTCGTGCTCGACGACACCGACTCGATCGTCGAGGCGTTCGGCCGGCTCGACCGCGACCGCCTCGGCGTCTGCCTCGACCTGGCCGACCTCGCCTGCACCTGGGAGAGCCCGGTCGCGGCGCTGGACCGGCTGGCCGCGGCCGGCATCGCGGTCATCCGGGTCGAGATCGCCGCCGCGCTCGAGGCCACCGATCCGGTCGCGGCCGCGGAGGCTTTGCGGGGGTACGTGGAAGCCGGCCACCCGCACCAGGTGACCAACCCCGCCGGCGCGAAGGTCGCCGACCTGACCCAGGCCCTCGCCGAGTTCCCGCCCGGCCCGTGGCGGGTGCGGTGCCACGTGCCCCTGCACACCCCGCCCGCGCCGCCGCTGACCGCCACCACGGAGGTCTGGCAGGCGGCCCTGCGGCATCTGCTCGGCGGTGGGCACCCCGGCACCGAATACCTGGCCGTCGAGTCCCCCGCTGGGGGCACGGGCGCCCAGCTCGCGTACCTGAAAAGTGCCCTGGGTGAGCTCGGGCTGTCGCCGCCCGCCGAGGCCTGCGCGGCACACTGATCGCGGGGCTTTCGCGGCCGCGGCCGCGGCTCTAGAGTCGGTGCAGGCACCGCCGCGACGGGCGGGCCGGCCCGGGAGGCGCAAACCCGGCCCGGCCGCGACGTCCCGACCGGGGATGCCACCGGCCCGCGGCCCTCGCGCGGGCCACCGGAACCCTTTTCGTGCACCGGCGAACAGGGAGTTTTGACAATGGCGCGACCCATCACGCTCTTCACCGGCCAGTGGGCCGACCTGCCGTTCGAGGAGGTCTGCCGGCTGGCCGCCGAGTGGGGCTACGACGGCCTGGAGATCGCCTGCTGGGGTGACCACTTCGAGGTCGACCGGGCGCTGGCCGAGGACGACTACGTCGACCGCAAGCGCGAGCAGCTCGCGAAGCACAACCTCAAGGTCTTCGCGATCTCCAACCACCTGGTCGGCCAGGCGGTCTGCGACCACCCGATCGACGAGCGGCACCAGGACATCCTGCCCGCGGCGATCTGGGGCGACGGCGAGGCCGAGGGGGTGCGGCAGCGTGCCGCCGAGCGGATGAAGGACACCGCCCGGGCCGCCGCCAGGCTCGGCGTGGACACCGTCGTGGGCTTCACCGGCTCATCGATCTGGCACACCGTGGCCATGTTCCCGCCGGTGCCGCCGGCCATGATCGAGCGCGGCTACCAGGACTTCGCCGACCGGTGGAACCCGATCCTGGACGTCTTCGACGCCGAGGGCGTGCGGTTCGCCCACGAGGTGCACCCCAGCGAGATCGCGTACGACTACTGGACCACCCGGCGCACCCTGGAGGCGATCGGCAACCGGCCGACGTTCGGGCTCAACTGGGACCCGTCGCACTTCGTCTGGCAGGACCTCGATCCGGTGAACTTCATCCTCGAGTTCGCCGACAAGATCTACCACGTCGACTGCAAGGACGCGAAGGTCCGTACCGGTGACGGCCGCCGCGGCCGGATGGCCTCCCACCTGCCGTGGGCCGACCTGCGCCGGGGCTGGGACTTCGTCTCCACCGGGCACGGCGACGTGCCGTGGGAGGACTGCTTCCGCGCCCTGAACGCGATCGGCTACACCGGCCCGCTGTCTGTCGAGTGGGAGGACGCCGGCATGGACCGCCTGGTCGGCGCCCCGGAGGCGCTGCAGTTCGTGCGCCGGCTGGCCTTCGACGCGCCGAGCGCGGCCTTCGACGCGGCCTTCTCGTCGTCCTCCTGACGCGTTCGTCGTCCTGAAGCGCCAAAGGCCCGGTCCACCGTCGGTGGGCCGGGCCTTGAGAAGCGGTACTTGTCAGTACGTGGTGCCGGTGCCGTTCGACGAGGTCATCCCGGACCCGCTGGTCGACAGCGTGCTGGTCTCGGTGCCCGTGCTGGAGCTGGTGCTGGCGGACTTGAGCTTCTCACCGAGCTTGGACTCGTTGAGCTTGTCCTTGCCCTCGGTGTAGAGCTTGTTGGCCTGCGCCTGGGCGACTCCGGCGGCCTCCTGGACCGTCGGGTGCTCCCACACCTTCTTGGCGTTGGCGGTGATCTCTTCGTACTTCTCCCGGCCGGCACGGCTGCCCAGGACGAAGCCCGCCGCGAGACCCGTGATGAACATGAGCTTTCCGCGCATGGCGGCTCCTTCCGTTCGGTGACGCTCGTGCGTCGAAGAGGTGCTTACCCATCCTGCACCTCAGTCATGCCCCCGGTCGGTGTTTCATCCCTGTTGCGCGCGCCCCGGCGCGCCGGGTCACCCGTTTTCACCCGGGGCGGGCGGTCATGTATTGTCGTTCCGGTCGCCACCACTACCGCGGAAGCGGGAGCGGGGGAGACGGTTCGATCCCCTGTAGCTCAATTGGCAGAGCAGCCGGCTGTTAACCGGCAGGTTATTGGTTCGAGTCCAATCGGGGGAGCTCAGACGGCGGAGGCCTCTGCTTGCGGAAAGCGCAAGCGGGGGCCTTTCTTCATGTCTGCTCAGGGGGCCGAGCCCCCTGAAACCCCACGGTGCGGTCGGCTTCCGCACTGTGGTGGCCCACTCTTCGTGTCTGAACCGGTACGCCTCTCGACGCGTAAATCGGTCGCGGGCGCCTTGGCGGTCCCGGTATACCTGCAGAACGACGCCACGGCGGCCCGACCACCTCTACGAGGAGTGACAATGCGAGCAGCTTCCACGCTCCGGACCTTTGACCGTCCTACCGTGGAGATCTGCCTTGCCCTTGTTGAACCTCGGGATCGTCGCCCATGTTGACGCCGGCAAAACCAGCCTGACCGAGCGCCTGCTGTACGAGGCCGGCGCGGTGTCCCGACCCGGGAGCGTCGACGCCGGCACCACCCGTACCGACTCGATGGAGCTGGAGCGTCGCCGCGGCATCACCATCCGGGCGGCCGTCACGTCCATCGCCGTCGGTGATCTGATGATCAACCTGCTGGACACCCCGGGCCACCCCGACTTCATCGCCGAGGTCGAGCGTTCGCTGGCCGTGCTCGACGCCGCCGTGCTCGTGGTCTCCGCCGTGGAAGGCGTCCAACCGCAGACCGTGGCCATCTGGCGGGCGCTGCGCCGCATCGGCGTACCCACGGTGGTGTTCGTGAACAAGGTCGACCGCGGCGGCGCCGATGTCGGCGCCGTCCTGACCCAGCTCCGGCGCCGGCTCGCGGCGCACCCGGTTGTGCTCACCACGGTCACCGGGCAGGGCGGGTACGACGCCCGGGTGCACCCGGCCGTTCTCGACACCGAAGCGGTGGTGGCGGCGGTGGCCGAGGTCGACGACGCGGTGGCGGCCCGGTGGCTGATGAACCGGCCGGTGCGCGCCCGTGACGTCCGGCGGGCGATCCGGCGCGCGGTACGACGTACCGAGCTCACCCCGGTGACGTGCGGCTCGGCGATCACCGGTGCCGGGGTACGCGAGCTGTGCCAGGTCCTGGCCGAGCTGTTGCCCCGCGGCGAGCACCGGGACGGGCCGCCCGCCGGTACGGTCTTCGCCGTCGACCGCGACAGCCACGGCCGGCGCGTCTGGCTGCGGTTGTGGTCCGGGCAGCTGCGCGTACGGGATCGGGTGCTGCTGCCCGGCGCCCGGCCCCAGACGGTGACCGAGATCGCCGTCACCGAGCCCGCCGGTGTGGTGGTTCGGCCGTCGGTGTCGGCCGGGCAGATCGCGGCGGTACGCGGCCTGTCGGCCCGGGTGGGTCAGCTCGTGGGGGATCCGCCGCGGCGCCACGCCTACCGGTTCCCGCCGCCGACCCGGCAGGCTCTCGTCGAGCCGGTCGAACCGGCGCAGCGCCTGGCGATGTTCGCCGGCCTGGCCGAGCTCGCCGACGAGGATCCGCTGGTCGACCTGCGGCTCGACGACCAGCAGGAACAGGCGGTGGTCCGGCTGCACGGCGAGGTCCAGAAAGAGGTGCTCGCCGCTCTGCTGCAGGACCGGTACGGCGTCCGGGTGCGGTTCTCCGGCACCCTGACGGCGTGCATCGAGAGGGTCGCCGGCACCGGTACGGCCGAGGAGCGGATCCAGGAGCGGGGCAATCCGTACCTGGCGGGCATCGGACTGCGTCTCGACGCCGCCCCGGTCGGACACGGCATCGAGTTCAGTCCCGGGATCGAACCCGGCCGGCTGACCCCGGCGTTCGTCGCGGCCACCGAGCAGGGGGTAAGGGCGGCACTGCGGCAGGGCCTGCGCGGCTGGCCGGTGACCGACTGCACGGTCACCATGACGTCCTCGCAGTACTGGCCGCGCCAGAGCAAGCCGCATCAGAAGTTCGACAAGTCGATCTCGTCCGTGGCGGCGGACTTCCGTAATCTCGCCGCGGTCGTGGTGACCGCGGCGCTGCGCCGCGCCGGCAGCCGGGTGTGCCAGCCGATCGAGCGGTTCGAGATCAACCTGCCACCGCACGCGGTGGATCCGGTGCTGGCCCTGCTCGGCCGGTTGGGTGCGGTCGTGCGCGACACGGCGCCCGCCGGTGGGTACCTGGAGGTGAGTGGTGACCTGCCGTCCGCCCGGATACCGCAGGTCGTGGCCGCGCTGCCCGACCTGACCGGCGGCGAGGCGGTGCTGACCACGCGCTTCGACCACTACGCGGCGGTCACGGGCGAGGAGCCGCCGGTGCTGCCCCGGCGTGGACCCGACCCGGGGGACCGGGAGGCCTGGTTCCGCGCCGTACCCAGGTAGGCGCTTCTTTCTTTCTCCCTGCCGGGGACCGGTACCGCCGTTAGGCTGAGGTCTGCGTTGTTTGTCCTCCAGTGAGGTGTGCCCGTGTCGCAGCCCGTATCGGTGGACGTCGTCATCGTCGGCGGCGGTCTCGCCGGGCTCGCCGCTGCCCGGCGCCTGGACCGCGCCGGGGTGAACTGGCTGCTGGTGGAGGCGGCCGACCGGATCGGCGGCCGGGTGGCCACCGACGTGGTGGACGGCTGGCGGCTCGACCGCGGCTTCCAGGTGCTCAACACGGCGTACCCGCGGGTCCCCGCGCTGGTCGACGTCGACGCCCTGGACATGCGCTACTTCACCTCCGGCGTGCTCGTACGCCGCGGCCCGGGCCTGCACCGCCTGGAGAATCCACTGCGTGAGCCGCGCTCGGCGCCCCGCACGCTCACCTCGGGAGTGGGCTCGCTCGCCGACCGCCTCAAGTTCGCCGCGCTGGCCACCCGCTACGCGACGTTCCCACCGGCCCGGCTGCTCGACGCCCCGGAGATGACGACCCAGGAAGCGCTGCGGCGGGCGGGGTTGTCCCACCGGATGATCGAAGAGGTGCTGCGGCCGTTCCTGTCCGGTGTCTTCGCCGACCGCTCGCTGGACACGTCCAGCCACGTGCTGGCGATGGTGCTGCGCTCGTTCGCGCGGGGCCGGATCGGGGTGCCGGCGAGCGGGATGGCTGCCCTGCCGGCGGCGGTGGCGGGCCCGCTGCCGTACCCGCAGCTGCTGGTCGGCGCCCGGACCGTGTCGGTCAGCCCGGGCCAGGTCGTGACGGACGGCGGCGAGCTGCGCTGCCGCGCGGTCATCGTGGCGACCGACCCGGCAACGGCGGCGACCCTGCTGCCCCGGCTGCCGGTGCCGGACATGCGCGGCCTGACCACGTACTACTTCGGCGCGGACCAGGCCCCGATCGACGAGCCGACCCTGCTGCTGGACGGTGACCGCCGCGAGATCGTGGCCAACACGGTCGTGATGTCGAACGCGGCCCCCGAGTACGCCCCCGCGGGCAAATCCCTGATCGCGGCCTCGTCGGTCGGCGTATCGGCCCCGTCCGGCGCGTCGGAGGCGGTGATCCGGGTCGAGCTGGCCCGCATGTACGGCGTCCCGACCGAGGACTGGGAACTGCTGAGCGTGGTGACCCTGCCGCACGCCCTGCCCGCGGCGAACGTCCCGCAGGCCCGCCTCCGCAAACCGGTGGCGCTGGGCGACGGCCTCTTCGTGGCGGGCGACCACCGCGACAGCCCGTCGATCCAGGGCGCGCTGGCCAGCGGCTGGCGTACGGCCGGCGAGGTCCTGTCCTCGCTGGGCGCGACGGTCAGCTCGCCGGCGGCCTGACCGCCAGCGCGGGCAACCCCGGCGCGGGCGCGTCGGTGACCAGGACCGCGCCGTCGTCCGGGCCGGGCCGGTCGAGACCGCCGCGACCGCTCGTGACGACCAGCCGCGAACCGGCGAGGCACACACTGGTCGGCTGCCGGGCGGGCACGGGCACGACACGATCCAGCTGCCCGTCGGGCCGGTAGCGCCGCACGGCACCGCCGCCGAAACACGCCATCCAGAGGAACCCGTCGGCGTCCACGGTGAGCCCGTCGGGGGAGCCCTCGCCCTCGCCGGAGCCGAGCTGAACAAAGTCCTGCCGCCCGCTGAGTTCCCCGGTGGCCGGGTCGAGGTCGAAACGCTGCACCAGCCCGAGCGGGGTGTCGGAGAGGAACATCGTCCGCCCGTCAGCCGTGATGGCGGGCCCGTTGGCGATGGTCAATCCGGTGAGAACGGTGTGCACCTTGCCGTCGGGGTCGAAGCGGTACAGCGCGCCGCCCTTCGGCGACTGGTCGCAGGCCATGCTGCCGGCCCAGAACCGCCCGGCCGGATCGGCGACGGCGTCGTTCATCCGCCACTGCTTGCCGGTGACCGGCTCAGCGCCGGCAAGTTCCCGGACCCCGGCGGGCTCCAGCAGCCAGAAACCGGTCCCGGCCGCGGCGAGCCAGCTTCCGGGCGCATCCCGTACGGGGGCCACGGCGGCCAGTGGCACGTCGAGCTCGGCCAGCTGGGTCAGGGACTGCGGCCCGGAACCGGTCGGTGTGGGCGTACCGAAAAGCCGCCCAGCCGGAATGTCGACCAGCACGACCTGATCATCCACCCAGCGGCTGCCCTCGCCGAGCTCGAACCGGTCGGAAGAGAGCGCACGCACGTCGGTCATGCCCGGCACATCCCCTCAGGCGCCGGGCCTGAAACAGGCCGGGCCGGGTAGAGACCGGTCATGGACGACAACAAGGAACCCGCCACCCAAGGTCCGCAGGACCCGGCCCAGGAACACCCGCCGCAGGAGGCCCACGGCGGAAGCATGGCCCCGGACCTGGTGGACGACACCGGCCACCCGAAGCCGCAGGACGACGAAAAGTAGCCGCTCACCGTGCCGTCGGCGAAGATCGGTAGCTCGGAGTTGAGCAGCCGGGATAGGATCGCCGCCGGTACGGGGCGGTAGCTCAGTGGGTTAGAGCAGGGGACTCATAATCCCTCGGTCGCGGGTTCGAGTCCCGCCCGCCCCACGGTATTGGCTCCGGGGGCGACCCCCGGACACCCCACGGTGCGGTGATTGCGCGTGGCGAGTTGGTCACGGCCACACATTCCGCTGGGACGTGCGCCCCCGGCGCTGTGCCCTGCTTGACGACGTGAATGGCCTCATGACAGGTTGCTCCTCGACAAGGGCTGGGCTGGGCCACCTCGGGCCGTGGAGCGAGGACGAATACGTCGCGCTCGGCGAGGCTGTGAATCGGATCGAGCTGATCGACGGGAGCCTATGGGTGACCCCGCGCCGGGCAAGCGTCATCAGCACATCGATACAGATGACGTCGGAAGCGCCGTTGAGGCCGCCGAGGCCAAGCTCGTTGTCGAAGTGGTGTCCCCGAGCAACGCTGGACAGATCGGTTGCTCGAGCCGCAGTTGTACGCGGCGGCCGGCATCGGCTGGTATCTGCGAGCCTGGGTGATCGGCGGGCGCCGGGTTGGCGGCCGGCAACATGTTCGCCCCGGGCACGGCGAACACCAGGCCCCGGGACCACAACCATCGGGCTGACGGCCGCGGGTGCCGCAACGACCGGACACGCCCGGCGGGAGCTCGATCTGTTTCTGGCCGTCGTACGCCATGCGGCAGAGTTGGAACGCGACTACGACCCGCCGGCTGACCAGCCGAATATGCAAGCAAGTCGGCCCTCGGCCGATGTCGCCACGCTTTTGGAGTTGTCCTTGCCCGAGGCGCGGCCCTGCTGACACGGCTCAGCGTGCTCCTGTACACGGAAAGGTGGGGATGGACCACCTTCGGCGGCCTGGGCGCGGACACTTGGGAAGTCCGGATAGGTCGGGAGGTACGCCCGTTCCGGAACGTTCGTGACCTCGCCGCTTACTGGGAACTTCGGCCCAAGCACTGGCTGGCGGACGAGCCCGGGAAGCCGCGTCAGCCGCTGACCGCAGTGGCCGCGGAGTCGCCCAGTGGGAAGAACGAGACGTGGACGGACTCTCGCCGTACTTGTGGGGCGAGTACCGAGTTGACGGGAAGCCACGGTTCACCGTGGCCGTGGCCCGGCCCACGTACATGGGGGCCGCACGACGGGGTCGTTCCTCGGGACACTGGTCAATCGGCTCCGCCCTGCGTCCGTTGCCATGTGTGGTGTGTGCGCCGGCAATCCCGCCAACACGGCATTGGGTGACGTCGTGGTCGGTGAGCTCGTCTATGAATGGGACGAGGGCAAGCAGTCGATTGCGGGGTTCGAGGGCGATCACCGGCAATTCCAGCTGGAGCACCGCCGGCTGCGAACCGCGCAGGAATTCGACGCCCGCAGCCTGGCCAGCTACGGCGACGCGACCGAGGACGAGGCGTTGCTCTGGTTCCTCGAGCAGCTGCACCGCGGGCAGCGACCGCGCAGCCACCCCGCGCGCGATGCCTACTTCCCGAGCGGCACCTGGCCGCGGCGCCTGGCGCAGCTCGAGAAGGACGGTCTGATCCGGCGTGAGTCGACCGGCGAGGCCGTATTGACCAGCGAGGGATCCGAGTTCGTGCAGCGACGGCTCTACGACGACGTCGATGGCCCGCAGCGCCTCCCGTTTCGTGTGCTCACCGCCCCATAGCCAGCGGCGGTGCTGACATAGCCGACGCCGATGTGTGGAGCCGCTTGCAGGGGATGGGCATGCGGAAGATCGCCGCCGTCGAGATGGAGGCTGCGACCATCGCGACCGTCGCCCATGATCAGACGATTCCCTGGCTTGTCGTCAAGGGCGTGAAGAACCACCCCGACACCAACAACGACGACCGCTATGAACGATTCGCCGCCCGCGCCTCAGCGCAAGTCATGTTCGCCCTGCTGGAAAAAGGTGGCGCCGGCAGCCATGGCCACGGTCGGCGATCCGACCGTAAATGACGCCACCACCAAGCCCACAGTTTGGCCTCGTCGGTGCCCAGGAGGCGCCACCGGGACTATCTCCAGGAGAAGGGGTGGCATATTCCCGATCGAGCAAGGTTGTTCATCCAGGCTCATCGTTCCAATGTGTTGTCCGAGGTGGCCGAGCTTCTCCTGAAGCCGTAGCGTTCGGACTAGTGCCTTCCATCTCGGCGAGATGCACGAGCTGGCATGGGATAGACGCAGCGTTAAGTCGCTGACGTAATTGGGGTGACCCGTGAAGGACAGCCAGATCGAGAACGGTGACTTGGACGTCAATGAGGTCGCAACCCTGAGCGGGTTCGCGTGCGGCCCGAGCGCCATGAAGCGATAACGACCGCGCCGCTGCGACCCGGCCGTTTGCACCGGCAGTGGCTCTCTGTCATCACCATGACGAAGTTCGCGTCCTCATGGCTGGGGCTACTCCGTAAACCTGCGGTTCAGGCCTTCTGCCTACGGCTGGGTCGAGGCGCTCCGCGACCTCGTCCAGGTCGTCCTCGAAGAGGTCCGCGTACGCGTCCAGTGCCATTCGCCGCCGAGGTATGCCCGGGCATTCGCTGGACCGCTTTCACGTTCCAGCAGGCCGGCATACCGACGGCGGGTGGACGGCTTGAGTTCGACCTGGCCGTCCAGCCCGCCATCCCACGGCGCGCTGTCTCGCGGGTCAGTCGTCGTACTGCAGCGTCAACTGCACGGTCTTGGGCTTGTCGGGATTCACCCTCACGGTCGTCGCCGAGGTGAAGTCGGCGCCGCCGTGCCAGCCGGGCCGGAATTCGGTGTCGGCGACATACCGCAACCGGACGGGCTGGGCCGCCACCCCGCTGAGGGTGTGCGTGTAGCTCATCGTCGCGACGTAGTCGCCCGTCTTGGCGTTGAACACCTCGACGTGCAGATAGCCGTTCCACGTCTGGCCGTCGCTGCTGCGCGCGGTGATGTTCATGCCCGGACCGACCCGGGTGAGGGCGGCGTTCGCCACGCCCGGCGTGTCGATGCCGGCCAGCACCGGGGTCGCGGCCTTGCGGTTGGTCGCGCCGCCCGACCAGTAGGACGCGTACGACTCATGGTCGTAGAAGTACGAGAACTGCAGCGGCCACTCGTACGGACCCAGGTTCGGAATCGTGTACTTGCCGTCGGTCCAGTATTCGATGCAGTGCGGGCCGCCCATCGGGTTGCTGTCGCCCGGGCGTACCGGCAGTACCGACGCGCACCCGTTCAGGAGCGTCTCGCCGGTCGCAGCGTCGGTGACGACGCCGGTGATCGAGGCGGCCGGGTCGAGCCTGATCGTCGGAGCCGCGATGCTCTTGCCGGCCACGACGGTGATCTTCTGGGCCCGGTACTGAATGCCGGTGCCGCCCCGGGCGCCGACCCACTGCAGGCCGTACGAGGTGCGGCCGGGGTCCGCGAACAGGGTGTAGGTACCGGGCGCCAGCCCGCCGAGCAGGACGGTTCCGTCGTCCTTGGAGTAGTTGTCGCCGCCGTACTGGCACATCTGCGAGTCGAGCGAGCCGAAGGTGAGGGTCAGCGGTACGACGCACACTGACGGCACCGGCTCACCGGTGGCCCGGTCGAGCACGGTCGTGGTGATCGCACCGGTCGGTGTCAGCGCGACGGCGACGTCGGTCTGCGCTCCCGGGGTGACCCGGACGTCGTTCAGCGTGGTGCCGGCGTGCAAGCCGTCGCTGGAGGTCACATAGATCTCGTGAACGCCCGCGGTCAGCCCGTCGAGGGTGAGCACACCGTCGGTCGCGCCGCAGGTGCCGGGGAAGGTTGAGTAGGGGCTTGCGCAGACGGCGTCGACCGGCGCGCCGCTCACCGCGTCGGTCACCGTGAGCCGGACGCCGCTGCCCGGGGCGTAGGTGTCGTCGACGTCGACCGTGGCTCCGGCGTCGACGTCGATCACCGTCGCCGAGGAGAAGGTGAATTTCCCGTACGCCCACTGCCACTGAGCATCGAAGTTCGACCGCACGCCGAACTGGATCTTGTACCGCCCGGGGGTGACCGAGGGGAACGTGTAGTCCCCGTCGGCGTCGGCGGTGACCTGGCCTGCGCTGCCGCCCTCGATGGTCCACAGATTCACGGTGATCGCGCCGCTGCTGGTGTGCGTGATCGTGCCGCTGATGCTGCCGGTGTCACTCGCGTGTGCCGCGCCCGCCGGTGCCGCCGTGACCGCGGCGAGCACCGTGGCCATCACCGCCAGCATCTGCCTCAACCTGCCCGTTCTCATCTGCACCATCCCCGCTCCTGTGCGCTGTGTCGGTGGATTCTGGCACGCTGCCCATCGACGCGGGGTGCCCGTCCACAGTGGCGCAACTTACGGTCCGTCGAGGACGGATGGGACCTCGCGGGAATCGACGGATGGCTACGATCCGCACGCCGACAAGTAGAAGGGACTCCCGTGAGAGTCGCTGTCCTCACCACGGTCGCCATGGCCGTGACCGCGGCCGTCGCCGCCCCGGCCCACGCCACCACGACCGCCGACCGGCCGCCGCAGTTCAGCGTCGGGCCCTCCCTGTACGCGTACACCGACAGCGCCACGCCTGACGAGGCGACCTACTACCCGGACGACAGTCAAGCGCCGGTCGGTACCTGGACCGACGAGGACGGCGGCACCCACGTCAGCCGGGTCTACGCGACCTTCGACGTGGGCGGGGTGAACCTGGCGCGTCTCCAGAGCGCCACCCTCGAGCTGCCCGAGCAGTACGGCGACTGCGCCGGTGTGCGTGACCTCGTCGTGCGGCAGACCGAGGCCTTCGAGGTCGTCACGTGGAACGCCCCGCCCGCCACCAAGGGTGCGGCCGTCCCGGTCACACCAACCGACTGCGGGTCCCGTCCCACCGCGGACGTCACCGCCATGGTCAGCCGGACGCTCGCCAAGGGCAGCACCACGCTCTGGGTGCAGATCCGGGTGCCGCAGGGCCACGAGGCCGATCCGGCATACCGGCGGACGCTGAACTTCAGCGACGTCCGGCTGCAGGCGACGTTCACCAACCAGGCGCCGCTGAAGCCGGCCAAGCTGTTCCAGTACAACGACTACACGCCCTGTGCCGCTGATTTCGCAGAGAACGGGGACTTCTCGGTCTTCGCGAGCATGGTGGACCGGGATCGCGATCCGTACGACACGTTGACGCCCGAGTTCGAGTTCTGGCCGGTCGCGGACCCGGCGGCGGTGGTCCCGATGAGCACCGGCATCCAGTACGGCGGCAGCGGTACGTTCGGCGTCGGTGATGTGCCGGGCCGGACGCTCGCCGAGGGGACGTACGGGTGGCACGCCCGGGTCTTCGACGGTCAGGCGTACTCACCGTGGAGTGCTGGCTGCACGTTCACGATCGACCACACAGCGCCGGGCGTGCCGAGCGTCGCCTCCCCCGACTACGCCGAGAACACCGGTGAGCCGGTCGTCCGCGGCCCCGCCGGCACGTTCCTGTTGACGGCGAACGGATCCGCCGACGTCGTCCGGTTCGGCTACGGACGCGACGGTATCTTCGAGGGCAGCGTCACCGCCGACCAGCCCGGTGGAGCCGCGATCCTGACCTGGAGGCCGCAGCCCGGCCGTCATACGTTGACCGTCTGGAGTTTCGACGCTGCGGGCAATAGTTCGGCGCCCCGGAGCTACGTCATCAACGCCACCTGACGCTGAGCGCTTCGGCCGCCTCCCGCCGGCCCACCGCGCGCAGGTCGCCCGTCACCGGGCGTCCCCGCCGGTGGACCGGTCGTCGGGCGCGGTGGCGAACGCGGCAGCGTTGCGCAACAGGTTGAGCTTCGCGTCGTTCTCGCTGCCGGCCGCTGTCGTGTAGGTGACGATGCGCAGGTCGGCACCCGGGACGGTGAGGACGTCGCAATCGACCGTGATGTCGCCGACGGTCGGGTGCGTGATGGTCTTCTCGTCGCTGGCCAGCGTGGCCGTTGCCACCGTTCGCCAGAGCCGGTCGAACGACGGGGACGTCCGGCGCAGCGCGGAGATCAGCGCGGCGAGCCTCCCGTCGCGGGGATATCGGGCAGCGCCGTCGCGGAGATCCGCGACGAGCGCCGCCTCGAACGCGTCCCACCCGCCCGAGGAACGCATCGGCCGCAGGTAGGCGTGTCCCTCGCCGGTGCCGAACAGCATGCGCGCGAGGTTGCGTTCCCGTTCCGGCACCGTGCAGGGGTCGCCGTGCAGCATGGTCCACATGTCGTTCCACCAGAGCAGGGTCCAGTCGGCGGCGAACACCCCGATCGGGACGTCGCCGAGCCGCGCGCAGAGCCGCTGGATGCCGGGCGGCACGTGGTCGTCGACGACGCTGTCCTGCGGCGGCAACAGTCCGGCCGCCCGGTACAGCTGGTCCCGCTCGCCGCGGGTCAGCTGCAGGGCGCGGGTGATCGCGGCGACGACCTGTGCCGACGGGTTCGTGGCGCGGCCCTGTTCGAGGCGAAGCACGTACTCGACCGAGAGGCCGGCGAGCTGGGCCAGCTCCTCCCGGCGCAAGCCCCGGGCGCGGCGCCTGGGGGACCGGGGCAGTCCGGCGTCGGCCGGGTCCAGCCGGTCCCGCCACCCGCGCAGCAGGACACCGAAGCTCACCACATTCACCCCTCCATGATCGCCGATTCTTCGACCACGGCGGCCATCCGGTCCAGCGCCCGTTGCATGTACCGGCTCCACAGCGGCGTGAACGGGCCCGCGATGATCCATCGGCGCCCGCGTAGCGGCTTGAACTCGTACGTCCACCGGATGATCGTGCCCGTGCCGTCCGGCAGGAACGAGAACTCGCCGCGCACACCGGCCGCCAACCGGGCCAGGACGTTGGTGAATGCGGTCAGCTCGTAGGCGAACCCGTGACCGTCGACGTACTCGGTGAGCGTCTCGCGGACCCGGGAACCGTCGGTGAAGACCGGATTGCGGGACACTCCCGACCGGTCCCACGCGGCGGTCTGGCCCTCTACGCGCGCCACCCCGGGCAGCGGGCCGAAGGGGCGGAAGACCCGGGACAGATCGATCGGCGCCACGATCCGGAACGTTGTTGCCGGGCTCGTGGTGGTGCGCGCGAAGACGGTGATCGGGACGGTGCGGTCGGTTCTGGCGATCAATGCTGTGGTCATGTGATCAAGGATCGGCCGGTGATGGTGCGGCGGGCAGACACCCGTCCGTCCGTGGTACCGGCAGTACCCAGCCTGGAACTCGGCCACGCGCCCTCGGGCGCATGGTCGCCAAACTCTGACTGCTACGGCGTGAGCGTGACCGTGACGGTTCGTGTGTAGAAGTCGCGGGCCGCTGTCCCCTGCTCGCGCGGCCCGTAGCTCGACTCCTTCTCCCCGCCGAACGGCGCGTGAAAATCCACGCCCGTAGTCGGCGCGTTGACCTTCACCATTCCCACATCCAGCCGGTCCGTCAGCGTCAGCGCCGCCCCCAGATTCTGCGTGTACACAGCCGCCACCAGCCCATGCCGTACGTTGTTGGCCGTCCGTGCCGCGGCCTCCGCTGACTCCGCCGGCAGCACCACGCACACCGGCCCGAAGTACTCCTCGGTCAGCAGGTCGTCGCCGGCCGGCACATCCGCCAGCACCGTCGGCGCCTGGAACCAGCCGTCGCCCGAAGGCTGCCGGGCGCCCGTCAGCACCTTGGCACCCCCGGCACCAGCGCGCTGCACCGCCGTCCGGATCGCTTCGCGGGGACGGGATTCGATCAGCGGGCCCACCACCGTCGCAGGGTCTGCCGGGTCGCCCACGGGCAGCGCCTCGACCGCCGCGGCCAGTCGCTCGGCGAACGGGGCCGGATCGCCGACCACGATCACCCGGCTGGTCGCGGTGCATTTCTGTCCGGCGTACGCCATCGCCGCCGCGGCGATCGCGGCCGCGGCCGCGGCCTGATCGGCATCCGGCAGCACGATGGCGGCGTTCTGCCCGCCCATCTCGCACTGCACCGGGATGCCGCGGGTGGCCGCCCGCCGGGCGACCGCCTGCCCGGCGGCGACCGACCCCGTGAACGAGACGGCGTCGGCCGTGTCGACGATCGCCTCGCCCGTGCCGCCGAGGCCGGTCAGGACCGTCAGTACGCCGTTCGGAAGCGTCCCGGCGAACAGTTCGGCCAGGCGCAGCGCCACCGCGGAGGACTGCGGGGCGGGCTTGAGGAGCACCACGTTGCCGAAGGCCAGGGCCGGTGCGGCCTTCCAGAGGGGGATCGCCACCGGGAAGTTCCACGGGGTGATCAGGCCGACGACGCCGTGTGGGCGGCGGCGGGTGTGCAGCAGGGACACGCCGTCGGCCGGGGGATACACCTCGCCCTCGGGGTGCAGGGCCTGCTGGGCGAAGTAACGCAGGATCGCCACGCCGCGGCCGATCTCGGCGCCCGCCTCACCGCGGGGCTTGCCGACCTCGCGGACCACCAGGTCGGTCAGTTCGGCGGTCGCGGCCAGAACCGCCTCGGCGCAGGCGTGCAGAGCGGCTGCCCGGGCGTGCGCCGGCTGGCGGGCCCAACCGGTAGCCGCGTCCCGGGCTACGCCGGCTGCTGCCGCCACCTTGTCCGGCGCTGTGTCGGGTACGCGCACAACAACGTCCGACGGCGCTTGCGGGGAGAGGCTCTCGATCGTGGTCATGCTTGTCCCTTCCCGTTGGTGGCCCCGCCGACCGCGACGACGGAGTTGGTCAGTGTCCCGAGTTCCGCCGACGTTATCTGGATCGTGTCTCCGGGGTGCGTGGTGAAGTCGGCGTCCGGCACCACCCCGGTGCCGGTCAGCAGCACCACACCCGCCGGGAAGCTCAGCGCCCGGAACAGCCAGCCGGCCAGGTCCGTGAAGCCGCGGGCCATCTCCGCCGTCGACGTCGTACCGGTGTAGGCCTCCCGGCCGTCACGCAGCACCCGCAGCCCGATCTGGAACGGACCCGGGCCGACCGCCCAGCTCGGGATGATCGCCGGGCCCACCGCGCAGCAGCGGTCGTAGATCTTTGCCTGCGGCAGGTAGAGCGGGTTCTCGCCCTCGATCGACCGGCTGCTCATGTCGTTGCCCAGGGTGTAGCCGAACACCTCGCCCGCCGCATTGAGGACCAGGCCGACCTCGGCTTCGGGGACGTCCCAGCCGGAGTCGGCGCGGATCCCGACGGCGTCGCCGTCGCCGACGACCCGCCACGGGCTGGACTTCAGGAAGAGCTCGGGGCGGTCGCTGTCGTAGACCTGGTCGTAGAGGGAGCCATGCCCGGACTCCTCCTTACGGCCGTCGCGGCTGCGCAGGTACGTGACCCCGGCCGCCCACACCTCCTGCTCGTCGACGGGAGGCAGCACCTGCTGCCCGGGCATGTCGCCGCGGGCGTCGCCGGCGGCGGCCTCGACCACGGCGCGGGCCTGGTCGAGCGGTACGGCGAGCAGGCCGGCGAGCGTACCGTCGAGCTCGCCCCACCCGCCGTCCTGGCACACCGCCCAGCGCGAGGTGTCGCCGTCGCGCAGGTGGTGAATGGAGATCGGCATTGGCTATCCTCAGTGTGTAGTAATGCGGGAAAAATGTGCGGTTACCCTCTGCAGGTGCCGGTCCGGCATTTCGAAGGGACTATCGACATGCCCCGTGTGGTACCGGCGGTCATCCGCGCTCTCGACATCCTCGAACTCTTCCTGGACCGCCCCCAGCTGTCGGCGCGCGAGGTGATGGAGCGGCTCGACCTGCCCCGCACCACCGTTCACGAGCTGCTCGTCACGCTCGAGGCCCGCTCGTACCTGATCTCCGTACCCGGGCAGCCGGTCCAGTACCGGCTCGGCATGCCCCTGTTCCAGCTCGGCGCGGCGTTCGCCGGCCGGCTCGACCTGGTCCGTGAGGCGCAGAGCGTCGCCCGGGACGTGGGTGCCGCCTGCAACGAGGCCGTCCACGTGGCCGTGCTCGACGGCCCCGACGTCATCTACCTGGTCAAGGTCGACAGCACGCACCCCGTCCGGATGGTCTCCGCGGTCGGGCGGCGGTTGCCGGCCCACTGCACGGCGGTCGGCAAGATCCTGCTCGCGGACCTCGATCAGGCCGCCCTGGACGCCGTGCTGACCAAGGGCACCCTGTCCGGCATGACGCCGGACAGCATCACCGACCCGGACCGGCTGCGGGCCCATCTCGAACGCGTACGGGCCGAGGGCATCGGGGTCGACATCGGCGAGTCCGACAGTGCCATGCGCTGCGTCGGCGCGGCGATCCGCGACCATTCCGGCGCCGTCATCGCCGGGATGAGCATCTCCGCACCGATCATCCGCTGGACCCCGCAGGCGCAGGTGGAGTGGACCGAGCTGGTGCGCGAGGGCGCTTCCACGCTGTCCGCCAGGATGGGATACCGGGCCCGCTCGCACTGACCGGCCCACTTTCACTGACCGGCTTGCCCGTTCCGGTCGGAAATCGCATCGAAACATTGACACCTCTCGCGGTGGTCCTCTAGCGTCGCGTCCACTCGACACGATATCTCGAACGTAGTTCGAAATCTCGAACAAACCGGTTGTCGCTCGCACCACGCGCGACGCGTTACCCGCCCGCGGTGCACCTGAGGTCCTTCGGCCACCGGCATCAAGACGCAGCTAGAGCCACGCCCTTCGGCGGCGGCGGTGCGAGGAGACGGAGGAGGCGAATGTCCATGGACAAACCGGCCTGGTCCCGGCGCGGCTTTCTGGGGATGGGGGTGGGGGTGCTCGGCGCGGCCGGTCTGGCGGCGTGCGGGGACACCTCCGATACACCCGCCAAGGCGCAGGCGGAAGTTCCGAAGGAGCTCATCGACGCCGCGGCGTCGATGAAGGGTTCCTCGATGGGGGTGCTGTCGCAGAAGCTGTACTCGACCAAGGCCAACGAGGCTCTCGACAGCTCGATCGAGAAGTTCGCGAGCGTCACCGGGACCAAGATCGAGAACAGCCTGGTCCAGGCCGACGCCGGTGACGTGGTAGCCAAGATCCACGCTGAGGTCGAGGGCGGCGTGGCGCGTGACCTGGCGTTCATGACCGACTCGCGGTTCATCGCGCAGTTCCATGGGCTGGGCGACCTGGAGGACGTGACGGACGTCGTCACGGCGCTGACGGCCAAGTACGGCGAGCCCTGCGCCGAGGCCAAGAACTTCTGCGTCTTCGACGGCAAGTGGTTCGCGATCCCGTACCACTTCATCGGGATCGGGTCCTTCTTGCGCAAGGACTGGATGCAGGAGAAGGGCATCGCGACCAAGGACGTCTACACCTGGGAGGAACTGCGGGACCTGTGCCTGTCGATCTCCGATCCGGCCAAGCGCCGGTTCGGCTGGGGCATGAGCGTGAACCGCTCCGGTGACGGCAACGGCATGATCGAGGCACTGATCAACTCGTACGGCGGAGCGATCGCCACCAACGACGGCCGGAAGGTCACGTTCGACTCGCCCGAGACCGTGCAGGCGGTGACCTTCCTGGGCGACATCTACACCAATCCCAGGTACAAGCCGATGCTGCCGCCCGGCGTCGCCAGCTGGACCGACACCAGTAACAACGAGAACTGGCTGGCCGGGATCCTCGGCTACACCCGCAACAGCTTCAGCGTCTACGCGGACTCCAAGACCAAGAAGAACCCGGTGTACGCCAACACCCACGTCTTCTCCGACTGCATCGGACCGGCGACCGACAAGTCCCTGCTGCTCGGCCAGTCCCAGGGTTTTGTCGTCTTCAAGGGGGCCAAGAACCCGGCCCTCGCCAGGCTCCTGGCCCAGTACCTGGTCACGGCGCCGGCACTGGTCGGAGTGGCGCAGGAAGCACCCGGTCTGGCCATGCCCGCCTGGGAGAAGGTCTGGGATGCCGACCCGTTCTTCACCGGCGGCGACCCGGCGTTCTCCATGTTGCGCACCATGTCCCAGCAGCCGCTGCCGCTGTCCACCAAGAACGGACTGAAGTTCCCGCAGAAGGCCAGCGCCGGCCAGCAGGCCGTCGTCGCCGCCTACGTCCTGACCGACATGATGCAGCAGGTCGTGCAGGGAACGGCGCCCGCACAGGCCGTGAAGGCCGCCCACGCGAAGATGGTGCAGATCTTTGCCCAGCAAGGGCTGCCGCAGTGACGGCAGTCCGCTCAGCACCGGCGCCGGTGACGGGGACCTCCCCGTCGCCGGGGCCCGGCTCCCTCACGACGACCCAGCGGCGGCTGGGCCGGGACTGGCGGCTGGCGGCATTGTTCCTGACGCCGACGGCCGTGCTGGTCAGCGCGCTCGTGCTGGTGCCGATCGTCCAGTCGGCCGTCACCAGCACCACGGAACGGCACGGCCAGGAAAGCGTCTTCGTCGGCCTGGGCAACTACCTCTCCCTCGCCGGCGACGACCAGTTCCGTACGGGCGTGGTGAACTCGTTCGTCTTCACCGCGTACGCGGAGATCTTCAAGGTTGTGCTCGGCCTGGCCGCAGCCCTGCTGCTGCACCGTCAGCGCCGTGGGCGGGCAGTGCTGACCGGGCTTCTCCTGGTGCCGTGGGTGGTGCCGACGGTGGTGACGGCGTTCAGCTGGCGCGCGCTGCTCGACCCGATCTTCGGCAGCGTCAACACCGTGCTCACCGCGTCCGGCATCGGGCCGCTGCTGGCCGATGTGCATCTGATCGACAGCTGGCCCGCGGGCTGGCTGTCCGACACGTCGCTGGCCATGCCGTCGGTGATCCTGGTCAACGTGTGGAAGGGCGTGCCGTTCTTCGCCGTCTGTTTTCTCGCGGGGCTCAAGGCCATCCCGGCCGACCTGTACGAGGCGGCGGCCATCGACGGCGCCTCGCCGTGGCGCAGATTCGTCCACGTGACGCTGCCCGGACTGCGTCACGTCATCACCGTGACGGTGACCCTGTCGTCGATCTGGACGTTCAACAACTTCGACCTCATCTGGTTGCTGACCCAGGGCGGCCCGGGTGACGTGACCGCGCCGTACGTGCTGGTCGCGTACTCGAAGGCGATCCTGCAGCTGCAGTACGGCGCCGGGGCGGCGGTCACGCTGGTCATGCTGCCGGTCATCGGCGCGCTGGTGTTCGTCCTGGTCCGGTTGCTGCGCCAGGACGCCGGCACCAGGCCGCCCCGGCGGATCCGGATGCCCGAGTGGGCCGGGACGGCGCGGACGGCCCTGCCGTGGCTCGTCACCGCCGCCTTCACCGGTCTGCTGGCCTGGGCGTCGCCCCAGATCTTCTGGAAGGCCGCGGTTGTCCTCGCGGTGATGCTGCTGATCGCGGTGGCGGTCGGCAAGGCGGTCTCGTTCCTGAACTCCCGGGGCGGCCGCCGCGCGTCGTCCCTGGTGGCGAGCCTGGGGTCCGGGGTCGCGCTGGCCGGGTTGCTGGCCTTCGTGCTGAGCCCGCTGTACTGGATCGCCGTCACGGCTTTCAAGTCCGAAGGTCAGGTCGTCATGCGCGACAACGACCTGTGGCCGACGCCGTGGACCCTGGAACAGTTCAGCGCGCTGTTCACCAACCAGCCGTTCGGCCGCTGGTACCTCAACACCGTGCTGGTGTCCGCGGCATCTACCGCGGTGGCCCTGATCTGCGCCGCCCTGGCGGGCTACGCCCTGGCCCGGCTGCGGTTCCGCGGGGCGCAGGGCTTCACCGTCACGGTGCTGCTGACGTACGTGATGCCGGGGGCCCTGCTGTTCATCCCGCTGTACCAGCTCCTCATCGGGGCGCGGCTCACCGACTCGTTGTGGTCGCTGGTGCTGACGTACCCGACGTTCACGATCCCGTTCGCCACCTGGCTGCTGACGGGATACTTCGCGTCGATCCCGATCGAGCTGGAGGAGGCTGCGCTGGTCGACGGCTCCACCCGCGTCCAGGCGTTCCGCCGGGTGGTGCTGCCGCTGGCCAAGCCGGGACTGCTGGCGGTCGCGCTGTTCACCCTGACCAACGCCTGGAACGAGTTCCTGTTCGCCTTCGTGTTCATCACCAAGGACGAGTACAAGACCCTCCCGGTGGGGATGCAGTCGATGATCGCCGGGGACGTCGTACCGCAGGGACAGCTCGCCGCGGCGTCGCTGCTGGTCAGCATCCCCGTGGTGATCATGTACGCGTTCGGGCAGCGCTTCCTGACCGAGGGCCTCACCGCGGGGGCGGTGAAGGGCTGACCCAGGTCTGGATCCTCTACTCTTTGGCTGTGCAGGAGGGACCGCCTCCCGGAGCGGTGTCGGGTCTGACCTACCAGGAATGCCGTTCCTGGGTAGCGCACCTTCCGGGAACTCGCGAGGCGAGGCAGGCACAGGCAATCATCCGACCCCGCGGTCCGGGCATGTACCGCGCCCGGCCGCCGCTCCCTGTGCTCCTGTATCTGGCAGACCGGGAAGGGCGGCTGATCGGTCGGTCGGGGGACGCGTTCGCCGTCATCGAGCCGCCGATCGCCCGGAACGCCGAATGGAACAGGGCGATGCGGAATCAACCCCCACGGGTACGAGCGCTCGGCCGCCTTGTTCGAGCCTGGCAGTACATCCTGCCGTACACCCCGGTGGTGGCCGCGATGCTCGTGGCGGTCCCGCTGGCTCTTGTCTCCAGGGAAGGCGCCCTGCTGGCGCTCGTGCTTGTGCTGACCGGCGTGGCTCTGGCGGTCCTCGACATGATCGCCGCGATCGCCCGGCTCGCCTGGTCGCTTCTCCGATCAGGTGGCGAAGGTGCGTCCGACAGCGGGATCTTCAGCGGTGAACTGCGCGGCCACCACTGGACGATTCCCCTCTGCCATGCCCGTGATCCCGCCGATGCCGACCGGCTCTGCACGGACGCGTTCCGGCGCGCTTCCGTACTGACGGACGCCTGCCTGTCCGAAGATCCGGCATTCGGCTCGGGGTATGTCGGTGTTCAGGTCCGGAGCTTCACCGATCCCGGTGTCCGTGACGAACTCGGATCCCTGCCGTCCCTCGAGCGCGTACCGCGAACGGACTGGTTCGTCATCGGTGCGAAAAGGCGCTTCGAGAAACCCGATCATGATGCTGTCCGTCCCCTGAGCGGTATCCGGCTCATGCTCGCCGCCACACTCCTGTGTGTGGCCGTGTCGGCGCAGGTAGTGGCCTCGTTCGAACGTCAGGCTTGTCCGGCCGATGACTGCGGTTCCCGCCCGGTCAGCTATCCGCAGGCACTGGCCTGGGTCGCCAAGCATCTGCTCTTGCAGTTTCCGGGACCGGCGACCGGGCCGTCACAGGTGCTCGGAGCCCTCGTCATGATCCTCGTACCGGTGATGGCGGCGTGCATCGTCCTGATCCTCGGCCGGCGTATCCGATATCAGCGGGCCCGGAGGGATCTGATCTACCGGGCTATCGAGTCGATGGCGGCGCTACCGGTCGTGGCGATCGTCGTCGTCAGTGAGATCGAGGGCAAGGCCGTTGAGGACGCCTTCGTCAGGCGCTCACCCGGCCTGGTGCCTGAGCCGAGCAAGACCGGTCGAAAAGCCGTGACCCTGCTCGGGACACTGGGCGGAGCGAGAATCGTCCTCGCGCAGAGCGAGCAGGGAACGGTCGGAGCCGGCTCCATGCCCTGGACGGTGGACAACGTGATCGAGCATCTCAATCCCACTTTCCTGGTGCTCACCGGGATCTGTTACGGGCTGAACTCCGGTGAGATCGACGGTGGCGACCAGATGATCGGTGACGTCGTGGTCACCACCCAATTGCGCGCCGTGGACCATCGCAAGGTGACTACGCGAGCTGACGGTTCGCGGTATGAGGTCACCCGGGGCCCACGCCCGGAGACCGCCGCCGACCTGCTGAGTCATGCCCGCGTGCTGGGGAGAGGCCGGACCCCGAGGGTTCACTTCGGGCCCACAATCTCACTCAATACGCTGCTGAACAATGCGGAGGAGCGCGCACGGCTGCGCGCTCTTGACGAGGAAGCGATCGCGGGCGAGATGGAGGCGGCCGGGGTGTACGCCGCCGCCGAGCAGGCCAAGCGCGACTGGATTCTCATCAAGGGCATCTCCGACTGGGGCACCGAGAAGACCGACCAGCATCAGGCCTTGGCCGCTCGGCACGCCGCCGACTTCGTCGCCGACCTGATCGCCCAGATCGAGCCGGGTGCCGGCGCCGCCTCGCGCCCCGCATAGGAGTTCGCCGAGCTCGGTGCGCGCAAGCCGGAGCACCGGTTGCACGTGGCGGTGGCGCGGCGGGCGTCAACCCGTCATCGGCGTCACTCGCACTCCGGGTCGTCCGGCAGGTCGATCAGCGCGGCTTTGTCGTCGAGGAAGTCGCGGAAGCCGATCGGCCAGTGCACCGGCGCCGGGAACAGACCCGGCTGGGGTTCGACGGCCAGCGCCACCCGGACCAGGATGTCCGCGACCGCCGGTGGCACCGATCGGCTGTCGCGGGCGTCCAGCAGCAGGGACCGCTCGGTTTCGCCCAGGGAGTTCCAGGCGTCCTCGAACTGCTCCATGGCCCCACCGTAAGGCGGCGCCGCGGGGCGCAGAGCTGGTTCGCTCCGGAGCGGTGAATTACGCCGACGTAGTTTGTTTGAGCTGGTAGCGGCCTTGATCGACAGGACGTAGCGTCGATCAAGTGGAGCCCAAGGTCCAGTACGCGATGCAGACGGCGGACGGCGCGTGGCGCGTCGAGATCGTCAAGCGCGGGCGGACCCAGTGGTACCGGGTCGTGCATGAGGACAATGTTCTCGACTGGCTGAGCATCGCCGCGGTCCAGCGAATCCTCGGCGAGGCCGGCATCGACATGGCCGATCTGGGTGTGGCCGCCGCCTAGTGTCCGGCCCCGCCGCGGCGGTTAGGGTGAGCGCCGTGATGACCCGGCGCACCCGTCTCTCGGCGGGCTCACCACCGGGGTGCGGGATCGTCGTCTATCCCGTCGTGGTCTTCCTGATCCTGGTCGAAGCGCTCATCACCTTCTTCGCCGGCCGAGCGCTGCGGGACTTCTTCACGGGCGACGACTTCGACCTCGGCAGCTGGCTGGTTTTGGTCGTGTTCGTCGCCTTGATGGTCATCGTCCTGTACGCCGTGGGCGCCATGATCTTCGCGTATCTGCGGCTGGCCCGGCACCGGGTATGGCTCAAGGGCCCGTATCTCATCGAACGACACATCGTGCTGCGCCGGCGGATCGACCTGCGCGGTGCCAGGGTGGAGCTGATCCCGTGCACCGCTGAGGCCGAGCTGGTGATGACAGCCACCGACCCCCGCTCGGGCAAGAGCCTCCAGATCCCCCTCCGGGAGAACGGGAGGAACCTGCCGTCAGGCGAGCTCGCAGCGCTGGCCGAGGCCATCCTGGACGAGCCCGGTCTGATCCGCCGCGCCGTCGACGACCGGGAGGCGGCAATGACTGTGGCGAGCAGGCTGCGGGAGCTCGCGGCCGGCAGCGCGCGGACGCCCTGAGCCGGCTCGCCACCTCACTGTCATGGCGCGGGCGTCAGCTCCCACCCGGTGACGACCGGGTCCGACTCCGAGCCGTCCGCGGTCCGCGCGCGAGCCTGGACCTCCAGGTATTCGCCGACGAGGGTGTGCCGGAAGGTCGCGTTGCCGTTCTCGTCGGCGGCGACGACCTGCTCGGTCTCGCCGAAGTCGACGGAGTACACAAACTCGGCGACCGCCGGTGAATCGGTGCGCAGCACGATCGTGACCTGCTGTCCGGCCGTCGGCGGCGGAGTGCCGTCACCCGGGAAGTCGGGCGAGCTGATCGCGGGCCTCGGGACCAGCACACGGACGTACAGGTTGACCCTGACCTCGGGGGAGACGCCGCCGCCGGCCGTCCGGCTGGTGACGGTGAGGAAGTTGTCCCCGGGCCGGTCCGGCGTGACGGTGGCGGTGCCGTAGTCGTCGGCGTCCGCGTCGACGGTCGTGGCCGGGCCGTCGTTGAACCGGTAGGTGAACGATGCCGTGCCGGGCACAGCACTCCAGAAGCGGATCGTCCGCGGCTCACCGAGCCCGGCGTCCGGGTTCTGGTCGAGAACTTTGGGAGCGCGGTCGATGACGGTGAACGCGTACGTGGTCTCGGCCGAGCGGTTACCGGCGCGGTCGATCGCCTGGACGGTGACGACGCTCGTGCCGTACCGGTCGGGGGTGATCTCCACGGTGGCCCGGCCCCGGCGGCCCGCCGGCACCTCGAGCAGGCCCGTCGTCTCCGACGAGTAGCGGAACTTCACCACGTCGTCGTCTCCGGCCGCGGTGAAGGTGAACTTCCCGGTGACTCCGACGCCGCCGCCGGGCGTCCCCTCCGGATAGTCGTCGGAGGTCACTGTCGGCGGCTGCGGCCGGGTGGTGTCGACGGTGAAGGTGCAGGTGGGCGACCAGGCGGACACAGCGCCGGCGGCGTCGGTGGCGCGGGCCTTCAGGTGGTATCGGCCGCCGTTGACGAGCGTGGACGGGATTGTGGTGAAGACCGTGCCGGGGTGGGCCAGCTCAGGCGTCGTCCAATCGGCTCGCTGCGCCGGGGCACCGGCCGGCCAGACCACGAACTGCGGGGTCACCGCCTCGCCCTGGACCACGCCCAGATCCGGGTCGGCGAAGCCGGCGGTGACCTGGGGAGTCGTGGTGCCGATCCAGATGCCGCCGGGCTCGCAGGCGAGGCCCCCGACGGTCAGCGACGCCGGGACGGCCGGCGGGTGATCGGCTTCGGCGGCCCAGCCGGCGGAAGCGGGCAGGACGAGCAGGGCGACCGCCGTGACGACCACGGCAGCGCGGTGGGGAAGGGACACAGATCCTCCGGGACAAAGACATCCGCCGATCAGGCGTGCGGTGATCCTACGGAGGACGTACGACAGATCCGGTCAGCGGTAGTGGCAGGTGGCTCTTACGCTCAGGGCGTGGACCGACAGCGAGAGACCACCGACCCGGCTGCCCTGCTCGTGCTGGCCCGGGACCTCAGGACCGCCGCCGTCATCGCCGGTCGCGCCGATGTCGTCGCCAAGGTGGACGAGGTCATCCTCCTGATCGCGGGCGAGGACAAGCCGGCCGCCCCCGAACGGGACAGCGACAAGGCCAACACCGTCGTCCGCATCCTCGACGGGCTCGGCTTCTGATCGGGGTCAGTCCTGCTTCAGTGACCAGTCCGCGTCGTCGTCCTTGACCGTGCCGTCGCTGTACTGGGCCGAGTTGGACGTCGGCCACACCTTGTTCGGGAAGCTGGACGGGTCGACCGCGTCGCCGTGCAGCAATGCCAACGCCGTGACCTGTGCGCCCACGAAGGCGGTCACCGTCGCCAGGGCGGTGCCGATGATGGCCGTGTTGACGCCCGCTTCCTCCAGCATCAGGGCTGCGCCGGCCCAGGAGAACGCCGCTGAGGCGTACGCGGCGATGATGGTGATGGTCGCCGCGATCAGCTTGGCCAGCACGCCCGCCAGCGTCAGGTAGAAGGCTGCTCCGGCCAGCGCGCACGTCAGCAGGTTGGCCGAGGTGCTGGTCGCGATCGAGCCGATCCGGGAGGCCGCCGCGGCCTGCGCGCCGACCGCGGTGCCGTACGCCTCCCGCGCGTCACCGGACCACTCGGAGTTGTCGATGGCCAGGTTCTGGTCCGTCAGGTTCGCCGCGACGAGGTTGGCCTCACCGCGGATCTCCAGCCACTTGAAGCCGTCGATGGCCATGTAGATCGGCGCCACCGCGCCCTTGAGCAGGTCGATGAACCAGTTCAGGATGTCCTGGCCAATCTCCACCGTCTTGGTCGCCAGCCAGGTGATGCCCTCGGCCACGGCGTCGGTGATGTACCAGTGGTCGGTGGCCCGCTGCGCCGCCGGCGGGATCTTGCCGAGGTTGGCCGAGAAGGTCGCCATGCCGGACTCGATCTCGGCCAGCGTCGCCTCGAACTGAGCAGTGCTGAAAGTCATCGCAGGGTCCCCGTGGTCAGTAGATGTTGCGGATGCGGTGCTCGCTCGCCTTGTCCTCGGCGTCGTAGGTGTCGGCGACCGAGCGCAGGGTGCGCCCGATGTCCGTCATCGCGGTGGCGCCCTCGCGGGTCCGCGCCGCCACCGCGTCGATGATCTCGTTGTACGGGCCGACCATGATCTGGAACAGCCCCGCCTCCAACCGGCCGAACTCCCGGGCGGCGACGTCGGTGCTGATCTTGCTGAGCTTGGCGCTCTGGTCGTCCCAGATGCCCGCCTCCTGGCGCAGCACACCGGTAGCGACCGTCACCTCTTGCGGGGTGGGCAGATCACTCATGAGTTGTTCCCTCCAGCCGGGCGTCGGTCGGTGATCGCGCGCAGGGTCGCCAGCGCGTCGCCGAGCAGCCCGTCCAGGTCGGCACTCGGCGCGGTGGGAGCCGGGATCGCGTGTCGGGCGGCGCGCAGCGCCTGGGTGAGTGCGGCCGTGATGGCGTTGCTGTCGCGCCGGGCGGCCCAGTCGGGGTCGATGTCGCAACGGGCGAGGCCGCCGGGACCGAGCGCCACTGTCACGTACCGCTGCGGGTCCGAGCCCTCGACCGCGCCCGGCGCGGTCTCCGCCGGCTGCTGCACCGTGTGCAGGGCCTTCAGCACGTCCTCGGTCAGCTCGCCGGGATCGCGTTCCGTGCCGGCCGGCGGACGGGCGATCGGGCCGGCCGACAGATCCGGGCCGTCCTCCTCGGCGTGGGCGCGCTTGGTCCACCAGCGGTTGTCGTCGAGCTGGTCGGAGAAGGCCTTCATGCCCTGCCGGATCGCGTCGGCGTTGGCGTCCATGACGGCCGCGCCCAGCCCGATGGCCTCGATGCGCCGGTCCCAGCCGTCGCGCACGCTGATCGCCGTGGGCAGGCCGTCGCCGCCGAGCACGACCCGGACCCAGCCGGACGCGTCGCAGCCCTCGGCCTGCTTGGGGACGGCCTGGGCGAGCTGGGTCGCGAGCTCGCCGAACTGGGTCACCTTGGCCTGCAGCTGCTGGAGCCGGGCGAGCATGTCGCCGTCCATGGCCGTCACCGTCCGTTCCCGGCCGGGGAGCGCAGGGCGGCCCGTCCGATCAGTGCGATGAACAGGGCGGAGTGGGCCATCAGCAGGGTGAACAGCGCCAGGATGCCGGCGGTCGCGAAGCTGACGCCGAGGGCCACGGTCAGCGCCGCCGCGATGAACAGCGCGGTCGCGGTGATCCACCGTAGAGCGCCCGAAACCCCGCGCCACACCAGGATCGTGCCGACCACGGTCACCGCGAGCACGATCACCGTGAGGATCTCGGTGGCCGGGCTGCCGAACGCCGTGTCCTGCGCGAGGTCAGGCGCCGCCGCGCAGAACAGCAGCACCCCACCCAGCTCCACCAGCGGCGCGACGAACCACAGGAAGAGCAGAAAACCACGACTGCTTCTGGTACGAGCCGACGACGCGGCCACCGCAACACCCCCGAATATGACAGAACCGTCAGCCTGCCCGACCCGGCCGCAGCTCAGCAACCCCGCTCCGGCGGCCGCTCGGATCCGCGGCTCTTGCGGTGGCAGACAAACTCAGTGAAGATTGAGTCAATGGACACTGAGCGGAATTCCCTGAGGGAGCGGGCACGGATCCATGCCGCGCTCGGTGACCCGGCCCGGCTGGCCATCGTCGACGCGCTGAGCCTCGGTGACGCCTCGCCCGGCGAGATCGCCCAGGACCTGGGGATGCCCAGCAACCTCGTCGCCCACCACGTCAAGGTGCTGGCCGAGGCCGGGCTGCTGGAGCGCACCCGGTCCGAGGCTGATCGGCGGCGCACGTACCTGCGCCTGCGACCCGGCACTCTCGCCCGGCTGACGCCGCCCCGCCTGCCGGACACCGCCCGCGTCGTGTTCGTGTGCACCCACAACTCGGCGCGTTCGCAGCTGGCCGCCGCCCTGTGGGCGGACCGCACCCATCGGCCGGCCGCGTCGGCCGGCACCCATCCGGCCGAGCGGGTGCATCCCCGCGCGGTGCGGGTCGCCCGCCGGCACGGGCTGCGGCTCGATCCGGCCGCTACCGCGCACGTCAGCGACGTCGTGACCGACGACGATCTGATCATCGCGGTCTGCGACCGCGCCCATGAGGACCTGACCGCGACGGTACGGCCCCAGCTGCACTGGTCCGTCCCCGATCCGGTACGCGTCGACACCGACGCGGCCTTCGAGGACGCCTACACCGACCTGGCCGGCCGCATCGAACGGCTGGCGGCATGACCGGCACCGCGACCTGGCGACGGCTGGTGGCCGAGTTCGTCGGCACCGCGCTGCTCGTGACGGCCGTCGTCGGCTCGGGCGTCATGGCGACCACGCTGTCGCCGGACGACGTCGGCCTGCAACTGCTGGAGAACTCGATCGCCACCGCGTTCGCGCTCGGCGCGCTGATCCTGACGTTCGGGCCGGTCTCGGGCGCGCACTTCAACCCGGTCGTCTCGGCCGCGGACTGGTTCCTCGGCCGCCGTACCGGAACCGGCCTGACCGCCGCCCAGCTGGGCGGATATGCCTTGGTCCAGACCGCGGGAGCGATCGCCGGTTCCGTGCTGGCCAACCTGATGTTCGACCTGGCGGCGGTCGACCTGTCCAGCAAGGAGCGTGCCGCTGGGCACCTGTGGCTGGGGGAGGTCGTGGCCACGGCCGGGCTGATCCTGCTGATCTTCGCCCTGGCGCGGTCCGGCCGTGCGGCGGTGGCTCCGGCGGCGGTCGGCGCGTACATCGGCGCCGCGTACTGGTTCACCAGCAGCACCAGCTTCGCCAACCCGGCCGTGACGATCGGCCGGGCCTTCACCGACACCTTCGCCGGGATCGCCCCTGCATCGGTGCCGGGTTTCGTCGTCGCCCAGCTCATCGGTGCCGTGGTCGGGGCCGGTCTGCTGCTCGCCCTGTATCCCGGCGTCGGCGCGGCCGCCGGCGACGTGGTCGTCTCCGACACCTCCGAGGAGTCCGTCCGATGAGTAAGCCCAGCGTCCTGTTCGTCTGCGTGCACAACGCCGGTCGTTCCCAGATGGCCGCCGGCTGGCTGCGCCACCTGGCCGGCGACAAGGTCGAGGTCCGCTCGGCCGGCTCCGAGCCCGGCAAGACGATCAACCCGGCCGCCGTCGAGGCGATGGCCGAGGTCGGCATCGACATCACCGACCAGAAGCCGAAGAAGCTCGAACGGGAGACCGCCGAAAGCTCTGACGTGATCATCACCATGGGCTGCGGCGACGCCTGCCCGATCTTCCCGGGTAAGCGCTACGAGGACTGGAAGCTCGAGGACCCGGCCGGCAAGGGCGTCGAGTCGGTGCGCCCGATCCGCGACGAGATCAGGACGAGGATCGAGAAGCTGCTCACCGAGCTGGTCCCGGCGGCCTGACCGGCCCGCCCAGCTCGGTGCAGTGCAGGATCGCCGGTCACCCGCACGATGGCCTCGGCGAGATCCGGCCCCGGGAATCCCGGCGCCGTCGACCACCACCGCCGCCATCGGTACGGCACCGGCGAAATCCTCGTTCACCCGGCCGGCCCGAGCCACGGCACTGACCATCGCCACCCGCACGCCGCAGCCCCTAACCGCCGGTGCGCTCGATGCCGTCGAGCAGCAGGTCGATCGTGAACTCGAATTCCACCTGGCTGTCGCACCAGCCCAGCGTCGGGTCGGCGACGTCATGCGCCTCGGCCGCCATCATCGCCGACAGGTGGGGGAGGGCCTCGGCCATCGCGGGCAGGTCCGCCTCGGTCGCTTCGACGTCCATGGTGCCGCCGGCCGTGGCCGGGCTGAAGACCTCTTGGGCGAAGCCGAGTGCCAGGCTGCCGAACGCGTGCAGCGCCCGATGGGCCACCCGGTGCGAGAATCCACCGGCGATCAGGGTGCCCACGATCGCGTCGTAGTACGCGTACACGCCGAAAGGGATGGTCCGGCGGGAGCTGAGCAGGCCGGGCGCCCACGGGTGGCGGAGCATGACCTCGCGGGCGGACAGGAACCGCTGTCTCAGACTCGTACGCCAGTCGCCCGTCTCCGCCGAGTGCGCCACCGCCGCCTCGATCTCGCCGACGACGGTCTCGACGAGGCCGTCGAGCAGGCCTTCCTTGCCGGGCAGGTGGTAGTAGAGCGACATGGCCTCCACGCCCAGGTCCGCTGCGAGGCGGCGCATCGTCAGGGCTTTGAGGCCCTCGGCGTCGGCCAGTGTCACCGCCGCCGCCAGCGCTCGTTCGCGGCTCAACGGCTTCCTTGACATGGGTCCGTACCTTACATCGTATGGTTACCTTACAGCGTAAGAATCGCAGCGTGGCCCGGACGACCGGGCTGTTCTATCTCGGTCTCGCCGTGGCCGGCGGGCTCGGTTTCCTGCTCATCCGCCCACGGCTCTTCGCCGCCGACGACGCCGCCGCCACGCTGGCCCACCTGATCGAGCACGACGGGCTCGTGCGCGCCGGGATCGCCCTGGAACTGCTGGTCGTGCTCACCCAGGCGCTCACCGCCGTCTGGTTCTACCGGCTCTTCCGCAAGGTCGCCGCGGTCGCGGCCGGCAGCATCGCCGCCTTCGGCCTGGTCAACGCGGTCGCGATCCTGACCAGCGCGGCTCTGCTCGCGACCGCGGCCGACGTCGCCCGGGACCCTACCGGCGACGCCGCGGCGGGTGTGCAGCTCATGTATCTCGCCAGTGGTCACCTGTGGACCGTGGGCGGGTTGTTCTTCGGGCTGTGGCTCATCCCGATGGGCTGGTGCGTGCTGCGTTCCGGGTCGATGCCGCGGGCGCTGGGCTGGATCCTCATCGCCGGCGGCCTCGGTTACGTGCTCAGCCCGTTCGTCGCCTACCTCGTCCCGGCGGCGGGCGGCGTCGCTGACGTGCTCGCGCTGCCCGCCTCCGTCGGCGAGTTCTGGATGATCGGCTACCTGCTCGTCCGCGGCGCGCCCGCGGTGACCGGGGTGCCGGAGTCGGCGTAGTCGTCCGGGGCCGGTGCGAAGGGGTCGCCGTACCGGCGCATCGCGCTGCGGGCGTGGACCTGTTGCAGCGTGGTCACCCGTTCCGAGCGGCCGCGGCCCAGGAAGCTGACCGCCCAGTGCAGCACCGCGGACACCCGGTTCTTGAACCCGACCAGGTAGAACAGGTGCACCACCAGCCAGATCAGCCAGGCCGGGAAGCCCGACAGGCGCAGGCCGCCGATGCTCGCCACCGCCGAGAAGCGGGAGATCACCGCGAGGCTGCCCTTGTCGAAATAGTGGAACGGCTGCCCGCTCGGCCGGCCCGCGAGGCGGCGCTTGATCTGCCCGGCCGCGTGCCGTCCGCTCTGGATCGCCACCTGGGCCACCCCGGGCAGCTGCTTCCCGTCGTCACCCGGCAGCGCCATCAGGTCGCCCACGACGAAGATCTCGGGGTGACCCGGCACGGTGCCGTCCGGCTCCACGCGGATGCGTCCGGCGCGGTCGGTCTCGGCGCCGGTGACCTCGGCCAGCCGGCGGGCCAGCGGCGGGGCGGACACCCCGGCGGCCCAGACCTTGGTCATCGCGGGGATGCGCTCGTGGCCGCGTACGGTCTCGACCTCGATGCCCGTCGGGTCGACGCCGACGACCTTGGTGTTCAGCTCCACCTCGACGCCGAGCTGGTGCAGCTCGCGCAGCGCGCGGGTGGACAGCCGGTCGCCGAAGGTGCTGAGCACCGCGCCGACCGCGTCGACCAGCACGACGCGGGCCCGGTGCGGGTCGATGTGCTTGTACTGACCCGGCAGGGTGCGGTGGGCCAGCTCGGCGATCTGACCGGCCATCTCGGTGCCGGTCGGCCCGGCGCCCACGATGACGAAGGTCATCCAGCGCTCGATGTCGGCCGGATCGGTCTGCAGGTCGGCGATCTCGAACGCGTGGAAGATCCGGGCCCGCAGTTCCAGGGCGTCGTCCACACTCTTCATGCCGGGCGCGTCCTCGGCGAAACCGTCGTTGCCGAAGTACGACTGGGAGGAGCCGGCCGCGAAGATCAGCGTGTCGTAGCCGACGGTGTAGGAGACACCCGGGCCGGCCACGTCAACGGTCTTCGCCTCGACGTCCACGTCCCGGACCCAGCCGAGCCGGACGTCGACGTTGTTCTGCTTGCGCAGGATCTCGCGGATCGGCGGCGCCACCTCACCCTCGGAGAGGATCCCGGTGGCGACCTGGTAGAGCAGCGGTTGGAACAAGTGGTACGTGGTGCCGTTGATCAGAGTCACGTCCACATCGGCGCGCCGCAGCGCCTTGGCGGCGAAAAGCCCGCCGAACCCCGCTCCGACGATGACGACCCGGTGCCTCTGCGCAGTTCCTGACATCTTCAATTCCACCCTTTCGTCCAGTAGAACGCCGTGGACCGGCGGCTACTGCCCGAAAGGGGTCCCGCTGCGGTGTGATCTGCCGAACCCCGCGGGCGTCGCAACCGGTCTCGTCATCAGGACGAGCCGGCCTGAGGGGGCGTGACACTTCCAGCGGGCAGCGAGGTGTGATGCGTGCCTCCGTGCGGGCGGAGGAGGCGCCGCAGGTCAGGCGCGGCCGGCGCGGGTGCGGGCGGCCGGGGCCGGTGCGAAGCGGGCGAATCCATTGTTGCGGGTGCGCCGGACCGGGGACGGCGTGCTCGCCGACGGAGTAGCCGGGGCGGAGAGCACCGGCTGGGAGGGCTTGCCCGGCGCGACGGCCGGGGCCGGAACCGGGAGTGGTGCCGGTGCCGCCGCGGTCGGTGGCAGGGCCGGGGCCGGCGGTGGCGGCGCGGTGTAGCTGCCGGTGGGCTCGTCCGGCCCGCGGGTCCAGCCCGGCCGGTAGGTCAGCAGGACACCCGAGACGGCGCAGATCGCCAGCACGCCCATCAGGATCATTGTTTGTGTCATCCCGCCACGACCTTCCGCTCCACGCCCGAGCCGTTGGTTATCTAACCAATGACGGTAGCAGTGCATGTGTCTTCAACCAATTGCCCGAGCCGATGCGGGCCGGATCCGATCGGACTGGGCCTATCCTTGGCCGGTGACGCCTTCCACGCCGGAAGCCGGCTTCGGTGGCTACCTCAAGGAAGCGATCCAGGCTGCGCGGTTCCCGACGCCGACGCACTTCGCCCGGGCGGCCGGCACTGATCCGTCCGTGGTGCTGCGCTGGCTCAGCGGTGAGCAGCGGCCCACCATCAGGTCCATCGAGCGGATCGCGCCCGTGCTGGGCCGCAGCATCAACGAGATCGTGGTGGCCGCCTATCCCGACCGGGTCGGCGGGCCGCAGCCGGCGCCGCCGGTCACCCATCCGATCGTGCACGAGCTGGGCCGGATCCTGGCTCCGGACTCACCCATCCCGGAGGCCGACCGCAAGGCGCTGGAGGCGGTGCTCGACCGGATGCTCGACCCGTACCGCAAGGTCCTGCGCCGGCGCCGGTCGGCGTGACCGTCACGATCAGCTTGCCGGGTGTCGCGCCCGGGCACGGATGTCCGTAATCTCGGACCATGACTGAGCGGGCCCGCGCCGATCATGGGTCCACCGTGGGCGGACTGCATCTCCAGCTGAGCAAACTGCTGCTCGGCTCCCTGACCGCCGCGGTGGCCGCCACCGGCGCGCTCATCATCACCGTGATCGTCGGGATGCCGCCCGGGCATCCGCCGCCGCCCCCGCCCGGCGGCATGCCCCCGCCGCCCCCGCTGACGTCGCTCGCGGTCTTCCCGGTGATCACCGGGTTGTTCGTGCTGGCCTGGCTCGCGGTCGTGGTGGCGTTCTCCCGCGACCAGATCCTGCGCCGGCTCGAGCAGCTGCGCGACGGCCCGGTGACCGACGGGCGGCAGTTCGACGAGATCCTCGCCGAGCTGCGGGCGCAGCTCGCCGCCGACCGCGAGCGGGAGCTGCACGTGCTCGAGGAGCGCATCGCGGAGCTGACCGAGGAGTACGGCGAGCAGCGCGAGACCGACGGCTACCTCAACGGCATGCGCGTGGCGACGGGGGAGGAACCCGTCCCGGCCAAGGTGCACTCGATCCGCCGCACGCCGCCGCAGCGCTGACGCGCCCAGGTGATTCGAGCGCCTCGTCCGTTTCCGCTGCCCTTCCGGCGGGGTACAGGGAGATCAGGAACATCCCCGAGCCGAAGGGTCAGCGAAGATGGTGACCGTACGACTGTGCACCACTTGGTCCGTGTCCGCCCGGCGGCAGGAGGTGCGGCGATGAGCGCTGTCGCGAATCCTGCCACCGTCGAGGAGTGCCTGCGCGTGGGGGCCGGCTTCTCGCAGGGTGACCGGAACTGGATCGCCGAGCAGTTCGGCACGCTCGACGCCCGGCTCGCCGGATTCCACGCCGACACCACCGAGCTGGAGGTGTCGGTCAAGGACCGCGAGGCCCCGGGGCAGAAGGTGACCCTGGAGTGCTGGATCGCGGGCCGGCAGAAGGTCGTCACCACCTCCTCGGAGGAGGACCTGCACGCCGCGCTCAACGACGTGCGCGACGACCTGCGCCGCAAGCTCAACGACGCGAAGACCAAGCAGGAGCCGCGGCACAACCGCCACCTGCGGGAGAACGCGCTGCCCGACCCGGCGTCGATCGACGAGGGCGACCTGCTCAAGAACGACCAGATCTGAGCGTCGGGGGGGGGGGGGGGGGGGGGGGGGGGGGGGGGGGGGGGGGGGGGGAAAGGGGAGAGGGGGGGGGGGGGGGAGGGGGGGGGGGGGGGGGGGGC
>NZ_JBVJIR010000040.1:0-22814 GCF_055586185.1 Actinoplanes sp. NPDC051405
CGGCCCCCGCCTGTCCCTGCTGGAGATGGCTAAGAACGCGGCCCCCGCGCTAGGCGTACGGGTGGAACCCACCCCCCCCCCCCCCCTCCCCCCCCCCCCCCCCCCCCCCCCCCCCCCCACCCCCCCCCCCCCCCCCCCCCCGCCCCCCCCGCGATCGCAGATGTCGGTGTGCAGGTCGCCTCTCGGCGAAAGGCTCAACGCGGCTCCAGCCGAACGGTAATCCGCGAAGGCAAAGGGTGAGGCCCGGGGACACTGATCACACCGACATCTGATCCAACCGTCGGCCGGGCCCCCCGATTCCGGTAGCAGTTGTGACTCAGGCCACACCGTTTGACGACCCCGCCCCCGGGTAGACGAAGCAGCGTGAGCGACTTCCAGGTACTGGACGACTACCTCGACGAGGCCTTCACCGGGCAGGAACGGCTCAGCAGCGCCGACCTGCAGCGCGGGGCCATCGCCGCCGACCTGCCCGCCACCGCGCTGACCCGCATCGACGCGCTGCCCGAGGGCGAGTACGCCCAGGACGAGGCGGCCGAGGCGCTGCGGGCGCTGGACACCTGATCCCGTCGGAGCCCCGACGACCTCGATGCCCGACCAAGGAGCGAGATGACCCAGCAGAACGAACGCCTGCCGGCCTTCGGCGACGAGGAAGCCGTACCGGACGGCGACAGCGACTTCGCCGGCGAACACTCCGACACCGCGGTGGACCGGGAGGTCATCGAGGGCGAGAAGGGCGAGGAAGAAAGCTCGCGCGGCTGGTCCGGCCTGGAGCGCGAAGGCCCGCCCTGACCGCATCACCCAGACAGCGGAAAGCCCCCGGCCGAGCGGCCGGGGGCTTCCTCGTGCCGGGATCAGGCCGCCTGGGCCAGCGCCGGCCGGTCCTCCTCGTCGCTCTGGTGGTCACCCTCCGCGGCCTCCTTGGCCAGGGAGTACGCCATCTGCAGGAAGTCGGACGCGGCCGTCGCGGTGAAAACGGTGGCCGCCAGCCGGGTCAGCCGGGGTGCGAATACCAGACCGCTGGTCAGCCCGGTGGCCACCCACACCGCCAGGCAGAACGGGCAGCTCAGCAGCTCACCGACGGAGTGGCGCAGGGTGCTGCCCTGGTCGCGTACCTCTTCGTTGATCTCACCGCTGCCGGCCGGCGCCGCATAGCGGGTGAACGGCGCGCGCAGCGGGCTGGTGATCGCGTCCTTGGCGATCAGCCGGCTCAGCTTGTGCGTCGCGATGGAGATCAGCACGATGTCGGCGGTGGCCGGGCGATCCGGTACGGGGCGCGCGGTCAGCTTCGCCGCGGCGGCCAGGCTGCCGGCGAGCAGTCCAAACGCCCCCATCGTGGCCACGTAACCGTCCAGCGGCCGGTGTTCGTGGGGTGCGTAGTCCCGCCGCAGCCGGTTCAGCCGGCCGCGTACCGAGGAGATCATGAAATCCGGGTTCCTCTCAGAAGTCCTGGGTGAGCCGGCCGGGATCGACCTCACGGCCGGCGTACCGGGACAGGTACTCGTTCTCCAGCTCCTCGGTCCGCCGCAGATGGTTGGCCAGGGCGGCGTCCGGGCCGTGTCGCAGGGTCTGCAGCCGGGTGCGGTGCAGGCTGGCCAGCTCACGGAACAGATCGTCGTCGGCCAGCCCCGCGGGGTCGATGCCGTTCTCGGAGACGACGGTCTCGTCGCCGGCGGAGTCGAGCCGGGCGTCGGTCATGACGGCGCTCCCTTCCTCGGTCGCTCAGTGCTTGCTGCAAGGGGTTGCCCGTGCGCCCTGCCGCCAAACCCGCCGGTACGCTGAGGGACATGAAAGGGCTGTGGACCCCCGCGTGGATCGCGCGCCACATCCTGGCGCTCGTGCTCGTGGCCGGATTCCTGGCCCTGGGCTGGTGGCAGTTCAGCCGGGCCACCGGCGGCAATTCGCTCAGCTGGGGCTACACCTTCGAATGGCCGGTGTTCGCCGTCTTCGTGGTGTTCATCTGGTACCGCGAGGTCCAGCAGGAGCGCCGCGCCGCCCGCGCCGCCGAGCAGGACGGGCCGGCAGAGGCCGAGCCGCAGTCGGAGGAGCAGCCGGCGCAGCAGCCCGTGCCCCGGCAGGACGCCCCGGTGACCGTGCGCCGCCCGGTCCGCGTACCGGTGGCGCAGGTGGCGCCGGCCGACGACGACGATCCCGAGCTCGCCGCCTACAACGACTACCTCGGCTGGCTGGCCGCCCACCCCGGAGCCCGGCCGAGCGACTATCCCGGCCGTCGCGCCAGCGCCGGCTGAGTCCAGACCGCCCAGTTCCAGCGAGTTCAAGGACGTGCACTATGCAGGGAGCCCTCACCCGCTACCGGATCATCGCCTGGATCGTCGGCGTGGTCCTCATCGCGCTCGTGGTGGTCGGCATGCCGCTGAAGTACCTGGGTGACAACGACACCGTGGTGGCCACCATCGGCCCGTTCCACGGCTTTCTGTACATGGTCTACCTGGTCGCCGCCTTTGACCTGAGCCGCCGGGCACACTGGCCGCTGGGCCGGATGCTGCTGGTGATGCTGGCCGGCACGATCCCGTTCCTCTCCTTCTGGGCCGAACGGGTCGTCTCGCACAAGTGGGTCCCGGCCACGCGCACTTCGCCGCCGGCCATGGCAGAGTAGAAAAAGTAACGCTGCGGAACGGATTTGTTGCCCGCCGTTATCGGGATCATTCTCTTATTTGTGATCATTGGCGCAAGTCACTCTTCGGGCTCTTGTGTTAATGCCGCGCGCCGATAAGTTAATGCGGTTGGTCCGGTCCGCAGCCACACCCTCGGTGGCGCCGGCCAACGCCGCCGAATCCTCGCCGGCGGAAACGGACGACCAGATCCCCCACGGTCACCGCCTCCGCCACGACGAACCGGGGAACCAACCGAAGCAGCACCGGGGTGAATCCGCGCGAGCGGTAGGGGCCTTCTTCCCGCCCCGAACCCGTCAGCTAACCCGGTAGGCGGCCCGAGCGGAAGAAAGGCCACAAACCGTTGCCACACGCCCGCACGAGGCTCCGTGCGCTGGTGGTTGCCGCCCTGGCGATCGCGATCACCGGCACCACCGCGACCGCCGCACACGCGGAACCGTCGACGAGTGAGCTGACGAAGAAGATCGACAAGGCGTCCGATCAGCTCGAGGACGTCGTCGAGTCGTACAACAAGATGAACATCAGCCTCAAGCAGACCAAGGACCAGGAAAAGAAGCTGGCCGCATCGCTGGCCCCGGCCAAGGCCGCGCTGGAGGCCGCCGGCACGCAGATGGACGCGATCGCGGCGTCGGCGTACAAGACCGGCAACATCGGCACCATGAACGTCGTGCTCGAGGGCGCGGACAACCTCATGGACAGGATGAGCATCCTCGAGCAGATCTCCCGCAGCCGCGGCCGTGACATCGCGGAGTACCGCGCGACGACGGAGAACTTCGCCGAGCGCCAGGCCGCCCTCAAGGCGACGCAGAAGAAGCAGGAAGCCGAGGCCAAGGCCCTCAACGCGCGCAAGAAGAAGATCGAGGGCGACCTCAAGAAGCTGTACGCGATGCGCACCGCCGCCTACGGCTCGCCCACCGAGAAGGCCAGCAAGTACACCGGCAACATCCCGTCCATCGCGGGCTCCGCCGGTAAGGCCGTCACCTTCGCCTACAACGCCCTCGGCGTCATGTACGACTACGGCGCGGACGGGCCGAACGGTTACGACTGCTCGGGCCTGACCTCCGCCGCCTGGCGGGCCGCCGGCAAGTCGCTGCCACACAACGCCGCAGCGCAGTACAGCGCGACCACCAGGATCTCGCGGTCCGAGCTCAAGCCGGGCGACCTGGTCTTCTACCGCAGCAACGGACACGTCGGCATCTATGTCGGCGGTGGCCAGATCATCGACGCCTCCCGCGCGGGCCAGCCCGTCAAGAAGCGCACGATCGACATCATGACCCCGAACGGCTACGGCCGGGTCACCTGAGCCGGGTCACCCGCTTCAGCAGGCACGAGAAAAGGCCGGTGTCCCCTGAGGGGTCACCGGCCTTTCGCCGTACTGGCGGTTGCCTTACGCGGCCTGCAGGCCCTCGGCCCGGGCCAGCTCACGCAGCCGGCCGAGCGCCTGGATCTCCAGCTGGCGGATGCGCTCCCGAGAGAGCGAAAACCGCGACGCCACCTCGGTCAGCGAGTGCTCGCGACCGTCCTCGAGGCCGTACCGGGCGCGCATGATGCCCGCCGAACGGTCGTCGAGGTGGTTCAGCAGTCCCTCGATGCGCTGACGCTCCAGCGCGGTCAGGACGATCTCCTCGGGCGACGGCGCGTCGCTGTCGGCGACCAGGTCGCCGAGGTTGGTGTCGCCGTCGTCGCCCACCGGGGTGTCCAGGGACACGGTGTCCTGGGCCCAGCGGGTCAGCTCGGTGACGCGCTCCACCGTCACGCCCAGCGCCGCGGCGACCTGCGCGGGCTCCGGGTCGGCGCCGAGCTCGCGGACGAGCTGGCGGGTGACGTTGCGCATCCGGTTGACGTCCTCGACCAGGTGCACGGGCAGGCGCACGGTGCGCTCCTGCTGGGCGATGGCCCGGCTGATGGCCTGGCGGACCCACCACGTCGCGTAGGTCGAGAACTTGTAGCCACGCTCGTAGTCGAACTTCTCGACGGCGCGCACGAGGCCGGTGTTGCCCTCCTGGATGAGGTCGAGCATCGGCATGCCCGAGCGCACGTAACGGCGGGCGATCGACACGACCAGTCGCAGGTTGGCGCGAATGAAGAGATCCTTCGCCCGCTTGCCCTCGGTGACCAGCCGCTCCAGCTCTTCCCGGCTCACGCCGCGACGGACCTCGCCGGTGTCGAGCAGGTGCTCGGCGTAGAGGCCGGCCTCGATTGCCTTGGAGAGGTCGACCTCCCTGGCAGCATCCAGCAGCGGCGTCCGGGAGATTTCGTGCAGGTAGACTCCGACGAGGTCGCGCTCCTCGGCGACCTGGTCGGTCCTCATCACGGTGTTCTTCTCCACGTTGCCCACGGTCCCCTCATTGCCTTCACTAACCCTGTTACGGGCAATACCTGCGTCCATCAGCCCTCCCCGTAACGTCCGCAGTTCATGCATTGCGGTGCTGACACATACCTGAACAGTTGGCGCCCTGCGCTGATTCCGGCTGGTGAGTCGAAAGTGTCACGAGTGTCTGAGCATCAGCTGAGAGCCGCGTGCATACTTACTGAAGAGGGCTCTCGCAGAGGTATTCGGAGCAGCACCCGCCGGTGGATGCGTGATGAGACGCATACCCTGTGCCCGCTTCATGACACCATCGGCCCCTCTTCGTCACAGCGACGGGCATCACGGATTCCGCTGCGATGCTCATCACTACCCAGTACGGGCTGGTAGCCGATTGGGTTCACGTCCAGCATCGACAGGTTGCCGTCCGGCTTGACCCAAACGCCACGGCGAAAGCTCCCGTCGCCGACCGCGAACGGGACCACCTGCCACGATGCGGCACGACAAGCCCCAGTTCACTCGCCCGTACGGGTGACCCACGCGGGAATGACGGCCGTTCGGCGGGCCGCCCCGGCCGTTCCATCGAGTCCCGGCGACCGTGACGCAAAACACACCGTTACGGTTCACGGTATGGAGCGCAGTGTGCTGGTTACGGGTGGAGCGGGCGGGCTCGGCGGGGCCATCCTCGATGTGCTGCGCGATCAGGGCTGGCGCGTCGTCGCCCCGGTCCGGGCCGGTGCCGATCGACTGCCGAAAGATGTGGTCTCGGTCACGGCCGAGCTGAGCGACCCCGATGCTGTCGCCGCCGCGGTGGCCGTCGCAACCGCGGAGTCCGACGCACCGCTGCGCGCGGTGGTGAACCTGGCCGGCGGATATGCCGGCGGCGGGCTGGTGCACGAGACGCCGATCGAGGACTTCGAGGCGATCCTACGGTCCAATCTGCGCCCGACGTACCTGGTGACCGCGGCCGCCCTGCCCCACCTGGTGGCGGCCGGCGGCGGCTCGGTGGTGTGCGTCTCGTCGCGCGCGGCGGTCGCCCCGTTCGCCGGAGCGGCCGGGTACGCGACTGCCAAGGCCGCGGTGCTCGCCTTCGCGAACGCGGTCGCCGTCGAATACAAGAAGAGCGGGGTGCGCTGCAACACCGTGCTGCCCAGCGTCATCGACACGCCGGCCAACCGGGCCGCCCAGCCGGCCGCCGACTTCTCCCGCTGGGTCACCCCGGCCGAGATCGCCCAGGTGATCGGCTTCCTGGCCGGGGACGGCTCGGCGCCGACCAGCGGTGCCGCCATCCCCGTCTACGGCCGGGCCTAGAAGCCCTCCGCCAGCTGGTAGGTCAGCACCGAGGCGGCCGCGGCCAGGGTCGCCACGGTCACCAGCAGCGCCCGGGCGTGGGCGACCAGCATCGTCGCCGGTCCCCGCGAGCCGGAAGGCACCCGGGGCAGCGGAACCACCGCCGGCACCGGCGCGGGCAGCCACGCCCGCAGATGGTCCAGCAGAGCCTGCTGCACCTGCTCCGGAGTGCCGTTCGCGTCGATCACCACGAAGGTGGGGTGCTCGGGCAGGGACTCGTACGCAGCGGTAGCCGCGCGCAGGTAGTCCATCTCCTCGTGGTCGTAGCCTCGCCGCTCGATCCGCTCGTACGCGACGGCGGGATCCACGGCCAGCAGGAACGTCACGTCCGGCGCGGGGAACACCCGGTAGGCCAGGCGGGCGCGGCGCTCGGCCCTGTTCAGTCGCTCGGGGCGGGGGGTCTTGGCGTGCGCGCGGATGCTCGCGTACTGGCAGACGGCGTACCGGTCCATGATCGCGATTTCGCCCGTGACCGTGCGGCGCAGCAGCGTGCGCAGGATCGCGAGCCAGCGCAGCACCGACTCGACGAAGAGCATCGCCTTACGGCCGAGCAGGTGCTCGCCGTCGCGCCGGCCCAGCGCCGTGGCCAGCCGGCCGAACCAGCGGCGGCCGCCGGCGTTGCGCCGGTACGTCGCCGGCAGGCCCCGGGCGGCCAGGGCGGTCGCCAGCTGGTGAGCCTGGGTGGTCTTGCCGGAGCCGTCGATGCCGACCAGCGCCACCGTGCGCAGCGGGCGGACGGCGGTGACCGGGTGGTGCCGGACCGGGTGCTGATCGTCGAAAGCGGGGCGGGCGGAACCGAGGTCAGGGACCATACCCACCAACGGTACCCGGGCCAGTCACGCTCGGTTCCGGCCCGAGGCGTGCTGCTGGTGTGAAGGCATCCGGCTCCGGGTAGACCGGAAGTGCCAAACGCACATCAATCGACGCAGGGAGACCGCCATGCCGCACCGGGTGGACGAGGGCCTGGTCAACACGCTCAAACGGGTTGCCTCCGTGCTCAAACAGGCGGAAGTCCCGTTCGCGCTCGGCGGCAGCTTCGCGGTTTACGCCCACGGCGGGCATTCCAGCGATCACGACGTCGACTTCCTGATCCGCGAGCAGGACAAGGCCCGGGCGCTCGAGGAGCTGTCCGCGGTCGGCTTCGAGGTGGAGCAGCCACCTGAGGACTGGCTGGTCAAGGTCTTCGACGAGGGCCGGATGGTGGACCTCATCTACCGCCCGGTCGAGTCGCCGGTGACCGACGCCACGCTGCGGGACACCGTGATGCGCCCGGTCGAGGCGATCAACATGCCCGTGCTGTCGGCGACCCAGCTGATGGTGCACAAGCTGCTGAGCTACACCCAGCACTACTGCGACTTCGCCACCGGCCTGCCGGTCGCCCGGTCCCTGCGCGAGCAGATCGACTGGGACAGGGTCCGCGAGGAGACCGCGAAGTCGCCGTACGCGGAGGCGTTCCTGGTCCTGCTCGACCGCCTGGACGTGGTCGCACAGCCGGGGGAAGCACGTCTGACAGTGGGGGGTTGAGATGACACCACAGCTCGACGAATACGTGGAGGCGGAGATCCAGCGCCTGCTCACCGAGAACGGCGCGATCGCCGAGCAGGGCATCACCCTGCAACGTCGCGAGCACCTGCTGGTGCTCGGCGGCGAGGTGGAGAGCGCCCAGCGGCGCGACGAGATCTGCCGGCAGATCACGGCGAACTTCCCGGACGTGGAGATCGCCTGCGACATCGGCATCGTGCGCGCCGCGGCGCCCAGCGAGGTGGAGGAGATCTCATGATCCGGATCGCCGCCGTGGGCGACGTCCACGTCGACAAGGACGTCCTGGGCCGCTACCGGCCCGCACTCGAACAGCTGCCCGGTGCCGCCGACGCGCTGCTGATCGCCGGGGACCTGACCCGGCACGGCACCGTCGAGGAGGCCAAGTGCATGGCGACCGAGTTCGGCGACCTGGGCGTACCGGTCGTCGTCGTGCTCGGCAACCACGACCACCAGAGTGACCAGCAGGACGCGCTCAGCGAGGTGCTCCGCGACGCCGGCATGACGGTGCTGGAGGGCGACGCGACCGTCCTGGAGATCAACGGTCACCGGCTCGGCATCGCCGGCGCCAAGGGCTTCGGCGGCGGGTTCGCCGGGGCGTGCGCCAGCTCGTTCGGCGAGCGCGAGATGAAGAATTTCGTCGGTACGACCGAGGCGATCGCCGAGCGGCTCGGTGCGGCGCTGCGGGGGCTCGACTGCGATGCCCTGGTGGCACTGACCCACTACGCCCCGGTGCCCGAGACGCTGGTCGGTGAGCCGCTCGAGATCTATCCGTTCCTGGGGTCGTACCTGCTGGGTCAGGCGATCGACTCGGCCCCGACGGCGCTGGCCCTGCACGGGCACGCGCACCACGGCAGTGAGCGGGGCCGTACGCCCGGCGGCGTGCCAGTCCGCAACGTGGCGCACCCGGTGATCAAGCAGGCGTACAACGTCTACCAGCTGCTCTCGGAGGACGTCGACGCCGGTCTCGCGACCGTCTGACGTCGCGGTGGCCGACCGGCCCCGTTCCCGCCCCGTCGAGGGCAGGAACGGGGCCGATGTGGTTGCCGGGACCCCAGGTTTTGGATTTTCGGCGCTCGGGTACCAGATCGACATGGAACTTTTGCTCTGGATCCTCGCAGTCATCCTCGTGGTCGCCGGCATCCTCGCGCTGTTCCGGCGGCAGATCCTCTGGGGCGTTGTCCTCATCGTCGTCGGTCTTCTCGTCGGCCCCGGCGGCGTCAGCATCTTCAGTTAAAACCCTCCTACCCCCCGGCAGTTTCCTGACCGGTCACGACGACCGCACCGGGGCTGCCGTATGGCTACCTCTCGCAGGCAGTCATACGGTGGCCCCGGTTCTCTTTGCGTAGCGGGACGCACACGAGGTGCGATGTCCCACATCGGACCTATGGCTCAATCCTCAGCGAACTGTTCCCGATGTTCGTGAGGGCGTGACGACAAAGTGGCCGAGGTCCATCACTTCACCTACGGAGCCTTCAACCCGATCGCGGCGTACCTGGTCGCGGTTCTCGGTTCCTTCCTCGGCCTGCTCGCCACCGGCCGGGCGCGCAGCGCCCGCTCCCGCAGCCGCCGCAACCGCTGGCTGGTCATCGCGGCCTTCTCGATCGGCGGCGCCGGCATCTGGCTCATGCACTTCACCGCGATGCTCGGCTTCGACGTGCCGCAGAGCCCGGTGCGGTACAACCCCTGGGTGACCATGGCGAGCCTGGGCCTGTCGGTGGTCACCGTGGGCCTCGGGCTGATGGTCGTCGGGCACGGCCGGCGCAGCCTGCCGAAGATCGCGGTGGCGGGCTTCTTCACCGGTATCGGCGTGCTGGCCATGCACTACACCGGGATGGCCGGGCTGCACGTGTCCGGCAAGATCCATTTCAACCCGGTCCTGGTCGCCGCGTCCGCGATCATCGCGGTCGTCGCCTGCGCCGCCGCGCTCTGGTTCGCCGTCTCGGTCAAGGGCATGGGCGCGATGACCGGCGCCGCCTTTCTGATGGGCATGGCCGTCTTCGGCATGCACTACACCGGCATGGCCAGCATGTCCGTCGAGCTCAGCCCGACCGTCTCCACCGCCGTCAGCGGCATCAAGCCGCTGCTGATGATCGTGCCGATCACGCTGGTCAGCGCCGCCCTCATCCTCGGCGTCGCGCTGAGCGCCCTGCAGGCGATGACCGACGAGGAGTTCACCTTCGGCGACGGGGTGCCGCGCCGCGGGATGCACGCCGAGAACCCCTGGTCGCTCAAGCAGGCGTCGATGTCGGCCATGCGGCGCGCCCCCGGCAGCCGCCCGTCGCCCGGCACCCGGCCCTCGCCGCGCCCGGTCCCGCTGCGCCCCAAGCCGCTGCTCGACGAGCCGCTGATCGACGTCCCTTCCTGATCGCGGACCCACGCGGCGGCCGCGTCCGGTATACCTGATCGGCATGGCGCCAAGGATGCTGCTGTCGATGCCGTTGCACGCGATCACCGAGGTGTACGGCGAGGCGGGTCTGCGCGAGCGGTTCTCCCTCGAACTGCTCGAGTTCCCGCCCGACGACCGGCGGCAGCTGGAGGAGGCGCTGGAGCTGGCGGCCCGGCTGCACGCCGACGACCGGCGGGTCCGCGAGCCGTACCTGAACCATCTGCTCCGGGTCGCGATCCGGATCATCCGCTACTACGGCATCCGGGACGTGGACGTGCTCACGGCGGCCCTGCTGCACGACGCCGTCGAGGACCATCCGGCCGAGCTGGCCGGCCTGGACCCCACGCTCGGGCACCAGACGCTGACCGACGCCGCGGTGGCCGAGCTGGCCCGGCGGTTCAACCCGCGGATGGCCGAGCTGGTCCGGTCGGTGACCAACCCGGAGTACGACCCGGAACGCGACAAGCACGAGCAGTACCGGGCCCACGTGGCCGACAATCTGGACCGTGACCCGTGGGCCCGGATCATCAAGATCTCCGACTTCACCGACAACGGCGTCGGGGTCATCCACACCACATATGACAAGGCTCGCAGCTCGGCCATCAAGTACCGGCCGCTGGTGCCGAAGCTGCGTGAGCTGGTCGGGCGCCCGGACACCCCGCTGTCCGTCGCCGCGAAGGACCACATCTTGGACCAACTCGATTTAGCGGAGGAACGCTTCGCCGCGATTCTGGACGGCTGACCACGGTCCGGCGCCCCGCCGCCGTTAGCCTGGAGAGATGCCATCCCCTGAGACCGACTGGTGGCGCAGCGCCGTCATCTACCAGATCTATCCGCGTTCCTTTGCCGACAGCAACGGCGACGGGATGGGCGACCTGCCCGGCATCACGGCCCGTCTGAGCGACCTGCGCGAGCTCGGCGTGGACGCGGTGTGGCTGTCGCCGTTCTATCCGTCGCCGCAGCACGACGCCGGCTACGACGTGGCCGACTACCGCGCGGTCGATCCGCGCTTCGGCGACCTGGGTGACGCCGACAAGATGATCAGCGAGGCGCGGGCCCTGGGGCTGAAGGTCATCGTCGACCTGGTGCCGAACCACACCTCCAACGAGCACGCCTGGTTCCGGGCCGCCCTGGCCGCCGCGCCCGGCAGCCCGGAGCGCGAGCGCTACATCTTCCGCGACGGCCGCGGCCCGGACGGCAGCGAGCCGCCGAACGGCTGGCAGAGCGTCTTCGGCGGGCCCGCCTGGGAACGCGTCAGCGACGGCCAGTGGTATCTGCACCTGTTCGACGTCTCGCAGCCGGACCTCAACTGGGGAAACCCGGACGTACGGGCGGAGTTCGTCTCCGTGCTGCGGTTCTGGCTCGACCGCGGCGTCGACGGCTTCCGGGTCGACGTGGCGCACGGCCTGATCAAGGACGCCGAGCTCGCCGACTGGCAGTACGCCGGTGAGATCCTCGGCGGCCTCGCGCCCGAGGGTGCCCCGCCGCCGCCGATGTGGGACCAGGACGGCGTGCACGAGATCTACCAGCAGTGGCGCGCGGTCCTCGACGAGTACGAGGGCGGCCGCATCCTGGTCGCCGAGGCGTGGGTGCAGCCCGCCGACCGGCTGGCCCGCTACGTGCGGCCGGACGAGATGCACCAGGCGTTCAACTTCGAATATCTCGACACCCCGTGGTCGGCCGACCCGCTGCGCAAGGTCGTCGACAGCACCACGGCCGCCAATGCCGCGGTCGGCGCCCCCACCACCTGGGTGCTCTCCAACCACGACGTGGTGCGGCACGCGACCCGGCTGGGTTACCCGGTCGGCGAGCCCCGCAAGCACGGCATCGGCATCGGCGACCCGCAGCCGGACGTGGCGCTGGGCCTGCGCCGGGCCCGCGCGGCGACCCTGCAGATGCTGGCGTTGCCCGGCTCGGCGTACCTCTACCAGGGCGAGGAGCTGGGGCTGCCGGAGGCCACCGAGATCCCCGACGAATACCGCCAGGACCCGGCCTGGGAACGCTCCGGGCACGCCGAGCGCGGTCGCGACGGCTGCCGGGTGCCGATCCCGTGGGAGGCCGACGCCCCGTCGTACGGCTTCGGACCGGCCGACGCGAGCTGGCTGCCGCAGCCCAGCGTGTGGGCCGAGTACGCGCTGGACCGCCAGCGCGGCGTGGCCGGCTCGACGTACGAGCTCTACCGGGCCGCGCTGCGTCTGCGCGCCGAGCACGGCCTGGGCACCGGCACGCTGCGCTGGGTGGACACCCCGGCGGACGTGCTGGCGTTCCGCAACGGCGGCCTGCTGGTGCTCACCAACTTCGGCGACGCGCCGGCCGAGCTGCCACTCAACGCCCGGGTGCAGCTGACCAGCGGCCCGCTCACCGACGACGGCCGGGTGCCGCAGGACGTCACTGTGTGGGCGCGGGTCTGACCTCTTCCCGCTTGCCGTAGGTGGCCAGGGCCGCATGGGTGTCCGCCATGTCCCTGGCCACCGTCCGGCTGGCCAGCCAGTACATGACGCCGGTCGGGATGAAGAACAACTGGAACGCGGCCAGGCCGACGGCGTAGTTCAGCGGCGGCGGGAACGCCCCGGCCAGCTGCCGGAAGACGAGCGCGACCAGGGCGTTGCCGCCGGCCCGGCCCACGCCGTTGACCAGGTTGCCCAGGCTGTAGACGGTGCCGCGGTGCTCCGGCGGGTTGACGTCGGCGATCAGCGCGAACCAGTTCGGGGAGTTGGCCGAGGTCAGGGCCAGCGCGAAGATGGCGGTGGCGAGGCTCAGCCCGACCGTCGGCTCGGTGAGGACCTGCCCCAGGATGGCCAGCACGACGTCGCCGGCGCTGCCGCCGTCCGGCACGTCGATGCGGAACGGCACGAAGAACAGGACCACGTAGAAGGGCACGGCGGCGATGACGCCCACGGCCGCGACCAGGGCCCGGCCCCGCGGGGTACGGCGTTGCAGCCGGTCGCCGATCAGCCCGCCCAGGATCGACAGGGCCCCGCCGAGCTGGAACAACGTGGCGAAGACGCTGCCCACGATCACCGCGGTGGCCGTCGTGTAGCCCTGATCCTCGGCACGCGAGCGGAACAACACGGGCAGCCACACCAGCGACCCGAACGCGATCTGCGCGGTGAGACCCTGCAGGATCAGCCAGATGTTGGTCCGGCGGCGCAGGATCCGGGGCAGGTGGTCGTGGTGGATCCGCTCGTCGTACTCGACGCCGGCCAGCTCCGGCTGACTGTCCCCGCGCGGCACGTCGAAGGTGAAGACGTACGCCACCGTGGCGAGCACGCCGGCCACGGCCACCACCACGAACGGCCGCCGCCAGTCGGCCGAGCCGAGCACCCCGGCCAGCAGCGTGCCGACCAGGGTGCCGACGCCCTGCGACAGGCCCCAGAAGCTCATCACCAGGCCCCGGCGCCGCGGTGAGATCAGGTCACTGACCACCGAGAAGCTGACGCTGGCGACCCCGCCCAGCCCGATCGCGGCCAGCACCTGGGACAGCAGGAACGACGGATAACTGCCGGCCAGGCCGGACCAGGCGGTGCCGGCCACCCAGATCAGGGTGCCGGCGATGAGCACCGGCTTGCGGTCGAGGCGGTCCCCCGCGTACGCCCAGGCGATCGCGGCGACCGCGCTGATCAGGAACATCACCGTGGTGGCGAGGGCGATGTGGCCCTCGCTCACGGCGTAGTCGTCGGCGATGCTGCCGTACAGCGGCGGGACCAGGTTGATCGCGACGTTGTCCAGGGAGGCGAGGACGACGAAGACGATCACGCTGTACGCGCGATGCGCCGGTCCTCCCCGCCATCTCACGCGACGAGGTTAACGGGACACCCTGTCGATCACCGCGTCACGGGCGGCGGCGTACTGCTCCCGGATGATCGGGGCGCTGCTGTCCTCGTACACCTCGGGGGTCTCGGCGGACCACGTCGGTGGCGCGTCACCACCCACCGTGACCCACGCGGCCTGGCGGGCGGCCCCGTCCGCGACGTATTCGCCGGGCGGCGGGACCAGCACCGGCAGGCCGAAGAGGGCGGGCGCGATGCGGCGGACCGCCTCGCTGCGGGCGCCGCCGCCGACCAGCACGATGCGGTTGGCCGTCGCACCCTGGGCGACCAGGGCGTCCAGGCCATCGGCGAGCGCGCACAGCATGCCCTCGACCGCGGCCCGGGCCAGGTGCGCCGGGTCCGACGTACGCAGGGTCAGGCCGTGCACGGCACCGGTCGCGTTCGGCCGGTTCGGGGTCCGCTCGCCTTCCAGGTACGGGATCAGCACCAGCCCGTCCGCCCCCGCGGGCGCGGACAGCGCGAGCCGGGACAGCTCCTCGTGGTCGACCCCGAGCAGCCGGGTCGCCGCGTCGAGGACCCGGGCGGCGTTCAGCGTGACGACGATGGGCAGGAACCGGCCGGTGGTGTCGGCGAAGCCGGCAACCGTGCCGCTCGGGTCGTCGGGGGCCACGTCGGAGGAGACGAACACCGTGCCGGACGTGCCGATGGAGATCATCACGTCACCGGGCAGCGCCCCCGCACCGAGGCCGGCCGCGGCGTTGTCGCCGGCACCCGGACCGAGCGGCGCGCCGTTGGGCAGGTGACCGGCGATCCCGGTCGGGCCGAGCACCTCGGGCACCAGCAGGCGCCGGCCGAAGCCGAGCTCGAGCAGGTCGTGCCGGTACTCGTTGGCCTTGGCCGACCAGTACAGCGTGCCGCTGGCGTCGCTGCGGTCGGTGCGCAGGGTGTCCAGGCCCTGCGCACCGGAGAGCTTCCAGGTCAGCCAGTCGTGCGGCAGGCAGACGGCCGCCACCCGCTCGGCCGCCGCCGGCTCGTGCCGGGCCAGCCAGCGCAGCTTGGTGAGCGTGAAGCTGGCCACCGGCACGATGCCGACGGCGTCGACCCAGGCCCGGCGGCCGGCGTCGCCGCCGCCGAGGTCCTCGATCAGGTCGGCCGCGGCCCCGGCGCTGCGGGTGTCGTTCCACAGCAGCGCCGGGCGCACGACCTCGCCGTCGGAGTCCAGAACCACCATGCCGTGCTGCTGGCCGGCGACGGACGCGGCCGCCACGTCGTCCAGACCCCCGGCCTCGTCGATGGCCTGTTGCAGCGCGGACCACCAGGCGTCGGGATGCACCTCCGTCCCGTCGGGATGGGTCGCCCGTCCCTGCCGGACCAGCTTGCCGGTCTCGGCGTCACGGATGACCACCTTGCAGGACTGTGTCGAGGAATCGATCCCGGCTACCAGCGTCATGGGGTTCATTCTCCGTCGAAGATCAGCGTGCGCGCAGCAGGTGGTCGATGGCGAGCTGGTGCAGCTTCACGAAGTGGTAGCCCTGGGCACCGGCCGCGTCGACGTCGTAGTTCTCGAAGGCGCTCTTGTCGTTGAGCAGATCCTGGTAGCTCTCGCCGTCGTTCAGCGTCGGCTTGGACAGCTCCAGCACCTTGGCCTCCTCCAGTGCCGCCCGCACCTCCGGGTCGGCCCGGAAAGCCGCCGCGCGCTCCTTGAGCAGCAGGTACATGCGCATGTTGGCCTTGGCCGACTCCCACACGCCCGTGTAGTCCTCGGTGCGGGAGGGCTTGTAGTCGAAGTGCCGGGGCCCGTCGTAGCCGGGACCGCCGCCGGGTCCGCCGTTCTCCAGCAGGTCCACCGTGGCGAACGCGCTGAGCAGGTCGCCGTGGCCGAAGACCAGGTCCTGGTCGAACTTGGGGCCGTGCTGGCCGTTCAGGTCGATGTGGAAGAGCTTGCCGTGCCACAGCGCCTGGGCGATGCCCTGGGTGTAGTTGAGGTTCGACATCTGCTCGTGGCCGACCTCGGGGTTGATGCCGAACAGCTCGGGGCGCTCGAGGTCGTTGATGAACGCGATGGCGTGCCCGGCCGTGGGGAGCAGAATGTCGCCGCGGGGCTCGTTGGGCTTGGGCTCGATGGCGAAGCGCAGGCCGTAGCCCTTGTCCTCGGAGTACTGGGCGAGCAGGTTGAGGCCCTCGCGGTAGCGGTCGAGCGCGGCCTGGACGTCCTTGGCGACGTCGTACTCGGCGCCCTCGCGGCCGCCCCAGAACACCAGCGTCTTGGCGCCCAGCTCGGCGGCGAGGTCCATGTTGCGCAGGACCTTGCGCAGCGCGTACCGGCGGACGGTGCGGTCGTTGCTGGTGAAGCCGCCGTCCTTGAAGACCGGGTGGGTGAACAGGTTGGTCGTCACCATCGGCACGATCAGGCCGGTCTCTTCGAGGGCCTTCTTGAAGTTGGCGATGATCCCGTCGCGGGTGGGCGCGTCGGACCCGAACGGCACCAGGTCGTCGTCGTGGAAGGTGATGCCGTACGCCCCGAGGTCGGCGAGCTTGTGCACCGCCTCGATCGGGTCGAGGTCGGCGCGGGTGGCGTCACCGAAGGGGTCACGGGCAGTCCAGCCCACGGTCCAGAGACCGAAGGAGAACTTGTCTTCGCGGGTGGGCTGGACCGACACGGTTACCTCCACGTAACAGGACTGATTTGTTTATTGGTTGAATTATTTGGCTGTGGTGTGGCATTGTCAAGGGTGTGACGGGCCGGATGATGAGCGCTATGGGATCCCCGGTCCGGCAATCGAGCGTGCGGGCCCATAATCTCGCGCTGGTGCTGCGAACCGTCGCGAACAGCCCAGATCCGATATCTCGGGCATCGGTGTCCGCGGCCACCGGACTCACCCGGGCCACCGTCTCCGCGCTCGTCGACGACCTCGTCACCGGCGCCCTGCTCACCGAACGCGAGCCGGCGCCCCGCACCGGAGCTGGACGGCCCGCCGTGGGCCTGGTCGTCGCGCCGGACGGCCCGGCCGGGCTGGGCCTGGAGATCAACGTCGACTACCGGGGCGCATGTGTCGTCGACCTCACCGGCGCGATCCGGCACCGCCTGGTGGAGCCCGGTGACCAGCGCCTCCAGGATCCGCAGACCGCGCTCGCCGGGCTGGGCCGGCTCGCTGCCCGGGCCCGGGCGCTCGCCGAGGCGGACGGGCTGACCGTGGCCGGCACGGTCCTCGCCGTGCCGGGCCTGGTCGCCGCCGACGGCGTGGTGCGGATCGCCCCCAACCTCGGCTGGCAGGACGTCACCGTCGGAGACCTGCCCGACGGGCTGGCGATGACCGTCGACAACGAGGCCAACCTGGCCGCGCTGGGCGAGCTCGACGTCGGCGAACTCCCCCAGGACTTCGTCTACGTCAGCGGCGAGATCGGCATCGGCGCCGGCATCGTGCTCGACGGGGCGCTGTATCGGGGCTCCCGTGGCTGGAGCGGGGAGATCGGGCACATCCCGATCAACTCCGACGGGCCGGGCTGCCGGTGCGGCGCTCGGGGGTGCCTTGAGCAGTACGCCGGGCAGGAGGCTGTGCTGCGCGCCGCCGGTGTGGGCACGGTCAGCGCACTGGCAGCTGCGGCGACGGCCGGGAAGCCTGACGCACTGGCCGCGCTGACGGCGGCTGGTGCCGCGCTGGGCATGGCTGTCGCGACTGTGGTCAATCTGCTCGATGTTCGGACGATCGTGCTCGGCGGCAGTTACGCCTCGTTGCTGCCCTGGTTGCGGGACGGGATCGCGGCTGAGGCGGGTCGGCGGGTGCTCACCGCCGCTTGGTCGCCGGTGGAGCTGCGGGCTGCGGCGCTGGGGCCGGACGCGGCGATGCTGGGGGCGGCCGGGTCGGTGCTGCGTGGCGTCCTCGACGATCCCGCGGCTTGGTTGGCCCGCCGCCGGCCGTGATTCTGGGCCGCGCGGATCGCTGCGGCACCGCCTACCCGGAGGCGACCCAGGAATTTGGCCCGCTACCCCTGCCGGTAGCGGCGACCAAGCCCGCGCCGGACCGGTGGCGGCCGTAAGCTCAGGCCGAGCGGGCGGTGGAGCCCGGCGCCTCATCAGCCGCGGCGGCGAATTCGGCCAGGCCCCGCAGCAGCGAGGCCCGGCCCGCCGGCGTCATCCGCTGCAGCACGTCGGTCAGCAGCTCACGGCGGGTGGTGCGCAGGTGTTCAAGCAGCTGGCGGGACGACGGTGTCAGGAACAACGCGATCTCGCGGCGGTCCGCCCGGCCCGGCGCGCGTTCCACCATGCCCGAGGCCACCAGGCGGTCGCAGAGCCGGCTGGCCGAGGAGAGGATCATCCGCAGCTGCGTCGCCAGGCCGCGCAGGTTGATGCCCTCCTCGCGTTCGACCACGAGCAGGGCGTTCAGCTGGGGGCCGGAGAGCAACGGGGTGGCCCGCTGGCGGGCGGCATCCCACGTGGCCAGCAGTGCGGGCGCGGCGTCGTCGACTGCCGCGGCGCGCATCGGGTCCGGCCCATCCGGCCCATGGTGTTCGGCCATGGTGCAGCAGAGACTACCCGTACGCCGGAGGCTGTCGAGGGGTGGAAACCGTGTCCGACCGATTGACCGCGGTCCGGCGCGCGCTGCGCGACGCGCCGGCCGATCGCCTGGTCGAGTGCCTCGTGGAGACGGTCGCCAAGGAGTACGCGGTGACCGACCTCGACCTGCTGCTGGTCGACTACCGCCTGGCCACCCTGCTGCCGCTGCTCGACGGCCCACCGGTCACCCGGGCCGGCGATCCGGCGTGGCGCTCGTTCGACCACCAGGCCGAGGTCGTCGCCGGGCACACCGGGTTTGTGCCGGTCACCGCGCGCGGCGAACGGATCGGGGTGCTGCGCTTCACACCGGCGCCCGACTCGGAGGCCACGCGGGCTGAGGTGGCCGAGGTCGCCTCGATGCTCGCGCACGAGTTGCAGGCGGCAGCCGCCGGCACGGACCGGTACGCGGTGGCCGCCCGTACCAGGCGCCTCACGCTGGCGGCGGAGATGCAGTGGGAGTTGCTGCCCGGGCGCAGCCGCACCGGCCTCTCGTTCAGCCTGGCCGGGCAGCTCGAGCCGTCGTACGCGGTGCACGGCGACAGCTTCGACTGGGCCGAGCAGGACGGACGGCTCTACCTGAACGTTCTCAACGGCCACGGCGACGGGATGAACGCCACTCTGTTGACGTCGCTGGCCACGTACGCGTTGCGCAATGCCCGCCGCGCCGGGCTGGCGCTGGCCGACCAGGCCGCCCTCGCCGATCAGGCGGTTTTCGCCCAGCATCGCGGCGCCCTGCACGTGGAGACGTTGCTGCTGGAGCTCGACCTGCGGACCGGGGTGGTGCAGGCGGTGGATGCCGGCTCGCCGCGGATGATGGTGCTGCGCCACGGCGACGTGCTGGACGAGCCGCTGGAGGCGCAGTTTCCGCTCGGCATGTTCGAGACCTCGGAGTACCGGCCGCAGACCTTCACGCTGCGCCCCGGCGACCGGCTTCTGATCGTCAGCGACGGCGTCTTCGATGCCGCCAAGGAGAACAGCCGCTACGGCGAGTCCGCGTTGCACCGGTTCGTCCGGCGGACCGGTTCGCTGGCACCGTTGCAGGCGATCCGCTCGCTGCTGGGTGATCTGCGGGCCTTCGTCGGCGGCGACCTGGACGACGACGCGGTGGCCGTCTGCCTCGACTGGACCGGCGGCACGACGAACTGAGACGGCCGCCGGCTCCCTCGCGGGAACCGGCGGCCGTGGTGCCTTTCAGCGGGTCAGCTCTTGGCGCCCGAGCGGGACGAGATCGCCTCGAGGAAGATGTCGGCGATCTTCGCGGGGTCGGGCGCGACGAACACGCCGCCGTCGCGGGTCGCCTTGGCGATCGCTTCCAGCTCGCCGCGGTCGACCTCGTTGCCGATACCGATGATCACCAGGCGCACCGGGCGGGTCGGGTCGGCCAGCTTCTTCAGCTCGGCGACCAGGGTGGCCCGGCTGATGCCGTCGGGGTTCTTGTTGGCCCCGTCGGTGAAGAGCAGCACCGAGTTGACCCTGCCGCCCTGCCAGCTGTCCTGCACGTTCTTGTAGGCCGCCAGCGCCGTGTCGTAGAGACCGGTCTGGCCGCCCTCCTTGGGCTGGATCTTCTGGATCGAGGCGGCCAGCGCGGCCCGCCGTGAGGAGAGCGGGCTGATCGGCTCGATCTGCTTCCACGGCTGCTTACCCACCAGCTCGGTGGAGAAGATCCAGGTGCCGACCGCCCACTTGTCGTCGAACAGGGCGAGGCCCTGGGCCGCGGCCCGTCTGGTCACCTCGGCGCGGGTCAGGCCACCGGCCGTCGGCACCTTGGTGAGCATCGAACCGGAGACGTCGAAGACGGCGAGCGCGCGGCCCGGCAGGGTGATCGCCGCCCAACTGCCCAGCGCCCGGTTGAGCGCGCCGGCGTCCAGGCCCGCCGCAGCGGCGCCCTCGGAACCACCGGCGGGCTTCGCCGCGGCGGGTGAGGCCGGCGGCGCACCGACCGGAGCGGCGAAGCCGTTGCCGACCGTGCCGTCGGCGGCCCGCAGGCCCGCGACGGCCAGCTCGTTCTTGAAGCTGGGCTGCTCCAGCGCCTGCCGCAGACCGGTCGCGGCCGCCGCCTTGGTCAGGTCGACCTCGGGCATGACCGCGTACGGGTAGTCCAGCGCGGGCGGCGTCGGCTCGAGGTAGAGCGCGGCGAGCTTCACCTCGGGGCGTTCCGCGTTGTACGCGACCACGTCCTCCTCGGACAGCGGCGCGGCGCTGATGCTGCTGGCCAGGTCGGCCGCGTCGAGCGAGCGCGGGAACTTCTGCAGCAGGTCGTCGCGCAGCGAGGAACTGCCGGCGGCGAGCGCGCGCAGGGCGCCGACCTGGGTGGCCTTGGCCGCCGGATCGGTGCCGGTGGCACTGCCCAGGGCCAGCAGACCAGCGAGTCCGGCCGCGTCACGGGTCGGGTCGACGATGCCGGTGCGCAGCGAGTTGCCTGTGGTGATCTTGGTCAGCAGGTCGGACCAGGCGAGCTTCTTGTCGGGCCAGCCGACCTGCTGGGCGACGGGCTCCGGCATGGCCACCACGACCGGGCTGCGCGCGATCGACTTGCCGTCGGTGGGCACGAAGCCGGAGGCCTCGGAGCGCAGCCGCAGCAGCCAGGTCGACGAGTCCGGCAGCCACACGTCCGGGACCAGCGACGACTTACCCGCCGGAGGAAGACCGGTGAGCGTGACACCGTGCTTGAGCGCCAGGGCCGAGGCCGTGGTCGCGGGGTTGACGCCGGTCACGTTCACGGCGACACAGGTTCCGTTGACACTGGCACCGCCGGAACTCCACTGCTGAGCAGCGCGGTCCACGGCGGGGGCGATCTCGGGAGCGGCAGCGACGGTCAGCTTGATCTGACCGGAGCACTTGTCCGCGGCGAGACTCTGATAGCCGAGCCAGGAACCAGCGAGGACGACAACGATCGCCATCGCTGATGCGACGACGCCGGCTCCTCTGAGATTGAAGTTTCTGCGATGGCGGCCTGACACGCGCTCCATACTGCGCAGTAGGAGACGCGAATGCCATATACGTTCGGACGAAAGTTACTCGGATTGGGGTTTTCCCGTACCTAATTCACGTTCCGTGATGAAGCCAATCCGGGCCGTGCAGGCTAGTCGGTGATCCGATTCCAGCGCAGCACGCACGTCGGACTTCCCTCGGCCACCGGCTCGCCCTGAGACCGCGGGATGCCGGTGTCCGGGTCGATCCGGAAGATCGTGACGTTCTGTGAACGCTCGTTCGCTACGTACAGGTGATCCCCCAGCAGGGCGAGGTGCCGGGGCCATTGCCCACCGGTCGCCACCTCGGCGATCAGCGTGCCGCCGTCGGGCTCCCAGGCGAACACCGAGACCGTGTCGGGGCCGCGGTTGCCCACGTACACGAAGCGGCCGTCGCGGCCGGTCGCCAGCTCCGAAGGATAGTTCGACTTGTCGGAGCTGCTCGCCGCCCCGCCGGCCAGCCGCAGACTGCCGTCCGAAGTGTCCGGTCGGTACCAGGTCAGGTCGCCGGTCAGCTCGCCGACCAGCAGCAGCGCCCCGTCGATGGAATACCGCAGGTGGCGCGGACCGGTGCCAGGCGCGGTGACGATCGCGGCGCCGACCAGCGTCAACCGGCCGGACACCGGGTCGAGGCGGGCCCGCCACACCCGGTCCGAACCCAGGTCGGAGATCAGCACGTCCGGGCCGTTCGGATCCGGCGCGACCATGTGCGCGTGCGGACCCTCCTGGCGGTCCGCGACCGGACCGTGCCCCTCGAATCGGAGCAGGTCACAACGCTCGCCCGGCACACCGTCGGCGTCCAGCGGGTGCACGGACACGTCGCCGCTGAGGTAGTTGGCCACCAGCAGGTGGCGGGCGTCGGCCGAGACAGCCAGGTGGCACGGGGCCGAGCCACCGGTGGACTGCACGGCGAGCGGGGTCAGTGACGCGTCCTCCGCGATCGCGAACGCGCTCACCGTGCCCGCGTCCAGCTCGTTGACCGCGTACAGCACCGGCAGCCGGGGGTGCTGGGCCAGGAAGGACGGCGACGGGGTACGGGCGACGACACCCAGCCGGGTCAGCTCGCCGGTGACCCGGTCACGCCGCAACAGCGCGATGCCCTCCCCCTCGCCGCCGCTCTCACCGGTGTAGCAGCCGAGGAAGACGTACTCGTGATTCGCGCCCATGCCCCAGATCCAATCACGGGCGGGGGGGGGGGGGGGGGGGCACCCCCCCCCCCCCCCCCAAACCCCCCCCCCCCCCCCCCCCCAAGCTGGGTAGCCCGTCGGGGGGACTGTGTGTCGGTTGCTGGTTTTCCTCCGCCG
>NZ_JBVJIR010000041.1:0-17596 GCF_055586185.1 Actinoplanes sp. NPDC051405
CCCCCCCCCCCCCCCCCCCCCCCCCCCCCCCCCCCCCCCCCCCCCCCCCCCCCCCCCCCCCCCCCCCCCCCCCCCCCCCCCCCCCCCGCCGCCGTGTTTGTGTCGCGGTCCGGCCATCGGGGTATAGCGAGGGCATCCCCGAAGGTTGAAGGAGGTGCTGACGATGAGACTTCCGACGTTCTCGCGCCAGTCCGACACCACCGCCGAGACCGAAGCGCGTCCGGCCGGCGCGACCAGCGCCACGACTCCGGTGCGTCCGCGCACCGACGCCAGCGTGACACCGCCGCCCGCCGCGCCGCCCGTGGTGGAGCGCCGCCGGCCCGCCGACGAGGACACGCTGGTCAACCAGCAGGCCGTCGGCCACGAGCCGAAGACCCGCGACGACCTGAAGAGCCGCGACCTGCAGGCCCCCCGGCCGGTCGCCGCCCGCACCGACCGGGGCGACCGCTTCGACGGGGCCGACCGCTTCGACCGGGGCGACGAGAAGACCATCGAGCAGCCGCCGGTCGTCGCCGGGCCGAAGCCGCGGGCCAGCCTGCTCGCCACCCTGGGCCTGATCGTCAGCGTCGTGGCCGCCCTGCTCGTGCTCTCCGGCCCGCTGCTGGGCTACGGCATCGGCCTGGCCGTGCTCGGCCTGATCCTGTCGCTGAGCGGCATCCACGCCACCGGCAAGCGGCACATCGCCGGCAAGACCGACGCCCTGATCGGCATGATCCTGTCGCTGGGCGCGATCGTGGTCGGCGTGCTGGCCCTCACCGGCTCGCTCTCCTGGCTCGGCACCGACATGCAGCCGGTCACCAGCGTCCGAGAGTGGCTTGACGCACAGTTTATCGACCGCTTCTGACGGGTATCAGACATTCACCGGCGGCGATTCGCCGCCGGTGCATCTCGGAACCGGGACGGTCACCAGCCGTCCCGCCCCGAAATCATCCGGCGGTGCGCCGGACAGCGCGGAAACACTCGCGAACGGACGATCACCTCGGCCGCTTCGGGACGGGACCGCATCGTTGTGCGGGGGCGGCGGTTCGCCGCCCCCGACGCATGTGCAACGAATCTTCGCCCGCACCCCCGATGACGCAACGATCCGCCGCCGCGCGCATGGTTGTTCCGGGGCGTACGCAGGCACTTCGCGCATAGCGTTGCCGTCATGACGCCCACCGCCACCCCGCGCCGCTATCTCATGTGCCGGCCGACCCACTTCGCGGTCACGTACCGGATCAATCCGTGGATGGACCCGACGGCGCCGTACGACAACGCTCTGGCCGTCAGTCAGTGGGAGCACCTGCGGCAGACGTTCCTCGACCTCGGCCACACCGTCGAGCTGATCGAGCCGCTGCCCGGCCTGCCCGACATGGTCTTCGCCGCGAACGGCGCCACCGTGGTCGACGGCAAGGTGCTCGCCGTGCAGTTCCGCGACGCCGAGCGGGCCGACGAGGCCCCGGCGTACGCCGCCTGGTTCCAGAACAACGGCTTCGAGGTCTTCGACTCCAAGCACACCAACGAGGGCGAGGGTGACATCCTGCTCGCCGGCGAGGTGCTGCTGGCCGGCACCGGCTTCCGGACCTCGCACGCCGCGCACGCCCAGACCCAGGAGGTCTTCGGCCGCCCGGTGATCACCCTGCAGCTGGTCAACCCGGCCTACTACCACCTCGACACCGCCCTCTGCGTGCTGGACGAGCGGAACATCGCCTACCTGCCGTCGGCGTTCTCCCCCGGCTCACAGGCCGTGCTGCGCCGGCTGTTCCCCGACGCGGTCATCGCCACCCCGGCCGACGCCGAGGTGCTCGGTCTCAACGCGGTCAGCGACGGCCGTACCGTGGTGTTGCCGGTGCAGGCCACCGCGCTCACCGCCGCGCTGCGGGAGCGGGGCTACGCCACCGTCGGGGTCGACGTCTCCGAGCTGCGCAAGGCCGGCGGCGGCCCGAAGTGCTGCACCCTGGAGGTTCGTACCCGTGACTGATCTGGACCTGCGGACACCCGCCGCCCTGGCCGACGCCGAGCGCTGGACCGCCCACAACTACCACCCGCTGCCCGTGGTGATCGCCGACGCCGAGGGCGCCTGGGTCACCGACGTCGACGGCCGCCGCTACCTGGACTTCCTGGCCGGCTACTCGGCGCTGAACTTCGGCCACCGGCACCCCGGCCTGATCGCCGCCGCGCACGCCCAGCTCGACCGGCTCACGCTGACCAGCCGGGCGTTCGTGCACGACCAGTTCGCCGACTTCTGTCACGGGCTGGCCGAGCTCTGCGGCAAGGACCTCGTGCTGCCGATGAACACCGGCGCCGAGGCCGTGGAGACCGGCATCAAGGTCGCCCGCAAATGGGGCTACCAGGTCAAGGGCGTACCGGACGGGCAGGCGGAGATCATCGTCGCGGACGGCAACTTCCACGGGCGCACCACGACCATCATCAGCTTCTCCACCGATCCGGACGCGCGGAACGACTTCGGGCCGTACACCCCCGGATTCAAGATCGTGCCGTACGGCGACCTGGCGGCACTGGCCGGCGCGATCACCCCGAACACGGTCGCCGTGCTGCTCGAGCCGATCCAGGGCGAGGCCGGGGTGCTGATCCCGGGCGAGGGCTACTTCGCCGGCGTCCGGTCGCTCTGCGACGACCACAACGTGCTCTTCATCGCCGACGAGATCCAGTCCGGCCTCGGCCGCACCGGTAAGACCTTCGCGATCGAGCACGAAGGGGTCGTGCCGGACATGTACCTGCTGGGCAAGGCGCTCGGCGGTGGCATCGTGCCGGTGTCGGCCGTGGCGGCGAACCGGGACGTGCTCGGCGTGCTCAAGCCGGGCGAGCACGGCTCGACGTTCGGCGGCAACCCGCTGGCCTGCGCGGTCGGCGCCGAGGTGGTCCGGCTGCTGGCCACCGGCGAGTTCCAGGAGCGCTCCGAGCGACTGGGCGCGCTGCTGCACGAACGGCTCGCGGCTCTGGTCGGCCACGGCGTGCTGGCGGTCCGCGGACGCGGGCTGTGGGCCGGGGTGGACATCGACCCGGCGCTGATGACCGGCCGGCAGGCCGTGGAGCGGCTCGCCGCGCGCGGCATCCTGGCCAAGGACACCCACGGTTCGACGATCCGGCTGGCCCCGCCCCTGGTGGTCACCGAGGAGGACCTGGAGCACGCGGTGGCGCAGCTGGCCGCGATCCTGGCCTGAGCGTGACGGGGGAGGCGGGAGCCCGCCTCCCCTCAGCGTTCGAACTTGCGGATCGCCATCGTCGGGGCCTCCGCCATGACCGACGACGGCTGCGTCACGCCACCGGTCGCCCACAGCTTGGCGCGGCCCACGTTCACGCCCGCGTACAGCTCCACCACGTCGTTGGCCGCCAGGGTGCGGGTCTCGTCGCGGTTCAGGGTGATCCGGTCGTCGTCGTCCAGTGAGCCGCCCGGGCGGATGCCCGTGCCGTTCGTGCTGACGTCCTGGGCGGTCAGCTCGCCGCCGTTCAGCGCCAGCCGGACGTGACCGCGGCTGATCCACTTCCGGGCGTCGTCGGTGAGCCACTGGCCCAGCATCACGCCGCCGCCCTCGGGCGCGCGCCCGACCACGACGGGCTTGTCGGTCGAGACCACGAAGCGCTGGCGCACCACGCCGTCAATGCGCACCGACAGCACCTCGACCGCCGGGCGCGAGCCTGCGTCCCGCAGCCGGGTGCCGTGCCGCGGGCAGGTCGGGGCGCCGGACCGCAGCGACGGCGGCGGCTGGGCCACGGGGGCGGTCGTCTTGCGCATGTCGGCGAACGGGCTGTCCGGGTCGCCACCGGAGCCGTACGCGTTGCAGTTGGCCTCGGGGCAGCTCCACACCCGGGCCAGCAGCTTCGCGCCCATCGGGGAGGGCTCGGCGACCGCGGGCACCTCCCCGCGACCGATCCGGGCCACCAGCACCGGGCCACCGGCCCCCGGCACCGCGGCCAGCAGCCGCCCCGGCTCCTCGACCCACGGCCGGCGGTCGCGGAACTGCTCGGCGCGGGTGCGGGTCAGCACAGGCAGGCCCAGCAGCTCGGCCACCTCGAGGACCCGGTCGTCGAGCTGCGGGACGACCTCGACCACGCCGTCGTCCGCCCAGCGGCGGACCACCATGCGCTCGTTGGAGGTCAGGTCCGCGTCGGAGAGCAGGCCCCGGGGCACCACCGCGTAGACCGGGACGTTCTCCTCCGAGACGTGCCGGCCGAGCGCGTCGATGACCAGGCCGAGGCGCAGCATGCTGGCCGGGCGACCGCCGTCGAGATCGGCGTAGCGCACGATCTCCGACAGGTCGACCACGGCGCGGGCCAGGGCCGGGTCGGTGGTGAGCCGGGCCTCGATCGCGTCGAGGACCTTGCTGACCTCGAATCTCACGGGGCCTCCCTGTACGTGCGCGTGCGGCTACCTCCGGCCATCATGCCGTCTGGTGCCCGCGGGCGGCGAATCAGGGCGCTCAGGAGGCGTCGGCGAGGATCCGGTCGATGCGGTTGGCCAGGGCGATGTCACGCGTGGTGACCCCGCCGGCCGCATGCGTGACACAGCGGAAGGTCAGCGTGCGCCATCGGATGTCGATGTCGGGGTGGTGGTCCATCTCCTCGGCGACCTTCGCGACCCGGTCGACGACGGCGATCGCCGCCGGGAAGCTGCGCAGGCCCACGGTGCGTACGATCGCGTCCGTCCCGCCTTCCCAGCCGTCGAGGACGGCCACGGCACTGCGTACGGAATCGGCGTCGAGCAGGTCAGCCATGAGACAACCTTAATGCCCGCGCGCCCCCCGGCCATGACGCCTCGGACGAGGATGTCGCACCCGTTCGCTACCGTGAGCGCCGACTTGACGCCCGGAGCCCGGGAGACCGGGGCGGGCACAACGGGGAGGAAACCCATGAGGAATCGACGACCGGCGATCGCTGGTCTCGCCCTGGTTGCCGCTCTCGGGCTCACCGGCTGCGGTCCCGCCGACAGCGTGGCCCAGCCCGGCAGCAGCACGGCCGCGGCCGCCGAGCAGGCGGAGCCGGCAGCCGAGCTGACCGCCGCGGCGCAGAAGCTGGGCGAGCAGAGCCTACGTTTCGAGATGGAGATGGTCGGCGCGATCACCGCCTCCGGCGAGGCGGACCCGAAGGCCGGCAACGCCCGGATGACCATGGACATGGGCGCGCTGGGCGACGGCAACAAGATCGAGCTGCGCAAGGTCGGCACCGACGTCTTCATGAAGTTCGGCGGCGCGGTGGGCCAGATGCTCGGCGGTCAGAGCAGCAGCGGCAAGGAGTGGATGCACGTCGACGCGGCGAAGCTCCCCGCGGGCAGCAGCTTCAACGTGATGTCCCCGGACGACCCGGCCGGCACCAAGGCGATGGTCGCCGCGATGACCAAGGTCGAGCGGACCGGCGCGAACGGCTACCAGGGCTCGCTCGACCTGGCCAAGTCGCCGACGTACAACAAGAAGGACGCCCTGAAGGCGCTCGGCGGGAACACGCTGGTGCCGTTCACGGCCAGGACCGACGGCCAGGGCCGCCTCGTCGAGCTGACGCTGGACATGAGCGGGCTGGGCGCCTCGTCCGGCGCCGGGGCCATGCCGGGCGGCGGCAAGGTCAAGACGACCTACTCGGACTTCGGGACCAAGGTCTCCGTCGCGGCCCCGCCGGCCGCCCAGGTCCAGGAGCTCCCGTCGGAGCTCGCAGGCATGCTCAACAACTGATGCGTCCCCCGGGCCGGGCCGGTGCACACCGGCCCGGCCCGGGGTCCGTTTGCGCTTCGGTCCCATCGGGCAATCCACCCCCGACCGTTCGTCACCCCCGGACGCACGGCAGGGCAAGGAAGGACCGACATGCGGACGCCACGACTCGCCGGACTCGGCCTCGCATCCATGGCCGCGGTCGCTTTCGCGATGACCGGCTGCACGGCTGACAGCGACGGCACCCCGGGCGCCAGCGCCCCGGTGACGGACACCCCCAGCGCGTCCGCTGTCGCGGCCAGCCCCGACGCGACCGCCGCCGCCGCGCTGGCCACGGCCACCGCCACGCTGGGCACCACCAGCTTCAAGGTCACCATGACCTCCGGTCCCGGCCTCAAGCTGACCGGCCTGATGGACGCCCCGAACGGCACCGGCACCGCCGACCTCACCGTCACCGGGCCCAACACCGAGGTCAAGGTGCAGACCCTGCTGGTCGGCCAGGACCTCTACGTGAAGGTCCCGGGTGTCACCAAGGGCACCACCTGGACCCACGTGGACGTGTCCCGGCTGCCCGAGGGCGCCAACGTGGGCCTGCGCCCGGGCCAGATCGACCCGGCCAACACCGCGCAGCTGCTCACCTCGACCACCGACGTGCAGCAGGTCGACGCCCGCAGCTACAAAGGCACGCTTGATCTGACCAAGGCCGCCGGCGTGGCGGGCGTGGACCAGACGCTGGTCAAGACCTGGGGCGCGCAGGCGCAGAAGGTGCCGTTCACCGCGGGCCTGGACGAGCAGGGCCGGCTGTCGGCGCTGACGATCCAGCTCCCGGCGGTCAACGGCCAGCAGGCCCAGCCGCTCGAGGTGCTCTACACCGACTACGGCATCAAGGTCGAGGCGCAGAAGCCGGCCGCCGGTGAGACCACCGAGGCGCCGGACAGCCTGTACACCAGCCTGGGTGGCTGACCGACACCGATCGATGAGAAGGCCCGGACGCTGCCGCGTCCGGGCCTTCCTCAGTTCAGGCCGCAGACGTGCTCAGGCCGCGGGCGTACGCCGGGCGGCCCAGTCGGTGCCCAGCGGGCGCGGCCGCGGCCGGTTCTCCTCGATCCAGGCGTCGATGCGTGCCCACCACTCGTAGAGCCAGGCCACCCGTTCCTCCTCGCCGGCCGGCACGTCCTCCGGCGGCACGCTCCAGAACCGCATCACCAGCTGCTTGTCCATCGGCAGCTCACGCCACACGTCCCGGATGGTGATCATCCGGTCCAGCCCGGTGTGCGCCACGAAGATGACCCCCGCGTCCGGTGCGGCGTCGATCGCGGTGAACAGCCCGCCCGGCTTGGGCGGCAGCACGTGGCGCAGCCCCTCGGCCTTGACCGCCATGTCCTCCATGCCCTTGGCCCGCAGGAACGCGATCGCCTTGGTGCGCCGGCGCGGGGTGAAGTTGCCGCCCTCCGGGAAGATCACGAACGCGTCGTTGTCGTCCAGCCCGGTGGCCAGGTCGCTGATCTCCTGCTCCAGCGACGCCGTACGGGTGTGGCCGGGCGAGATGAACCTGTTCGGCAGGCGGTTGAGCAGGATGTCGACCGCCGGGTCCCACTGCAGGGACGCCTTGAGCACGATCCGCGGCTCCCGGTCGAACCAGTTGACCAGGCCGTGGATGAGCACGAACGAGTCGCCCGGCCCGGCGTGCCGGCTCACCACGACCTCCGGGCGCCCCGGCATCCCGGTGTCCGGGTCGGTGCCCACCACGTCGATGCTCAGGTGCAGCGACCAGCGGGCCAGCCAGAACAGCACGTCGAGGAACCAGCCGGTGAGCACGTAGTGGGCGCGCTGGAAGGCCGGATTCCGGATCTTCCACCCGAAACCCGACGCCAGCCAGAGCCCGGCCAGGCACACCAGCGCGGCCGCGTCCCAGACCAGGTAGGCGATCGCCAGGAACACCAGCCGCGGCACCCGCAGATGCCCGGGCACCAGCGGCGAGGCGGCCAGGGCCAGGATCAGCCACACCGGCAGCGTGGCCAGCAGCGCGACGGACAGCACGACCACGGCCGGGGCGATGACCAGCCGGCGGACCCAGACGGGTGGCAGCATCACGAACCGTCGGCGGAGGCGGGGGTCACGTTGGCCGCGAGGTGACGGCGCGAGGCGGTGTAGGCGCGGCTGATCCGGCGACCCGCGGCCGCCATGTCGCGGTACGCCCACGGCGAGTCGTCGCGGCTGTCGCCACCGCCGGTCGGCAAGACATGCACCCGTACATCGTCGGGCAGCGACGCAACATCGCGGGCGAACCGGTGCCGCCGGGCGATCTCGAACGCCACCTGGGCCACCTCCCACGGCCGTTTCGGCACCACCAGCGGCCGCTCGATCCGCCCGACCTGCAACACGAAGATCTGCTTGGCGCCGACCCGCACGGCCTCCCCGATCGGGATCGAGTTGACGATGCCGCCGTCGACGAAATGCTCCCCGTCGATCTCCATCGGTGGCAGCAGCCCGGGCACCGACGACGAGGCCAGCACGGCGTCGACCAGCGGACCGCTGTCGAACCAGTGCTCGGCCGCGCGTTCGATGCTGGCCGCGCAGCACCGGAACGGCACCTTGAGGTCGGCGAAGCTGGACTGCTCACCCAGCTCACCGGTGAGCAGGCGGCGCAACGGCAGCGGCGAGTGCAGGTGGGTGCGGGCGGCGAAGCGGCGGAGCTGACGGGCGAGCGAGTCGCCGTACACCTCGGCGGCCTCGGGCGACGACCAGAGCCGGACCAGGCGTTCGGTGACCGCCTCGGTGGGGTCGGCGGCGACCAGCGCGCCGTTGACCGCGCCGATGGAGGTGCCGACCACGACGTCGGGCCGGTAGCCCGCCCGGAAGAGGGCGCGCAGCATGCCCACCTGCACGGCGCCGAGCACGCCACCGCCCCCGAGGACAAAAGCGACCGGGGTGTTCATCGACCCAGGGTAGCGGGGGCGGGGATCAGACCGAAGAGCAAGATCAAGGCCGGATCAGGGCAAGATCAAGGCGATGTCGTGCCTGGTTGCATGGCACCGGCCGTCGCTCCCGCCGATGACATCTGCGTGCTGGCAGGACCGAGCGGGGTACATGCGGGCGGCCCGGGCGTGCCATCATCGGCGTCGTGGATATTCGTCGCCGGTCGCTGCTCGGGGGTGGGTTGGCCGCCGCCGCGGCCACGCTCGCCGGCTGCGGGAAACCGGGCGGGCCGAGCTGGAACGAGCCGGGCCCGGGCGCGGTGCCGGTGGCCGAGCAGGTTTCCGTCGCCCCGTCGAAGACCTCGGCTGCGATCAGGCCCGCCCCCGCGCAGACCCGCGCTGCCGCGCCGCCGCCGTACGCGGCCCGCGTGCAGAACACGCTGACGAAGTATCTGAAGCCGACCCCGGACAACCCGAAGCACCCCGGCTACGCGGGCGCCGTCGCGCTGGTCATGGTCGACGGCAAGACCACCCTGCACACCGCCGTCGGGCACGCCCTGCGCTACAAAGCCGGCCCGGTCGAGCTGCCCGCCAGCAAACGCGTCGTCATGAAACCCGACGCGATCTTCGACCTGGCCTCACTGACCAAGGTCTACACCGCTCTGCTCGTGCTGCGGCTGGCCGACCAGGGCAAGCTCGACCTCAACGCGCCGCTGCGTCAGTACCTGCCCGAGTTCACCGGCACCGGCAAAGCCCCGATCACCATCGCGATGCTGCTGGCCCACACCAGCGCCCTGCCCGTCGGCGCGAAAGTCACCGGCCTGCCCGACAACACCGCCCGCTGGAAAGCCGTGCTCACCACCCCGCTGGTCAAGGGTGGCGTGCCCGGCACCACCTTCCGCTACTCCAGCGTCGGGCTGATGCTGCTCGGCCGCCTGGTCGAGAAACTCACCGGCAAGAGCCTCGACAAGGCCCTGCGCGACAATCTGCTCACCCCGCTCGGCCTCAAGGACACCGGCTTCCAGCCCTTGAAATGGGTCTCGGACAAGAACCGGCTCGTCGCCACAGACGCCCGCTCATCCCGAGGCCTGCTGCGCGGCACCGTCCACGATGACGTCTGCAACCACCTCGGCGGCATAGCCGGGCACGCCGGCATCTTCGGCACCGCCAAGGACGTCGCCGTCATCGGCCAGCTGCTGCTCAACGGCGGCACCCACAACGGCAAACGCCTGCTCTCGGCCGACATCTCGAAAACCGCCCTGACCAACGTCAACAAGGGCAAGAAAGCCATCGACGCCGACCGGCCCAACCGCACGGCGGACCACGGCCTGGGCTTCGAGATGAACCAACCCTGGTTCATGGGCAAGCTGGCAACCCCGACGACCTTCGGCCACACCGGCTTCACCGGCACGTCCCTGCTGGTCAGCCCGGCCCGCAACATGGTGGTGGTGCTGCTGACCAACCGCGCCCACCCGAACTGGTCCTGGTCCAACCCGGACACCCATCGCGTCGCCGTCCACAACGCCATCGCCTGAAAACACGCACGGACCTGGCAGGGTGAGGGTGGCCGCTCATGAGCCGCCAGGCGATTGGCCGCCCTCGCCCGGTCTCGGCGGGAGCGACGGTCAGTGCCATGCAACCAGGCACGACATAGTCTTGATCTTGCTTTGCTGCCGCGGGGCGGCGCCCCGACCCGAACGCCGCCCCGGACAAGAAGCTCAGCCCAGCCCGTTGAGGAAGCCCTCGTGGTTGGTACGGAACTCCCAGTTGTAGAACTTGTCCCAGTTGATCGACCAGGTCATCAGGCCGCGGAAGTTCGGGTTGGTGCCGCTGCGGACCGCGTACCCTCCGCAGTTGCTGCCCTTGACCAGGCAGGTCACCGCCTGCTGGACCCCCGCCGGGGCGACGTAGCCGTTGCCCGCGCTCACCGATGACGGTGCGCCGAAGGCGACCTGGTCCTCCCGCAGGGCCGGAAACATGTTGGCCGTGTTGCCCGCCACCGGGAAGCCGGCCAGCATCATGTCGGTCATCGCGATGTGGAAGTCGGCCCCGCCCATGCTGTGGTACTGATTGTCCAGGCCCATGATCGAGCCGCTGTTGTAGTCCTGCACGTGCAGCACCGTCAGGTCGTTGCGCATCGCGTAGATCACCGGCAGGTACGAGCCGGCGCGCGGGTCCTGCCCGCCCCACGGCCCGGAGCCGTAGTACTGGTAGCCGAGCTGCACGAAGAACGTCTCCGGGGCCATGGTCAGCACGAAGTTCGCGCCGTAGCGGGCCTTCAGGGTCTTCAGCGCGGCGATCAGGTTGACGATGACCGGCGTCGTCGGGTTCTTGAAGTCGGTGTCGCCGGTGTTCAGCGACAGCGAGTGCCCTTCGAAGTCGATGTCGACGCCGTCCAGGCCGTACTTGTCGATGATGGCGCTGACCGAGCTGACGAACTTGTCCCGGGCCGCGGTCGTGGTGAGCTGGACCTGGCCGTTCGCGCCGCCGATGGACAGCAGCACCTTCTTGCCGGCCGTGCGCTTGGCCCGGATCGCGCTGATGAAGTCCGCCTCGCTCTCCACACCGGGGCACTCGGCCGCCGGGCAGAGGGTGAAGCGGATGTCACCGGAGGTCGCGCTGGTCGGCTCGCCGAAGGCCAGGTTGATGATGTCCCAGTCGGCCGGGACGTCGGCCATCCGCAGATAGCCGGAGCCGTTGGCGAAGCTCGAGTGCAGGTAGCCGATCAGCGCGTGCTTCGGCAGCCCGGAGACCGGCGGCGGAGTCGTGGGCGGCGGCGTGGTCGGAGGTGGCGTCGTCGGCGGTGGTGTGGTGGGCGGCGGGGTGGTGGTCGGGGGCGGGGTCGTCGGCGGGGGCGTGGTGCCGCCGCAGGCGCCCTGGTCGGCCCAGACACCCCACTGGCCGCTGGCCGTGGGCACCTCGCCCTGCGTCCACCATTTCGCGGTGTAGTTCTTGGCCTGGTACGAGACGGAGTTGTCCTTGACGTACACCGCCGAGGAGCTCCACGCCGGGGCACAGGCGGCGGCAGCGCTCGCGGACGAGGCTATGTAGACGGCGGAGCCGGTGGCCGCGAGAGCGGCGGTGACGGCGAGGATGAGTGAACGGCGCATGGGGGGTGGCCTCCACGTCGGTGTATCGACAGTTGGCCAATTATTAGGACTGTTAACTGTTCCTGTCCAGTGAACGTTTTTTTCACGCCTGCTCGAACCGGATCCGCCGCCCGGTCCGATCGAACAGCAACAGGTCCGCCAGACCGATCCCGACCTCCAGTTCCTCTCCCACCCGCACCTGCCGGGGAACCGGGATCCGGACCATCACCTCACCCGTCGGCGGCGCGTCCACCAGGTCGTACGCGGGGTAGAAGCCGTACGGCGTGCTGGCGGCAACCGACCGCGACGGTGCCGCCGGCGCGTCCAGCCGGATGCTCGGCACCCCGCCGACGTCGACGTGGGCCAGCAACTCGTGCCCCAGGTTCTCCACCGCGCACACCGTGCCCCGCACCGACATGTCGTGCTCCCGCAACGGCAGCGCCCGCAACGCCAGGGTGACCCGCTCGGTGTGGTGCTCGGCCAGCCGTGCGGTACGCGGATCCCCCGGCGGCAGCTCCAGCACCTGCGAGCCCAGGTCCAGCACCACGCCGCCGTCCTGGGCGTACACGGCCGCCTCCAGCAGGCTGGTGCGGGGCATGCCGAGGAACGCCGCCACGAACAGGGTGTCCGGGTCCGCGTACACGTCGACCGGCGGACCGACCTGCTGGAGCACGCCCAGGCGCAGCACCGCGATCCGGTCGGCCATGCTCATCGCCTCGGTCTGGTCGTGCGTCACGTAGATCGTGGTCACCGCCAGCCGGCGGGCCAGGGCCACGATCTCGCCACGCAGCGCCGCCCGGGCCCCGGCGTCCACGTTGGACAAGGGCTCGTCGAGCAGGAAGACCGCGGGCTTGCGGACCAGCGCGCGAGCCATCGCGACGCGCTGGCGCTGACCGCCGGACAGGTGCTCGGGATAGCGGCTGAGCAGGTCCGCGACCCCCACACTGCGGGCCACGTCGGCGACCCGGGCACCGATCTCCTCGGCCGGGTGGGCGGTCGCGCGCAGCGGGAAGCCGATGTTCTGGGCGACCGTCAGGTGCGGGTAGAGGGCGTAGTTCTGGAACACCATCGCGATGTCCCGCTCGCGGGGACCGATCTCGGCCACCGGCACGCCGTCGAACGTGACCGTGCCGCTGGTCGGCTCCTCGAACCCGGCCAGCAGCCGCAGCAGCGTCGACTTCCCGCAGCCGGTCGGTCCGAGCACCACCAGGAACTCGCCGGGGGTTATCTCCAGGTCGACGCTGTCCACCGCGACGACATCGTCGAAGATCTTCGTGAGGCCGCGTGCGGCGATCGCCACCATGCACCCATGGTGCGGGTTCGGTGACCATCAATGCCAGAGCTTTGCCGGTCCGGCTGCCGCGGGACAGGCCCCTAGTGCAGGACCGTGCGGTCCAGGAAACCGTCGCCGTCGTCGTCGAACATCCGCTTCTCGAAGACGCCGTCGTGGTCCTTGTCGTAGTCGGCGAAGTCGACCCGGTTGTCCAGGTCCTTGTCGATCCCGACGAAGTCGGCCTGCCCGTCGCGGTCGAGATCCACCCGGATCTCCGCGCCGCCGCCCTCGCGGCCCCGGTAGGTCGCCTTGTCGAGGTGGCCGTCGCCGTCCGCGTCGACCCGGTTGTGGTAGCCCTTGGGCGGGGCCAGCTGCTCGGGCTCGCCCAGGCCGCTGTGCGCCGAGCCGGAATCACCGAGACCGCTGCGCGGCGCGTCACCGAGGGCCGAGACCGCCGGGAGCCCGTCCAGGTCGGGGCCCGGCGCCGAGCCGAAACCGGACCGCGCGGCGAACTCCGGCGCCGAGCCCAGCCCGGACTGGGCGGACATGCCGCCGGCCCCCCAGGCCTCGGGCGCCGAGCCGAAACCCTCGGTGGCGGTCCCGGTGGCGCTGCCGAACTCCGACCACTCGCCGAGGCCGGCCGAACCGTCCGTGGCGGCCGCACCGAGCCCCTGGCTGACCGTTGCCGGGCCGGCGGTCCCCTGGTCGACCAGGCCGTGCCCGACCGAGCCGGCCACGTCACCGATGCCGAACGAGGAGAACAGCCCGAACGTGCTCGACTTGGTGACCCGGTCCTCCACGACCGCCGTGTGCGCGCCCGCATCGGTGCTGACCTGCTGGCGCAGCAGGTCGGCCTCCTCGGCGTCCAGGACGTAGCCGGCCAGGGTGCCCGCCGGGTCAGCGGCGAGCTGGGCCTGGAACGACGGGTCGGTCAGCAGCCGCTCCAGCACCTCGTCGAAGTCACTCATGGCGCCCACGGTAGGAGCCCACGTCCAGCGGCCGCCATCGGCGAGGTGGCCATTCCCCGCGGACCGGCCGCGCCGCTCAGTCGAGTTCCGGCATCGGCACCGGCTGTGGCCTGGGCCGGCAGGTGCCGCACTGGACGGCGTCCTCGACCACCAGGGCCTCCGCCCGGTCCCGCTGGGCCGACCGGCTCACCTGAAGGAGGTACGGCCCGAAGCGGGCATGGTCCTCGCAGACGCCCCGGCCGCAGAACCGGCAGGTCCCCCGGGCCGCCTTGGCACAGAACCAGCAGAGCACGTGTGTTCCCCTCGTCAGCCGATGATGATGGGCGGTGTGGTGGTGGTCGCGCTCGGCACGGGCGTCGTCGCCGGTGGCGTCGTGGTCGTCTGACTCGGCCGCGGCGTGGTGGTCGTCGGCACCGGGGTGGTCGGCCGGGGCGTGCGGGGCGGCGTGGTCTGGGGTCGCGTCGTGGGCCGGGTCGTCGGCCGGGTGGTGGTCGGGTCCGGGTCGTCCGGCGTGGTCGGGTCCACCGGGTCGGCGGTCGGCTGGGGCACGGTCGTCGCCTCGGTCGGCGGCACCGAGGTCGGTGTCGGCACGGAGGGGACCTCGCTGGGCAGGTCCGAAGGCAGCGGCTGGTCGCTGGGCGACGGGCTGGGTGAACCGGCCGGCGGCTCCACCTTGACGCCGTCACCGCAGCTCAGGTCCGTACCGGTGGCCGGGGTGGGGTTGCCGTCCACGGAGACGCGGCCGGTGGCGGCGATCAGGCCGTCGGGCTCGACCGCGTACCAGGAGGCGCCGTTGTTGGTGACCAGGCCGCCGGGCCGGGAGACGTTCAGGGAGAGCGCCTGGTAGGCGCCGCTGGTGCTGGCCGTGTCGGCGAGCAGGCGGCCGGCCTCCAGCGCGAGGGCACCGTGCGGCACCCGCCGGCGTCCGGCGTCGGTGTACAGCTTGCCGACCTGGGCCTGCGAGCCGGCGCAGAACAGGGTGGCCGAGCCACCCTGGAAGGTCAGCCGGCCGGTGGTCCCGGCGGGGACGATGACCCGGTCGCCCTCGTCCAGGTAGCGCCGGTCGCCCTCCTCCAGCCGCACGTTGCGGCCGTCGACGGTCGCGACGATCGTGCCCCGGTCCGAGGTGAGCAGCGCGCGGTCGGTGGGCATCTCGGCCCAGGCCGGGCCGGGCGCGAAGTTGATCACGGTGAGCAGCAGCGACAGCAGGAGCAGCAGCAGGACGAGCCACCACATCCGGCGCTCGAAGCGGCGGTCCACCTCGGGATCCTCGGTGCCGTCCGGCGGACCGGGCGGCACCGCCAGCGGCGGGTAGACGCCGGCGGAGTGCACGCCCTCGGCGGCCGGCCCGCTGCCGGCCGGACCGCCGGCCGTGGAGCCGGGCGTGCCGACCAGCGGCGGCAGGTCGGAGGCGTCCGGGATGACCCACAGGCGTACGGGCGTACGGGCCTGCGCGACCATCCCCGGGATGCCGTCGCCGACCGGACCGACCAGCGTGCCCCGGCGCAGCTCGACGCCGTCGGGCATGGCGATGACGCCGGACTCCACGACGACCGCGTGGGTCGGGCCCTGCAGGACCACCGGCGCGCCGGGCTCGAGATCCACCGGGTGCGCGGAGGCGATCAGCGCGAGCCGCTCGTCCCCGGCCAGCCCGGCCAGCGCGGGAGTGTCGGCGAACAGCGCCTCGGCCTCGGCACGGTCGGCCGGCGGCGGGCCGGGCAGCGGACCGACGACCGTGGCGACGGTGGCGGTGGGCACGGCGAGCAGCGTGGTGCCGGCCGTGTGCCAGTCCAGCGACGTGGCCCGGCCGGTGAGCGCGTTGGCCAGCCCGACCACACCACCGGCGCCGACGTGGTGCCGGATCGTGCCGCCGGGGTCGCCGGGCTTGCGGGCCTGCACCGCGCCGTCGACCACGACGTACACGGCCTGCTGGGTGGTGCCCGCGACGACGAGCTGGGTGCCGGAGTGCGGACGGATCCAGCGGGCCCGGGCGGCGAGGCCGGCCAGCGCGTGCTCGGGCAGGCCACCCAGGTCGGAGGCGCGCAGGGCAGCCAGCCGGCGGGGAGCGTCGGCCTCGCGGCGCTTCTCGGCGGACCGCTCGCGCAGCAGCCGCCAGGAGCGGGTCAGCCGGCCCACGGCCAGGTAGATCAGCGGGGCGCAGAGCCCGGCGACGACCAGAATCAGCAACAGCTTGGCGGCGAAGCCGCTGTGCCACAGACCGGTGACCAGCCCGGAGACCCGGTCGGCCCAGATCCGGTACGCCAGGTTCGCCGCGATCGCCACCCACAGCAGCGCCAGCACCCCGTACAGGGCGACGATGCGGCCCTCGCGGTCCAGCCCGGCCCACGCCGGCGGGCGCCCGCGCAGCCGGCCGAACACCCAGGCGAGGCCACGGCCGCGCAGGTTGGGGATCTCCAGCCAGTCCATCAGCAGGTAGTAGCCGTCGAGCGCGAGCAGCGGGTTCAGGTTGAACAGCACGTTGAGATACCAGGCGAAGGCCAGCTTGAAGGCCAGCGGCCCGAGCGCGGGCACGGCCAGCCCGACGAGCTGCATCGACCCGGCGAGCACCAGGCCGGTGGCCGGGCCGGCCGCGGTGACCAGCATCCGGGCCCGGCGCCCGGCCATCCACACGTCGGTGGTGTCGACGAAGACCGAGGGGATGCCGAAGTAGACGAGCACGCCGGCCGCGGGAACTTCCCGCCCGGCGTGTTTGGTGGCCAGCGCGTGCCCCAGCTCGTGGCTGGCCAGCGCCAGCAGGTTGAGCAGCAGCAGGACGACCGCGCCGAGCAGGTAGGAGCCGCCGGACAGGAAGACCGCCTGGCTGCCCCGCCACCAGGTGGAGACGAACAGGCCGAGCCCGGCCACCGCGAAGACGGCCATGACGATCGCCGCGACCTTGGTGAACAGGAACCGGCCGCCGGCGCGGTAGAGCGCGGTGATCACCCGGTCGATGTCGAAGACCAGCATCCGGCGGCCGCGCGCCGCCGCGAGCACCCCGCTGCCGACCCGCCGGGGCAGCGGCTGGCGCTCGAGCTCCTGCAACGGGCGGAACGCGTCCACCGGCAGCTCGTCGAGCATCCGGTTGCCGGCGAGGTCGGCCACCACCCGGCGGACCTGGTCGGGGGCGAGCCGGCCGGCGAGACGAGCGAACTCGGCGACGAGGCGGGCCACCGTGTGGGTGCCGTCCATCATCTGCGCGAGCTGCCACTCGTCCGGGGTCAGCCGCAGATAGCAGGCCCGGCCGCCGTCGTCGGGCGAGCGGAGCATCACGTACGCCGAACCGCGCACGCTGGTCAGCTCGACGGCCTCGATCCCGGCGCGCAGCACCGGCCGGGCCCGCGCGGGGTTGAGCCGGTCGACCACCGCACCCCAGAGACCGGGGTCGGCGGGTCCGAGCGGCTCACCCGGCGCACGTCCGGCCAGGGCTTCCCAGACACTCATCCGGGTCTCGACGTACGTCACGCCTGTATTCCGTTCAACGGGGGGGTCGGCCTCCACCTGCTGTGGCGAATGGAGAGTAGGCGGTCAGCCCGGCGGAAGGCGAGCCCCCGATAAGCCGATCGCCAGTAGAAACTCCACACAGCGGACATAAAGGTGCGGTGGGGGGGGGGGGGGGGGGACCCCCCCCCCCCCCCCCCCCCCCCCCCCCGGGGGGGGGGGGGGCCGCATTACCACCCGCGTGAAGGGGGGTTTGTGGGGATGCCTCCCC
>NZ_JBVJIR010000042.1:0-15819 GCF_055586185.1 Actinoplanes sp. NPDC051405
CTCATTCCGAACCCGGAAGCTAAGCCCTCCAGCGCCGATGGTACTGCACTCGGGAGGGTGTGGGAGAGTAGGACGCCGCCGGACTTAACGTTGGGAAAGGCCCACACCAGTGATGGTGTGGGCCTTTTTCATCCTTGTATGGAGCCTGTCCCCGACCGGGGGTGGGCTCTTCGGCGTTTCTGAAGCTTTTCGGCCGGTGCCCGGTCAGGCCGTGGTTGGTGGGGGCTCGGACGCTGTTTGCCGGTCAGGGTTGGGGCGATTGCCGGTCAAGGTGGGGGCGATACAGCGGCGGTGCCGGCCGTCGTGCGGGCGAGGCCCGGTGCCGAAGTCACCCGGCGACGTCATCCGGGCCGACGTCACCCGGGCGACGTCAGCCGGGCCGGGGTCACCCGCCGACGTCACCCAGGCGACGTCACCCGGGCCGGGGTCACCCGGCTGGACCACGGCTCGGCCAGCGTCGCAGCCGAGAGCGGACTCAGGCCGGTAAGCAGAGGAGGCCGCGGGGCAAGACGCCGGCGCGGACCGAGGCCGCGGAGCGAGACGCCGGCGCCGACCGAGGCCGCGGACCAAGGTCGGTGGGGAGACGCCGGCGCCAACCGAGGCCGCGGAGCGAGACGCCGGCGCCGACCGAGGCCGCGGATTGGCCTCGGCCCGGATGGGCCCCAAGAGCGTGACCTGAACAGAGCCGATCATCGCTAAGCCTGCTCGGCGGCCATCACCGCCCGCTGCAGACGAGCAATTGAGAGCCGCGCCTAGTTGCGCGTTTGGGCGGCGGCCCGGATCTCGCCGAGCAGCTTCGCTGAGTCGTCGACCGTACGGCCCGGGAACATCGCCAGGGCCAGGCTGCCGTGGTCGGCCCAGCCGCATACCGGCATGTCTGCCCCGTCCGCCTTCGTCGTCCCGCACTTCATCGTGCCGCCGAGTGGGCCGGCCGGCACGTCGTGCAGCCCGGTCACCGAACCCTGCTCATCGGAGACCAGATCAAATGCCGTCACCAGATCGTCCTCCGGGGTCCAGAACAGCGTCGTGCCGCCGAAGAAGAGGACATCGTTGGCCGAGCCGTCCGTGTATACCGCTCCCACTGCCCGGTCAAAGGCCACATCTGCTGACAAGGCCGTCTGGAGGTAATCCGCTGTGCTGCGGCCCTCGTCACTGCTGTCGACGGTCAGCCCTGCGACCTTTGCCGGGACAGTCAGACTCGCGTCCTTCTGCGAGGCGATGCGCCAGCCCACGTACCCAAGGACGGATGCACCCGCCAGGCTGACCGCCAGCAGTGAGCTCAGGATGATGGTCTTGGTCCTTGACCTGGGCGCTCGCTCTTCCTTTTCCTCACCGGTGGACTCGGTGAGCGGGAACGGGTCAGCGGCGATCTCCACCGGTGATGCCTCAGGTGGTGGAGCGGAGCCAGGGCGTTCGGACATCGTGCGAGCCTAACAACTCGTCGATCCCGCGCCGGGCGTTGTCCACAGACCCACCCTTGTCCACAGGGAGGCGGTGCGATCGCAGGCTTCCCGGACGGGCTCCGTAGACTTGTCGGGTGAGCGAAGCAACCGACACCCGTACCCCCGACAGCCGGCCCACCGGTGGCCTTTCCGCCCAGTACCAGCCGGGCGAGGTAGAGCAGCGGCGGTACGAGCAGTGGGTATCGGCCGGCTACTTCACGGCGGACCCGGCTAGTGACAAGCCGCCCTTCTCCATCGTCATCCCGCCGCCCAACGTGACCGGCTCCATGCACGTCGGCCACGCCCTCGAGCACACCATCATGGACACCCTCAGCCGCTTCAAGCGGATGCAGGGTTTCGAGGTGCTCTGGCTGCCCGGCATGGACCACGCCGGCATCGCCACCCAGAACGTCGTCGAGCGGCAGCTCGCCGCCCAACAGATCTCGCGCCACGACCTCGGCCGGGAGGCCTTCGTCGAGAAGGTCTGGCAGTGGAAGGCCGAGTCCGGTGGCGCGATCACCGGGCAGATGCGCCGGCTCGGCGACTCCGTCGACTGGAGCCGCGAGCGGTTCACCATGGACGAGGGCCTCTCCAAGGCCGTGCAGACCATCTTCAAACAGCTGTACGACGACGGCCTCATCTACCGTGCCGAGCGCATCATCAACTGGTGCCCGCGCTGTCTCACCGCTCTCAGCGACATTGAGGTCGAGCACACCGATGACGACGGTGAGCTCGTCTCCATCCGCTACGGCGACGGTGACAACGCGATCGTTGTCGCCACGACCCGGGCCGAGACGATGCTCGGTGACACCGCGGTGGCTGTCCACCCTGATGACGAGCGCTACAAGCACCTGATTGGCACCGAGGTCGAGCTTCCGCTCACCGGGCGACGCATCCCGATCGTGGCCGACGAGCACGTCGACCCCGCTTTCGGTACGGGCGCCGTCAAGGTCACGCCGGCGCACGACCCGAACGACTTCGAGATCGGCCGGCGGCACGACCTGCCGAGCATGACGATCATGGATGAGCGTGCCGTCGTCACCGTACCGGGGCCGTTTGAGGGTCTTGATCGGTATGAGGCGCGGCCCGCGATCGTCGCTGCCCTGCGTGAGCAGGGGCGCATCGTTGCCGAGAAGCGGCCCTACCAGCACTCCGTCGGTCACTGCTCGCGGTGCAAGACAACCGTGGAGCCGCGGCTGTCGTTGCAGTGGTTCGTCAACACCGGGCCGCTGGCGAAGGCGGCCGGCGACGCCGTCCGGGACGGCCGGGTCACCATCGAGCCGCCGGAGCTGGCGAAGCGGTACTTCGCGTGGGTCGACAACATGCACGACTGGTGCATCTCGCGCCAGCTGTGGTGGGGGCACCGCATCCCGGTCTGGTACGGCCCGGCCGGCGAGGTCGTCTGCGTCGGACCGGACGAGCAGCCGCCGACCGGCGAGGGCTGGCGCCAGGACGAGGACGTGCTCGACACGTGGTTCTCGTCCGGGCTGTGGCCGTTCTCCACGATGGGCTGGCCCGAGCAGACCGAGACGCTGGCGAAGTTCTACCCGACCAGCGTGCTGGTCACCGGCTACGACATCCTCTTCTTCTGGGTCGCCCGGATGATGATGTTCGGCCTGTACGCGATGGACGGCGTGCAGCCGTTCGACGTGGTGGCCCTGCACGGGCTGGTCCGCGACGCGCACGGCAAGAAGATGTCGAAGTCGTTCGGCAACGCTGTCGACCCGCTGGACTGGATCGACCGGTACGGCGCCGACGCCACCCGCTTCACGCTGGCCCGCGGTGCCAACCCCGGCTCCGACGTGCCGATCAGCGAGGAGTGGTGCCAGGGGTCGCGCAACTTCTGCAACAAGCTGTGGAACGCGACGCGCTTCGCGCTGATGAACGGGGCCACGGTCGAGGGCGAACTGCCGGCGTCGGTGGAGCTGTCGAGCGTCGACAAGTGGATCCTGTCGCGGCTGCAGCACGTCATCGCTGAGGTTGACGAGCAGCTCGCGACGTACGAGTTCGCCAAGGCCTGCGACACGCTCTACCACTTCGCGTGGGACGACGTCTGCGACTGGTACGTGGAGCTCAGCAAGCCGGTGCTGGCCACCGACGGCGTCGAGGCTGCGCGCTCCCGCCGAGTGCTCGGGCACGTTCTTGACCAGCTGTTGCGTCTGTTGCACCCGGTGATTCCGTTCGTCACCGAGGAGCTGTGGACGGTGCTGACCGGCGCCGAGTCCGTCGTCGTCGCCGCTTGGCCGGTTGCCGACCAGGCTCGGGTTGACGATGTGGCCGAGGAGGAGCTGGCCGCATTGCAGAAGGTCGTCACCGAGGTTCGGCGTTTCCGGTCCGACCAGGGCCTGCGTCCGGGTCAGCGGGTCAGCGCCGCGCTCACCGGCCTGGGCAACGTCGGGATCGACGTGCACGAGCCGCTGATCCGCGCGCTTGCCCGCCTCGACGCCCCAGCACCCGAGTTCTCGGCCACGGCGACCCTGGCGGTCACCGGTGGCATCACCGTCGACCTCGACACCCGGGGCACTATCGACGTCGCTGCCGAGCGGGCCCGTCTCGACAAGGATCGCGCCGCCGCCGAGAAGGAAGCGGCGCAGTGCCGGGCCAAGCTCGACAACGACGCGTTCGTCGGCAAGGCGCCCGAACAGGTCGTCGCGAAGATCAAGGATCGGCTCGCCACGGCTGAAGCCGACCTCGCGAGAATTGCGGCGGCCCTGAAAGCGTTGCCCTCAGCATGAGCACATACCAAGAGGTGGTCGCCGCGCTCGACGGGCGCGGCTTCACCCGCATGGCCTTCGACATGCAGAAGATCCGTGACCTGATGGACGTGCTCGGCAGTCCGCAGCGGGCGTACCCGTCGATCCACCTCACCGGGACCAACGGCAAGACGTCCACGGCCCGGATGATCGACGGCCTGCTGCGTGCGCACGGGCTGCACACCGGTCGCTACACGAGCCCGCACCTGGAGACGGTCCGGGAGCGGATCAGCCTCGACGGCGAGCCGGTCTCCGAGGAGCGGCTGGCCGCCGTTTATGACGAGGTGGCCCCGCTGGCCCAGTTGATCGACGAGCGGTCCGCTGAGCCGCTCACCTACTTCGACATGACCACTGCGCTGGCGTACGCGACGTTCGCCGACGCGCCCGTGGACATCGCCGTGGTCGAGGTCGGCCTCGGCGGCGAGGAGGACGCGACCAACGTTCTCGAGGCCGGCGTCTGTGTCATCACGCCGATCGGGCTTGACCACACCGAGTGGCTCGGCGACACGATCGAGGACATCGCCTGGGCCAAGGCGGGCATCATCCACAAGGACGCCACCGTCATCAGCGCGCTGCAGACCGAGGACGCGATGCGGCCGCTGCTCGAACGCTCGGCGCAGGTCGGTGCGACCGTCGCACGCGAGGGCAGCGAGTTCGGCGTCATCCGGCGGGACCAGGCGGTCGGCGGTCAGGTGCTGACGCTGCAGGGGCTCGGCGGCGTGTACGACGAGATCTTCCTTCCACTCTTCGGTGCGCACCAGGCGCAGAACGCGGTCCTCGCGCTCGCCGCGGTCGAGGCGTTCCTCGGCGCGGGCGCGGCCAAGCAGCTCGACGTCGACCTGGTCCGGGAAGGCTTCGGCGGGGTCGACTCGCCCGGCCGGCTCGAACCGGTACGCAGCGCGCCCACGATCCTGCTCGACGGTGCGCACAATCCGCACGGCATGGCGGCGACCGTGACCGCGCTCGAGGAAGAGTTCGCGTTCCGTCACCTCGTCGCTGTGGTCGGGGTGCTCGGCGACAAGGACGTGGCCGGTCTGCTCGAGCTGCTGGAGCCGGTCGCGGCCCGGCTCGTCGTGACGCAGAACAGCTCACCGCGGGCGATGCCGGTTGACGAGCTCGCCCAGATCGCGGAAGAGATCTTCGGCGAGGACCGGGTGACGATCACGCGGAACATGCCCGACGCCATCGAGGAAGCGGTTGTGCTCGCCGAATCGGATACCGACGGTGAGCACAGCGGCGTCGCGGTGCTGATCACCGGGTCGATCGTCACCGTCGCCGACGCACGGAAGCTCCTGAAGAAGTGACCACTCCGCCGCCGGAGCCGGCCTCGCCCGTGCCGTTGCCCGAGGAGGCGCCGGCCGGGGTCGAGGGCGACGAGCCGCGGCGGTCCGGGCTGCGCAATCCCGAGGCGGCGGTACGGGGGCTGGGGGCGGGCACGCTCGCTCTGGAAGCGATCGTCCTGCTGCTGGCGATCCAGCCGATCCGGATCATGGGCGGGGATCTCAGCGGCTGGGGCATCGGGGTGGTGGTGGCCCTGGCGGTGGTCGCGGCCCTGGTGGCTGGGAGCATGCGGCGTCGCTGGGCCTGGCACGCGGGTACGGGGTTACAGGTGCTGCTGCTGGCGTCCGGGCTGCTGCACTGGTCACTTGCGGCGCTGGGGTTGATCTTCGGGTTGACCTGGGCTTACGCGACGTCGGTACGGCACAAGATTCTGGGCTAGCCGGCGGGCAGTCGGGGCCGGGTCTGTGGGTCCACCCGCGGCTGTGGGCGGGTGGACCGGCGACGGCTTGGTCAGCGGATGGCGCGCCACTGGGTGATGGCGATGTTGTGCTGGTCGGGGTCGTGGAAGGAGGCTGCCCAGAGTTCGAGCTTGTCGCCTCGGTTCACCGGGCGGGGGCCGTGGACGAACTTCACGCCCTTGGCCTTCAGCTCCTCGTAGACCGCCTCGACGTCGCCTACCTCCAGGTTGAGGTAGATCAGGCGGCCGGCCACGCCGGACAGGTCGGGGACCGTGCGGAGGACCAGCCTCGTGTCGCCGGAGGCGAGCACTGCGCTGCCTGAGCCGCTGTCGATTTCGTAGAAGCCCAGCATCTGGCGGTAGAACGTCACTGAGCGGGCCAGGTTGGTGACCAGCACCGTGATACCTACGCCGTGGATGGCGCCTGCCGGGCCGGGGCGGGCGCTCGGGTAGGCGGTGATCAGGTCGTCGGCGCGTTCATCGGGTTCGAAGCCGCCTTCGAGGTCGGCCCAGGGCCTTCCTCGCTTGCCTCCCGCGGAGGTGGGAGTCGGAGGCTTCGGCTGGGTGGCGGCGGGGGCGGGGTTTTCCTGGGTGGGTTCGCCGCCTGTGGCCGCGGCGGCGTAGACGGTTCCGGGGCGGATCGGGGTGGGTTCCGGTCGGGGTCGGGTGTCCTCCGGGTTGCCGGTGCCGGAGCCTCCGCCCGGGCCGAAGGCGGTGGGGGAGGCGTAGACCTGTCCGGGAGGTCCCGAGGGTGCCGGCCTGGGATGAGTGGCGGAGACAGCTCCGGCTGCGGTGGCCGCCGCGGCCGATGCCGTGCCGGAATCGGCTGCCGACGCAGCTGGGCCAGGTGCGGCGCCGGAATCGGCTGCCGACGCAGCTGGGCGAGATGCGGGGCCGGAATCAGCTGCGGCACCGGTGCCGGATGGAGCACCGGGACCAGGCGCGGCGCCGTGGTCAGATGCCGGGCCGGGGCCAGATGCGGCGCCGGACTCGGACGCGGAGCCGGACTCGGCCTGAGCGGCGCGGTCAGGGGCCGGGGTGGGGCTCGGTGCGGGAGCTGAACGGGCTGCGGAGACTGCGCCGAGGCCGGTGCCGGAGGATGATTCCGCTTCCGGAGTGCGGTCAACGGCAGGCGAGTCGGTGTTTCGAGGAGCAGCCGACGCTTCGGCAGCCGGCTCATCCGCGGACCGGCCGGAGTAGGCAGCTGTGCCGGCGGCGGATGGGCTGGATGAGGTGGCTGGGCGGGGAGCGGCAGCGGGCTCAGCGGGAGGGCCGACCGGCGCAGCCGGGTCCAGATCATTCGGCGGCGGCTGGGTGGCCGACACCGAGCCGGTAGCGGCGACCGGGTCGGCTGGACCAGGTGGCTCCGGACGCCGGGACGCCGTGCGCGGAGCGTCGGGGGAAGGGCGAGCTTCTTCCTGCTTCTTGCCGCGGAACGCGTTGCCCAAGGCCGCGAACCCCGCAGCCACCACCGCCCCCGCGGCCGCCGCCAGGCCGGTCGTCTGCGCCGCGCTTCGTGGTTCGCCGCCGCTCCGTGGGCGGTCGTCCGCAGCTGACGGTGCTTCGTCTGCCGGACGCGGCCGGGGCTTCGGGCGAGGCTCCGCAGCTTGAGACGGTTCCTCGGCGACCAGCGGCGGTTCCGCAGCTTGAGACGGTTCCTCGGCGACCAGCGGCGGTTCCGCAACTTGAGACGGTTCCTCGGCGACCAGCGGCGGTTCCGCAGCTGGAGGCGGTTTCTCGGCGACCAGCGGGGGTGCGGTCTCGCTCTGGGACTCCGGCTGCCGGGCGCGGACCTCCCACGGCGGTGGTTCCAGATCCCCGAGAAGGTCGTCCTCCGCGTCCAGGACGCGGCCCGCGCGGTCACCCGACGGAGAAGAGGCAGCAGGGTCGGCCGCCGGCGGGGCGATGATGTCCGCGTCCACCGCCGCCCGCGCCGCGCGGGTCTGCTGTTCCGGGGGTGGTTCCGGGTCACCGTCCAGGGGTAGGTCGATCTCCGGGTCCTGCTCCGGGGTGCGCTGGGCCGGCACCGACTGGGCCGGCACCGGCTGCGCCGGGTCCTCATCCACCAAGTCCGAAGCCACCGGGTCTGAAGCCACCGGGTCTGAAGCCACCGGGTCTGAAGCCACCGGGTCTGAAGCCACTGGTTCTGAAGCCGCTGAGCCTGAATGCACTGAGTCCGAGGGCGGCCGAGAGGATGCCGTGGGGGCTCGGTCCGGTGCTGCTTCTGTCGGCTCTGTGCCCGTACCGTCGTCTTCCGGGTCCATGGTTGCTGTCGCGTGCGGTCTTGGTCTCGGGCGGGGTTTTTCCGCCGGGCGCGGCGGCGCGGCCGTCGCCGTGCGGGCGCGTTGCGGCAGCGGCGTCGTGTAGTCGTAGTCCGGCTCCACCAGCTGGCCCTCGACGATCGGGCCGCCGGGGGCGTCGCGGACGATCACCGGCGGCGGTGGTTCGTCCACCAGGCCTGCCTGCGGGGGCGGCGGTGGCGGGCCGTCCAGGTCGCCCAGGCGCGGGGACGGCGGCGGCGGGGGTGGCGGCTCGTCCGGGCCGCGGCCCCACTGCCGGTCCCGGGTCGCCCACGGCGGCGGTTCCGGTTCGCCGCCCAGCAGGTCGTCGTCCGGCAGGTCTTCCTCGTAGTACGTCGGGGGGACGTTCTGGGTGCCCAGGTCGTAGGTCTCGGCTTCGTCCCATTGGATGCGGACGCGGCGCATGTCGTCCACGTCCACCGTCACCGGCAGGGTGTCGCCCACCCGCGGCCATTTGGCCACCGGGACGCGGGGGTCGCGGACCGTCACCTCCGATGTCGGCAGGCCCGGCGCCACGATCACGATCTGCAGCTCCGCGCGGCCGTAGATCGCCGTTGCCGGCGGCTCCGAGATGGCCTTGACCTGCGCTGATCCCGCCACCCAGGCGCGGGCGCCGCGGCGGACCACGTTGACCATGCCCAGTGCGATGGCCAGGATCAGCATCGCCAGCCCCAGCGCGACGATCGCCCAGCTCGACATGCCGAGGCCGAACAGCATCACGAAGACCGCGATCGTGCCGACGACGGCCGCCACGAGTTTGCGGGCCGGAGCGATCGGCCGGCCGTTCTGGTTCGCCACAGTGGACCTCCCGGGTGTACCCGTCAGGTTACGTAGCCGCGACCGCCCGTGGAAAGTGCGCTACCGGGCGGTTGCCGCTCGCGCCCGATCCGGTACCGATAGGCTGACCTCCCGACCGGCGTGTCGGCTTGCCACGTCCTACCCAGGAGGAACTTCCGGTGTCCACTGCCACCGAGCGCACGCTCGTGCTCGTCAAGCCCGATGCGCTGCGGCGCGGCCTGCTCGGGGAGATCCTGAGCCGGTTCGAGCGCAAGGGCCTCACGATCGACGCGCTGGTCGTGCGGACCATGGACGCTGAGCTGGCCGACCAGCACTACGCCGAGCACGTGGACAAGGCGTTCTACCCGCCGCTCAAGGAGTTCATGACCAGCGGGCCGCTCGCCGCGCTGGTGCTCTCCGGCGACGAGGTCATCGCGGTCGTCCGGGCCCTGGTCGGCGCCACCGACGGTCGCAAGGCCGCCGCGGGCACGATCCGCGGCGACCTGTCGCTGTCCAACCGGGAGAACCTGGTCCACGCCTCCGATTCCCCCGACAGTGCGAAGCGTGAGCTCGCACTGTGGTTCCCGGAGCTCTGAGCAGCCTCAGACCTCCAGCGGCGGTTCGTTCTGGATCGCGATCGACAGGCGGTTCCACACGTTGATCGTGGCGATGGCCATCAGCAGATCGGCCAGCTCCTCCTCGGTGAACTCCTTGGCGGCCGGCGCCCAGACCTCGTCCGGGACGCCGTGCTCGCCGAGGCGGGTCACCGCGTCGGTCAGCGCCAGCGCGGCCCGCTCCCGCTCGCTGAAGAACGGGGCGTCGTGCCAGGCCGCGACGGCGAACAGGCGCCGGCTCGACTCGCCGGCGGCCAGCGCGTCGCGGCTGTGCATGTCGGTGCAGAACGAGCAGCCGTTCACCATCGAGGCGCGCAGCTTGATCAGCTCGTACAGGGTGGGGTCGACGCGGTCGCGGCAGTACTGCTCCATGCCGTAGACGGCCCGGTAAGCGGCCGGTGCGACTTTGTCGATCGCCAAGCGGGGCATGAATCCTCCTGTGGTCGTGGTGTACACCGTCAGGACGAGACAGCGACGAAGGACGTGACAGATGACCGACGCCTGGGCTGACATCCGCCAACGGCTCGCCGTGCTGGCCGCCGACCCCGCTGGCGACAGAGTGTTCGGGCGCCACGGCCACCACTGGGTGCTGGAACCGCCGCTGAGCCCGGTCGAGCTGGCCGAGCTCGAGGCCCAACTGGGCGTGGAGCTGCCGGGTGAGTACCGGTCGTTTCTCGTGACGGCGGGCCGGGGTGGGGCGGGGCCGGGCTACGGGCTGTTCCCGCCGCGGCGGGTCGACGGCAGCTGGCAGTGGGAGGGTGACGGCGCGGACCTGACCGTGCGGGAGACCCTGGCGCAGCCGTTCCCGCACACCGAGGCGTTCAATCCCGCGGACGGCCTGCCTGACCAGCCGGACGAGGCCGACTTCGATTCCGAGGAGGCCTGGAACGAGGCCGAGGACGACTACTGGGAGCGCCACGACGCGGTCGTCTACGCCCCCGAGCACTCGGTCGGCCTGCTCTACCTGTGCCACCTCGGTTGTGCGCTGCGGGAGGTGCTGGTGGTCAGCGGCCCGGCCCGTGGCCAGATGTGGGCGGACGACACCGCTGAGGACGGCGGCTTCCGGCCGCTGCTCGACGACGACGGCAAGCCGCTCGGCTTCGGCCGCTGGTACCGCCGCTGGCTGGACGCGGCCGGGGCGCAGCCGGCCGCCTGATCTTCGGCCGCCGTCCATCTCGGTCCCGCCCGGGCTTCACCTGGCCCCGAGAGCCTGCCGGTATGACCTCCATCGATCGACGTAGCCTGCTGCGGGCCGGGGTGGCCGGCGGCGTACTCGGTGTCCTGCCCGCCGGGCCGGTCTTCGCCGGCTGGTCGGCGCAGCGTCCGGTGCTCACCCACGGAGTGCAGACCGGCGACGCCACCGCCGACACCGCGGTCGTCTGGGCCCGGGCCGACCGGCCCAGCCGGATGTGGGTCGAGATCAGCCGGCGCCCGGATCTGCGGGGAGCGCGCCGCGTGCGCGGCCCGGTGCTCACCCCGGACACCGATTTCACCGGCAAGGTGCACCTGCGCGGCCTGCCGGCGGGGGAGAAGCTGCACTACCGGGTACGGGCGGAGAGCCTCGACCGCGCCGGCCTGCTCAGTGAGCCCCTCGACGGCTCGTTCAGCACCGCGCCGGTACGCCGGCAGGACATCTCGTTCGTCTGGACCGGTGACGTGGTCGGGCAGGGCTGGGGCATCGACCCGGCGTACGGTGGCCTGGCCCTGTTCGAGTCGATGCGCCGCCGCCGGCCCGACTTCCTGCTGCACAGCGGTGACACCGTCTACGCCGACGGTCCGCTCGTGCCCGCCGTGACGCTGCCGGACGGCCGGGTCTGGCGCAACCTGGTCACGCCGGAGAAGTCCAAGGTCGCCGAGACCCTGGGCGAGTACCGCGGCCAGTACGCGTACAACCTGCTGGACGACGCGTACAAGGCGTTCGCCGCGGAGGTTCCGCAGGTGAACCAGTGGGACGACCATGAGGTGGTCAACAACTGGTACCCGGGGGAGATCCTCGACGACGCCCGGTACACCGAGAAGCGGGTCGACGTGCTCGCGGCGCGGGCGCACCGGGCGTACCACGAGTGGGTGCCGACCCCGCAGCGCTCCGGGCCGATCCACCGCAAGATCTCGTACGGGCCGCTGCTGGACGTGTTCGTGCTGGACATGCGCACGTTCAAGGACGTCAACGACGGCAACACGTACGCGGATCCGTACCGTGGCCTGCTCGGGGCCGAGCAGCGTGAGTGGCTGATCCGCGGCCTGCGCACGTCGCGGGCCACCTGGAAGGTGATCGCCAACGACCTGCCGCTGGGCGTGGTCGTGCCGGACGGCCCGGCGGCCCAGGAGGGGGTGGCCCAGGGTGACCCGGGCGCGCCGCTGGGTCGTGAGCTGGAGTTCGCCCGGGTGCTGCAGGCGGCGCACCGGGCCGGCGTGACCGGGATCGTGCTGCTCACCGCGGATGTGCACTACACCGCGGCCCATCACTACGACCCGGCCCGGGCCGCGGTGCAGGACTTCACGCCGTTCTGGGAGTTCGTCTCCGGCCCGGCGCACGCGGGCGCGTTCGGGCCCAACGCGCTGGACGGCACGTTCGGCCCGGAGGCGGTCTTCGTGAACGCCCCGCCGGTCGCCAACACGTCGCCGGCCGACGGTTTCCAGCACTTCGGTGAGGTGCGGATCGACGGCCGGACCGGCGCGCTGCGGGTCGACCTGCGGGACCGGGCCGGCGTATCGCTGTGGTCGACCACCCTGCCGAAGCCGCGGAACAAATGACGGCCGGTATCGTTGTGCAGTCAGGCGTTGATCCGGCCATCACCGGGGAGCCTCCGGAAGAACAGACCTCACGGTCCCAGTAGAACCGGGCGGACACCGGCCCGCACCCCAGCCGGCGAACGAGCGGGCGGCCCTGTGGCCGTCAAGCGAGGTGGTACCGCGGGCTCCGGCTCGTCCTCGCAGTCCACGCAAGTGCACTGCTCGAGGAGTGACCACCGATGGCTTATCCCAAGCACACCGACGCCGCCGGCGTACCGGCGAGCCCCGACCTGCCCGCGGTCGAGCGGGCCGTGCTGGAGCACTGGGCCGCCGACAAGACCTTCGAGGCCAGCGTCGACGCGCGCCCGGCCGGGGAGAACGGCAGCAACGAGTACGTCTTCTACGACGGCCCGCCGTTCGCCAACGGGCTGCCGCACTACGGCCACCTGTTCACCGGCTACGTCAAGGACCTGGTCCCGCGCTATCAGACCATGCGCGGCAAGCACGTCGAGCGCCGCTTCGGCTGGGACACCCACGGGCTGCCGGCCGAGGTCGAGGCCGAGAAGCAGCTCGGCATCACCACCAAGGCGCAGATCCTCGAGCTGGGCGTCGACAAGTTCAACGACGCCTGCCGGACCTCCGTGCTGGCCTACACCAAGGACTGGGAGCGTTACGTCACGCGCCAGGCCCGCTGGGTGGACTTCGGCAACGACTACAAGACCCTCGACCCCAGCTACATGGAGTCGGTCATGTGGGCCTTCAAGACCCTGCACGAGAAGGGGCTGATCTACGAGGGCTTCCGGGTGCTGGCGTACTGCTTCCGGTGCGAGACGCCGCTGTCGAACACCGAGACCCGGATGGACGACGTCTACCGGGACCGGACCGACCCGGCGCTGACCGTCACCTTCCAGCTGGAGACCGGCGAGCGGATCGCCGTCTGGACCACCACGCCGTGGACCCTGCCGTCGAACCTCGCGCTGGCCGTCGGCCCGGACATCGAGTACGCGATCCTGGAGAAGGACGGCTCCCGCCTGATCGTCGGCGCGTCCCGGGTGGCCGCCTACGCCAAGGAGCTCGACGGATACGAGCAGGTCGGGACGGTGCTGGGCCGGGAGCTGGCCGGGCGCCGCTACACCCCGATGTTCGACTTCCTGGTCGAGCAGGCCGGCCCGAACGCGTACCAGGTGCTGGCGGCCGACTACGTCAGTGACGAGGACGGCACCGGCGTGGTGCACCAGGCGCCCGCCTTCGGTGAGGACGACCAGAACGTCTGCAACGCCGCCGGCATCCCGACCATCGTGACCGTCGACGACCACACCCGGTTCACCGCGCTCGTGCCCGACTACCAGGGCGTACAGGTCTTCGACGCCAACAAGCCGATCACCGCCGAGCTCAAGTCCCGCGGCGTGGTGCTGCGGCACGAGGGGTACACGCACTCGTACCCGCACTGCTGGCGCTGTGACACCCCGCTGGTCTACAAGGCCGTGTCGTCGTGGTTCGTGGCCGTGACCAAGTTCCGGGACCGGATGGTCGAGCTCAACCAGGAGATCACCTGGACGCCGGCGCACATCAAGGACGGCTCGTTCGGCAAGTGGCTGGCCAACGCCCGGGACTGGTCGATCAGCCGGAACCGGTTCTGGGGCTCGCCCATCCCGGTGTGGAAGTCCGACGACCCGACCTACCCGCGGGTCGACGTCTACGGCTCGCTGGCGCAGCTCAGCGCGGACTTCGGCGTCGAGGTCACCGACCTGCACCGGCCGTACGTGGACGAGCTGACCCGGCCCAACCCGGACGACCCGACCGGGCGGTCCACCATGCGCCGGGTGCCCGAGGTGCTGGACTGCTGGTTCGAGTCCGGTTCGATGCCGTTCGCGCAGGTGCACTACCCGTTCGAGAACAAGGAGTGGTTCGAGCACCACTACCCGGGCGACTTCATCGTCGAGTACATCGGCCAGACCCGCGGCTGGTTCTACACCATGCACGTGCTGGCCACGGCCCTGTTCGACCGGCCGGCGTTCCGCAACTGCCTGAGCCACGGCATCCTGCAGGGCGCCGACGGCCGCAAGATGTCCAAGAGCCTGCGCAACTACCCGGACGTCTACGAGGTGTTCGACTCGTACGGCTCGGACGCGATGCGCTGGATGCTCATGTCGTCGCCGGTGCTGCGCGGCGGTGACATGCCGGTGACCGAGACCGCGATCCGGGACTCGGTGCGCCAGGTGCTGCTGCCGGCCTGGAACGTCTGGTACTTCTTCAGCCTGTACGCCAACGCCGCCGGTCACGAGGCCCGGTTCCGTACCGACTCGACGCACCTGCTGGACCGCTACATCCTGGCCAAGACCAGCGAACTCGTCACGGACACCACCCGCCAGCTCGACGAGTACGACATCTCGGGCGCGGCCGCGTCGGTGCGGTCGTACCTGGACGCGCTGACCAACTGGTACGTGCGCCGCTCCCGGGACCGCTTCTGGGCCGGCGACGCGGACGCGTTCGACACCCTCGCCACGGTGCTGGAGACCCTGTGCCGGGTGGTGGCGCCGCTCGCGCCGCTGACCGCCGAGGAGATCTGGCGTGGCCTGACCGGCGAGCGGTCGGTGCACCTGACCGACTGGCCGACGGTCGAGGCGTTCCCCGCCGACCCCGAGCTGGTGGCCTCCATGGACGCGATCCGGGAGGCGGCCTCGGCTGCGTTGTCACTGCGCAAGGCCAAGGCGCTCCGGGTCCGTCTGCCACTGGCCAAGCTCACGGTGGCCAGCCCCGACGCCGACGCGCTGCGGCCGTTCGCGGAGCTGCTCGCCGACGAGGTCAACGTCAAGGAGGTGCAGCTCAGTGCCGATCTTGCCGCGTACTCCCAGCAGGTGTTGACCGTGGTCCCGCGGGCCCTGGGCCCGCGCCTGGGCAAGCAGGTCCAGGTCGTCATCAAGGCCGTCAAGGCCGGCGACTGGCAGCTCGTCGACGGCGCGCCCGTCGCCGCCGGCGTCACCCTGCAGGAGGGCGAGTACGAGCTGAAGCTCATCGCCGCCGACGCGGAGAACTCGGCGCCGCTGCCGGCCGGCCGGGGTGTGGTGCTGCTCGACACCGAGGTCACGCCCGAGCTGGCGGCCGAGGGCCTGGCCCGCGACCTGATCCGGGTCGTGCAGCAGGCCCGCCGCGAAGCCGACCTCGACGTGTCCGACCGGATCGCCCTGCGGATCGCAGCGTCGCCCGTGGTCGCCGCGGCCGTCGACGTCCATCGGGACTTCGTCGCCGCCGAGACGCTGGCGACCGCGCTGACCCTCGACGAGGCCGCGACCGGCTTCAGCGGTGAGGTCGGCGACGGCGAAACGGTAACGGTGTCGGTCACCCGCACGGTGTGAGTCCTGCCTCCCGGGGGGGGGGGGGGGGGGGGGGGGGGGGGGGGGGGGGGGGGGGGGGGGGGGGGGGGGGGGGGGGGGGGGGGGGGGGGGGGGGGGGGGGGGGGGG
>NZ_JBVJIR010000043.1:0-13499 GCF_055586185.1 Actinoplanes sp. NPDC051405
CCCCCCCCCCCCCCCCCCCCCCCCCCCCCCCCCCCCCCCCCCCCCCCCCCCCCCCCCCCCCCCCCCCCCCCCCCCCCCCCCCCCCCCCCCCCGGGTCCCTGCGGCTGAGGATGGAAGCCGCAGAGGGGCTATCCCGTGTACGCCTCCAGCGTGGACACCTGACCGGCCGGCCAACCCGTGTTGGCCGTGACGGTGATGCGGACGTAGCGCACGGAGGCGCTCGGGAAGGTCACGGTCACCTGGTTGCCGGTGGCCGGGTTGAACGTGCGGCCGGTCGCGGCGGACAGCGTGGTGAACGCGCCGCCGTCGGTGCTGCCCTGCACGCCCAGCGTCTGGGTACGGGTCTCCCAGCCCGGTGGCAGGCGCAGGACCACGCGGGACACCGGGTTGGCGGCGCCGAGGTCCACTTGCAGCCACTGCGGGAAGGCGTTGTTCGCGCTCTCCCAGTAGGAGCCCGGGTTGCCGTCGACGGCGTTGCCCGAGCCGTACACCTGCGTGTGGCTGCTCTCCGCGGTCGGCCGGCCCGCGGCCAGGTCACGCGCCGGATCGGGGCCCGGTCCGGGGCCGCCGCCGAGCACCGGCGGGGTCGGGCGGGTCGCGGTCAGCGCGAGCTGTCCCTTGAGCATCCGGCCGCCGTCGGCGGTGATCCGCAGGTAGTAGTCGGCCGAGCAGGCGGTGCCGTCCTCGTCGAGGGCCCGGATGCCCGAACCGGCCGGCACGAACGCCGCGGTGGGCGCCGTCTTGGCGATCTGGTTGCCCTCGTTGAACTCGTCGAACATGGACACGTACAGGCCCTGGGAGCCGAGCCGGATCATGTTGTAGAGGCTGCGCCAGTAGTAGTCGCCGTGCCGGCGGTGCCCGGACGACAGGTCGCCCGGCAGCACGCAGGGCTGGTAGTCGATGCCGTGCGCCTGGCAGTCGGCGTAGTCACCGACGTTGGCGTTGGCGTAGTACGAGTCCAGGTCGGCCGGGGTCGCGGCCCGGCCCACCATCCACGGCGAGATCATGTGGAAGGCGTGGTAGACGTCGGCGAAGCCCGGGCGGGAGTCGTTGATGCCCTGGCGCCACCACGTCGGCACCCCGCCGATGACGTAACAGCCCTGCGCCTTGAACCAGTTGATGACGTCCAGGCAGGGGGCGGGGGTGAACGGGCGGCCGGGGTCGTCGAAGCCGAAACCCCAGATGCAGACGACCGGCTTGCCGTTCTGCCGGGCGTACGCGGGTGACGTCGTGTGTGCGGCCATCTTGGCCAGCCAGTCGTTCTTGATCTCCTGCTGCATCGCGGTCCAGCCGGTGACGTCGTACATGATGTAGAACTTGCGGCCGGTCGCCTCGGCCGCGCCGCGGACCTTGACCGTCATGGCGTCGCGGGTCGGCCCCTCGTCGCCGGTCGGATTGAAGCGCTGCAGCGCCGCCGTGTCGATGGTGTAGTCGCGCATCCAGCGGAAATGCGTGTCGACCGTCTGCTGGTCGTAGGAGGAGAACAGCCGGGCGCTCTGGCCGTTGCCCAGGTCCGGGTACGCCGTGGGGTAGCCGTGCTGCAGGTCGGTGAGGTCCGGCCAGGACACGATCGTGGTGTTGGCGGGGGACGGCGGCTGGAAGCGGTCGCGGGTCCAGTGCCACCAGCCGCCGATCGGGGCGCCGTCGCCGGGGCAGGAGAACCAGCCCTGGTAGCCCACGGTGATCTTGCCGACGACGTCGCCGGGCGCGGAGGCGGCGCCGGCCCGGCGGGCGAACAGGGCGGGGGAGGCGGCCGCGGCGGAGCCGGCGGCCATCGTGGACAGCACGGTACGGCGGGAGACGGGCACGGGGATGCTCCGATCCGATCCGACCTAGGGATGGAGGGGGATGCCGGATCGACGGTCATCGTGACAGCGCACGACACACTCCCGCAATAGTTGGACCAACTTCTGAAACATTCGAGATGTGAGGTCGCAAGAAGACGCGTGGCTGCGCCGGAGGCCACGATCGGACCCCGGCGCAGCCGGTCGAGCCGTCAGTGCTGAAGCGCCGGCACCGCCTCGGGCACGCTCGGCGGGATCACGTCGGCCACGGGGGCCGGGCGGCGAGGCAGCCACAACGCCACGACGCCGCCCACTGCCACGATGCAGGCGCCGACGATCACCGCGGGGAGCAGCCCGTCGACGAACGCCTGCCGGCTGGTGTAGTCGCCGGTGGAGGTGAAGATGGAGGCCAGCACCGCGATGCCGACGGCCACCCCCAGCTCGCGGATGGTGTTGTTCGCCCCGGAGGCGACGCCGCGCTCGCGGGCGGTGACGCTGGCCAGGGCCATGGTGCTGATCGGCGCGAAGGTCAGCCCCATGCCGACGCCGCTCAGCACGAACGCGATCACCAGGTCGCCGTAGCTCACCTCGGTCGTGGTGGCCAGGGCGATCCACAGGATGCCCGCGGCCAGCAGCGCCTGACCGGCCACGATCAGGTTCCGCACGCCGAGGCGGTCGGCGAAGATGCCGGCCAGCGGCGCCACCACCATCGGCGCCATCGTCCACGGCAGGGTGCGGATACCGGCGTCCAGCGGGCTCAGCCCCTGCACCACCTGGAAGAACTGGGCCAGCAGGAAGACCGCGCCGAAGGTGCCGGCCGAGAAGGTCAGCGTCACGATGTTCACCAGGCTGAAGCCCCGCGAGCGGAACAGCGACAGCGGCAGCATCGGCGCGCTGTTGCGGCGCTGCCAGACCACGAACGCGGTGAGCAGCACGGCACCGCCGGCCAGCATGGACAGCACGCGGGCCGAGGACCAGCCGTGGTCCGGACCGTCCACCACGCCCCGGACCAGCAGCAGCATGCCGGCGGCGGAGAGCAGCAGGCCCAGCGGGTCGAGCCGGACGGCGCCGCCGCGTGACTCGGGCAGCACGGTCGCGGCCAGCAGCACGGCCACGACGCCGACCGGCACGTTCAGCCAGAAGATCCAGGACCAGTCGAGACCCTCGACCACCGCGCCGCCGACCACCGGGCCGACCGCGACCCCGAGACCGCTGATGCCGCCCCAGATGCCGACCGCCGCGCTGCGCAGCCGGTCCGGGACCGCCTGGGCCAGCAGGGTCAGCGACAGTGGGGCGACCGCGGCGCCGCCCAGGCCCTGCACCGCGCGGGACGCGGTCAGCATCCACGACTCGGTGCTCAGGGCGGCGGCGGCCGACGCCAGCGTGAACAGCACGATGCCGGCCAGGAACATCCGGCGGCGGCCGATCCGGTCGCCGATGGCGGCCGCGGTGAGCAGGAAGGCGGCGAAGGGCAACGTGTACGCGTTGACGAACCACTGCAGGTCGGTGACCGAGGCACCGAGATCCGCGCGGATCACCGGCAGCGCCGTGGTGACCACCAGGTTGTCCAGCGTGACCATGAAAATCGGGATGCCGACGGCGGCCAGGACCGCGGCGAGAGGGCGGGGCCGGCGGGGCGCCGCGGCTGGGCTGGACATCGCATCTCCTTGTTGTTATTCACTGATAACTAACTGAGGCCACCGTAGTTATCAACTGATAACCTGTCAACGTGACCAGGACCCGCCTCACCGCCGACGAGCGCCACGAGCAACTCGTGGCCGCCGCGATCACCGCCTTCGCGCGCGGGGGCTACGCCGGCACGACCACCGATCAGGTGGCCCGCCTGGCCGGCGTCTCCCAGCCGTACGTGATCCGGCTCTTCGGCACCAAGCAGGCGCTGTTCCTGGCCGCCGCCGAGCACGCCACCGGCCGCGTCGAGCAGCGTTTCCGCCGGGCCGCCGCCGAGCGGGCGGATCTGGAGAGCCTGGGCATCGCCTACGACGACCTGCTGGCCGAACGGGACCTGATCACCGTCCTGCTGCACGCCTTCGCCGCGGGCGCCGATCCCGCGCTCGGGCCCACCGTGCGCGCCTGCTTCGGCCGGATCTACCGCACGGTCCGCGAGCTGACCGGCGCCGGCGAGGAGGAGGCCCGCGGCTTCCTGGCCAGCGGCATGCTGCTCACCGTGCTCGGCGTGCTCCGGATCATCGGGCCGGACGCGGTGCCCCGAGAGCCGTGGATGACCGAGCTGATCGGCGCGCACAACCTCGAGAAGGGCTGGCTCGGGCCCGAACCCGGATAGTTCGTGCCACGAATATTCGGCCTACAATGGCCCGGTGGACAGTGCGGGCGAGGGTCGGATCGGGGTGGTGGCCGCCCTGGTGCGGGCCACGTTCCTGGTCAATGCGGTCTATGCGGAATCGGGGCGGGAGCACGGCCTCACCCCGCAGCAGGGGCAGTTGCTGTGCGTGCTGATGAGCGGACCGCGCGGCATGGGTGAGCTGACCGCGATGCTCTCCCTGGCCAAGTCGAGCCTCACCGGCCTGGTGGACCGCACCGAACGTAACGGCCTGGTCAGCCGTGAGGCGGATCCCCGGGACACGCGGGCCGTACGGGTCGCGCTGACCCCGCACGGCAGCCGGCTCGCCGCGGAGTTCTATGCCGAGACGTGCCGCCGGGTGGAGCAGCTGGCCGCCGGTCTGGACGACGCCGGACGCGATGCGCTGGCCGGGCTGCTCGGTGCTGTCGTGCGCGACAACGAAGTGCCCGAGGTCTTCCTGGAGCCGGAGGTTGCAGTTCGTGCCACGAACTAATAAAGTTCGTGGCGCGAACTATTGACCGTCGGAAGGTGCGCCGATGTCCGGATCCCGGGTTGTCTTCGGCTTCGGCGCCCCCCACGGCATCACCGAGGGGCCGGCTCTGGTGCGGGCCGCCCGGCAGGCCGACCGGGCCGGGCTCGACCACGTCTCACTGTCCGACCATCCCTACTTCGGCGCGCGACTGGACGCGTACGCCGCGGTCGGTTTCGTCCTGGGACGCACCGAGCGGCTGGCCGCCTTGGCCAACGTGACCAACCTGCCGACCCGGCCCGCTCCCATGCTGGCCCGCACGGTGACGTCGCTGATGGCGCTCTCCGACGGGCGCGTGGTGCTCGGCGTGGGTGCGGGCGGGCTGTGGGACCGGATCGCACAGATGGGTGTGCCCCGGTTGTCCCCGGGCGCGGCCGTCGACGCCTTCGAGGAGGCGATCGTCCTCATCAGGAAGTTGTGCGGTGGCGGCCCGCCGGTCACCCACGAGGGCCGGTACTACCAGGTGCGTGAGCTGGAGCCGGCGCCCGTGCCCGCCCCGCCGGTGTGGACCGGCTCGGTCGGCCCGAAGTCCCTCGCGGCCACCGGCCGGGTCGCCGACGGCTGGATCCCCGGGCACGCCGCGGACTGGCTCAGCGAGCGATACCGGACGTCGCGCCCCGTCATCGACGAGGCGGCCGCCGCCGTGGGCCGCGATCCGCGCGAGATCCGTACCGTCTTCAACCTGCCCGGAGCGATCACCGACCGCCCGCTGCCCGCCCCGCGGGACGAGGCCGGGCGGTGGCTCGGTGGTTCGGTGCGGCAGTGGATCGAGGAGCTCACCGGGGCGGTGCTGGAGCACGGCGCTGCCGGCTTCACCCTCTTCGCGGCCGGTCACGGCACCACGGACGAGGTGTCGCTCGGGCGCTGGGCCGAGGAGATCGCCCCGGCGGTCCGCGAGGCGGTCGTCGCTCAGATGTTGTGACGGGCGTAGGCCGGGTCGCGCAGGCCCAGCATCGCCTCGGTCATCCGGACCGCGTCCACCGCCGCGCGTACGTCGTGCACCCGCACGATCCGGGCGCCCTGCGTCACGCAGAAGACCACCGCCGCGACCGTGCCCACCAGGCGCTCCTGCTGCGGGCGGTCCAGGGTCTCGCCGATGAAGTCCTTGTTGCTCAGCGCCGCCAGCGTCGGATAGCCGATCGCGGTGATCTGGCTGAGCCGCCGGGTCAGCTCCAGCGAGTGGTACGTGTTCTTGTTCAGGTCGTGGCCGGGATCGATGATGATCTGCTCCGGCCGGACGCCGCGGGACAGCGCCAGCGCCGCCCGCTCGCGCAGGAAGCCGGCCACCTCCGCGGTCACGTCGGCGTACCGCGGGCTCGGGTGCAGGGTGCGCGGCGCGGCCAGGCTGTGGGTGATCACCAGGGACGCGTCGGTGCCGGCCACGGCGTCCGCGATCGCCGGGTCGCGCAGGCCCGAGGTGTCGTTGATGACCCCCGCACCCGCCGCGATCACCTCCCGCGCCACCTCCGGCCGGTAGGTGTCGACCGAGACCACGGCCAGCCCGCGCGCCGCCTCCACCACCGGCAGCACCCGGTCCAGCTCCTCGGCCGCGCTGACCTCGGGCCCCGGCGCGAACGGCACCCCGCCGATGTCGATCCAGTCCGCCCCCGCGTCGGCCGCCGCGCGCACCGCCTCGGTCGCCTTCTCCAGCGCGAACGTTCGGCCGCGGTCATGGAACGAGTCGGGCGTGCGGTTGACGATCGCCATCACCGTGACCCGGCGCGAGAAGTCGTGCGGGCGTCCCCCGATGACGCGTTCGGCGCAGATCAGCGGGGGTGCGAAGGCAGTCACGCCCGGAGACTAACCGGGCCGTGAACATCGCCCGAATTCGGGCTCCCGCCGATGATCGCTGCTGCTCTAAGGTGCAAGGCGTGACGGAAGCAGGACACGCGGTGGCCGACGTGCGTGGTCCGCTGCCGTACCTGTGGTGGCTCGTGCGGCGGCAGAAGCTGCGGATCACCGCCGGCGCGGTGCTCGGGTCGCTGTGGATGGTGGGGCTGACGCTCCCGCCGTACCTGCTCTCCCAGGCCATCGACCGCGGCCTGCAGCGGCGCGACCTGTCCGCGCTGACCGGCTGGGTGGCCGTGCTCTTCGTGGTCGGCGCGGTCAACGCGGTGCTGGCCATCCTGCGGCACCGCACCATGACGAAGATCCGGCTGGACGGCGGTTTCCGCACGGTGCGGGCGGTGATCGCGCACGCCACCCGGCTCGGCGCCGCGCTGCCGCGGCGCATCGGCGCCGGCGAGATCGTGACCATCGGCATCGCCGACGTCTGGGTGCTGGCCCAGGCCCTCACCGTGACCGGGCCCGGCCTGGGCGCCGTCGTCGCCTACGTCGTGGTCGCCGTGCTGCTGCTGAAGATCTCGCCCCTGCTCGCGGTCGTGGTGCTCGCCGGCGTGCCGGTGCTGGCCATCGTGGTCGGCCCGATGCTCAGCCGGCTGCAGCGCGCCGGTGCCCGCTACCGCGACCACCAGGGCGCGCTCGCCGACCGGCTGGTCGACATCATGGCCGGGCTGCGCATCCTCAACGGCCTCGGCGGCAAGGAGGCGTACGCCCGCCGCTACCGGCGCGACTCGCAACGGGTCGCCGAGGAGGGGTATCTGGTCGGCGCGGTGACCAGCTGGATCCAGGCGCTCGGCGTCGGCCTGCCCGCGCTGTTTTTGGCCGTGGTGATCTGGCTGGCCGCGCGGATGGCGGCCCAGGGTCAGATCACGGTCGGCGAGCTGGTCGCGGTCTGGGGGTACGCGGCCGTGCTCGTCGTCCCGGTCGCGTTCTTCATCGAGGGCGGTTTCGACGTCAGCCGGGCCCTGGTCGCCGGGGGCCGCGTCGTGGGTTTCCTGCGCCTGCCGGTGGATCCGGCGCCGACCCGGCCGGGTCCCGACGGCCCGGCGATGCTGCGTGACCCCGAGTCCGGGGTGGTCGTGGTGCCCGGCCGGCTGACCGTGCTGGCCAGCGCCCGGCCCGCCGACGCCGCCGCGGTGGTGGACCGGCTCGGCCGTTTCGGGCCGACCCGCGCGACCTGGGGCGGGCTGCGGTTGGACGGGCTGGCGGTCCGCGACCGGATCCTGATGGCCGACAACGAGGCGTACCTGTTCACCGGCACGCTGGGCGAGATCGTCGCGGGCCGGTCGCCGGTGGACGACGCCGCCGTCACGCGTGCGCTGACCGCCGCCGTCGCGGGCGACATCGTGGACGGTCTGGGCGAGGGCATCGCGTCGACCGTCGACACCCAGGGCCGTAACCTCTCCGGCGGCCAGCGCCAGCGCATCCGGCTCGCCCGGGCGCTCTACGCCGACCCGGAGATCCTGCTCGCGGTCGAGCCCACCTCGGCCGTGGACGCGCACACCGAGGCCGCCATCGCCCAGCGCCTGCCCATCGCCCGGGCCGGCCGGACCACGCTGGTCGCGACGACCTCGCCGGCCCTGCTGGACCGGGCCGACATCGTGCACTACCTGGTCGACGGCCGGCTGGCCGCCACCGGCACGCACCGCGCCCTGCTCGACACCGAGCCCGGCTACCGCGCGCTGGTCACCCGGGCGGCGGGGGAGGCCGCGCTGCCGGAGGTCGTCCGGTGAGCACCCTGCCGATCGCCGGCGGCGCCCACGTGCGCCGGGCCGCGATCCGGCTGATCCGCGACGACCGGCGGGCCGTCGTGCTGATGGTGCTGCTCAACGCCCTCGCGGCGGTCGCCGGGCTGGCCGGCCCGTGGCTGCTGGGCCGCATCGTCGACACGGTCACCAGCGGCCACGCCTCCGTGCGGGCCGTCGACCAGCTGGCCGGCGCGATCCTGCTGTGCACGGTCGCGCAGACCCTGCTGGCCCGCTCGGCGCTGGCGGTCGGCTACCGCTTCGGCGAGCGTACGGCGGCCCGGGTCCGCGAGCGGTTCGTCGACCGGGCCCTGGCCCTGCCCGCCTCGGTGGTGGAACGGGTGCCGACCGGAGACCTGGCCGCCCGCGGCACCGGGGACGTCAGTACGGTCGCCGTGACGCTGCGCGACGCGATCCCCGAGGTGCTCATCGCCTCGGCCCAGGCGCTGTTCGTGATCGTCGCTGTCTTCCTGCTGGACCCGTTGCTCGGCGTGGTGGCCCTGGCCGGACTGTCGGCGATCCCGCTGGCCACCCGGTGGTATCTGCGCCGCGCGCCGACGGCCTACCTGGACGAGGGGGCGGCCGGGTCGGCGCTGGCCGACGAGCTGGCCTCGACGATCGCCGGCACCCGTACGGTCGAGGCCCTGGGCCTGCAGGAACGCCGCCGGGCGGGGGGCGACGCCGCGATCGCCCGGGCCCGCCGGACCCGGTTGCGCACCTTGTTCCTGCGCAGCGTGCTGTTCCCCGCGGTCGACGTCTCCTACGTGGTGCCGGTGGTCGCCGTGCTGCTGGTCGGCGGCGCGCTCTATGTCAACGGGCTGCTGTCGCTGGGCGCCGTCGCGGCGACCGCGCTGTATCTGCGCCAGCTCGCCGTGCCGCTGGACGCGATCCTGATCTGGCTGGAGCAGCTGCAGAGCAGCGGCGCCTCCTTTGCGCGGGTCGAGGGGCTGGCGGTGATCCCCCGGGCGGTGGTCACCGAGCGCCGCGCCCCCGCCGGCGACCGGATCGAGGCGCGCGGCGTGCGGTACGCCTACGACGGCGGCCGCGACGTCCTGCGCGGCGTCGACCTGACTGTGCGCCCGGGGGAGCGGCTCGCCCTGGTCGGCCGCTCCGGCGCCGGCAAGTCCACCCTCGGCCGGCTGCTCGCCGGGGTCGACCGCCCCCGCGCCGGCACACTGACCGTGGGCGGGGTGCCGATCGCCGACCTGCCGCCGAGCCTGCTGCGCCGCCAGGTCGTGCTGGTCACCCAGGAGCACCACGTGTTCCGCGACGCGGTCCGCGACAACCTGACCCTGGCCGCCCCGGACGCCTCCGACGACGACCTGCGGTCGGCGCTGGCCATCGTCGGCGCGGACTGGGTCCGGGAACTGCCGGACGGCCTGGACACCCGGCTGGGCGGCGACGGCTTCGTCCTCGACGGCGCGCAGGCCCAGCAGCTGGCGCTGGCCCGGGTGGTGCTGGCCGACCCGCACACGGTGGTGCTGGACGAGGCGACGGCGCTGCTCGACCCGACGACCGCCCGGGACGCGGAACGGTCGCTGGCCGCGGTGCTGCACGACCGTACGGTGATCGCGATCGCGCACCGGCTGCAGACCGCGCACGACGCGGACCGGGTGGCGGTGATGGACGGCGGGCGGCTGGTGGAGCTGGGCACCCACGACGAACTGGTCGCGGCGGACGGCACGTACGCCGCCCTGTGGCGCACCTGGCACGGCTGAGCGGTCAGGCCGCCACCACGGGGTGCCGGATCACGGCGTCGAACAGGTAGCCCAGCTCGTTGTAGTCCGCCACGTCCGGCTGGGTGTTGCCGCGGACGTCGGTCGCCCGGGCCAGCAGCTCGTGCGGGCCCGCGGCCGGCCGCCAGTCCACCTCCCAGCGCTGCCAGGCGTGGCCCTCGCTGCCGCCGACCCGGCGGGCCCGGCGCCACGTCGCGCCGCCGTCCGTGCTGACGTCCACGTGCCGGATCGCGCCTGCCGCCGACCAGGACCGGCCGCGCAACCGCAGGGGCCGGCCCGCGGCCACCTGCGCGCCCGGGTCCAGTTCGAAGGCGCTCTTGAGGACCTGGCGGTCGAAGGGTTCGCCCTCCGCCGGGTGGTCCGGGCCGAACAGCCGGTAGAACTGAGTGTTCCAGGGTGAGAACAGTGGGGCGTCGCTGACCTCGATACTGCCCAGCCACTTGATCGAGGCGATGCCGATCCAGCCGGGCACCACCAGCCGCACCGGGTGGCCGTGGTCGGCGGGCAGTGGTTCGCCGTTCATCTCGTACGCGAGCAGCACGTCGTGCAGCGCCTTGCGGACCGGCAGCGGGCGGCGGACCGGGCCGAGGTCCACGCCGCCGCTGACGAAGTTCGGGTCCAGCCCGGCCGGCAGCACGTCCACCGCGTGGCGGCTGAGCCCGGCGCGACGCAGCACGGTGGACAGCCGGACGCCGCGCCAGCGGGCCACGCCGACGCCGCCGAGCTTCCAGGCCGTGCCGGACACCTTCTGACCCTGCTGGGTGGTGAAGTAGCTGCGGCCGTTGCCGGCGCATTCCACCGTCGCGGTGACCGTTTCGCTCGGCAGGCGGCGCAATTCGTCATACGTTAATGTGACCGGTCCGTGTCGCAGTCCGGCGCCGAACAGGCGCAGCCGCCAATCCGTCGCATCGATGATCGGCGTGCTGGTGTGGTTGCGGACGAAAAAGCGGTCGATCGGCACCAGACAGCCCTGATCGGCCATCGCCGACCAGCGCATCTCGGCGTTGGTGCCGAGCACGGTGAAGAACTCCGGGGGCAGGGGCTTCACGATCGGCCCCGGCGCGGCGGCGCCGGCGGCGCTGCCCGTGGCGGCCACGCCGGTCAGGGCCGCACCCGCCGCGGCGGTGAGTTTGAGCAGGTCCCGGCGAGAGAAGCCGGTTGCCTCCCCGGCCAGCCACTGGGCCAGCCGGCGCCGGTCGAAGGTGGCCTCGTCCAGCATGTCGTCCATCAGGGTGCTCCTCTGCGGCACGGACCGGTCTCGATCGTCTGCCACATGGTAAACCGATGGGCGCTGTAGGAAAAGGGAGTCATGGTGAGTACCCACTGGAAAGCGATCTATGCGGAAAGAATTCGCAGTATTAGGCAGGCCGTTTTATGCGTTAGCGGAGGCGGCCATGGGTAACCAATATCGCGAAGCACCAACGGACGAACGAACCACGATGGAGGCAGCAATGAGTGACCCGTCTGCGGGCGCCCGCGCGCCGGACACCACCCCCCTCGCCGACGTGCCGGTCACCGAGACCTACGCGGCGACGACATATCCCGAGACGACCTACCCCGCCGAGACGTACCCGGCTACCGGGCAGGGCTCCTCGGGCGGCGACCAGTCCGCGGTGAAGCAGGCCGCTGGTCAGAGCGCCCAGGCCGCAGGTCAGGCCGCCAGCGACGTCAAGGACACCGCCAAGCAGCAGGCCCAGCGGGTCGGCTCCGAGGCCAAGACCCAGGTCCGCAACGTGGCATCCGAGGTTCGCGGCAAGGTGAGCGAGCAGGCCCGGACACAGAACGACAAGCTCGTCGGCAGCATCCGCGAGATGGCGGACCACCTCGAGGAGATGCGCGGCGACCGTTCCGACTCGCCCGCGACCCAGATCGTCTCCCGCGTCGCGGACAGCGGCCGGCAGCTCGCCGGTTACCTGGAGACCAACGGGCCCGAGGGCGTGCTGCGCGAGGTCCAGGACTTCGCCCGGCGTCGTCCCGGCGCGTTCCTCGCCGGCGCGCTGGCTGCCGGCTTCGTGGTGGCCCGGCTCGGTAAGGGCGTGGCCAAGGCCGACGAGCTCTCCTCGGACAAGCCCGCCAGCGACTCGTTCGTGTCCAACCCCGGCACCTACGACACCGGCTACACCACCCCGGCGACGACCGGCTACACGACCGGGACGACCGGCTACGTGGACCCGGCGGTCAACACGACCTCCGGCTACCCGGCGGCCACCACCGAGTACGCCTCGACGGGCACCGGCACGCCGGTCGTCGTCGAGGAGGACTACGTCACCGGGACCACGCGGGATTATCCGGGCGGCACGCGATGACCGCGCCCTACCCGACCGGCCACTCGCGGGACCACGCCGAGGAGGTCAGCGAGACCTCTGTCGGCGAACTGATCGGCAACATCAGCAACGACCTGTCCACGCTGTTCCGCCAGGAGGTGGAGCTGGCCAAGGTCGAGCTGAAGCAGGAGGCCTCCAAGGCCGGCAAGGCCGCCGGGATGCTCGGTGCCGCCGCCTTCGCCGGTTACCTGGTGCTGGTGCTGCTCAGCTTCGCGCTGGTGGCCGCCCTCAGCAACGTGATGGATCCCGGCTGGGCCGCGCTGATCGTGGCGGTGCTCTGGGGGATCGTCGGCGCGGTGCTCTACAGCAACGGCCGCAAGAAGCTCAAGACCGTGGACCCGACCCCGCGGCGCACCGTCGACACCCTCAAGGAGGACGCGCAATGGCTGAAGAACCCGACCGGTTGAGGCAGGACATCGAGGCGACGCGCGCCTCCATGACCCGCCACGTGGATCTGCTGGCGGAGAAGACCAGCCCTACCAAGGCCGCCCAGCGCCGCTGGACCGCCGTGAAGGAGAAGGTCATGGGTAGCTCGGAGCACGCGAGGCACTCGGCGGGCAACGCCGCGGGCACCGTGCAGGACAAGGCCTCGTCGGCCGCCAGCACCGTGCAGGACAAGGCCTCCTCGGCCCTGGGCACGGTGCAGGACAAGGCGTCGAACCTCACCGACGCCGCGGGCGACAAGGCGCACAGCGCCGCCGACGCGGTGCGGGGCGCGCCGCAGGCGGTGGCCCAGCAGACGCAGGGCAACCCGCTCGCCGCGGGCATCATCGCCTTCGGTGTCGGCATGCTCGCCGCCACGCTGATCCCCGTCACCGACGCCGAGAAGCGGGCCGGCCAGCAGCTCAAGGAGCACAGCGGCGACCTGACCGACAAGGTCAAGGACGTCGCGGCCGAGATGAAGGACGACGTCTCGGGCACGGTGCAGCAGGCGGTCGGCCAGGTCAAGGAGACCGCCGCCGACGCCGCGCAGACCACCAAGCAGCAGGCCCAGTCCTCGGCGCAGGACGCCAAGGACCAGAGCAAGGAAGCGGTCAGCCAGGCCCGTTCCTGACTCCCGCACCGGCCGGCGCCGGGTCGCACCCCTCGGGGTGTGGCCCGGCGTTTGTCGTGGGCGGGGGGGGGGGGGGGAAGGGGGGGGGGGGAGGGCGAAGGGGGGGCGACGCAAGTGGGACGCACGACGTTCGCCGAGTGATTCTGCCCCACAGAAGGCCTCCCT
>NZ_JBVJIR010000044.1:0-2052 GCF_055586185.1 Actinoplanes sp. NPDC051405
GGATCCAGGTGTGTGGGTCGGTAGGGGAGCGTCGTGCTACCGGTGAAGCGGCAGGGTGACCTAGCCGTGGAGGTTGCACGAGTGAGAATGCAGGCATGAGTAGCGAATGAAGGGTGAGAAACCCTTCCGCCGGATGACCAAGGGTTCCAGGGCCAGGCTAATCCGCCCTGGGTGAGTCGGGGCCTAAGGCGAGGCCGAGAGGCGTAGTCGATGGATAACGGGTTGATATTCCCGTACCCGCAAAGGAGCGCCCAAGACGAACCTTGTTGTGCTAACCACGCGAAGCGCCGGCGACTTTCGGGTCAAGGGTGTGGAGTCTGGGAACCTGGCAGGTAGTAGTTTAGCGATGGGGTGACGCAGGAAGGTAGCTGATCCCGGCCGGTGGTTGTGCCGGGGTAAGCGTGTAGGCCGTGTCATAGGCAAATCCGTGACGCATGAGGCTGAGACGTGATGCCGAGCCGATTCAGGTGAAGTCAGTGATCCTATGCTGCCGAGAAAAGCCTCTAGCGATGTTCCGAGCGGCCCGTACCCCAAACCGACACAGGTGGTCAGGTAGAGAATACCGAGGCGACGGGCGAACTGTGGTTAAGGAACTCGGCAAATTGCCCCCGTAACTTAGGGAGAAGGGGGGCCGGACGCGTGAAGCCCCTTGCGGGTGGAGCGTGGTATGGCCGCAGAGAGCAGGGGGAAGCGACTGTTTACTAAAAACACAGGTCCATGCCAAGTCGTAAGACGATGTATATGGACTGACGCCTGCCCGGTGCTGGAACGTTAAGGGGACCTGTTAGCCTTTCGGGGCGAGGCGGAGAACTTAAGCGCCAGTAAACGGCGGTGGTAACTATAACCATCCTAAGGTAGCGAAATTCCTTGTCGGGTAAGTTCCGACCTGCACGAATGGCGTAACGACTTCCCCACTGTCTCAACCACAGGCCCGGCGAAATTGCAGTACGAGTAAAGATGCTCGTTACGCGCGGCAGGACGGAAAGACCCCGGGACCTTTACTATAGCTTGACATTGGTATCCGAATGTAATTGTGTAGGATAGGTGGGAGCCTGTGAAGTCCGGACGCCAGTTCGGGTGGAGGCAATCTTGAAATACCACTCTGTTGGATTTGGGTATCTAACTTGCGGCCCTGATCGGGTCGAGGGACAGTGTCTGGTGGGTAGTTTAACTGGGGCGGTTGCCTCCTAAAAGGTAACGGAGGCGCCCAAAGGTTCCCTCAGCCTGGTTGGCAATCAGGTGTTGAGTGTAAGTACACAAGGGAGCTTGACTGTGAGACTGACAGGTCGAGCAGGGACGAAAGTCGGGACTAGTGATCCGGCACTTGCGTGTGGAAGCGGTGTCGCTCAACGGATAAAAGGTACCCCGGGGATAACAGGCTGATCTTCCCCAAGAGTCCATATCGACGGGATGGTTTGGCACCTCGATGTCGGCTCGTCGCATCCTGGGGCTGTAGCAGGTCCCAAGGGTTGGGCTGTTCGCCCATTAAAGCGGTACGCGAGCTGGGTTTAGAACGTCGTGAGACAGTTCGGTCCCTATCCGCCGTGCGCGTTGGATACTTGAGAAGGGCTGTCCCTAGTACGAGAGGACCGGGACGGACGAACCTCTGGTGTGCCAGTTGTCCCGCCAGGGGCACGGCTGGTTGGCTACGTTCGGAAGGGATAACCGCTGAAAGCATCTAAGCGGGAAGCTCGCTTCGAGATGAGGTATCCCACCACCTTGAGTGGGTAAGGCTCCCAGCTAGACGACTGGGTTGATAGGCCGGAGATGTAAGCCTAGTAATAGGTTCAGTCGACCGGTACTAATAGGCCGAGGGCTTAACTACACCAAACTTGATGTTCGACCGCGTCCACTGTGTGATTCACAGCAAACAACCACCCCACCCCGGGTAGTTCGCGGGGTGCTGGAGTGTTGGTTGTGTCGCTGATAGCTGTTTCGGTGGTTATAGCGGAGGGGAAACGCCCGGTCTCATTCCGAACCCGGAAGCTAAGCCCTCCAGCGCCGATGGTACTGCACTCGGGAGGGTGTGGGAGAGTAGGACGCCGCCGGACT
>NZ_JBVJIR010000046.1:0-1432 GCF_055586185.1 Actinoplanes sp. NPDC051405
CCCCCCCTCCCCCCCCCCCCCCCCCCCCCCCCCCCCCCCCCCCCCCCCCCCCCCCCCCCCCCCCCCCCCCCCCCCCCCCCCCCCCCCCCCCCCCCGCTGCCCCATTTGCCGATAGGGTCGCCGGGTGGGCGCAGCAGACTTCGAGACCGCGGTGCAACGGCTCATCACGCAGGTCGGCCACTGGGAGGCCGCCCGCTGGAACGCCCCTGCGGCCGGCGGCGGCAGCACCCGGGCCGAGGCCGTCCGCACGCTCGTCCAGCGCCTGGCCGACCAGGCCGCCGACGCCGAGCAGCGACGGCACCGCCCGGTCCCACGGCTGGCCGAGACGGTCCTGCCCGACCAGCTCCGCGTCATGGCCGACGACCTGCTCGCGGCTGCCCCGCCCGCCGAGGTGCTGACCGCTGCCACTGAGGCGGTCACCGCCACCCGTGCTGCCCTCTGACGCGAATCGCCCCCGCGACCTGTGGGTCGCGGGGGCGATCTCGTGCTGACTGAGCAGGCTCAGTACCGGACGGTGATCACTGCCCGGCGGATGTACTTGCGGTTCGAGCCGGTGATGCGCTTACCGCCGACACCGACAGAGACGATCCGGGTCTTCACCCCGATGCTGAGCATGTAGCTCCGCACCGCGGCGGCGCGCTCCCTGGCCACGGCCCTGTTGGCCTTGGCCGCGGCCGCCCCCTTCTTCTTGGGCTCGGAGTAGCTGGTCACGGTGATGACCTTGGCACCGCCGAACGAGCTCTTCAGGTTACGGATGGTGGTCTTCGACCGGGCCGACAATTTGGCGGAGCCGACGGGGAAGAGCAGAGCTCCCAGCGTCATCGTGTTGTTGACCGGTGCGACCGCCCGCACGCTGCGGGTCTTGCAGGTCGCGTCCATGACGACGTAGCTGGTGTCCGTCAGAGTCGAACCATCGGCGGCGGTCGCGGTGAGGACCATCCGGTGCAGGCCACCCGAGACACACACCTTGCTGGGCAGCCGGACCTGGGTCTCGAAGTTGCCGTTCGCGTCGGCGAAGCCGCCCGCCAACCGTACCGGCGTCGAGTACATCGTCAGCGCGTACGCCGACTGGGCCTTGAGGCCACCGCCGGACAGAACCGCCTGCGATCCGACGATCGGGGCGTTGACTGACAGGTTCAGGTCCAGCTTGAGCTGCGGAGGCGTGGTCGGCTCAGCCGTGGGTGTCGGGCTGGCCGTGGGTGTCGGGCTCACGGTCGGGCTGGTGGTGGGCGGTGTGGTGGTGGGCGGTGTGGTGGTCGGCGGTGTGGTGGTCGGGGGTGTGGTGGTCGGGGGTGTGGTGGTGGGCGGTGTGGTGGTCGGGGGTGTGGTGGTGGGCGGTGTGGTGGTGGGCGGTGTGGTGGTGGGCGGTGTGGTGGTGGGCGGTGTGGTGGTGGGCGGTGTGGTGGTGGGCGGTGTGGTGGTGGGCGGTGTG
>NZ_JBVJIR010000046.1:1530-1727 GCF_055586185.1 Actinoplanes sp. NPDC051405
GGGTGGTCGGGGGTGTGGTGGTGGGCGGTGTGGTGGTCGGGGGTGTGGTGGTGGGCGGTGTCGTGGTGGGGGATGTAGTCGTGGGTGTGGTGTAGGTGTAGGTGCTGGTGGCGGGTCCGCCGGGTGCGTTGATGCTGACGGTGACGGAGCCGGTGGTATCGCTGGCGGGGGTGTCGCAGGTGATGGTGGTGTCGTTG
>NZ_JBVJIR010000047.1:0-1116 GCF_055586185.1 Actinoplanes sp. NPDC051405
GGACCAGGTCGTCGGTGGGCTCACCGCGGCCGGAGTAGCGGTGGGCGAGGTGGCGGGCCAGCGGCAGCCAGGCCTCGATGGCCCGGTCGCGCAGGGACACGCGGGAGGGGTGGCCGACGGGCATGGCAGCCATCGCGTTCAGCAGGTCGGCGGCGCTGTCCGCCGGCGCCTCGCTGATCGCAGGCTTCGTCTCCGCAGCCTCAACTGTCTGGGTGGCAGTCATCTCGGTCCTTCCTTGGCACCTGTCCGGAGAGCCGGCCTGGTTTGCACCAGGCCCGGTCGGGCAAGGTATCGCTATCCGTTCGTGGCCGACGGCGATCGATGATCACCGTCGTCCGCGCACACTTGGCCGTTCGGTTATGACGACCTTAGCCGAGAGGGCCATGGATGACTAGCCGAAAGTATGAGTCACTTTACGTAGTTGAATGATCACAGTGGACCACGGTGATCATTCGTCGTCTTTGCGGTCCTTTTCCGCCTTCTTCTCCTCCCTGGTCAGCGCCAGGTCGAGGGCCAGCACCGAAGCGATGATCAGCAGGGGGTCCTCGCCCGCCTCCACCCGCACCGCGTAGGTGTCGCGGATCGTCAGCCAGCGCTTCGACACCGCGGCCACGTCCCGGCCGTCGCGTTCGATCACGTACTCGTGATCGAGCAGGTCGCCCTTCATGGTCAGGTCCTCGGGGCCGGGGACGTCGATGGTGAACTTGTCCCGGAACGGCGTGAAGAGGTTCTTACGGACCTCGGCGGCCTTCTCCCCGCCGATCCGGATCTCGTACGTCGGCCGCAGCGAGACCAGATGCCGGTGCACGCTGGCCACCTCGGTGCCGGCCGCGTCCTCGATCACCACCTTGTCGCGGGCGCTGAGCACCTTGCCGTCGACGTGGAAGATCTTGGTGCCGTGTTCGTCCAGGACGTCGAAGTCGTCGCCGACGGAGAAGAACTTCTCTCTGATCACATACATGGCCCCGATTGTGCCCCGTGGCGGGGGGGGGGGGGGGGGGGGGGGGGGGGGGGGGGGGGGGGTGGGGGGTGGGGGGGGGGGGGGGGGGGGGGGGGGGGGGGGGGGGGGGGGGGGGGGTGGGGGTCCCTCGGAAGGGGGGGGTGTTCTTCTTCTTT
>NZ_JBVJIR010000048.1:0-1031 GCF_055586185.1 Actinoplanes sp. NPDC051405
GGGTTGTGGGTTGGTTGTTGGTTGAGAATTGCACAGTGGACGCGAGCATCTTGTTTTCTGTAGGTTAAGTTGTCAAGGGCGAACGGTGGATGCCTTGGCACCAGGAGCCGATGAAGGACGTGGGAGGCCGCGATAGGCCTGGGGGAGCTGTCAACCTAGCTATGATCCCAGGGTGTCCGAATGGGGAAACCTGGCACCAGTCATGTGGTGTCACCTGCATCTGAATTCATAGGGTGTATGGGGGGAACGCGGGGAAGTGAAACATCTCAGTACCCGTAGGAAGAGAAAACAACAGTGATTCCGTGAGTAGTGGCGAGCGAAAGCGGATGTAGCCTAAACCTGTGGCGTGTGATACTTGTCAGGGGTTACGTCATGGGGGTTGTGGGACCCAATTTTCACGGCTGACACTGTGGAGAAGAGTTACAAAGTTTGTGGTTAGTTGAATGGTGTGGGAAAGCCAACCGTAGAGGGTGAGAGTCCCGTAAACGAAAGCTGCAGGCCTCTTTTTGGTGTTCCCGAGTAGCGGCGGACTCCTGTAATCTGCCGTGAATCTGCCAGGACCACCTGGTAAGGCTGAATACTTCCTGGTGACCGATAGCGGACAAGTACCGTGAGGGAATGGTGAAAAGTACCCCGGGAGGGGAGTGAAATAGTACCTGAAACCGTTCGCCTACAATCCGTCAGAGCCTCCTTGTTGGGGTGATGGCGTGCCTTTTGAAGAATGAGCCTGCGAGTTAGTGGCATGTGGCGAGGTTAACCCGTGTGGGGTAGCCGTAGCGAAAGCGAGTCTGAAGAGGGCGTTTGAGTCGCATGTTCTAGACCCGAAGCGGGGTGATCTAGCCATGGGCAGGTTGAAGCGTGGGTAAGACTGCGTGGAGGACCGAACCCACCAACGTTGAAAAGTTGGGGGATGACCTGTGGTTAGGGGTGAAAGGCCAATCAAACTCCGTGATAGCTGGTTCTCCCCGAAATGCATTTAGGTGCAGCGTCGCGTGTTTCTTGCCGGAGGTAGAGCACTGGATGGTCTAGGG